>NZ_DASWQI010000086.1:0-78977 GCF_036403745.1 Allosphingosinicella sp.
CGATGCCTGGGGCGTGCCGAACGCGACCAACCAGGGCCGGTTCGGCTACACCGGCCAGACGTGGATCGCCGAGCTCGGCATGTGGTATTACAAGGCGAGGATCTACTCGCCGATGCTGGGGCGGTTCCTGCAGACGGACCCCATTGGGTACAAGGATCAGGTCAATCTGTATGGGTACGTGGGGAATGATCCGATCGACGGGCGGGATCCAAGCGGCCAATATGACCCGAGAGGGTTCTTCGCGGTGGCCGAAGCGGTTATAGAGCCCATTGCACCCGTCGCCGCGAGGAGCCTCATTGCAGTGGGGGGCTCAGTAGTTGGAGGTGTAGTCCTGTTGGTGACCCCCACTGCAGCCGGGGAGAGCGAAGAAACTCTGGCAAAGTTAAGAGCCGCTAATGCTATCTACGCCGCAGAGCATAGAAAGAATGCGAGACCTTCAACTAAGGATGGACATCAGAAAGGTACGACAAGAAAGCTACGAGATGCGGAAAGAAGTACTCCGCCGCGTCGTTCCCTAAGAATCCTTCTACTTATCCATCCAAAGACAGCCCGGAGTATCTTCGGCCCGGTCCTAAGCCAAAGCCGCCACAGCCGAAACCGTAAGGGCCGAGCCCGCCCGGGGGCAGCTAGTATGATCTTCAAGAGGAGGGATCATGGATTACAGTCCAGATGAAATAAACCGTATTCTGGCGGGCCACGACGTCAGCGCACAAAAACTCGTAATCGATTCGATCATTAAAGATGCACAGGCGGGAGATGCCAGAGCGAATTACATGATAGCGAAATGGCACTCTGCAGGGATCTATGGGTTTAAAAAGAGCAAAAAGGAATTTGATAGACATATCCAAGTGGCAATAAAAAGGCTACTTCCAGACGCCATATATGACTATGGCGTGATGCTTGACACCGGCCAAGGGAAACCAGATAGGGCCTTTGGCTATTATATTCTTGCGGCGGTCCTCGGCGATGCAGATGCACTCGACGCTGTGATGAAATATTTCCTCTATGGTCATTTAGTGGAGCGCGATGATTTCATTGTTTCGTCGCTGCAGCTGCGAAAGGACTACCTTGCTTCTCAAGAAGCTGCCTCGTCATGATTGCTTTTTAGGAGAACCGATAGCCCTCTCTTAGAAGGCTCCTCGGAGTGACGGCCGGCAACAAGATCAGCGAGACCAAGCCGCGGGCCGGCCTGGTGAGCTGCTCGTGAGCGGGGCGCGGACGGTGCGGGGGCTGGCGGCCCTTATGGTTCTCGCGGCGGTGCCGGGTGCGGCGCTGGCGCACGAACGACGCTTATGCGGCGAACCGGACGCAGAACGTCAGCCGTGGCTACACGGTCAACGGGCTCAACCAATATAGTGGGGTAGGTCCCAACACCTATAGCTACGACCTCAACGGCAACCTCAGCGCCGACGGGACGACGCTGTATCAGTACGACGCCGAGAACCGGCCTGTGCGCACCAGCGACCCGGCGAGCGGCGCGGTGCTGGCGACGCTCACCTACGATCCCAACGGCCGCTTGTGGCAGGTGACGGGGCCTTCGGGCACCACCCGGCTCGAATATGACGGCGACAAGCTGACCGAGGAGTTTAGCGGCGCCGGCACCCAGCTGCGGGTCTACGCCCACGGCCCCGGCACCGACGAGCCGCTGGTGTGGTGGGAAGTATCGCCGAGCTGGCAGCGCCACTTCCTCCACGCCGACCACCAGGGATCGATCACCGCCATCGCCGACGACACCGGCGCTACGCTCGGCATCAACGCCTACGACGCCTGGGGGGTGCCCAATACGACGAACCAGGGCCGGTTCGGCTACACCGGCCAGACGTGGCTCGCCGAACTCGGCATGTGGTATTACAAGGCCCGCATCTACTCGCCGATGCTGGGGCGGTTCCTGCAGACGGACCCCATTGGGTACAAGGATCAGGTGAACCTCTACGCGTATGTGGGGAACGATCCCGTCGACAACGACGACCCTACGGGAGAATACTCCGATTGTCATGACCGCGGCACCTGCGGTGCCGCAGTGGGGGCCAGCGCTCGAGTCGCCCACGCCGGGGTTCAATCCGAGCGGGTGAGAAACAGCTATAATCACCGTGTTGGGGGTTTGAGCCCGAACGACTCTGCTGGCCGATCCGCGGCGAAAGCGGCAGCTCGCAGCCAGACTCCTAGAGAGGTACGTGCCGTCATCGAAGCGAGGAGACCGGGGCTTGGCCCACGGCCCGGGTCGATTGGCCATGCGAACGTAACAAACGGGAGAATCAACGGAACTGCGCGGTCCTTGGGCAACCTGGGTAAGGGGGCTGGCATAGTCGGGCTTGTCATCGCGGTCGTCGATGTCGCCACCTCCGATAACCGGGGGCGCGCAATCGTAGCAAACGTTGGTGCAGCGATAGGAGGTACCGGAGGAGGCCTACTTGGCGGGGCCGCCGGAACACTTGGAGGTCCAGCAGCGCCAGTGACCGTGCCAGCGGGGGCCGTTGCCGGTTCTGTCGCGGGGGGTCATATCGGATACAGTCTCGGGGAGCGCGTGTACGACTTTTTCGCTGGGAGTCATCCATGACAGAAATTCAGGTGGGCCAATCCGGCGACTCATTCTCTATCAATGAGAGAGGCCGCACCCATAATTTTTTGTTTTCTGACATTGAGCGAATTTACGGAGAAAAGAAAGATCGAATTACCTACGACGAGATTGAGTTAGGTCTTGAGTTTCTTGACGGAAACACATTTTGGATAAAGGAACTCGAAACCGGGTTTCAGGCTTTGGTCTTGGCTATTCAAGAAAGTGTGGGTTCCTTTCCTCCGGATTGGTACGCTATGGTCGAAGTGACAGATCCCGGATCTACCACCACGTTGTGGCAGAGGGGCGATCGATAGCGCCTTTTGCGGCGCACCTTAGGGAAATTCTCGTTGAAATTTATATATGACCGCCAGCGGGGGTAACACAGTTTGAAGATTTCTGCGAGGCGTCGATCTGCACGTATAAGCTTATGGATAAGTGGGGACTTCTGTCCAGCGGGATGATCAAATTCATGGGGCTTCCCGCTTTTTAGCTCGGAGGCTGAGACTGCGAACCGCAATTGCGGACGGGCGACTAAGAAAGTTCCGTTATAATCGACGGGTTCGACCGGTAGGCGCGGTGGATCTTCCCCTGGCCGACGACGCCGAATCTCGCGAACCAGGGGGATTACGACCAATATGGCTATGACGCCGTCGGCAACCGCACCAGCTTCAGGAAGCGCGACGGCGTTACCCTCACCTACGCCTATGACGGCACGAACAAGCTGACGCAGAAGAATGTGCCCGCTTCGACCACCGGCGCCCCGGGGTACAGCGTGTTCTACGGCTATGACGTGAACGGCCTGCAGCTCTACGCCCGGTTCGGCTCGGCATCCGGGCCCGGGATCACGACCGCCTTTGACGGGTTCGGCCGCGTCACCTCGTTGACGAGCAACATGGACGGCTCGGGGCGAACGATGTCGCGTCAATATGATGCGGGCGGCAATACGCTCGTCCCGTCCGGAGACGCCGGCTATCTTGCGTCGTTCAGCTACAGCGCCGCGAACGAGATGACGGCCTATCAGGGCGTGTTCCACATCGGCTACGATCCTCCGGGGCGCCGGGCGGGCGTCTATATGGGCCCGGGGTCCCCGACGACGTCCTGGACCTCTTACGGTTACGATGCGGTGGGGCGGCTCCAGACGCAGACGCAGGGCCTCACCGACACGACCGGCAACCACAACGTGACGCTGGGCTACAATCCGGCCTCGCAGATCATAAGCGAGGCGCGGACCAACGACGCTTACGCCTATACCGGCGCCACGAACCGCGGGCTGGCTTTACGGGGTAAACGGCGACGCTGGGCAGGTCGGCCCGCTATTGCGAATGATTATCAAGAGCGATAGATACCCTCCACCGGCGCAATCCTGCTCCGGCTCGGAAAGGTCTCATGCTCGTCTCGCTCCTCGCCCTCGCTGCTGCGGCCGCCGTCCCGGCGCCGGCGCTCCTCGCGGCAGCCGATGCGGGGGCGGCAGCCGATTCGGGGGTGGAGGCCGAGGTCGATCCGATCGTCGTCACCGGCACGCGCGAGCGGTACCAGCCCCGGTCGACCCGCACCGCCACCCGCACCGACACCGATCTGCAGGACGTGCCGCAGGCGGTGTCGATCGTCACCGAGGCGCAGATCGAGGACCAGGGGTTGCGCTCGGTCGGCGACGTGCTGCGGATGGTGCCGGGGGCGGTGGTGTCGCTCGGCGAGGGCAATCGCGACCAGATCGCGCTGCGCGGCAACGGCAGCACCGCCGACTTCTTCGTCGATGGCCTGCGCGACGACGTCCAATATTATCGCGGCCTCTACAATCTCGAGCGCATTGAGGTTTTGAAGGGGCCGAACGCGATGATCTTCGGCCGCGGCGGCGGCGGCGGCATCGTCAACCGCGTCACCAAGCGCGCCGAGGGCAAGAGCTTCGTCCGCGCGGGCATCGGCGCGGGGACGGACGGGGCGGGAGCCGCGTCGATCGACGTGGACGCGCCGCTCTCCGGGCAGGTGCTGGCGCGGTTCAACGGCGTCTACGAGCGGCTCGACAGCTTCCGCGACGCCTATGGCGGCCGCCGCATCGGGCTGAACCCGACCCTCGCCTTCGTGCCCGGCGACGGGACGCGGATCGACCTCTCCTACGAATATGACAATGACCGCCGCGTCGCCGACCGCGGCATCCCCGCCGCCACCACCGGGACGGCCGCCGCGCCCGCCCGGCCGCTCGCCGGCTATCGCGACACGTTCTTCGGCGTCGGCGGCGTCAACACGGCGCGGTTCGAGGCGCACGTCCTCCACGGCGAGATCAGCCACCGCTTCAGCGACACGCTGAGCTTCACGAGCCGCTGGCTGTGGGGCGATTACGACAAATTCTACCGCAACGCCTTCGCGGCAACGCCGGTGACGGCGACCGGTGGGACGCCGCAGGTGGGGATCGAGGCCTATCAGGACGCGGTGCAGCGGCGGAATTTGCTGAACCAGAACGACGTCGTCTGGCGCATCGCCACCGGGCCCGTCCGCCACACCCTCCTCGCCGGCTTCGAATGGGGCGTGCAGCGGAGCCGCCAGCAGCATCTGAACGGCTTCTTCGACAGCGGCGTCGCGACCGCCAACGGCGGCCGGCGCTTCTTCACGCCGCTCGCCGACAACATCGTGGTGGCGCCGATTACTTTCCGCGCCGGCACCGGCGCGCGCTCGGTGCGGGTCAAGGCCGACGTCGCCGCCGCCTATGTCCAGGACCAGATCGCGTTCGGGGAGCATGTCGAGCTGATCGCCGGCCTCCGCCGCGACCGCTTCCATATCGCCCTCGACGACCTGCTCGCCGGCGCTTCGTTCGGGCGCACCGACACCTTGTGGTCGCCGCGGCTCGGGCTGGTGCTGAAGCCGGTGAAGGGCCTGTCCTTCTATGCCAGCTACAGCCGCTCCTATCTGCCGCAATCGGGCGACCAGTTCGCCTCGCTCGACGCGACGCTGCAGGCGCTCGAGCCCGAGCGGTTCGACAATTACGAAGTGGGCGCCAAGTGGGCGGTCATGCCCGGGCTGCTGTTCACCGCCGCCGCCTACCGCCTCGACCGCACCAACACCCGCACCGCCGATCCCGCCGATCCGGCCCGCGTCATCCTCACCGGCGCGCAGCGCAGCCGCGGCGTCGAGCTTCAGCTCGCCGGCCAGCTCAGCAGCCGCTGGCGGATCAGCGCCGGCTATGCGCTGCAGGACGCCAAGATCGTCAGCACCACCGCCGCCGCGCCCGCCGGCCGCCGCGTCGCCCTCGTCCCGCGCCA
Organism: Allosphingosinicella sp.; assembly: GCF_036403745.1. Taxonomy (GTDB): domain Bacteria; phylum Pseudomonadota; class Alphaproteobacteria; order Sphingomonadales; family Sphingomonadaceae; genus Allosphingosinicella. Next base: position 5,812 of record NZ_DASWQI010000086.1, read on the forward strand.
CCAGGGATCGCTCTGGACCCGCTACGATTTCAGCCGGAGCTTGGGCCTCGGCGCCGGCCTCTACGCCCAGTCGCGCAGCTACGCGACGATCTCGAACGCGGTTTTGCTCCCCGCCTACGTCCGCGCCGATGCGGCGGCGTTCGTCCGGGTCGGGCACGGCATCGAGGCGCAGATCAACCTCGAGAATGTACTCGGCGCCCGCTATTTCGCGAGCGCTTCCTCCGACAACAACATCCTCCCAGGCGCGCCGCGGACGCTGCGCGGCACCCTGCGCTTCCAGTTCTGAGGTCGCGCCGCTAGAGCGCGGGCATGCAGTTCGCCATCCTCCGCACCGGCATCCCGCCGGCCGACCTCTCGCCGCGCTACGGCTTGTATGACGACATGTTCGACCGGCTGCTCGGCCCCGGCTTCGACCGGGTGAGCTACGACGTGGTGGCCGGGGAATATCCGGCCTCGCCCTCGGACCACGCCGCCTATCTCGTTACCGGCTCCCCCGCCGGGGTGTACGAGCCGCTGCCCTGGATCCCGCCGCTGCTCGACTTCCTGCGCGTCGCAAAGGGCCAGGCGAAGCTGGTCGGAATCTGCTTCGGCCATCAGCTGATGGCGGAGGCTTTCGGCGGGCATGTCGAGAAATCGTCGCGCGGCTGGGGCGTCGGCATCCATGTCTACGACGTCAAGGCGCGGCCGTCCTTCATGGCCGACGCGCCGGACCGGATCTCCGTCCCGGTGTCGCACCAGGACCAGATCGTCGTCCAGCCGCCGGCGACCCGCATTCTCGCGGCGACCGACTTCAGCCCGTATGGCATGCTCGGCTACGAGGACCAGCCGGCCATCTCGATGCAGTTCCACCCGGAGTTCGAGGAGGGCTATGGCGAGTGCCTGATCGAGACCCGCCGCGACCGCATCGCCGATCCCGACGCCGCCATCGCGACCTACGAGCAGCCCAACGACCGGCTGATCGTCGGCGAATGGATCCGCCGCTTCCTTACGGCTTAGCGGCGAGGAAGGCCTTGAGCTCCGCCCGGAACACGGCCGGGTTGTCCCACATGATGAAGTGTGCACTGTCCGCCACGTGGGTCAGCACCGCCTGCGGCACGTTCGCGTAGGACATCTTGTAGAAGGTGGTGAGCTGGGCTTCGGTGATGGGGGCGCCGGTGGGGAGAACCCACAGCACCGTCATCGGCACCTTGATCTTCCCCAGCTCGGGCCGGAGGTCGGTCGTGATCAGCTCGGACATCGCCTCTCCCGACACGGCCGGATCGCTGGCGAGGCCGTGCTGGACCGCGAGCGGACGCATGCTCTCGGTCCGGACCATCCCGGCGATGGTCTGCTCGGTCTGCTTGCGCCGCGCCTCGCCGGTGCTGGACGAGATGCCCTTGCGGATCTGCTCGGCGATGGCGGCGAGCTGCTCCTGCTTCGCATTGGGGCCGGCGAACATGGCGCCCATGAACGGCATCATGTCGACCACCATCACCCGCGACGGAAGCTCGGGGTGCCGCGCCGCCACCATCATCGCCAGCGTGCCGCCGAGCGAGTGGCCGACGATGGCGGGCTTCCTGAGGTGCGCGGCGGCGATGTAGCGGGCGATCTCCTCGGCCACCGGGGCGACCACCGCACCATTCGCATTGGCGCCGGAGGCCAGGCCGTCGAAGCCCGCGACGTGGATCAGGTGGTAGCGATAGCCGGGCAGGGCGGCGACGGTGGTGTCCCACACGCGCGGCGAGGAGCTGAGGCCGGGGATGAGCACCACGTCGGGGCCGGAGCCCTTCACATCGACGGCGATGCGGTCGCTCTTGAACGGCGCGGCGGCGGCGGGCGCCGCGGCGGCGAGCGCGAACGGCAGCATCAAAAAGGCGAGCAGGCGCAGCATGACGAGAATCTCCCCCGGCGCCCCATCGCGCCGCGGCCAGACTGTGTCACAGGGCTAAGACAGTCAAGGACTCAGATGGCGCCGCTGAACGTGTCGCACTGCTGCGGGTCGCCCGTTTCCAGCCCGCGGCGGAGCCATTTCACCCGCTGGGCGGAGGTGCCGTGGGTGAAGCTGTCTGGAACGACCCGGCCCTGCGCCTGCTGCTGGAGCGTGTCGTCGCCGATGGCGGCGGCGGCGCGCAGGCCTTCTTCCGCGTCGCCCGCCTCGAGCACCGGCTGGCCCTGCTTGTTGCGCGCGTTGGCGGCCCAGACGCCGGCGAAGCAATCGGCCTGCAGCTCGACCCGGACCTGGACGGCATTGCCCTCGGCGGTCGAGCCGCTCGCCTGCATCCGGTTCGCCTTGGCGAGGGTGCCGAGCAGGTCCTGGATATGGTGGCCGACCTCGTGGGCGATGACGTAGGCGTCGGCAAAATCGCCGGAGGCGTGGAAGCGGTTCGTCAGTTCGCGGAAGAAGCTGGTGTCGAGATAGATCTTGCCGTCGGTCGGGCAGTAAAACGGCCCCATCGCCGACTGCGCGGCGCCGCAGCCGGACTGGTCGGAGCCGGCGTAGAAGACGAGGGTGGTCGGCTGGTAGGCCTGGCCTTCGCCCGAGAGCAATTTCTGCCACGTCCGCTCCGTCGAGCCGAGCACGGCGAGGACGAGGTGCTTGTCGGCCTGGCTGAGGGTCGTAGTGCCGGACGCCGCGGGGGCCGTCTGCATCGCTGACGGGCCGGTCGGGTAGCCGGCGGTGCCGCCGCCGCCGAGCGACGACAGTGCGCAATAGCCGAGGCCGAGGATCAGGACGCCGACGATGCCGAAGCGGCTGAGCACCAGGCCGAAGAGCAGGCCGATCAGTCCGCCGCCGCCACCGAACCCTCCGCCGCCGCGGCCGGTGTCGTCCTGGAAATTGACGCTGTCCTGGTCGTCGTCGAGCCGCATCGGGTCCTCCTCGCTCGCCGGCTCAATGCACCGCGCTCGTGCCGGTTGCAAAATGATGCGTGCGGCGGGAAAGGAGCGGCGCAGGCAAGGAGGCCCGATGCGCATGTTCCTCAAAGGCAAGACCGCTCTCGTCACCGGCTCGACCTCGGGCATCGGCCTCGCCATCGCGCGGGCGCTGGCGGGGAAGGGGGCTAACGTCGTCTTGAACGGCTTCGGCGACCCGGACGAGATCGAGCGGACCCGCGCCGCGCTCGAACAGGCTGGCGGGCAGGCGCTCTACAGCGCTGCCGATCTCACGAAGTCCGAGGCGATCGAGGCGATGATGGCGGAGGCGGCGGAGGAATTCGGCGGCGTCGACATTCTCGTCAACAATGCCGGGACGCAGCATGTCGCGCCGGTCGACGAATTCCCGCCGGAGAAGTGGGACCTGATCATCGCCCTCAATCTCTCCGCGGTGTTCCACACGACGCGGCTCGCCTTGCCGCACATGAAGGCGAAGGGGTGGGGGCGGGTGATCAACACCGCCTCGGCGCACAGCCTCGTCGCCAGCCCCAACAAGGCGCCCTATGTCGCCTCGAAGCACGGCGTCGCGGGCTTCACCAAGGCGGCGGCGCTGGAGACGGCGCAGGCCGGTGTGACGGTCAATTGCATCAGCCCGGGCTATGTCTGGACCTCGCTGGTCGAGAACCAGATACCGGATACGATGAAGGCGCGCGGGCTGACCCGCGAGCAGGTGATGAACGACGTCCTCCTCGCCGCCCAGCCGACCAAGAAGTTCGTGACGGTGGACCAGGTGGCGGCGCTCGCCTTGTTCCTCTGCCGCGACGAGGCCTCGGCGATCACCGGCGCGAACCTCTCGATGGACGGCGGCTGGACGGCGGCGTGACGGGCGTTGTTGCGGGCGCTTCCGCGGCTTAAGAGGCGGCGATGCGCGCGTTCCTCCTCGTCGCCTTGCTGCCGCTCGCCGGCTGCGCCCTGGTCAAGCCGCCGGGGCCGAAATCGGTGCTGCCGCACGGCGAGGACCAGTGGCGGCTCATCGCCACCGACGACGACCGCGAGCGGCTGCGCGACTGGCGGGACAGCTTCGTCGCGGCGCTCGACGAGGCGCGCAAGGGCGGCAATTCCGGCGACGTGGCGCGCGAGGGGTTGCTCCTCGATCCCGACGCCGCCGCGCCCAATGCGCCGCCCCCGGCGGGCGACTATCGCTGCCGCTGGGTGAAGCTCGGCGGCGAGGATGCGCGCCAGCCGCGCTACGTCGCTTATTCGGCGGAGCCGTGCCGCGTCGGCGCGCCCGATTCGGCCAAGGCGATAACCTTTCAGTTCCTGGCAGGGCCGCAGCGGCCGGTGGGGCGGTTCCTGCCCGAAACCTACAACCGGATGGTGTTCCTCGGCACCCTTCAGATCGGCGACGAGCGCGGCACGATCCGCTATGGCGACGACCAGCAGCGCGACATGGCCGGCTTCGTCGAGCGGATCGGCCCGCGCCGCTGGCGGATCATCCTTCCCGAGCCGCATTTCGAATCGCAGCTGGACGCGATCGAACTGGTGCCGGCCGGGTGAGGGAGAGAGCGATGCGCCTCGGGTTGGTAATTGGCCTTGCCTTCGCGCTCGTCGCGGCAGCACCGCCACCGGTGTCGCCCACCGCCCCCGTCACCCCGAACATCGTCCCCGAGTGCAGGCCGGACCAGGGGGACATCGTCGTCTGCGCCCGGCGCGGGGAGCGCTCGCCCTACCGGCTGCCGCCGCAGCATGAGGGCTTCGACCCTGACGGCGCGATGCCGAGCGTCTCGCGCGAGCGGCACCGCCTCTATGAGGTCGGCCAGACGGGGATCGGCTCCTGCTCCAACGTCGGCCCCGGCGGCTGGACCGGCTGCGACTTCCTCCACTGGCGGGACGAACACCACCAGCGCGACGGCAACGGCCCGGTCGTCAGCTTCGGCGTCAAGAACGACCCGCCGCCGCGGCGGTGAGGGCGGCGGTAATGCGTCAGCCGTAGGGCGGGCGGTCGTAGCCGCCGGGGCTCTTCGTGAAGATCTCGCAGCCGTCCTCGGTGATGCCGACCATATGCTCGAACTGGGCGGAGAGGGTGCGGTCGCGGGTGACGGCGGTCCAGCCGTCCTCCAGCACCTTCACGCCGGGCTTGCCGATGTTGATCATCGGCTCGATCGTGAAGAACATGCCGGGCTTGAGCTCGGGGCCGGTGCCGGGGCGGCCGGCGTGGACGACTTCCGGCGCGTCGTGGAAGATACGGCCGACGCCGTGGCCGCAGAAATCGCGCACGACGCCGTAGCGGTGGCGCTCGGCATGGGTCTGGATGGCGTGGCCGATGTCGCCGAGGCGGTTGCCGGGCTTCGCCTGGGCGATGCCGAGCATCATGCATTCGTAGGTGACGTCGACCAGCCGCCGCGCCTTCACGCCGACGTCGCCGACGAGGAACATGCGGCTGGTGTCGCCGTGCCAGCCGTCCATAATGATGGTGACGTCGATGTTGACGATATCGCCGTCCTTCAGCGCCTTTTCGCCGGGTATGCCGTGGCAGACGACATGGTTGATCGAGGTGCAGCACGAGCCGGTGAAGCCGCGATAGCCGAGCGTCGCGGGGATGCCGCCCTTCGCCTTCATCTCGGCATGGACGATATCGTCTATCTCCTGCGTCGTGACGCCGGGGCGGACGTGGGGGACGAGCGCGTCGAGCACGGCAGCGGCGGCCTGGCCGGCGCGGCGCATGCCTTCGAAGCCTTCAGGGCCGTGCAGCTTGATGGCGCCGGAGCGGCCGATGACGTCGGTGGCGGAGACGGCGATATAGTCGGTCATGGCGGCGATATAGGCCGGGGCGGGTGAAAAATCACCTCTTCCCATGCCCTCGGCCGCGCTGGAATGACGCGGAACGCCCCGCTAAGGCGGCGGCATGAGCGATGAGCGCATCTGGACCGCCGCCCTGCTCGTCATCGGCGACGAGATCCTGTCGGGCCGCACCCAGGACAGGAATGTCGCGCAGGTCGCCAAATGGCTGAACCTGCAGGGCATCGGCCTGGTCGAGGTGCGGATCGTGCCGGACGTGACGGAGAAGATCGCCGACGCCGTCAACGCGCTCCGCGCGACCCACGACTATCTCTTCACAACCGGCGGCATCGGCCCCACCCACGACGACATCACCGTCGACGCCATCGCCCATGCGCTCCGGGTCCCCGTCGTCGTCCACCCGAAGGCGAAGGCGAGCCTGGAAAGCTATTACGCCACGCGCGGCGGCATCACCGCGGCGCGGCTGCGGATGGCGCGGGTGCCTGAGGGTGCCGAGCTGATCGAGAACCCGATGTCGGGCGCGCCAGGCATCCGCGTCGGCAACATCCTGATCCTCGCCGGCGTGCCGCACATCGCGACGATCATGCTCGAAGCCCTCTCCGGCACGCTCGAGGGCGGCAAGCCAATCCTCTCCCGCACGATCGGCAGCTACACGCCGGAGAGCGAGGTGGCCGACATATTGCGCGAGGTCGAGGCGGCGCATCCCGGCACCCAGATCGGCTCCTACCCCTTCTTTAAGGGAGGCCGGATCGGCGCCAATTTCGTCGTGCGGGCGACGGACGAGGCGCTGCTGGAGGCATGCGTCGGAGAATTGGTGCGGCGGCTGCGCGAGGCTGGGCGCGAGGTTCTCGCGGAGGTCGTCTAGGCACTTCCCGCGCCGCACGGCTCTGCCTCACCGGCGGGCCATGAGCGGCCGGCGCCGAACTCTCAGACACCCAAGCCAGTGCGCCGAAATACGGCTCTACCGGCTAAAGGCTATAGAAATAATTAACTATTATTTTACGCGGTGATCGTAGCGCGGTCTCGCTCCTGGGGGGGAGTGAGATGACCAGATTCACAGATCGTCGTAATTGCTCGTTTTCGCACACCCATTTCGGTCCTGTTTGCACATTTCCATTCCTGCTCCATCGAGTTGCCGAGGAGACCTCCTTCGCCGGCACTTTGCCGCCCGGCTGCCGCGGCGCCTTCGCCGGGGCATTCGCGCCGCACCTCGGCTCTCGTTGAAACGACCTTGTGACGGATTGAAGGATGGCCCTGGCGCGTATCTTCGGATTGAACAGGCAGGGAGCCTCTTCCGAGCCGGGTTCGCGCGCAGGCGCCGCTCTCGCCGCAGGCGGTGGCGGAGGGGCTGCGGCTGAGGGCGCCGACGCCATGGAGGCGGTCGAGCTCGTCAAGAATTTCGAGGAAGCCGGGCACGGCTGGTTCTGGTCGACCGACGCCGAGGGGCAGATCACCTATATCAGCGAACAGCTTGCGCGCGCCATCGGCCGCACGCGAGGGTCTCTGCTCGGCTCCCGGTTCGCGGAGCTGTTCGAGCAAGCGGACGACGATCTGACCGGACGACGCGCGCTTCCGTTCATCCTCGCGCGGCAATCGTCCTTCGACAAGGTGACCGTGAAGGCTTCGCAGGCCATGGACGAGCGGTTCTGGGCCGTGGCGGGCACGCCCCAGCATGGCAACGACGGCGCGTTCAGCGGCTATCGGGGCGTCGCGGTGGACGTGACGGAGCAGCGCCGCTCGTCGGAACATGCCTCACAGCTGGCGCGCTACGATTCGCTGACCGGTCTTCCCAACCGCCGGGGCATGGCCGAAGTGCTGGACCGCAACCTCGTCGGCATCGCCCATCATCGCAGGGCCTGCGCCGTCATGCTGATCGACCTCGACCGGTTCAAGCAGGTCAACGATACGCTCGGCCACCCGGCAGGCGACGCGCTGCTCAAGCAGGTGGCGGAGCGCCTTTGCCGCATTGCGGGAGACAGCGAGCGCGTGTTCCGGCTCGGCGGCGACGAGTTCCAGGTGATCGTCGCCGGATCCGACGACCGCGGCGACATCGGCGAGCTCGCCTCGCAGATCATCGCAAGCCTCTCCCAGCCTTATTCCATCGAGGGCAGCCGATGCATTATCGGCGCGTCTGTCGGAATCGCGATCGCGCCCGCGGACGGCGAGGCACGCTCCGAGCTGATCCGCAATGCCGACCTCGCGCTCTACGCGTCGAAGGACGGGGGACGCGGCCGGTTCCATTTCTTCTCCAGCGAGCTGCTCGAGGCGGCCGAGGAACGCCGCGCGCTCGAGGAGGATCTGCGCGACGCCATCGCCCGCGGCGAGATGAGCCTTTGGTATCAGCCCATCGTCGATGCACGCTCCAACCACATCACCGGCGTCGAGGCGCTGCTTCGCTGGCAGCACAAGGTCAGGGGGGCGATCTCGCCGGCCATTTTCATCCCGATCGCCGAAGAAGCCGGCCTCATTCCCCAGATTGGCGAATGGGTGCTTCGCCAGGCCTGCCACGACGCCGTCACTTGGCCGGGCAAGCTGCGGGTCGCAGTCAATATCTCGCCGCTCCAGTTCGCGAACGACGCCCTGCCGGCCACGGTCGTCTCGGCGCTCGCGACGTCCGGCCTGACGCCGGACCGGCTCGAACTGGAGATCACCGAGGGCGTGTTCCTCGCCGCCTCGGCGTCGACCGACACCGCCTTCGAGGCGCTGAAGGAGATCGGCGTCCGCCTCGCGCTCGACGATTTTGGGACCGGCTATTCCTCGCTCGGCTATCTGCGGACCGCGCCCTTCGACAAGATCAAGATCGACCAGACGTTCGTCAGGGAAGCAACCCTTCCCGGATCGAAGAACGGCGCGATCATCGCCGCCATTGTCGCGCTCGCCGAGGCGCTGGGCATGGAGACGACCGCCGAGGGCATCGAATATATGGACCAGCTCGCGCTGATCCGGAGGCTCCGGGTCAGCCATGTTCAGGGCTGGGTCTACAGCAAGGCGCTTCCTTCCGCCGAGCTGTGCGGCCGGCTGGAGCGTGGCGAGCTGACGCTCACCCCGGCGGGTCCGGCGAAGCAGCGCAGCGACCGCCAGGCCGTCTACCGCGCGGTCGGGGTGATCCAGGACGGCCGGTACAGCTCGGCGATCCTGCGCAACCTGTCGGACACGGGCGCGCTGATCGAAGGCGGTCCCAGCCTCGCGCCCGGATCCCTGGTCATTCTCGACTTCGGCGACGGCCAGCTCACCTATGCCCACGTCAGCCGCGTCCGCGCGCGGCAGATCGGCGTTTCCTTCGCCCAGCCCCTCGTCCCCGACGGCGGCGGCGGCCTGTGCACGAGCCGGCGCGTCTCGCCTTATCTTCTGGCGAGCCTCGCTTTGCCGTCTCCAGGATCGGGCGATGCCGATCTCGGCGGCGACGAGCCGCTGGGCATGGAGGCCCTCGCCCAAAAGCTCGGCCTGACCCTGACGCCGCGGCCGGCGACGCAGGGGACCTTGATGAACCTTCGCTGGTCCCATGCCGGCCAGGCGGAGGGCGGGGCGACGACCGTGGCGGACGTCGCGGCGCGATACCTCGAGAGCATGTCCGGCGACGTCGAAACCCGCGAGGCGGCGTCGCGCGACCTGCGCGACCACATCCTTCCGCACTTCGGGCAGCTTCGGCTCGACCAGGTCAGTCGCTCGGATGTCATCGCCTGGCTGACCGCCAAAAGCGAGGCCGAGGCCGGGGAGCCGGGGACCGACATGCGCCTTAACGCCCTCATGAATCAGATGTGGAATCTGGCGGCAAAGCTGGAGCTCCCCGGCTCGGAGGCCAATCCGCTCGAGGGAAGCCTCCGCTTCGACCGGCGCGGAGTCGAGGAGGCGGTACTGACGCAGCAAGAGGCGGAGCGCCTCCTGCGGGCCGCCGGCGCCAGTGGCAACCGGCAGCTTAAGTTCATCCTCGCTCTCCTGATGCTGACGGGCGCGCGGCCCCGCGAGCTTCTGACGGCCCGGTGGGAGTCGCTGGACCTGGAGGCGGGGATGTGGCGGATCGCGACCGGCGGCGGCACCGCCCACGATCTGCGGCTGAGCCCGGCGGCCATCACGCTGCTCGGGGCGCTCCCGCGCTGGGAGGATTGTCCCTATCTGATCCCCAATCCCGTCACGCGGCGCCCTTATGGTAGCGTTGCGGGCAGCTGGGAGGCGGTGAAGGCGCAGCTACAAGGGCATGCGCTGGAGCTTGACGACCTGCGGTTCTGCGACCTCGGCGCCGAAGCCTGGGAGACCTCGCTGCTTGCGCGCGTCCTCGACGAGGGTGCCTGCGGAGCACTGGGTCGAGACTCGGGCGCCGAGGCAACGATCGAGGCGCGACGCGCCGAAGCGGTCTGCAGCTGAGGCGCCGGAGGCAAGGCCTCGGTGCCGAGCTGCGATTAAATAGGCCTGATAGCCCGAAACCCGCCCGCTCGCGATCCGGTCGCCCCGCTCGGCTTTGCCTCGCGTGCGCTCCACAGCAGGGCCATCCCCCGGATGGTCCTGGTGTGGAGCGGGTGAAGGGAATCGAACCCTCGTCGTAAGCTTGGGAAGCTTCTGCTCTGCCATTGAGCTACACCCGCGCGCCGCCTCCCAATTAGGAAAAGGCGGCGGCCTTGTCGAGACGGATCAGTGGGGCGCGGGCGCCGAAGCCGGGATGATCGGAGAGGCCGACGGCGCGGCAATCGCCGTCATCGCCATGTCCGACTGGACGTAGCCCATCATCGTCGAGCCGGACGGCAGGACGGCACTCTTGCCGGTCACGAACGCCGAGAAAACGCCCGCGACGACGGCGACTGCAACGGTGCCGGCGGTACCGCTCTTGCCCTTGTCGGCGGCGTGGCCGTCGAGCTTCACCTGGGTGTCGCCGACGGTGACGTAGAGGACGCGCGTATCGAGCTTGCCGGAGCGGCCGAAGGCGCCCTTGTGAACGAGGTGGGTGATCTCGCCGACGCCGCGGCTGCCGCGCGGAATGACCAGGGCGCCGTTGACGCGGACGTCCTCGGCGACGACGAGGTCGAAGCGATCGCCCTGGCGGTTCACCTTGGAGCTCAGCGGCGCGATGGTCTTCATGGGCACTTCGGTGCCGCTCTTGAGGACGAGCCGCTCACCGGTCGAAGCCATGGCCGCCGGTGCCGGCTGGGCGACCGCGGCGCCGGAAACGAGCGCAAGCGCGGCACAGGCGCCGAGCGCCTTCGCAATGATATTCATAGAAAATTCCCCCTGGTTGTGCGCGGACCCCAGTCCGCCGCGACAACCTGCGGGAAAATACCGGTTTGGATATCTCAGATGCCTCCGGATCGGAGGCCGAAACGGACCCGGCGAGAACGGGCGCCGCGGCCGCGCTGGCTGCGGCGCCTCGTCCCGGTCAGGCCGCCGGTGCGGCAGGCGCGGCGGCGGCGGGTGCCGGGGCGCCGGCCGCGGCCATGTCGTCGACGGCTTTCCAGCTGCCGTCCGCCTGCTTCTTATAGGTGGTGATGTAATTGCCGGTCTCGACCGCCGGCTGCTTGGTCTTCGGATCGGTCGACTGCATCCGGTAGGTGCCGCGGCTGTAGGCGAGGTCGCCCGAGGCGGCGACTTCGACCTTCTCGGCGGCGAAGGTCAGCTGGAAATTCGGATCGTTGACCATCGCCTGCAGGCCGGCGCGGATCGCCTTGTCGCCCATCATCCGGGCCATGCCGCCGGGCATCAAGGCGGCGTCGGCGGCGTAATGCCCCGCGGCGCGGTTGACGTCGTGATTGGCATAATCCTTCACCCACGCCGCCTCGTTCGCCTTGATCTTGGCGGCGACGGCAGCGGATTCGGTGGCGTCGGCCGCCTGGGCCTGCTGCTTGCAGCCGGAAAGCCCGGCGATAGCGGCGGTGCCGAGCAGGAGCGCGGGCAGAATTTTCCTGGTCATGGTCTTCATCCCCTTTCGTTGTTTCGCGTCTACTGCTTGACGGCCTTGTAGGTCTGCATCCCCCCGTGGACCGTCTCGTTGGTGACGACCGTCATCGTGCGGCCGTTCGGCGCGACCGTCATGGTGACCACCGAGACGATCCTGCCGGCGCGGGTGTCCGTCTCCTGCAGCGTCGTCTCCGACAGCCGCTTCAGCGCCGCCTTCGTGCCTGGAAGGTCGCCCGTAATGTCTACCTGCGGTCCGCCGATGACGGCGTCGTAGCTCTGCCCTGTCGGGGTCGACATGTGCATCTTCTCGCCTTCGCTCGTGAAGGAGAAGATGAGGCCCATGTCGCTCGCATGCTTTATCCAGTCGAGTTTCCAGGTGCCGGAGACGCGGTGGGCCTCGATCGGGTGGGGCGGCCGGCCGATGCGATGCTCGCTGCCGGTCCCGACCACCGGGCCACTCCTGGATCTCATGTCCCGGAAGGTGAAGGAGAGCGTCTTCTCGTCCCGCGAGACGGTCATCTCCTCGCTGAACACAATTTTGTCGCCGAGGTACTGCGTGATGCGAAGCGTCCCAGCGTTGACGGCCTGGACGGCGATATGATCGTAATAGCGATGGCCCGAGACGGGGTGGGCGGCGCCGTCGGCCCAGACGGAGATGCTCGGCTCGCAGCTGTCGCAGCTGTACCGGCCCCTGCGGAGCGCGAACACGTCCGGCTTCTTGGGCATGGTGAGGGTGGAGAGGTCCGTCTTCCAGGTGCCGTCGAACGGGCTTTTGGCGACGGCTGGCGTCGCGGCGAAGGCGCCGAGAAGCAGGAGTGCGGCGAGGCGATTCATTCAGGTCTCCCGTCGTGCGGTGCAGGCGCGGGGAAGAGACAGGCGGGCCCGGCGACGATCCCCCGAACGGCCGGGCGGGCACGGCGGAGTTGAGGCCCGCGCCGGGCGGGAGTCAAGCCCGTGATGGAGGCGGCCCGTGACGGAGGCGGAAAGTTGGGAACGTGCCGCGCAGATGTGCTTTCTGCAGACGCCACTTTTAGACCTTGATGATAATGAGCGTGCTTACTATGTGCTGAACGGAACAGGGATGGACAGCAACTTCGCCTTCGACGTCAGCGAGACCGCGCAGGCGCTGCGGCGCGCCTTCGACCGGCGCGCTTCGGCCTTGGGTGTGACGCGCGCGCAGTGGCGGGCGCTGGCGCGGCTGTCGCGCCAGGACGGCATGCGCCAGGTCGAGCTTGCCGAAGCCCTAGACATCGAGCCGATCACCCTGTGCCGCATGGTCGACAGGCTGGAGGAAGCGGGGCTGGTCGAGCGGCGCGCCGACGAGAAGGACCGCCGCGCCTGGCGGCTCCACCTCACCACGGCGGCCGGGCCGATCATTGAGCGGCTGAAGGCGCTGGCCGACGCCTTCCTTGCCGACGCGCTGGAAGGCGTCAGCGAGGCGGAGCAAGCGGCCGTCAGGAACATTTTGGCGCGGGTGCGGACGAACGTCGCCGCCGGCGCCGCCGGAAAACGGAGAGCATGATGAAGGAAGGGGCCATCAAGGCGGCCGACGCGCAGCCGGCGGACCACCAGCCGCTGACCGAGACGGAAACCGTCGAGGCGCCGCCGAAGAAGAGCCGGCTGCGGCTGATCCTGCTGCTCGCGGTGCCGCTGATCATCCTCGGCATCGGAGCCTATTTCTACCTGACCGGCGGCCGCTACGTCTCGACCGACAACGCCTATGTCCAGCAGGACAAGATCTCGGTCTCCGCCGAGGTAACCGGGCGCATCGTCGAGGTGAACGTCAAGGAGAACCAGCCGGTCAAGGCCGGCGACCTCCTCTACCGGATCGACCCGGCGCCGTTCCGCATCGCGCTCGAACAGGCGGAGGCGCAGCTCGCCGCGGCCAAGGTCGGGGTGAACAAGCTGCAGGCGCAGGTCGCCGGCGGCGGCGCCGACATCCAGGCGGCGCAGGACAATCTCGTCGTCGCGCAGCGCAATTTCGGCCGCTATGCCGAGCTACTGAAGCGCGGCTTCACCACCCGCGTGCTCTACGACCAGGCGCTGCACGGCGTGCAGGAAGCCAAGCAGCGGCTCGCCGACGCGCGCAACACCGCGCAGGTCAACCAGGCCCAGCTGAGCGGCGGCACCGTCGTGGACCAGCCGGCCGTACAGGCGGCGCTTGCGGCGCGCGACAAGGCCCTTCTCGACTTGAAGCGCACCGAGGTGCGGGCCCCCGCCGACGGCTTCGCCAGCCAGACCGAGCGGCTCCAGATCGGCAACCAGGCCGTGCAGGGCCTCGGCATGGTGACGATCGTCAGGAGCGGCGCGACCTGGGTCGAGGCGAATTACAAGGAGACCGACCTCAAGAACATGGCCCCCGGCCAGCCGGCCGACGTCAAGATCGACGCTTATTCGGGCAAGCTGTGCGGCCACGTCGCCTCGATCGGTCGCGGCACCGGCTCCGAATTCTCGCTGCTGCCGGCCCAGAATGCCAACGGCAATTGGGTGAAGGTGACGCAGCGCGTGCCGGTGCGGATCGCCATCGACTGCCAGCCGACGCGGCCGCTGCTCGCCGGCCTCTCGGTCGACGTGACGGTGGATACGAAGGAGCGGCCGCTCGACGTGCGTCCGGCACCGCGCCCGGCGCCGGCCGCCGCTGCCCCGGCCCAGCCGCAGAAGACCGCCGCGCGCTGATCCGATGGCCACCGCCGCCGCCCAGCCCCATCACGTCCCGACGCTGAAGCTCGACAAGCTCGAGCACGGCATCCTCACCGTCGCGATCATGATGGCGGTGCTGCTGCAGGTGCTCGACACGACCATTGCCAACGTCGCGCTGCCGCACATGCGCGCGTCGATGTCTGCGACGCAGGAGACGATCAACTGGGTGCTGACGAGCTACATCGTCGCCTCGGCCATCGCCATTCCGATCACCGGCTGGCTCGCCGACCGGGTCGGGCGGCGGCAGCTGTTCATCTGGTCGGTGATCGCCTTCACCGTCGCGTCGGTGATGTGCGCGATGGCACAGAATCTGCCGGAGATGGTGATCTTCCGCGCGCTCCAGGGCATTTCCGGCGCCTTCCTCGTGCCGATCGCGCAGGCGGTGATGTTCGACATCAACCCGCCCTCCAAGCACGCGCGGGCGATGGCGATGTTCGGCATGGGCGTGATGATCGGCCCGATCCTCGGGCCGGTGCTCGGCGGCTGGCTGACCGAGAATTACAGCTGGCGCTGGGTGTTCCTGGTCAACTTGCCGGTCGGCGTCCTGTGCACCTTGCTGCTGCTGCGGTTCATGCCCGGCAGCGAGGTCAAGAAGCGCCAGTTCGATCTGTTCGGCTTTGCGCTCCTCGCCGTCGCTCTGGGCGCCTTCCAGATCATGCTCGACCGCGGCGCCGACCAGGACTGGTTCCAGAGCTGGGAAATCTGCATCGAAGCCGGCCTCGCCGCGGCGGGCGCGTGGATGTTCGTCGTCCAGCTCGCCACGGGCCGCAACCCGCTGTTCGACCCGAAAATGTTCGCCGACCGCAATTTCGGCTTCGCGCTCTTCTTCATGGTGGTGACGGGCGTGCTGCTCCTCGCTGGCCTCGCCTTGCTGCCGCCGCTTCTCCAGCAGCTCTACGGCTATTCAGTGCTCGATTCGGGTTTCCTGACGGCGCCGCGCGGCATCGGCACCTTGATCTCGATGATGCTGGCCGGCCGCCTCACCGGCAAGGTCGACGCGCGCTTGCTGATCTTCACCGGCATCGGCTGTCTTGCGCTTTCGCTCTACCAGATGTCCGGCTTCACCCTCGTCATGAGTTCGCGGCCGATCATCATCAGCGGCGTCGTCCAGGGGCTCGGCCTCGGCTTCATCTTCGTGCCGCTACAGGCGCTCGCCTTCGCCTCGCTGCCGGCGAGCTACCGCACCACCGGCGCCTCCCTCCTCAACCTGGCGAGGAACATCGGCGGCTCGGTCGGCATCTCGGTCGTGACCTTCCTCCTCGCCCGCAACGTCCAGGTCAGCCACGCCGACATGGCGCAGCACATCACCCCGGCGGTGATCCCCGGCCTGATGCCGCCCGGCGGCGGCGGCGACACGATCGCGATGGTGGGCGCAGCGGGCCAGGCGGCGCTGGCGATGGCCGACGCCGAGATCAACCGCCAGGCGCTGATGATCGCCTATCTCGACGATTTCCGGCTGATGATGTGGGTGTGCCTCGGCGCGATGCCGCTGGTGTGGCTGCTACGGCCTGCCAAGCCCCAGGCGGGCGGGCCCCCGGTGATTGCGGACTAGGCACCCAGTCCTCCCTGTGCGCGAAGCGGATGGGGAGGGGGACCGCACGAAGTGCGGTGGAGGGGCCCTCCCGGACTCAGCAAGGCCCCTCCACCATGCTTCGCATGGTCCCCCTCCCCATGAGGCTCCGCCTCACGGGGAGGACTAGAAGCAGCCTAGGCCGGCTTGTCCCGGAGCAGGGTGCTTTCAACGGCATTGGCCAACTGCTCGGAGCCGTAGGGCTTTGGCAGGAAGGTGCCGTCCTTGGGCAATTGCTCGGGCGGGATGGCGCGGCGGCCGGAGGTGACGATAACGGACATGTCGGGCCGCATCTCGCGGGCGCGGCGGGCCAGCGCGATGCCGTCCATGCCGGGCATGTTGACGTCGGTGAACAGCAGCCGGATTTCGGGGTGCGCGCCGAGCAGGTCGAGCGCCTCGCCGGCGTCGGCGGCTTCGTACGGGGTGACGCCGATATCGGAGACGATGTCGGCCGCGGCCATCCGGATGAAGGGCTCGTCCTCGACTATCAGCATGGCCGGCAGCATGGCGGGGTTCGTGTCGCGAAACATAGAACATTAACTTCGATCAAGCGAAGTGGTTCCTGATTTTCCGCAGGTGAAACAAGTGCTTAGCATTTCAGGCGCCGGTGAGCGCGGCTTTGTGACGCCTCCGCGGCGAGGAACCGCGCGCCCCTGCGGGTCGTTTCGCGGGCAATCTCAACCCTTGCTGGAGACACATGATGTCGCATATCCCCAATTCCGCCATGCCCCACGCCGCCCCTACCCAGAATGAGGAAGAGCAGGGCTCCGGACAGGGCCTCTCCGGCATGGCGTCCGACATGATGGACAAGGTCCGCAACGCCCCGCGCGGCGCCGTCATCGCCGGTGCCGCAGTCGCGGCGGGTGCGCTCGCCGTGGCGGCGATCCCGTTGGTGAAGGGCGCGCTCGCCGACAGGAAGAGCGGGGGCGGGTCGAAGGCCAAGTCCTCCGGCGCGAACAAGGCCTCCGGCGCGAAGAAGAGCGCCTGATCCGGCCGCGGCGCCGCCTTGGCTGAGAAGGGCCTCGACGCGATGCTCCGCGAGATGGCGGAGCATCGCGGCTGCCGTCTCGTCCGGTCGCGGCGCCGCACCCCCGGCGTCGGCGATTACGGCCGCTACGGCCTCAAGGACGCCGCCACCGACAAGGAGGTGATGGGCTTCGGCCCCGACGGCCTCACCGCCAGTGCGGAGGAAATCGAGGCCTTCCTGCGCAAGGGCGCGGTCGCCGACTGGAAGAGCTCGCTAGTCGCCGCCGCGGCGGCGCCTGACCCGCCGAAGAGGAAGGCTAAGCATGCCGCCGAGGCGGAGCCGAAGCCAGCGTCCTCGCCGCCTCCACCGCCCTCGCCGCCTCCACCGCCCTCGCCGCCTCCACGGCCCTCGCCACCCCCACCGCCTCCTCCGCCACCGAAGCCCGCGCTGACGATCCGCGAAGCGGCGCCGCGCGATGCGGAAAGCCTATCAGCCCTTCTAGAAGAGCTTGGCTTCCCGAACGCCCCGAAGGACATCCGCACCCGCCTCGCCGCTTTGCGCAAGCTCGGCGAGCCGCCGCTCGTCGCCGACGAGGACGGGCCGATCGGCTGTCTCGCCTGGCATGCTACGCCCGTCCTGCACCGCCCGACCTCCGTCGGGCGCGTGACGATGCTGGTGATTGCCAAAGCGGCACGCGGCCGCGGCGTCGGCTCGGCGCTACTCAAGGAGGCCGAGGCGCGGCTGAAGCAGGCCGGCTGCGCCCTCGTCGAAGTGACGAGCAACATCGAGCTCGGCGGCGCCCACGAATTCTACAAGAGCCGCGGCTACAGGCGCACCTCCTACCGCTTCGTCAAGGGTTTGTGAGCGAGCCGATCTGCCTCCCTGCGCGCGGAGCGCGTGGGGAGGGGGACCACCGAAGGTGGTGGAGGGGGTGACTGGCTCCGGGTTTCGCGGTTCGTGTGCTCGAGGGCGAGGCCGGCGCGGGTCACCCCTCCACCAAGCAGAGCCCGTCGGCTGCTACGCAGCCGGTTCCGGCTCTCGGCAGTCCCCTAGACTGCCGACCCGCCTACACCCCCCTCCCCATCTGGCGATGGGGAGGCACGTAATGTCAGGGCAGCGCCCGTGCCGCCGCCAGGACCTCTTCGGCGTGGCCGGGGACCTTCACCTTGCGCCAGACCTTCTTCACCACGCCGTCGCGGTCGACGAGGAAGGTGGCGCGCTCGATGCCCATATATTTGCGGCCGTACATGCTCTTCTCGACCCAGGTGCCGAACGCCTCGCAGGCGGAGCCGTCCGTGTCGGAGGCGAGGGCGATCTTGAGGTCGTACTTGTCTGTGAACTTGGCGTGGCTCTTCGGGCTGTCCTTCGAGACGCCGAGCACCCAGGTGCCGGCATTCTGGAAATCCTCGGCGAGCGCCGTGAAGTGCTGCGCCTCCGCGGTGCAGCCGGACGTGTCGTCCTTCGGATAGAAATAGAGGACGAGCTTCTGCGCGGCGAAGTCGGCGGGGCTGACCGGCTTGCCGTCGGCGCCTTCCATCTTCACGTCGGGGACGGGATCGCCTTCCTTCACCATCATGCGCTTCCTTCCGCCATGGCCGCAACGCGCGCCCAGAGATTGGAGATGCTCTGCCGCGCCTCGACCTGCGCCGCAAGCAGCGAGTCCCAGTCGGCGAGCCCGCAGGCGCGGGCCACGAGCGGCCGGGTGGCCTCCGGCGGCTCCTCGGCGTCCGGGGCAACGAGGCGGAACATGACCAGCATGCGGGTGAGGAGGCGGAGCGCCGGGTCGATTTCCGCCCCGACAAGCCCGGCCGCGGCGAGGTCGGCGATGGCGTGCTCGAGACGCGGATGGAGGCCGATGCCGGTGGTGAGCTGAAGGGAGTGGACGGCGAATTCGAGGTCGATGAGGCCGCCCGGACCCTTCTTGATGTCGAACGGGCCGGAGGGCGGCTTGTGCTGGGCGATCTCGCGTCGCATCCGCACGGCGTCGGCGATGGTCCTGGCGCGGTCGCGCGGCTGGCGCAGCGTCGTGTCGATGGCCGCCTGCAGCGCCGCCCGTCCTTCCGCCGAGCCGAACACCGGCCGGGCCCGCAGCAGCGCCATATGCTCCCACGTCCACGCCCTGTTGCGCTGATAGGCCTCGAGGCCTTCCAGCGAGACGGCGAGCATGCCGTCGCTGCCCGAGGGGCGGAGGCGGGTGTCGATGTCGTAGAGCGGGCCGGCTGGGGTCGACACGCTCAAAGCCGCCGTGACGCGGGGGGCGAGGCGGTTGAAATAATCGGTCGCGCGTAAGGGGCGCGGGCCGTCGGATTCGGCCTCGTGGGTGCCGCTGAACAGGGTGACAAGGTCGAGGTCCGACGCGTGGGTCAGCGCCTCCCCGCCGAGCCGGCCGAGCCCGAGGATGAGGAGCTCGGAGCCGGGGACGCGGCCGTGCGCCTTTTCGAACTCGGCGACGGTGGCTTCGGCGAGGACCTGGATGGCGGCTTCGGCGATGCGGGCATAGCCTTCGGCGGCGGCGATCGGATCGGCGGCGCAGGCGATGAGCTGGACGCCCTGGGCGAAGCGGCGCTCGTTGACGCGGCGGCGCACCCGGTCGAGGACCATCTGATAGTCCTCGCCCGCCCGCTCCGGCTCCCGGAAGCCCTCGGCGAGCGCCTCAACCGCGGGCATCGGCGCCAGCGCCGTCGCGTCGATGAGGCCGTCGAGCAATTCGGGGCGGCGGGCGAGCTGCTCGGCCAGCGTCGGCGCGTGGCTGAGGATGGCGGCGAGGTGGGCGGTGAGGCCGGGGCGCGCCTCGATCAGCCGGTAGAAATTGACCCCGCTGGGGAGGCGGGCGACGATGTCGTCGAAGCGATTCAAGGCGCGCATCGGGTCGGGCGCCCGGCCCAGCGCCTCAATGAGCCCCGGCAGCATCGCCTCGAACGCGTCCTGTGCCGCCGGGCTGCGCAGCGAGCGGGCGCGGCCGGCCCGCCAGCCTTCGACGCGCGCCCGTGCCGAGGGGGCGTCGGGGAAGCCGCTGGACGCGAGCTGCGCTTCGAGCAGGTCCGGCGCCAGTGGCAGCCGCCTTTCCTCCTCGCCGGCCATCGCGTCGTAGAGGCTGCCGACCCGTTCGACGTGCGGCGCGAGGCGGGCGAGGAGCGCGGCGCCGTCCGTCATGCCGTCGAGGCGGGCGACGTTGTCGAGCGCTTCGGCTTCGGCGGGCAGGCTGTGGGTCTGGCGGTCGTCGACCATCTGCAGGCGGTGCTCGACGGTGCGGAACAGGCGGTAGGCGTCGGCCAGCGCGACGGCGTCCGCTTGGGCGATGTGCCCCGCTCTAGCCAGTGCGCCGAGCGCGTCCAGCGTCGCCGGCGCGCGCAGCGACGGGTCGCGGCCGCCGTGGATCAGCTGGTGGATCTGGGCGAAGAATTCGATCTCGCGAATGCCGCCGCGGCCGCGCTTCAGATCGTAGCCGGGGCCGAACGCCTGGCCGCGGCCGTGATGGTCGCGGATCCGCCGCGTGATCGACTGGACCTCGCCGATCGCGCCGAAATCGAGGCTGCGGCGCCACACGAAGGGGTGGATCGCGTCGAGGAAATAACGGCCGAGCGCCGGGTCGCCGGCCGCGAACCGCGCGCGGATGAAGGCGGCGCGTTCCCAAGGCAAAGCGGAGGATTCGTAATAGGAGATGGCGGCGTCGACGGGGAGCGCGATCGGCGTCACCTCGCTCGACGGGCGCAGGCGCAGGTCGACGCGGAAGGCGAAACCCTCGGGCTCGCGCTTCTGGAGAAGCTCGATGATGCGCTGGCCGATCCGCACCGCCGCCTGGCCCGGCTCCTCCCGGGCGCGGCGGGGGAGCGTCAGGGGGTCGAACAGGAAAATGGGGTCGATGTCGGACGAGTAATTGAGCTCGCGGCTGCCATGCTTGCCGAGTGCGATGACGGCGAAGCCGCGCGGTGCTTCGTCCGGGGTGCGCTCGGCGATGGCGGCGGCGATGGCTTCGTCGAGGGTCCGGTCGGCGAGGTCGGAAAGGTCTTCCATCAGCCGTTCGAGCGGGGTCGCGCCGGCCAGATCCCCCACCGCGAGGGCCAGCGAGAGGGCGTTGCGGCGGTTTCGCAACCGCGCCGCCAGACTTGGCGCCTCGGCCCCCGCTTGCCACCCCGACGCGATCGCTCGCTCCATCTCGCCGGCGGCAAGTTGTTGCGAAAGTTCGGGAAACCGCTCGAGCTGGAGCTTCAGGAACGGCGCATGGGCGCGGGCCCGGGCGAGGGCGGCGTTAACACTGCTTTTACTAAGTGTTCCCGTCATACAACAGCAATGACCCGTTCCGTTGGGCCGGCGCAACAGTTGCAACTTGCGGCGCAACCGGGCGTTCTGCCCCCGTGACCGAGATAAATCCGAGACTTGAAGCGATGGTGCATGCGTCCTCCAGGCGGTTCGTGAAGGTGGCCCCGCCCACCGTCCACGCCGGCGTCGGCAACGCCCTGCGCCAAGCTTTCGCCATGGACGGCGAAGTGCGCTCGCTCAAGATGTTCGAGGATCTCCTCGCCCGCCTCGACGAGCAGGATTGAGGCCGCGCGTCACCGCCGCAGCGCCGCGCCCACCGTGTAGAAATCCTCGACGAACAAATAGCCGCGAAAGCCCGCTGGCACCTTGTCATACTGGGCGACGTCGGTGATGCCGACGAGGGCGCCGTCTTTCTCCTCGCCGTACATCAGCACCTTGGCGTCGGCGGCGGCCATGCGGTCGAGGAAGCGGTAGGGCCAGCCCCACAATTTCCAGCGCTCGCCGACGGTCAGCGCGAGGGTGGCGCCGTGGCAGGAGGCGGGGACGAAGGAGGTCCAGCCCGTGCGGACATAGTCCGCGACGCAAGGCCCCGCCGGGTGCTCCGGGAAGGTCCAGGCGCCGGGAAGAAGCTGCGCCGCCCGCGCCGTCACCGCCCCGTCCCCTTCGAAGGCGAACCGCTGCGCGCTCGCCGCGCCGGCGCGCTTCAAGGCTGCGGCCACGGCGTCGGCCGCCCCCGGATCCTGGCCGACGAAGCGGAAGACGATCTGCGACTTGGGCACTTCGCGGAGCACCTCCTCGACCGTCGGCATGCCGCCGATCCCGTGGCCGCGCAGCGGAAAGCTGTGGCCGCCGTCGCCGGTATAGCCGTAGCCGACGTCGAGCCGCTTGAGCTCGGCGAGGCTGCGGTCGGCGAGCGGCCCGGTGCCGTTGGTGCGGCAGCCGAGGTCGGCGTCGCGGAACGCCACCGCCTGGCCGTCGGCCGTCGCCTGGACGTCGATCTCGATCGCGTCGGCGCCGAGCTTCGCCGCCTTGTAGATGGCGGGCAGGGTGTTCTCGATATAATCGTTCTGCGGGTCGGCCTGGATCCGCTTTGCGTCGCAGCCGCTCCCCGGCGCGACCTGCTGGACGATGCCGTGCCGCGCGACGACGACCAGCCGCCCCGGCGGCTGCGCCGCGATCCACGACGCGTTGACCATCGACAGCAGCACCGACACGACGGCCGCCGAGATCAGCCCGATCCGCCAGCCCTTGCCGATCCGCCGCCGCGGCGCCTCTTCCTCTGCCCCCTCATCCATGCGCGCAGGCTAGGCGATGGGAATCCCGCGTGTCCACAAGAGTTTACGCGTTAGCCGAGGCGCCGCCGGGCTTCCGCGCAATCGAGGTCCATCTGGGCCGCCAGTTGCTCGACGCTGTCGAACTTCGCTTCCGGGCGGATAAAGGAGATCAGCTCGACGGCGATCGCCCGGCCGTAGAGATCGCCGGAGAAATCGAAGAAATAGGGCTCGAGCAGCTCCTTCGGCGGCTGGAAGGTCGGGCGGATGCCGAGATTGGCGGCGCCTTCCAGGATCCGGCCGTCCTCCAGCAATCCCCGCGCCGCGTAAATGCCGAAGCGGGGCCGCAAATAGCGGTCGAGCGCCAGATTGGCGGTCGGATAGCCGATGGTGCGGCCGCGCTTGTCACCATGCTCGACGACGCCCTCGATGGTGAACGGCCGCGTCAGGAGGCGCGCGGCCGTCTCGCAATCGCCGGCCCGCAGCGCCTCGCGGATCCGGCTGGAGGAGACGGGGAGGCCGTCCTCGGTCACCGGCGGCACGGCCTCGGCGGTGAAGCCGGTGGCCTGGCCGAGCTCGGCCAGCAGCCGCACGTCGCCGCCGCGGTCGCGGCCGAAGGTGAAGTCCTCGCCCGTCACGACTCCCGCCGCGCCGAGCCGTCCCGCGAGCCAGTGGGTCACGAAGGCCTCCGGCGCGGCGGCGGCGAACTCCGCGTCGAAGCGGAAGACGTACATGGCATCGACCCCGGCGGCGGCGAACAGCCGCGCGCGCTGGTCCATCGTCGTCAGCCGGAACCAGGGCGAGTCCGGCCGGAAGAAGCGCATCGGGTGCGGGTCGAAGGTGGCGACCAAGGCCGGCCGCCCCTCGGCGCGGGCGCGCGCGACGGCGCGGCCGACCACCGCCTGATGCCCTTTGTGAAATCCGTCGAAATTGCCGAGCGCGACGATGCCGCCCCTGAAAGGCGCCGGAACCGCCGAGCCGCCGTCCAGCCGCTCCATGCGCGCGCTATAAGGGCGGGTGAGCGACGACTCCAGTCCTCCCTGTGAGGCGGTCCCCCTCAACATCCGCTGCGCGGACAGGGAGGATGGGTGGTCAGGGCCGCGCCAGCGTGACGAAGCTGTAGGCGGGGCGGCCGTCCTCGGATCCGTGCGTCTCGCGCGCCGTCTCCTTCCAGCTATTCCTGTCGAGGGGCGGGAGGATCGTGTCGCCTTCGAAGGCGGCATGGATTTCGGTAAGCTCGATACGATCCGCCACCGGCATGAAGAGGTGGAAAATCTCGGCGCCGCCGATCACGGAGACGCGTCCACCGGCGAGCGCGATCGCCTCGGCGACGCTCCCCGCCCGCTCCGCGCCCGGGGCGCTCCAGTCCTCGTCTCGGGTCAGCACGATGTGGCGCCGGCCGGGCAGCAGCCTGGGAAGGCTGTCGAAGGTGCGGCGGCCCATCACCATGGCCGTGCCCATGGTCAGCGCCTTGAAGTGCTTGAGGTCGGCCGGGAGGCGCCACGGCAGGCCGCCGTCGCGGCCGATGACGCCGTTCTCCGCCCGCGCGACGATCAGGGTGATGATGCTCATGCGCCGCTCCTCCGCGCCGCGTAGAGCCGCCGCGCTTCGGCGATCGCGCCGGGCAGCACCGGCGCGAGCAGGCTTGCGCGGTAGGCGATGCCGTCGCTGTGCCGCCAGCCGACGAGCACGTCCGGCACGATGCCGCGCACCTCGTTCGATCCGTCGGCCCGGAAGCGGACGCAGTCGGGGACTTCGAGAATGGCCCCGCTGTTCCTGAGCCGGGTGGGCGTGCCGCCATTGGTATGGCCGCAGCCGGCGCCGCCGCTGCGGGCGCCGACCACGATGGCGGCGCGATTGTCCTGCAGGATCGCCGCGAATTCCTCGGCGGCGGACCAGGTCTCCTGGTCGACGAGGACCATGACCGGCCCGTCCCACCCGCCGTCGCGATAGGGATATTGGGCGGGACTGAAGACATAGGGCGCCCAGGCCTTGCCCGCAAAGGCACCGGCGGGGGCGCGGCCGACGAGGCCGGCGGTGAAGCCTGCAGGCACGATCCTTGGACAGGGCGCTGCGGCGGTGCAGGTGCGCGCCGCCTCGGCCCGCGCGGCATCGGCTTGCGCCGCCCAGCCGAGGAGCTTCGCCCGATCCTCCGTAGGGGAGCCCGCGGCGAAGTCCCGCAGGCGCTCCCCGAGCGTTGCCCATTGCCGCGTCCAATGCTCGCCGCGGATGAAGCCGGTACGCTCGGAGGCGAGCGGGCGGCGGCTGAACATGCGCGCCGCGGCCTCGGCCCATTCGGAGCCGCCGCCATTGCCGGTGAGATCGACGAGCACGCTTGCCGCACCGAGCGCGCGGAGGCGCACAAGCCGGTCGTCCAGCGCGGCGGTGAGGCGGCGATAGGCGAAGGTCAGGACCTTGTCCTCGCACACATCGTCGCACGGGGCGCCGACGGGGATACTCAGCGCCGCGACCGCTTCGGTGCAGAGCGAGGGGCTCCCGTGAGGGTCGAAGACCCCGATCCGTACGACGCCGACCGTCTCGCCGCCGATCCGGACGGTGCCGCTCGGCAGCACCTCTTGGGGACCGGCGGGTGCGTACCCCGGCAGCGCCTTGGCGGCACCGGGCGCGCTCTTGCCGGCATCATAGCCGAGCCGGCTGCAGAAGCTCGCAGGGCTGGCCGGGGCCGCGGCCGGCGCTGCGGCGGCAGGTCGCGCCGCCGCGGGCCAGTCTAGGGTGACGTGGCCGTCGGCGATCCGGTCGATCAGGCGGTTGAAGACGGCGATCGCTTCCGCATCGCTTCCCGCGGCGGCGAGTCGGCTGCGGGCGCGGGACAGGAGGGCGTCGAGCTTTACCTCCCGCTCGCCCTCGAGCCATTCGAGGTTCGCATATTTCGAACGCAGCGCCTCCCCGACCTGATCGAGGTCTTCGAGCCAAGGGCGGGGCGACCACGACGGCGGCTCGGCGCTGGACGGGACTGCAGGGCAAAGCAGGGCGGCGAGGCACGCGGCGACGGCGCGCACTGGCCGGGCCCGCATCGTCACACCGCCACCGGCGCTTTGATGTGCGGGTGGGGCTCGTAGCCGCCGATCTCGAAATCCTCATATTCATACTGGTCGATCGCGTCCGGGGTGCGGCGGATCGTCAGCGTCGGCAGCGGCCGCGGGTCGCGGGTGAGCTGGAGGCGGGCCTGGCCGAGATGGTTCGAATAAAGGTGGCAGTCGCCGCCGGTCCACACGAACACGCCCGGCTCCAGCCCCGCCTGCTGCGCCAGCATGTGGGCGAGGAGGGCATAGCTGGCGATATTGAACGGGACACCGAGGAAGACGTCGGCGCTACGCTGGTAGAGCTGGAGGTTCAGGCGGCCGTTCGCGACCTGGGTCTGGAACAGGCAATGGCAGGGCGCCAGCGCCATCTTAGGAAGGTCCGCCGGATTCCAGGCGGAGACGATCTGGCGGCGCGAGGCGGGGTCACGGCGGATGAGGTCGAGCAGCTCCTTGATCTGGTCGATATGCCGGCCGTCGGGCGCCTCCCAGTCGCGCCACTGCTTGCCGTAGACGGGGCCTAGGTCGCCGGCCTCGTCGGCCCATTCGTCCCAGATGCTGACCTTGTTCTCCTGGAGCCAGCGCGTGTTGGTGTCGCCCCTCAGGAACCACAGCAATTCGATGACGATCGAGCGTAGGTGCAGCTTCTTGGTGGTAACCAGCGGGAAGCCCTCGGCGAGGTCAAAGCGCATCTGGTGGCCGAACACGGAGAGGGTGCCGGTGCCGGTGCGGTCCGGCTGGGCCACCCCCTCGTCGAGGATGCGGCGGAGGAGCTGCTGGTAGGCCTGCATCGCGCTTGTATGCCGGGTGGCGCGCAGCCCCGCAACGCCGGCGTACGCGCGTGCACCGGGTGCTACCGCCGCGCCAGCGCCTGGCGCAGCATCGCGGCGAGGCGGGCCTGTTGCTCGGGCCCCGGGGGCGCGAGGATGCCCTTGGCGTGGGCGGGGAGGTGGGCGGCGGGGTCTCCGTTCGCCTCGAACACATAATGGTCGAGCACCATCCGCCACACGGCGCGCTGCTCGGGAGGGAGCGCCTTGAAGGCGTAGAGGGCGTGGAGGAGGGCGTCGTAGCCGCTCGTCGCCGCACCCGGGTCGATGGTCTTCGCGGCGGCCGCGGCGTCGTTCCACCAGTAATTGACAAAGAGGTTCACCGGCGCGAGCGAATCGACGGCGTGCCACCAGTGGAAGGGGATGTAGAGCGCGTCGCCCGGTTCGAGCGTCGCCGTCTCGGCGTGGGCGGCGGCCTCGGCGTAGCGCGGGAAACGGGCGAGGTCCGGGGCGGCGAGGTCGACGAGGCTGACGGGCGTTCCAGCGGGAGTGAGCTCGAACGGGCCCGGATAAAGGTTGGGCAGCTGTTCGGGCGGGAACAGGGTGAAGCGGCGGCGGCCGGCGACGACGACGCCGACATTCTCCATCAGATCGTAATGGGCGGCGACGCGGATGGCGTTGCCGATCCAGGCGCGCGGCGGGATCGCCGGATCGAGCAGAGGGAGGGAATTGGCGCGCTCGAACCCGGGGAGCAGCTCGGGGATGGTTTCGGACTGGACCGCCATGGCGATCGGGGCGGGGTGGCCGCGGTCGCGGAGCAGGCGGTCGAGGAACGGGAAGAGCGGCGAGAGGCCGCGGGTGAAATTGAGGGCGGTGAGGTCTTCGGTGTAGAAGAAACGCCCCTCGATCTCCGGCTGGCCGACGATGGCGCCGACCGGGCGGTCGTCGGGTCGGAAGGCCTTGAGGTAGGCGACAAACGCCTCGTCCGAGCTGCGGGCGGCGGCGACGGCGGGCCAGTCGGCCGCCTGGCCGCGCAGGACGATCGGCCGACCGGCCGGGCGGATCTCGGCGTCGAAGACGGCGCGGTCGACGGGGCCGCGCTCGGGGATGGGACGGGGGGCGGGGAGCGGCATCAGGCGGGACGGCGGAGGCTCTGGCCCGAGAAGCCGCCGCTGTCGTGGAGGAACTGCTCCTGGGTCGGCATCAGCTCCGCCGTGCCGGCCACCACCTCGCGGATGTGGGCGAGGCGGGTCAAAGTCTCGGCGTCGGGAAGGATATCGGCGGCGGGGTGGTAGCCGCCCGCTTCGATGCCTTGGCCGACCATGACGGAGAGCCAGCTCGTCTCGGTGAACAGCTCATTATGCTCGCGGATGACGCGGCCGTTGCGGCGGAACATCTCGAGCTTTCCGGCCAGACCCTCGGGCGGCGGCAAGGTGCGGCAATAATTCCAGAAGGGCGTGTCGTCGCGCTCCGTCGCCTTGTAGTGGAGGACGAGGAAATCGCGGATGTCGACATATTCCTGCTCGGTCAGGGCGTTGTAGCGGTCGATCTCCGCCTGGTCGAACTTGCGGCTCGGGAACAGGGTGAGGAGGCGAGCGAGGCCGGACTGGACCAGGTGGATCGACGTCGATTCGAGCGGCTCGAGGAACCCGCCGGCGAGGCCCAAAGCGACGACGTTCTTGACCCAGGCCTTGCGGCGATGCCCGGCCCGGAAGCGCAGCGGCTTGGGGTCGGCGAGGGCGGGGGCGTCCAGGTTGGCGAGGAGGGTCGCGGCGGCTTCGTCGTCGCTGATATGCTCCGAGGAATAGACATAGCCGTTGCCGGTGCGGTGCTGGAGCGGGATGCGCCATTGCCAGCCGGCGGGCCGCGCGGTCGAGCGGGTGAGGGGCTGGCGGTCGCCCGAACTCTCGCACGGTACCGCGAAGGCGCGGTCGCAGGGCAGCCATTTGCCCCAATCCTCGAAGCCGGCGCCTAGGGTCTGCTCGATGAGCAGGCCGCGGAAGCCCGAGCAGTCGATGAACAGATCGCCCTCGACGCGGGCGCCGCTCTGCAGGGTGACCGCCTCGACATGGCCGGTCTCTCCATTCTGGATGACGTCGACGATCCGGCCTTCGGTGCGGACCACCCCTTGCGCTTCGGAGAGGCCGCGCAGGTAGCGGGCGTAGAGGCTGGCATCGAACTGGAAGGCGTAGCCGATGCGCGCGAGGGGGGAGTTGGGCTGGTCGGGCCGCGGGTGATCAAATTTGGAGGCGAGCGCGGCCACGGCGCCGAGCGAGTAAGCGTCGAGCGAGGCGGTGTCGCCCAGCGACAGGCCCTTCAGCCAATGGTGGTGGAATTCCACGCCCAGCATGTCGATTCCGTAGAAGCCGAACGGGTGGATGTAGCGGTGGCCGATGCGGGTCCAGTCGCGAAATTCGATGCCGAGCTTGTATGTCGCGTTGGTGGCGCGGACGAAATCGGCCTCGTCGATACCGAGCAATTTGTTGAACAGGACGATCTGCGGGATCGTCGCCTCACCGACGCCGACCGTGCCGATCTCGTCCGATTCGACGAGCTCGATGGTGAGGCCGGGCAGCGGCCCGATGACGGTGGCGAGCGCGGCGGCCGACATCCAGCCGGCGGTGCCGCCGCCGACCACGACGATCTTGCGGATATTGTCGGTCCTCAGAACACGAACTCCGGCAGCGGCGGCTTGGGCGCGGCGCCCTGGGCGGCGCAGGTCATCGAGATGAACTCGCCGTGGGTCGGGAGCCGCTCGGCGGTGGCGAGGATCGCCTGACGCATCTGCTCGAGCGCGTCGCCGACCCTGTCCTCGTCGAGGGCGTCGACGGCGGGCTCATATTCCTCCGGCACGATGCCCTGGCCGAGCATCACCGCGACCCAGCTGGTCGTCGAGAACAGTTCGAAGCCCTCGCGGAACAGGCGGCCCTTGGCCTTCCACAGGTCCGTCCGCCGCTTCAGGCTCTCGGGCACCTCCATCGTGCGGCAATAGTCCCAGAAGGGCGAATCCGTCCGGCGCGTCGCATTGTAGTGAAGGACGATGAAGTCCCTCACGTCCTCGAACATGTCCTGCATCTGGCGGTTATATTCGTCGCGCTCGACCGGGTTGAAGCGGCGGTCGGGGAACAGGGCGATAAGCCGGGCGATACCCGACTGGACAAAGTGGATGCTCGTCGATTCGAGCGGCTCGATGAAGCCGGAGGCGAGGCCCATCGAGACGACGTTGGCGTTCCAGGCGCGCTTGCGCCGTCCGGTGGTGAAGGCGAGGCGGCGGGGGTCGGCGAGCGGCTCGCCCTCCAGATTCGCCTGCAGCGTCGCCAGCGCCTCGTCGTCGTCCATGAACTTGCTCGAATAGACGATGCCGTTGCCCATCCGGCTCTGCAACGGGATCCGCCATTGCCAGCCCTTGGCGTGGGCGGTGGCGCGGGTGAAGGGATCGGGCTCGCCCTGATAGGTGGTGGGAAGGGCAATGGCGCGGTCGGCGGGAAGCCAGTGCGACCAATCCTCGTAGCCGGTCTTCAGCGCCTGCTCGATGAGGAGCCCGCGAAAGCCCGAGCAGTCGATGAACAATTCGCCCTCCACCTGCTGCCCGTCGGCCAGGGTGACGGAGGTGACGAAGCCGTCCTCGGGCCGCTGCGCCACGTCGACGACCTTGCCCTCGACCCGCCGGACGCCGCCGCGCTCGGCATAGCCGCGCAGATATTTGCCGTAGAGCGAGGCGTCGAAATGGAAGGCGTAGTTGAGCTGGTTGAGCGGGAATTGCGCCTCGGGTCCGGGACGGCCGTAGCGGCCGAGCTGCGCGGCGACGGCGCTCATCGACCAGGCGGAGATGTCCTGCATCACCCGCCGCTGTCGCTCGCGCAGATAGAGCTGGTGGAAGTGGACGCCTTCGAGATCGTGGCCATGGCTGCCGAACGGATGGAAATAGCGCTCGCCGACCTCGGTCCAATTGACGAATTCGATGCCGAGCTTGAACGAGCCCTGGGTCGCCGCGACGAACTCGTTCTCGTTGATGCCGAGCATGCGGTTGAAGGTGATGAGCGGCGGGATCGTCGCCTCGCCGACGCCGACGATGCCGATCTCGTCCGATTCTATGAGCGTGATCGTCGTCGCGCCGTTGTTCAGGAAGCGCGAGAAGGCCGCGGCGGCCATCCAGCCGGCGGTGCCGCCGCCGACGATGACGACGCTCCGGATCGTATGTTCGTTCATCGCGAGGGCTGCCTCATCAAATTGGCCAGGGTGGCGGCGTGGGTCGGCACGCCGGGCACCAGGGCCTCGATCGCGCTCCGCATCCGCGCCATCGCCGCCGCCGACTCGCCCGGCGGGACGGTGTCGATCAGCGGGTCGGTGGCGCGCGGCAATAGGCCCTGGCCGAGCAGGACGGCAAGCCAGCTGTCGCGCGCGAACGTCTCTTCCTCGTGGAACGGCAAGCGGCCGCGCTCGCGGAACAAGGTCAGGGTGTGGGCGAGGGAAGGCGGCGGCTCGGCCGCGGCGGCGTCGCGCCAGAAGGGCTCCGGCCGGTTCGAGGCGATATAATGGACGGCGAGGAAATCGCGCACCCGGTCGGCCTCGGCGGCGGACTGGCGGTTATAATCCCACAGTTCCACCGGGTTGAAGCTGCGGTCCGGCATCATCGCGACAACACGATCGATGGCGCTGTGGGCGAGGTGGAGGTTGGTCCATTCCAACGGCTCGACCCGCACGGCCGCGTCGCCGATCGCGACGCAATTCTTGAGCCACGGCTGCGAAATGCGGCCCTGCTCCAGCGCGAAGCCCGGTTCGTCCGAATGCGCGGCGCTGAAGACATGGCCTTCGCTTCCTGTCAGGGGCGAGGCCGAACGCCAGCGCCAACCGGAGGTGGCGGCGGTGACGGTATCGAGCACCGGCGGCTCCACGGGAGCGGGCGTTTCGACAAGGCTGACGCGGTCGCAGGGAAGCCAGCGCCGCCATTCCTCCAGCCTCACGCCGATCGCCGAGCGGAGCAGCGCGCGGGGGCCGGTGGCGTCGACGAACAGGTCGGCTTCGAGCGCCCGTCCGCCCTCCATCTCCAGCGCCTCGATGAACCCGCTGTCGCCGCCGACCCGGACGCGGGCGAGGGCGCCAGGCCGCTCCACGGCGCCGAGGTGCAGGGCGTAGGCGCGGATGAGGTGGTGGTAGCGCGCCGGCGTCAGGGTGAGGCCGTAGGCGAAGCCGGCGAGCGGCGCCCCCGGCTCTCCCGCCGGCGGCACGAAGCGGCCGGCGCGGGCGAGGACGGCGGCCGGGGCGTGGGCGTCGAACGGCGCCGCATCCCCGGCGAGGGCGGCGCGGGCCCAATGCTGGTGGAAGGAGGCGGTGCCGAACGGCCGGCCATATTCGCCATAAGCGTGGACGTAGGAGGGGAGGCTCGCGTTCCATCCTTCGAACAATGTTCCGAGCCGAAAGCCGCTGCCGGCGCGGACGACCGTGTCGGCCTCGGTGAGGCCGAGATCGTCGTGCCAGTTGACGATCGAGGGGAGACTGCTCTGCAGCCGGTCAGCGAGCGCGTCCTCTGGCGGCGGCAGCGGCACGATCGTCACCGCCAGCGACGGGATGCGCTTGCGCAGCATCGCCGCGGCCGACCAGCCGACAATGCCGCCGCCGGCGATCAGCACGCTGCGGACCGGTCCCGCGGCCATGTTCACGCTACCATCCTCACGCTGCCATCGGACAGTAGCGCGAAATGTGGCCGAGATGATCGGGCATGGTCTCGGCGACGCCGCGAACCTCGGCGCGGAACGTCTCCATCGCCCGCAGCAAAGTTTCGGCGGCCGGCCCGTCGGCGCGCATGTCATGGCCTTCGGGGATGATGCGCTGGCCGAGATAAACGGCGATCCAGCTCGCATCCAGGAACACGCCCTCGCGATATTTGACGACCCGGCCGCGGCGCCGGAACAGTTCGATCTTCTCCCGGAGCGTGTCGGGGACGTCCATCGTCCGGACGTAATTCCAGAACTCCGAATCGGTGCGCTCCGTGGCGTGGTAGTGGAGGATCAGGAAGTCGCGGATGCGGTCATATTCGAGGTCGATCAGCCGGTTGAATTCGTCGCGCAGCACCGGCGAGCCGCTGCCGTCCGGGAACAGCTCGATGAGCGCGGTGATCGCCGCCTGGATGAGGTAGATGCTGGTCGATTCGAGCGGCTCGAGAAAGCCCGAGGCGAGGCCGACGCCGACGACGTTGTTGACCCAGCTGCGCTCCCGCCGTCCCGCCGTGAAGCGCAGCACGCGGGGGTCGGCGATCGGCTCGCCCTCGACTGCGGCGATGAGCGCTTCGGCGGCCTTGTCGTCGGAGAGAAAGGCGCTCGGATAGACGTAGCCGTTGCCGGTGCGGTTCTGGAGCGGGATGCGCCAGCGCCAGCCGGAGTCCATCGCGATGACGCCCGTATAGGGGGTGAGCGCCGTCTCGGTGCGGCAGGGCATGGCGGTGGCGCGGTCGTTGGGGAGCCATTTCGACCAGTCCTGGAACGGCTCGCCCAGCGTCTTGCCGAGCAGCAGCGACACGAAGCCCGAGCAGTCGACGAACAGGTCGCCGCCAATCTCCTCGCCGCTCTCGAGCGTGAGGCCGGTGACATCGCCGCTCTCGCCGTCGCGGTCGACGCCGACGATGCGGCCTTCCGTGCGGCGAACGCCGAGGCCTTCGGCCAGGCGGCGCAAATAGGGCGCGAACAGGGTCGCGTCGAACTGGTAGGCGTAGCCGAAGGTCGAGGTCAGCTCGGACGGGTCGCGCGACGGCAGGTCGAAGCGGCCGAGCCGGGCCATCATGCAGGCCAGCGAATAATCTTCGAGGTCTGGAACGTCGTGCCCCGCCTGGCGCAGGCGCAGCCAATAATGGTGGAAATCGGGCTCGCCGGTGCCACGGCCGAAGGTGCCGAACGGGTGAATGTAGCTGTCGCCGATCCGCGCCCAGTTCACGAACTCGATGCCGAGCTTGAAGGTGGCGCGGGTGGTGGCCATGAACTCGGCTTCGTCGATTCCCAGCCG
The DNA here is from genome assembly GCF_036403745.1 of Allosphingosinicella sp. Lineage (GTDB taxonomy): Bacteria > Pseudomonadota > Alphaproteobacteria > Sphingomonadales > Sphingomonadaceae > Allosphingosinicella. Next base: position 38,916 of record NZ_DASWQI010000086.1, read on the forward strand.
CTCGTTGAACGCGCGGATGTGGGGCAGGGTCGCCTCGCCAACGCCCACGATGCCGATCGCTTCCGACTCGATCAGGTGCACGTTGCAGCGGGTCGGCAGCAGCTTGGCGAGCGCGGCCGCACTCATCCAGCCGGCGGTGCCGCCGCCGATGATGGTAACGTTCACTTTTTGCGCAGCATCTCTCACGGCGCGTCCCCCGGGAACGGCTGTTTAGGACCCGGCGGCGCGGCCGGTCAACGCGGCCCCGGGCTGCGAGAACGCGGCCTCCGCGCGCGCGGTTATGTATGCATGGCCGCCGCCTTGCTGTTGCAAACCCGTCACATATCCGACCAATTTCGGTACGATAAGCGCAGCGGGCATGCGCCCGCCCCTTGCTCCCGGATGAACGTCGGGGTATCCAGCGCCGCAACGAGAACGGTCGCGCGGCTATTTGTTAGCGCTACCATAAGTGGTTTTAGGAGGGGATTTCCATGGCTCTGTCAGCCCGCATGCCTGTTTGCGAGAGCGAGTTTACCAAGCGCGCGTCGTTGCTGCGCTCGGGCGCGTCGCTGCTGGCCGTGTGCGCCTTCGCGGCTTCCGCGCCGGCGTTCGCGCAGACGCCGACCTCTCCCGCGACTGCGGGCAACCCGCAGAGTACCAGCGGCACAGCCGGCCAGGTCCAGCAGTCGAACCAGAATTCGGCGCCGGACAACCGCACCAGCCAGACCACCGACCAGCCGGCGACGCCCGAGGATGACAGTGCCATCGTCGTCACCGGCATCCGGCAGAGCCTCGCCAATTCGCAGAATTTGAAGCGCAACGCCGACACCGTCGTCGACGCGATCACCGCCCAGGACATCGGCGCCCTCCCCGACCGGTCCGTCACCGAGGCGCTGCAGCGCGTGCCGGGCGTGTCGATCAACCGCTTCGCCGGTTCGAACGACCCCGACCACTTCTCGGTGGAGGGTTCGGGCGTCGTCATCCGCGGCCTCAATTTCGTCCGTTCCGAGTTCAACGGGCGCGACACCTTCTCCGCCGGCGTCGGCGGCCAGTCGATCAACTTCGCCGACGTCCCGTCCGAGCTGCTCGGCTCGGTCGAGGTCTACAAGAACACGACCGCCGACATGATCGAGGGCGGCCTTGCCGGCACGGTCAACCTCAACACGCGCCTGCCGTTCGACCATAAGGGCCTGCACTTCGGCTTCGACGCAGAGGCCAATTATACGGACATGCGCAAGAAGTGGACGCCGACCGGCTCCTTCCTCATCAGCGACACGTTCGACACCAGCTTCGGCCGCGTCGGCCTGCTCGCCGACGTCTCCTATTCGCGCCTGATGAACCGCTCGGACGGCATCCAGGTCACCAACTTCCAGACCCGCAACGGGACGACCGTCGCCGGCGCCAATAACGGCCCGTCGGTCTGCCGCAACCTGCTGCCGTCGAACACCGACGTGCAACAATTCCCGGCAGGCTGCAGCGCCACCGGCGCCGCTGGCGGCAACGGGTTCGCCGATTTGCTGCCGACCGCCTACGCGCCGCTCGGCGGCCAGTTCCGCACCCAGGATTACGACCATAAGCGCAAGGGCATTGCGCTCGCCGGCCAGTGGGAGAGCCTCGACCGCCGCGCCTCGCTGACCGCCCAATTCCTGCGCACCGATTCGACCAATGCGTGGGGCGAGCACACCTTCGAGAGCGCGCCGGACCTTTCCGAATACAATACCTACCCCAAGGGCTGCGCCCAGAACGGCAACGGCCCCGGCGGCACCACCCGGGCGGAATGCCGCACCGGCAGCTTCACCAACTATATCTACGACGCCAACAACATCTTCGAATCGGGCTACATCACCCTGCCGGGCACCGGCTGGCGCAACGCCTCGAGCGGCAGCGCGACCTCGAACGTCCCGACCGGCGGCATCCAGCAGCAGCTCTCGCGGCGGCAGGTCCTCGACCACAATCTGGTCAACGACTATGCCCTCAATTTCAAGTTCCGCCCGACCGAGCGCCTCTCGCTCAACTTGGATGCCGACTACACCCAGGCACGCCACGACAATATCGACATGAGCGTGTTCGGCGCGACCTTCGCGGACGAGGAGCTCGACCTGCGCGGCGCGCTGCCCGTGCTGATCCCGCACAAGCCGCTGACCCTCGCCGCCACCTGGGCGACGCCGAACCCGCGCATCGCGGGCGAGACCGACGCGCAATATTTCCAGGATCCGAACGTCCAGTTCTGGCGCGCCGCGATGGACCATGTCGAGCATTCGACCGGCCATGAATATGCATTCCGCGCCGACATCGCCTACGACATCAACCAGGACATTCCGTTCCTGAAGCGCGCCAAGTTCGGCGCCCGCTTCGCCGACCGCGACGAGACGGTCCGCTACACCACCTACAATTGGGGCGCGATCAGCGAGATCTGGTCCGGCACGCCGGTGACGGTGCAGCAGGGCGGCCTCAGCAACGTCAATTTCTTCACCTTCCCGAACTTCTTCCGCGGCGCGACTCCGGGGCCGGTCGGCGGTTATTATTATAACGGCGACCTCATCGCCAACCGCGCGGGTTCGGCGGACTATTTCAAGTCGCTGAACGACATCTGGCACAGCCTGAACGGCGCCACCGCCACCAACCGCTGGGTGCCGACCTATGAGCGGGCCGGTGTCGTCCCGGGCACGGATTTCTTGCCCAACGAGATCCAGCCGACCGACCAGCGCGACACCGAAGCCTATGCGATGCTGAACTTCGGCAAGGACGACCCGATCTTCGGCAGCGTCCGTCTCGATGGCAATATCGGCCTGCGCTACGTCAGCAGCGACGTCACCTCGGTCGGCTCGTTCACGATCCCGGACCAGACGCAGCTCGGCATCCAGGATCCGTTCCACCGCCTCGCCACCGATCCTGTCACCGGCGCGCCGATCATCGATCCGGTCACCGGCCAGCAGGCGACCAACGGCCGCTGCGACCCCACCACCCCGCCGCCGCCTGCCCCGCAGGTCCCGGTCGCGCGCGGCGGCATCTGCACCATCGGCGCCACCGCCTATGCGCAGCTGCAGCAATTCGCGACCGGCGGCTCCGTCACCAACATCGCGAAGAACAGCTATCATTACTTCCTGCCGAGCCTGAACATGAAGTTCGGCGTGACGCGCGACATCCTCGTCCGCATCGCGGCGTCGCGGGTGCTGGCGCGGCCGGACCTGCAGAACATCCGCAACTTCATCAATATCGGCACCGACGTCAGCAACGGCTTCCAGGTCGTCGCGACCGCGGGCAACCCGTATCTGAAGCCGGCTCTGGCCAGCACGTTCGACGCCGGCGTCGAATGGTATTTCGCCCGGGTCGGCTCGCTGACGGTCAACGCCTTCTACAAGGACGTGAAGAACTTCTTCTATTCGAGCATCGTCAGCCGCGACATCACCAACAACGGCGTCACCGAGACGACCTTCATCCGCGGTCCGGCCAACTTCCCCGGCCACGGCAAGGTGAAGGGCGTCGAAGTCTCCTACCAGCAGACGTTCGACTTCCTGCCGAGCTTCCTGTCGGGCTTCGGCGTCAACGCCAACTACACCTATATCAAGAGCAAGGGTCTGCCGAACTCCTACCTGTCGGGCGGCCTTCCGGCCAACACCTCGCCGAACGGCGTGCCCGGCAACCTGCCGCTCGAGCAATTGTCGAAGCACAATTTCAACATCACCGCCTTCTACGAGAAGGGGCCGATCTCGCTACGTGCCGCCTACAATTGGCGCTCGCGCTTCCTGTTGACTTCGGCCGACGTGATCTTCCCGTACGCGCCGATCTTCAACGAGGCGACCGGCACGCTCGACGCCTCGGCGTTCGTGACGCTGCGCAAGGGCGTCAAGATCGGCGTCCAGGGCGTGAACCTGCTGAACGAGGTCACCAAGACCTCGCAGCAATTCACCCTCTCCGGCCTGGTCGGTCCGCGCTCCTACTTCGTCAACGACCGGCGCTTCTCCTTCATCCTTCGCGGCGACTTCTAAGGGCCGCCGCGCCACCAGCCGTCCTCGGCCCCCTCCGCGCAAGCGGCGGGGGCCTTTTTTTGTCCCGGGCGCGCGGCTAGCCTGCGCCGCACCGGCCTTCGAAGGAGCGACGTGACCGAAGCCATCGCCCCCTTGGAAGAAGTCGCCGGCATCGACGCCGCGCGGTTTCAGGCCGAGATCGTCACGGCGGCCCGGCCGGTCGTGCTGCGCGGGTGGGTGGAGGCATGGCCGGCGGTCGCGGCGGGGCGTGAGGGGACGGCGGCAGCGGCGGCCTATCTCGACCGCTTCGATTGCGGCGCCCCGGCGGAGGCGTTCGTCGGGCCGCCGGCGATCCGCGGCCGCTTCTTCTGGGACGACGACATTTCGGGCTTCAACTTCGAGCGCCGGCCGGGCGCGTTCGGGAGCATCGTCGCGGCGATCGCCGGCATCGGCGACCGCCAGGACGCGCCCGCCGTCTATGTCGGCTCGGCCCCGGTGGCGCAGGTGCTGCCCGGCTTCGACCGTGAGAACCGCCTCGGCCTCTTGCCGCCGCCGCTCGAGGACGGACGCATCTGGATCGGCAACGAAAGCGCCGTCTCCGCCCATTTCGACGAATCCGACAATGTCGCCTGCGTCGTCGCCGGCCGCCGCCGCTTCACTCTGTTTCCGCCCGAGCAGGTCGCGAACCTCTATGTCGGCCCGCTCGACTTCACCATGGCCGGGCAGCCGGCGAGCATGGTCGATCTGCGCGAGCCGGACCTCTCCGCCCATCCCCGCTTCCGCGACGCCCTCGCCGCCGCCGCCACGGCGGAGCTCGGCCCCGGCGACGCCATCTACATCCCGGCCTTGTGGTGGCACGGCGTCGAGGCGCTCGACCGCTTCAACATCCTCGTCAATTACTGGTGGCGCGACGCGGCCCCCGATGCGGGCGCCGGGATGGAGGTGCTCGCCCACGGCATCCTCGGTCTCGCCGCTCTGCCGCCGGCCCACCGCCGCGCCTGGCGGGCGATGTTCGACCACTACGTCTTCCGGGAAGGCGGCGATCCGGCCGCGCACCTGCCCCCCGAGCGACGCGGGATATTGGGCGCGCCGAGCCCGGACCTCCGGCGCAAGATCCGCCGCTTCCTCCAACAGATGCTGGGAACCCGCTTGTGACTGTTAATCGCCGCGACCTGCTGGTCTCCGTCGCCGCGCTCGCCGCCACCGCCGCGGCGCCGGCGCCGGCCTCGCCTTTCGTGCGCCGCGTGGGGACCGGCTTCCGGCGCAGCGGGCGGCGCTACCCGATCGTCGGCGCGAACATGTGGTACGCCGCCTGGCTCGGCGCCCCCGCGCCGCTCGGCGACCGGGCGCGGCTGGCACGGGAGCTTGACCGGCTGGCCGCGCTCGGCGTCAACAATGTCCGCATCCTCGCCAGCGCCGAACTGTCGCCGCTCAAGAACTCGGTAACCCCCGCCTTCCGCTCCGCTGCGCCGCCCTACAATGCAGCCTTGCTCCACGGCCTCGACGTCGCCCTCGCCGAGATCGGCCGGCGCGGCATGACGGCGGTCCTCTACCTCACCAATTTCTGGGAATGGTCGGGGGGGATGGTGACCTACCTCTCCTACGTCAACGGCGGCCGCTACGTGAACATGAACGATCCGGCCCACCCCTGGCCGGAATTCCCCGATTTCGCGAGCGCCTTCTATTCGAACCCCAAGGCCGTCGGGCTCTACTGGGACTATGTCCGCGCCGTCGTCGGCCGCACCAACCGCATCACCGGCCGCGCTTATGCCAGCGAGCCCGCGATCATGGCGTGGCAGCTCGCCAACGAGCCGCGGCCCGGCGGCAGCGAGGCCGTGGGGCGGCGCGCGATGCCCGCCTTCCAGGCGTGGGTGAAAGGCACGGCGCGTCTCATCAAGTCGCTCGACCGCAACCATTTGGTTTCGACGGGCGCGGAGGGGCTGAACTCCTGCCTGCAGGACGCAGCGTGTGTGATCGAGGAGCATGCCAATCCGGAGATCGACTATCTCACCGCCCATGTCTGGCCGCTCAACTGGAACTGGGTGGACGCGAAGGATCTCCCTGGCACATGGGCCGCCGGCGCCGAGAAATCGCGCACCTATGTTGCGCAGCATGAAGCCTTCGCCCGCCGCCTCGGCAAGCCTCTGGTGATCGAGGAATTCGGCTTCCCCCGCGACGGCGGCTCCTACGATCCTTCCGCAACGACAATGTGGAAGGATCGTTTCTACGGCCTCATCTACCAAGCGGTGGAGAAGAGCGCCGCGACCGGCGGGCCGATCGCCGGTGCCAATTTCTGGGCGTGGGGCGGCGAGGGGAGGGCGCTCCACCCCGACCATGGCTTCCGCCGCGGCGAGCGCGCCTGGCTCGGCGATCCGCCGCACGAGCCGCAAGGCTGGTACAGCGTCTTCGATACGGACGAGAGCACCAAGGCGATCATCCGCGACTTCGCGGAGACGATGCAGGTCGTGCGGTGATCGAAAGTTGGCGGCCGACCGGGCTGCCGCGTTTCGGGCGAGCCTTCAGTCCCCGTCGCTGCGCCCCGTGACCTGCGGTCCGAGGGGCGGTTTCGCGAAGGCGAGGGGCGCGATGGCGGCGCCCTTCGACCCCGCCGTGACCGGGCCGTAGAGGGCGTTGCCGACGGGGCTGTAGGTGACTGCCTCGGTGAGGACGAGCACCGCGAGCATCGTGCCGATCCCCCACCGCCAGGCGGGGTGGACATGGCCGCTGCGCCGCAGGTCGGCGATCACCCCTGCCGCCGGGAAAAGCAGGGTCGCCGCGAACGTCACCTCCCAAGCCCACGGCTGGAGCAGGGGCAGGGGCAGCAGCCGCCCGAAGGCGGGGCCGAGCAGGAGCGACATGCCGCAGAAGTGGAGGCGCCGGTGCCAGGCGGTCTCACGCCGCAGCGTCACGGCCGCTACGGTGAGGCCGATGAAGGCGAACAGCGTCGTCGGATCGAAGACGAGGAACTGGAGCGGCCGGAAGAAGAAGGGCACCTGCCCGCGCCGCACCATCGCGACCGTCACCCAGCAGCCGAGCACCAGCATCGGCACCAGCCACACCGCGCCGATCCAGCCCAGCCGGCGGTGCAGCGCCATCCGGTCGGTGGCGACGAAGACGTTCTGGAGCAGGTAGAGCGTCACCCAGCCCATGAAAGTGATGGCGTGGGCGTGGACGAGCAGCGGCGAATGGAAGCTCGAGCGCCCGGCGGCCAGCTGCAGCGAGAAGCCCGCCGCGACGGTCAGCGCCATCGCAATCGCGGCGCGCAGGAAGAAGCGGTCGTCCCCCGTGGCTTGAACGGGCGCGTCGGCAGCGAGCGTGGCCATGTGTCATCCCCCCCGGGTTGCGGGCGGATGGTATCGGAGGCGCGGGCGGGGATCAATGGCTCCCCGGGGACAGTCTATCTGACTGTCCCCGTTTCGACGCGGGAAGGGGACAGCCAGATAGGCTGTCCCCAGCGCCCCCTCACATCTTGTACGTCACCCGGGCGTACCAATAGGTGCCCGGCACGTCGTAGGTTGTCGGGTCCATGTTGTTGAGGCCGCAGGCGAAGCAGGCCGGCGGGGAGACGTTGAAGAGGTTGTTCGCGCCGATCGCGAAGCCGAAGCCGCCGAGCCCCTTGCCGTCCCACCGCAGCTGGACGTCGGTGTAGAGGCGGTGGCGCAGCCGGTTGCCATTCCCCTCTGTGACGCCGCCGATATAGCGGCCGGTGAGCGACGCGGCGAACTCGCGCAGCGACCAGTCGAGCACCGCCGTCGACTTGTATTTCGGGAACGCCTGGTCGGGGCTGCCCTGCTCGGTTCCCGCCCGCTCGATGCGGGTGGTGCCGACCGTCGCCGGCACGGTGACGGAATAGTGGAACAGGAAGGTGTTGGTCCAGAACAGGCCGAACTTGCCGGCGCTCGTCTCGCCCGTCCGGAAGTTGAGCGTGGCGTCCACCCCGTCCGTCTCGATGGACGCGATGTTCTGCAGGAGGCCGCGGATCTGCGCGATGGCGCCGGAGGCCGTCCGGGTGATCGCCGCGCAGCTGAAGGCGTCGGCGCTGGCGGTGCAGCGGCCGAGCAGGGTGCCGGCGTCGATCGCCTGGATCGCGCCCTTCACCTTGTAGTGGAAATAATTGCCCTCCAGCGACAGGCGCGGGATCCAGCTCGGGCTGTAGACGCCGCCGAAGCCGTAGCTCTCCGACGTCTCGGCCTTCAGATTGCGGTTGCCGCCGGTGATGACCGGGAGCTGCGGGTTGGCCTGCACGTAGCTGCCGTTGGCCGGCACGCCCGCGGCGATGCAATTGGCGCGGACGGCGGAGGGGATCGCTCCGCCGATCGCCGAGCAGGGATCGACGATCTCCTGGTCGAAGCGTGAGGGCGTGCCGAACAATTCGCCGATCGACGGCGCCCGGAAACCCTGCGCCCAGCTGCCGCGGAAGAGGAGGTCGCGGACCGGTTTCCAGTCGGCCCCGGCCTTGAACGTCGTCTTCGAGCCCGAGGTCGAATAATCGGAATAGCGGGCCGCGAACGACAGTTCGAGCTTCTCGAACCCGGGCGTCTTGGCGAGCAAGGGCGCGCGCAGCTCGCCATAGACTTCGTTGACGTTGAAGCTGCCCCGCGTCGGCAGCGCCGGAATGTCGGAGCCGAGCCCCGCCGCGACCGTCGGATCGGGGTCGAACCGCCCGCTCTGGTCGCGATGCTCGGCGCCGATCGCCATTCCCAATGCCCCGCCGGGCAGGTCGAACAGGCTGCCGGTGATGTTGGCGCTGACGTCCCACACGCGCTGCTTACTGCTGTCGCGCTGGGTGAAGGCGATATAGTCGATCATCGGCTGGGTGATCGATCCCGCCCCGCCGAAGATGTTGAACGGGACACACGGCGCCGTGCAGGCAGCGACCGGGCCGAGCGCGCGGGCGACGTTGGCGGCGTTGACGTTGCCGAGCACAGTCTGCTTGGCCGTGTTGCGCCCCCACAGGCCATTTATGTCCCAGTTCCAGCTGCGCCCGCCGACGTCGAACTGGCCGTCGAGCGTCGCCGTCCCGTAATAGGTATCGACCTGCTGGCTGTAGCGGCGCGGCCCGTTCTCGACGAAGCGGCGGCCGATGAAGGAATAGTTCGACGCGTCGAGCGTGACGCCGAACGGGTTGAACGGGTTGGTCGCCGAAATGGAGATGGTGTCGAGGAGATTGCCGTTGCCGGCGTCCGGACCGACGAACAAAGGCAGCGGCGCCGCCTGGTTCTTCGAGTTGCGCCGGTTGTAGAGCGCCTTCACCGACAGCCTGACGCCGCTGCCGATCTCCTGCGTGAGGTTCGCGAAGGCGCCGTAGCGTTCGAGGGGCGTCTGGATGAAATTGTACGGCGCGAAGTTGAAGCGGTCGGCGGTGGTGAACGCCTTGAAATCGCTGTTCGGGCCGGTCGGATCGGCCGGGGTGTAGCGCGGGCGGCCGGTCAGCACCGGGCCCTTCAAGGTCAGGCTCTGGCCGAGCACGATGAAGCGGCCGAGCGGCGTTCCCGAGCTGCACGAGGAGTCGCAGGCGGTGGTGCCCGGCGTCGGGAAGAGCGAGATCGACCGGTCGCCTGAGCTGATCGCATCCTGGCGCACGTAATTGCCGCCGACGACGATGTCGGTGCCGCCGAAATGCGTGCCCCAGCTGCCCTGGAAATTGTAGCCGGCGCCGTCGCCCTGGCCGAAGACGCCGGCCTGGGCGGAGAGCCTGAGGCCCTGCTGCTTCTTCCGGGTGATGATGTTGACGACGCCGGCGATGGCGTCGGAGCCGTAGACCGCGGAGGCGCCGTCCTGCAGCACTTCGATCCGGTCGATCATGCTCTCGGGAATCGAGTTCAGGTCGGTCGAGCCCGGCACGCCGCTGGCCGAGGCGCCGTTCACGTAGCGCAGCCCGTCGACGAGGACGAGGACCCGCTTCGAGCCGAGGTAGCGCAGGTCCACCTCGGCCGCGCCGGCGCCGACGCCGCCGCCGTCGGGCGGGTTGCCGAAATTGCCGCTGTTGTTGAACCGGCTGTTCAGCGCGCCGCCCGAACTCGGCAGGCGCTGGAGGAGGTCGGCGACGGAGCTGAGGCCGGTGCGGGCGATGTCCTCGGAATCGACGAAGGTGACCGGCTGGTCCTGACTCAGCGGATCGCGGCGGATGCGCGAGCCGGTGACGACGATGCTGTTCTCGGGCGTCGCCTCGGCCTGCGCGGCGGCGGCGGTGCCTCCTGGCGCGGGCTGGGCCAGAGCGGGCGTCGCGGCGACGAGCGCCAGCGTCGCGGCCCCGAAGCGGATCGCGTGCGAGATCATGGTCATGGTCGGTCCCCTGTGCGAAGCGGCCCCGCCCCCGGGGCCGTTCCAGGCCATCATGGACCAAAACGGGCGCGAAATGAACCCGCAGCGGTTTGCGACGCGAAACCCGGTTCAAACCGGGCGCGGCGGCGGCTAGAGATTGGGCTCCCTGCGGAGGCGCGCGTGCTGGAAAACATCGAGACGGGTTATGAGGGCAAATACGACTTCCCGCCGTACGCGCGCGCGCCGGAGGTCGCCTACCTCCTCGCCTCCGTCCCCCGCGCCGGCAGCACCTATTTCAGCCACGTTTTGTGGCGGACCGGCTGCCTCGGCGCGCCGCTCGAATATCTGAACTTCGATCCCGCCGGCCCCTATTTCTTCGCCGCGAAATCGCCCGACGCCCAGCTGAACCTCTGGCGCTCGGTGCTGAAGCGCCGCACCTCGCCCAACGGCGCCTTCGGTTTGAAGGCCTTCCCGCCGCAGCTCCAGGCGCTCCATTCGACCAACCCGCAATTGCTCGCCGAAGTGCTGGCGGCGGTGCTGCCGCAGGGCGCGCCGCGCCACGTCGTCTACCTGCGCCGCCGCGACCGCGTCGCGCAGACCGTCTCCTACGCCCGTGCCGCCATGTCCGGCATCTGGCGCAAGGAGCAGGAGCAGGGCGGCGCGGCGGCGCTCGATTATTCGCAGGAGGCGCTGGAGGCGGCGGAGCGCGGCATCGCCTTTCAGGAGCAACTCTGGGAGCAAATGCTCCGCGACCTCGGAGTCGAACCCTTGCGCATGTGGCACGAAGACGTCCTCGCCGCGCCGGCCGCCGCCGTCCGCCAGGCCGCCGACTATCTCGGCGTTGCCCTCGATCCGGCGGCCGAGGTCGATATCCCTTCGATCCTCGAACAGTCCCGCGGCGACGCGGCGACGTGGAGCGAGCGGTATCGGCAGGTCAGGGAGCCGTCCGCAGAGGGCTGACGGGCCCGCCGAGCAGCCCTGGCTGGTCGCGTCCACGCCGCACGCCTATCCACGGCGGAATGATCGTGATCGCGCTGTTGCTCCTGGCGGGCGCCGCCTCGCCTCCGACGGCTGCCGACGTGGAGGCGGTGGAGGAGGCGCGGGTGATCGCGCCCTTCGTGAACGAGACCCGGACCGGCCGCCGATATGCCGAGTTCGCGCCTGAGGTGGAAACGCGGAATGCGCGCTGCACCGAGGCGCCGCGCGGCGTCTACGCATGCACCTGGGACATGCGCGTCAAAGGCTATTTCGATGCCGCGTTCGGCGATTGGACGCACCGCGCCGAGCGGCTCGAATTTCGCGGCCGATGCTGGCGCACGGTCCCACTTCGACGCTGAAGCCGCGCGTGGTTCTTCAATGACCGGGCACGTGCGTGAAGGTCTGCGCCTCGTACCAGGCCAGGTCGTGGGCCGGCGGGGCGGTGCCGGGCGGCAGCGGGCGCTTCGAGACGCTCTGGAAATAGGCGATCGAGGCGTCGCGCCACCATCTCGCCTCGCGGTGCTGGATACGCAGGAACGCCGTCACTTCGGCGTGGCGCTCCGGCTCGACCCTGCCCTGCAGCGCCGCCCAGTCCTGCTCGTAGAGCGCGACCCTTGCGACGCCCCGGTCGTAGTGGCTGAGGAGCGTCTCCCAGACCGTCGCCACACCGTGCAGGCGGTAGTCCCAGGGCACATGGTGGAACCACAGCAGATAGTCGTCCGGAACCGTGTCGAGGCTTGCGAAGCGCGCCGCCACCTCCGGCGCATATTGCGCGACCGCATTGCTCCCCGTGGCGGTGCGGTCGAAGCCGATGCCGTTCGCGTCGGCGCGGTGATAGTAAGTCGGGTTCCAGTCGGGCCGCTCGAGGTTTCCGACCCAGGGGGCGGGGCCGTAATGGTGGCCGGTGCCCATCAGATGGTGGAGGCCGAGCGGGGTCATGTAGTCGACCACCGCCTGGCGCGAGCTCGCCATCATCGCGCCGATCCGCTGCACGAGCCGGGGGTCGTTGCCCCACGTCATCCGCGTCCATTCCTCGGCGATGGCGTCGGCCGAGCCGAGCGGGCCCCAGGCGAGGCGGCCGAAGGCGTACCAGTTCGCCTGGTCGAACTGCGATCCGGTCCAGTTGCGGTCGCTGCCGACATTGGCGACGCCGGCCATCGCCGTCACCGTTTTCGCCACCGGCGTGCCGGCGCGCGGGCGATAGGTGTCGCTCTTCAGCACCTCCTCCCACATCGTGCCGAGGTAAGCGAGGTGGGTCGCGAAGCCGAGATATTCCTTGGTGACCTGCACTTCGATCGCGAGCGGCGTCTTCGGCATCGCCCCGAACAAGGGATGGAAGGGCTCGCGCGGCTGGAAGTCGATCGGGCCGTTCTTGACCTGCAGCACGACGTTGGGCGCGAACTTGCCGTCGAGCGGGGTGAATTCCTCATAGGCCTGCTTGGCGCGGTCCTTGTCCGCCGCCGCGGCATAGACGAAGGCCCGCCAGAACACCGTCCCGCCATGCGGCGCCAGCGCCTCGGCGAGCATGTTGGCGCCGTCGGCATGGCTGCGGTGATAATCCTGCGGCCCCGGCTGGCCCTCGCTGTTCGCCTTGACGAGGAAGCCGCCGAAATCGGGCACCAGCCGGTAGATCTCGTCCGCCTTCGCCTTCCACCAGGCGCGCACCTGCGGGTCGAGCGGGTCGGCGGTCTTGAGGCCGCCAAGCTCCATCGGCGCCGTGAAACGCGCGGAGAGGTAGACGCGGATGCCCCACGGCCGGAACGTGTCGGCGAGCGCCTTGACCTTGGCGAGCCACGGCGCGGTGAGGATGTCGGCCTGCGCGTTCACATTGTTGAGGACGGCGCCGTTGATGCCGATGGAGGCGTTGGCGCGGGCATAATCTGTGTAGCGCGGCTCGACCCAGCCCGGGAGCTTCTGCCAGTCCCACAGCGATTGTCCCGCATAGCCGCGCTCGACGCTGCGGTCGGGATTGTCCCAATGGTCGAGCAGCCGGAGCCCGAGCTTCGGCGCGTCGGCGATGGCGAGATGCGCCACCGGCCGCCGCGTCTGCAGGAGTCTCAGATAGGCGAAGGCGCCGTAGAGCAGGCCGCGGTCGCCGTTTGCGGCGATGAGGGTGGCGGCATGGCCGTTCACACGCGTCGAGCGGATGACATAGCCTTCCTCGCCGGTGGGCACGGCGCGCCTGGCGAGGAGGATGGCGCCGTCGCGATCGACGCGCTGCGCGACGGGCTGGGGCCGCCCGAGCAGGCCTGAGAGCCCCCGCACCAGCTCGCTCCGCGCCGCGGCAATGGTGGTGCTGTCGCCCTCCACCACCAGCTCCGATGCTGCGCGGGAATAGAGTGCGCGCTGCGGCGACTCGATAGGATCGTAGCGCAGCCACAAACGGTAGCCGTCGTCCGCCCGCGCCGCCGCCGGCAGCAGCGCCAAAAGCAACAACAGGAGCGAGGGCAGCATCTTGGCCATTGTCCGCCGCATAGTAGACTGTTAGCGCTACCAGAAGAAGGGAAATGACGATGGATGTGACGCGCCGTGACAGCCTCTTGCTCGGAGCCGGAGCGCTCGCCGCCGCCGCGGCCGCCCCGCTTCATGCTGCACCCGCCGCGACGCCGAAGCCCTCGCTCAACGCCGTCGCGAAGCGCCGCGGCCGCCGCTTCGGCTCGGCCGTCGGCATGGGCCGCCCGCACCATGTCGAGGGCGCCTTCGCGGACCCGCGCTACCGTGCCGTGGTTGCGGGAGAATGCGGCCTCATCGTGCCGGAGAACGAGCTGAAATGGAGCTGGGTGCAGCCCGCGCCGGGCGTGTTCGATTTCAGCGGCGGCGACCGCCTGCTCGCCTGGGCCACCGCCCACGGCCTGGCGCTGCGCGGCCACAACCTCGTCTGGCATCACCCGAAATGGTGGCCGGCCTGGGTCACCAACCACGATTTCGGCGCCCGCCCATCCTCAGAGGCCGAGCGCCTGCTCACCACCCATATCGACACCGTCTGCCGCCGCTACGGCAGCCGCATCGGCAGCTGGGACGTCATCAACGAAGCGGTCGACGCGCAGACCGGCGAGATGCGCGAGACGGTCTTCTCTCGCGCCATGGGCGGCCGCCCGGACGACGTGCTCGACCTCTGCTTCCGCACCGCTCGCGCCGCCGTCCCGCACTGCCAGCTCGTCTACAACGATTACATGTCCTGGGAACCGGGCAACGAGAAGCACCGCAACGGCGTGCTGCGCCTGCTCGAGCGGCTGAAGAAGCGCGGCACCCCAGTCGATGCATTGGGCGTCCAGTCGCACATCGGCAGCGGCAACAATGAAGGCGATCCCTCGATCTTCGGACCGCACGACGAGCGCACCTGGCGCCGCTTCCTCGATGACGTCACCGGCATGGGCTATCAGCTCCTCATCACCGAGTTCGACGTCAACGACCGCGGCATCAAGGGCGACATCGCCCAACGCGACCGCGCCGTCGCCGATTACGCCAGGGCCTATCTCGACCTCATGCTCTCCTATCCGCAATTGGGCGACGTGCTCGCCTGGGGCATGACCGACGACCGCTCCTGGCTGCAGGAGCGCCCGCCGCGCGCCGACGCCCTCCCCAAGCGGCCCTGCCCCTATGGCGCCGATTACCGTCCCAAGCCGCTCCGCACGGCCATCGCCGCCGCCTTCGCCGGCGCGCGCAGTCACCACCGCTGAGGGGGGCATCATGAAGCCGGCGGCATTCCTTCTCGCGGCGGCCGCTTCGGCGAGCGTCGCGGCGGCGCAGGATCTGAAGGTCAACGACAAGGGCTATTTCGCCCGGCCCGGCCTCAACGTCATGGTCTTTTCCGATTATTATCCGGAAGGTCACCAGACCGGCGTCACCATCGTCCAGCACGGCACCCGCGTCGCCGCCAACGGCGACCTGCGGCTCGATCCCTCGCCGGGCCAATGGTCGCCGATGCCGGTGACGGTCACGCACACCGTCGACGCCAAGACCCGGACGATCAGCCAGACCCTCGCTTACCCCAATCCCAAAACCAACGGCCACGGCTTCAACCCCGTTTTCTACCCGAAGCTGGACTTGAACTACCGCGTCAGCGTCACCGCGCTGGAGGGCAACAGCTTCCGCATCATCGTCGATCTCGACAAGCCGCTGCCGCCGCAATTCGTCGGCCGCGTCGGCTTCAACCTCGAGCTGTTCCCCGGCCTCCTGTTCGGCAAATCCTGGCTGATGGACGGCAAGAGCGGCATCTTTCCGCGCCAGCCGGTGGGTCCCATGGTCCGCGCCGCCGGTGCGCCCATCGAGACGCCGCGCAACGCCCAGCCGAACGGCCCCGTCCCGTCCCCGAATGGCGAACCGCTGACCGCCCCGCTCGGCACCGGTCGCAGCCTCGTCGTCGCGCCGGAGGACGAAAGGCTGCGCATGCGGATCGAAAGCCGCAGCGGCGGGCTCGAACTGCTCGACGGCCGCTCCAACCACAATAATGGCTGGTTCATCGTCCGCGGCGTGGTCCCCGCGGGGGCGAGCGCGCACGCCATCGAATGGATCGTCACGCCCAACGTCGTCGAAGGCTGGAAGGCCGCGCCGGTGATCCAGGTGTCCCAGCTCGGCTACGCGCCAGGCCAGCCCAAGAAAGCGGTGATCGAGCTCGATCCCGCCGACCGCGACGTCAAGCGCGTACGACTCCTCCGCATGACCGCTGAGGGCCCGCGCGAAGTGCTGGCCGGCGCGCCGGAGCGCTGGGGCAATTTCCTCCGCTCCAACTATTACACGTTCGATTTCTCGCGCGTCGCCGAGCCCGGAATGTACGAACTCACCTACGGCGACCGCGTGTCGGAGCCGTTCCGCATCGGCGCCGACGTCTATGCCCGCGGCGCCTGGCAGCAGACGCTCGAATATTTCCTGCCGATCCAGATGTGCCACATGCGGGTCAACGAGAAATACCGCGTCTGGCACGGCCTCGATCATGTCGACGACGCCCGCATGGCGCCGACCGGCCTCAACCATTTCGACGGCTACGAGCAGGGCCCCTCGACCCTCACCCGGTTCAAGGGCGGCGACCATGTCCCGGGTCTCGACGCGGGCGGCTGGCACGATGCCGGCGATTACGACCTGCGCGTCGAATCGCAGATCGGCACCGTCTGGCTGCTCTCGAAGATGGTCGAGGAATTCGGCCTCGACTACGACGCCACGACGATCGACCAGGTCCACAAGGTCGTCGAGATCCACCAGCCCGACGGCAAGAACGACGCCCTGCAGCAGATCGAGCACGGCCTGCTCTCGATCCTCGGCGGCTACCGCGCCATGGGGCGGGTCTATCGCGGCATCCAGGACGTGTCGCTCCGCCAATATGTCATGCTCGGCGAAGCGGCGAACGCCACCGACAACGTGCCGATGAAGCGTGTCGAAGGCTTGGGCGTCGACGCCAACGGCCACCCGATCACCGCCGACGACCGCTGGGTGTTCACCGAGGAGAACCCGAAGCGCGAGCTCTACGTCGCCGGCGGCCTCGCCGCGGCGGCGCGCGCCTTGAAGGCAAGCAACCCGGCCATGGCCGCCGAGGCGCTGGCGGCGGCGCGGCACCTCTATGCCGGCGCCATCGACAAGACCGACGATGTCGGCATGCGCGTCTTCGCGACGGCCGAGCTCATTCATTCCACCAACGATCCGGCGCTGGTCCGGCGGCTGGTGGCGATGCGGCCCGCCATCCTCTCCCACATCGCCGAAACCGGCTGGGCGATCGCGCCGATCCTCGACCGCATTCCGGACGAGCTCTTCAAGGCGACGCTGGATGTGGGCGTCGCCACCTACCAGGCGAAGATCCGCGCCGACGCCCGCGCCGATTCCCCCTACGGCGTCCCCTATAAGCCGGACATCTGGGGCGCCGGCTGGGACATTCAGGAGCGCGGCGTCCGCCAATATTTCTTCCACAAGGGCTGGCCGGAACTCACGCCGACCGACAGCTACATCAACGCGCTGAACTTCGTCCTCGGCGTCCACCCCGGCGAGAATAACGAGAGCTTCGCTTCGGGCGTCGGCTCCCATTCCGCGACCATCGGCTACGGCTTCAACCGCGCCGACTGGTCCTACGTCCCCGGCGGCGTCATCTCCGGCACCGCCCTCATCCGCCCGGACCTGCCCGAATTGAAGGAATGGCCCTTCTTCTGGCAGCAGCGCGAATATGTGATGGGCGGCGGCGAGACCAACTACATGTTCCTCGCCCTCGCCGCCGACCGGCTCTACCGGGGCGGCAAGTGAAGGCGCTGGCGCTGCTCGCCTTGCTCGCGGCGGCGCCGGCGGCGGCTTCGACCGTCACCGTCAGCCGCTACGGCACCATGCCGGATGGCCGCGCCGTCGAGCAGGCGACGCTTGCCAACGACCGCGGCATGGTCGTGAAGGTGATCGGCTACGGTGCCACCGTCACCGAAATTCGCGTGCCGGACCGGCGGGGGCGCAAGGCGAACGTGGTGCTCGGCTATTCCAGCCTCGCAGACTATGTCGCCAAGAACGAGAAGAACCGGTTCGGCGCCGTTGTCGGCCGCTATGCGGGGCGGATCGCCGGCGCGCGGTTCAGCCTCGACGGGCGCGAATACAAACTGGTGCCGAACGATGGGCCGAATGCCCTCCACGGCGGCGGCACGCCGGGGCTGGACTTCAAGCTGTGGCGGATCCGTCCGCTGCGCGAGGGTAAGACGGTCGGCGCAATGCTCAGCTACACCAGCCCGGACGGCGACCAGGGTTTCCCTGGCGCCCTCTCCCTCACCGTCACTTACCGCCTCACGCCCGACAACGTTCTGCGCGTCGACTTTGAGGCGCGCACCGACGCGCCGACGGTGCTCAACCTCACCAACCACAGCTATTTCAACCTCGCCGGCGCGGGCAGCGGCAGCGTCGCCGCCCAGCGCCTGACGCTGCTGGCCGAGCGCTATGTCGACACCGACGCCGGCGGCATCCCCACCGGCCGCTTCCTCCCCGTCGCCGGAACACCGCTCGATTTCCGCCGGCCCACGGCGATCGGCGCCCGCTGGGATGCGAAGGGGCCGCCGATGAGCGCCAAGGGCGGCTACAATCACGCCTGGATCCTCGACGAGGCCCCCGGCGCCCGCGCCGCCATGCTGGAGGATCCGGTCTCCGGGCGGCGGCTCGAAATCGTCACCACCGAGCCCGTTCTGCAGGTCTACACGGGCGACTATATCGACGGGAAGGATGTCGGCGCCTCCGGCCGCGTCATCCGCCCGCGCGACGGCATTGCGCTCGAGCCGATGCATCTCTCCGACAGCCCCAACCGTTCGGACTTTCCGAGCACCCAATTGCGCCCCGGCCAGACATTCCATTCCACCACCTTCTACCGTTTCACCACGACAGGCAGGCCATGATTCCTCCCCCTTTCCTCCCCGATCCCGACCGCTATGACGGCCGCATGCCCTATCGCCGCTGCGGGCGGAGCGGGCTCGATCTCCCCGCCATCTCGCTCGGCCTGTGGCAGAATTTCGGCGGGGCCGACGTCTACGAGACCGGCCGCGCGATCCTTCGCCGCGCCTTCGACGCGGGCATCACCCATTTCGATCTCGCCAACAATTACGGCCCGCCCTACGGCTCCGCTGAGGAGACGTTCGGCAGGGTCATGGCCGCCGATCTCCGCCCCTTCCGCGACGAGCTGATCGTCTCGACCAAGGCCGGCTACGACATGTGGCCCGGCCCCTACGGCAATGGCGGCTCGCGCAAATATCTTCTCGCCAGCCTCGACCAGAGCTTGCAGAGGATGGGCCTCGACTATGTCGACATCTTCTATTCGCACCGCGTCGATCCGACGACGCCGCTCGAAGAGACGATGGGCGCGCTCGTCACCGCGCACCGGCAGGGCAAGGCGCTCTATGTCGGCATCTCCTCCTACTCGCCGGAGCTGACCCGCGAGGCGGCGGCGATCCTCGCGGCCGAGAAGGTGCCGCTGCTCATCCATCAGCCGAGCTATTCGATGCTCAACCGCTGGATCGAGGGCGGCCTCCTCGGCACCCTGGAGGAATTGGGCGCCGGCTGCATCGCCTTCTCGCCGCTCGCGCAGGGTATGCTGACGTCCAAATACCTGCACGGCGTTCCCGACGACGCCCGCGCCGCCAAATCGGGCTCCTTCTCGCCGGAGCTGCTCACCGAGCAGAATATCCGCCACATCCGCGCCCTCCACGACATCGCCGCCGCGCGCGGCCAGACGCTGGCGCAGATGGCGGTCGCCTGGGTGCTGCGCGACCCGCGCGTCACCTCGGCGCTGATCGGCGCCCGCACCCTCGACCAGCTCGCCGATTCGCTGGGCGCCCTCCACCGCCTCGATTTCTCCGACGAGGAACTGGCGACGATCGACCGCCACGCCACCGAAGGCGGCATCGACATCTGGAAGGGCTCGTCGACCATAGGGGCGCGGCCGTGAAGCTGGTTCGCTGGGGCGAGGCCGGCGCCGAGCGGCCGGGGCTGGTCGACCGCGCCGGGCGGGTGCGCGACCTCAGCCGCGAAGTCGCCGACATCGGCGGGCCGGCGCTGTCGCCGCTCGGGCTGGCGGCGCTCTCCGCGCTCGACATCGAGGCGCTGCCCCTGGTCGAAGGCACGCCGCGGCTCGGCGCCTGCGTCGGCGGCATCGGCAAGATCCTGTGCATCGGCCTCAATTATTCCGATCATGCCGCCGAGACCGGCGCGGCGGTGCCGCCCGAGCCGATCCTCTTCATGAAGCCGACCAGCGCCGTCGGCGGGCCCAACGACGACGTCCGCCTGCCGCGCGGCTCGGCCAAGACCGACTGGGAGGTCGAGCTCGCCATCGTCATCGGCACGGCGGCGAAGTACGTATCCGAGGAAGCCGCACTCGATCACGTCGCCGGCTGGTGCATCCTGAACGATGTTTCCGAGCGCGAATATCAGCTCGAACGGCACGGCACCTGGGACAAGGGCAAGGGCTGCGACACCTTCGCGCCGATCGGCCCGTGGCTGGTCACCCGCGACGAATGTCCCGATGTCTCCGGCCTCGAAATGTGGCTCGAGGTGAACGGCCGCCGCTTCCAGCACGGCTCGACCGCGACGATGGTCTACAACCCGGCCTTCCTCGTCAGCTACCTCAGCCGATTCATGACCCTCCACCCCGGCGACGTCATCGCCACCGGCACGCCTCCCGGCGTCGGCATGGGCCAGAAGCCGCCGGTGTTCCTGAAGGCCGGCGACGTGATGGAACTCGGCATCGAGGGCCTCGGCACCCAGCGGCAGGTCGTGGTGGCGGACTAGCTGCCCCCCTCCCTGGAAGGGAGGGGAAGATTAAAGCCCTGTCAGATCGATCGGCCCGTCCTTGTCGAGCGCCCGCGAGCGGTCCGGCATCGGATATTTCAGCCCCGTCGCGCAGTTGAACAGCACCGCCCGTTCATCCCGGCCCACCAGGCCCTTCGCCACCGCCTGCTCCCACGCCGCCAGCGTCGCGCCGCCTTCGGGGCAGAGCAGCATGCCCTCCTCGCGGGCGCAGCGCTCGGTCGCCTCGAGCAGCGCCTCCTCTTCCACCGCCACGGCGAAGCCGCCGCTCTCCCGGACCGCGCGCAGGATCAGGAAATCGCCGATCGCCTTGGGGACGCGTATGCCGGCGGCGCGGGTGGCGGCGCCTTCCCAGCGCGGCGCGTGCTCGGCGCCGTCCTCGAACGCCTTGACGATCGGCGCGCAGCCCGCCGCCTGGACCGCGACCATGCGCGGCCGCTCGGAGCCGATGAGGCCCATCGCCTCCATCTCGGCGAACGCCTTCCACATGCCGATCAGCGCGGTGCCGCCGCCGGTGGGATAGAAGATGATGTCCGGCAGATCCCATCCGAACTGTTCGGCAAGTTCCAGGCCCATCGTCTTCTTGCCCTCGACTCGGTACGGCTCGCGCAAGGTCGAAAGCTCGAACCAGCGCCCCTCCGCCGCACCCTGGGCGACGATCTTGCCACATTCGTCGATCAGTCCGTTCACCCGGTAGACCCGCGCCCCGAAGGCCGACATCTCGCGCACGTTCATGTCCGGTGTGTCGGCTGGGCAGAGGATCACCGCCTCGATCCCGGCTCGCGCGGCGTAGGCGGCGAGCGCGGCGCCCGCATTGCCGTTCGTCGGCATGGCGATCCGGGTTACCCCGAGCGCCTTCGCCATCGACACCGCCATGGCGATGCCGCGCGCCTTGAACGAGCCGGTGGGAAGCCGCGCCTCGTCCTTCACCAGCAGGTTCGGCCCCGCCTTGAGCGCTACCAGCGGCGTCCGCGCCTCGCCGAGGCTGACCACATCCTCGCTGCGGCGGACGGGGAGCAGCTCGCGGTATCGCCAGATATCCTGCGGCCGTGCCGCCAGCGCCTCGCGGGTGAACAAGCGGGCGGCGCCGGCGAGATCGTAGCGCACCAGCAAAGGATAGCCGGCCGCCGACAGATTCTGCAGCGTATCGGCCTCGACCCGCTCCCCCGTCATCGAACATTCGAGATGGGTGACGAACGTCTCGCGCGTCTCAATCAGGTTGGAATTCCACAGGCTGGTCACGCGCGTCTCCTGATAGCGCGGGCCACCTGCCCGATCGGCGGCGGCGGGGCAATGGCGGGTGCGAGGGCGCCGTAGACAGCCGTGTCGCTACCGTAACGGGCGCTTACCGGAAGTTAACCCTTGCCGTCTTAAGGATTGCGCTGTCTTCGACCAGACAGGAAGGTTTTGACATGAACGCGATCCGTAAGCTCATCAAGAACAACAAGGGCGCCACCGCCATCGAATACGGCCTCATCGCCGCTCTCATCGCCGTGGCCGCGATCGCCGCCATGCAGGGCGTCGGCGCCAGCCTCAACAAGACCTTCACGAACGTCTCGACGACGCTCGGCTAAATAGCTTCTCCTGATTTTTCGAAGCTCTGAGGAAGCCGCCGGGCGTGGACCCCGGCGGCTTCTTCGCGTTTGATCTCCCGCCTCCGCCCCGGCACAGGAGGGGCTGAGGGAGGCTGCGGCGTGGCGGATAGCAAGGGCAGGAGGGTTGTCGGCGTCGAGCTCGGCGGGACCAAATGCGTCGTCACGCTCGCTGATGGGCGCGAAATACTCGACCAGGCGCGGGTGGCGACGACGACGCCGGCGGAGACGCTCTCCGCGATCCGGGCCATCCTCCACGGGTGGCAATTCGCCGCGCTCGGCGTCGCCAGCTTCGGCCCGGTCGATCTCGATCCCGCCTCGCCCACCTCCGGCTTCATCACCTCGACGACCAAGCCCGGCTGGCGCGACACCGACATCCTGGGTCCGTTGACGGCGGGGCTCGGCGTTCCGAACGCCTTCGACACCGACGTCAACGGCGCCGCCTTGGCGGAAATGCGCTGGGGCGTGGGGCAGGGCATGGCCGACTTCGCCTATGTCACCGTCGGCACCGGCATCGGCGTCGGCCTGGTCGTCAACGGCCGCCCGACCCGCGGCTTCCTGCACGGCGAGCTCGGCCACATCCGCCCGCCGCGTCTCCCCGGCGACGACTGGCCCGGCGCCTGCCCCTATCATGGCGACTGCGTCGAGGGCCTCGCCTCCGGCACCGCCATCCGCGCCCGCCTCGGCGCGCGCGAGTTCGCCGATGTCCCCGCCGGCGATCCGCTATGGGACGGCGTGGCGCACGCGCTGGCGCAGCTCTGCCACGTCATCGTCTGCGCCGCGGCACCCCGCCGGATCGCGATCGGCGGCGGCGTGATCGAGCGCCAGCCCCACCTCCTGCCCCGCATTGCCCCGCTGCTGGTCGAGAGCCTCGCCGGCTACATGCCGCTCCCCGATCCGGAGACCTATATCTGCTCACCCGCTTTGGGCCCGATGGCCGGCCCGCTCGGCCCCATCGCCATGGCGCAGCGCCTAATCGAGCCCGCCCTCGGCACCGACGAGCACCAGCCCGTCCAGCTCTAGCGGCGCGCCCGCCTCGATGACGAGGCACTCGCCCGGCCCGGCCGTCTCGTTCCCCGAAGCCGCTTTTCCATTCAGCGGCAGAACCCACCGCCGCCGATCCTCCAGCAAATTCGTCGGCCGCTCGAGCTTGAGCAAGGTGAAGGGCGGCCCCGTCACCAGAGCCGGCGCGGCCGGCGCCGCCCTTGGCACGTACGGCCCCGCCCTCGCCACAGCGAGGCCGGCGTCGAGGTGCAATTCCCGCGGCCGTCCGTAATCGTAGAGCCGGTAGGTGACGTCGCTATTCTGCTGGAACTCGAGCAGTGCCAACCCGGCCCCGATCGCGTGCACCGTCCCCGCCGGCACGAAATAGAAATCCCCCGCCGCCACCGGCACCCACTCCATCAGCGCCTCGATGCTGCCATCCTCCGCCGCGGCCCGCAGAGCCTCCTTCGACACCTCCCGCTTCAGCCCAAGCCCCAGCACCGCGTCCGGCGCCGCGTCGAGTATGTACCAGCATTCGCTCTTGCTCGAAGGAAGGCCCCGCACCCGCGCCGCCGCGTCGTCCGGATGCACCTGCACCGACAGCTTCTCGCTGGTGAAAATATACTTGGCGAGCAGCGGCAGATCCCCCGGACCCTCGAACCAGATCTCGCCGATCCTCCGCCCGCCGGTGTCGCCGAACGGCGGCGGCAGCGCCTCGCGCCCCCAAGGTTTCTCGACCTGCCTCGCCCGAAGCTTCATCGTCCCTCACCGCCGCCCTTGCCGCGCCGCTCGAATGTCCCCTAAGCCTGCGGGACACAAGCGCAAAGGGAGCGGGATGGAGCGGACAAGGGCAGGCGGCGCGATGGCCGCGTTCATGATCGTCACCACCCTGTTCTTCGCCTGGGGCTTCATCACCTCGCTCAACGATCCGGTCGTCACCGCGGTCAAGGGCATCTTCTGCCTCACCGATTTTCGCGCCCAGCTCGCCGCCTTTGCCTTCTTCATCGCCTATGGCGTGATGAGCTTTCCCGCCGCAATGCTGCTGGCGCGCAAGCGGTCGATCCCCACCATCCTCATCGCGCTGGCGATGATGATCGCCGGCTGTCTCCTCATCCTCGCCGCCGCCAATCTTCGAACCTACCTCCTCGTCTTGGGCGGGCTGTTCGTGCTGGCGAGCGGCATCACCATCCTCCAGGTCGCCGCCAATCCGCTCGCGGCGGCGCTCGGCAACCCGCGCTACAGCCACTTCCGCCTGACCTTCAGCCAGGCCTTCAACTCGTTCGGCACCTTCATCGGCCCCTGGCTCGGCGCCGTCCTGTTCCTCAACGGCATCGAGACCAAGGACTGCAAGGTGACGACGGAGGCGGCGCGGCTGGGCTCCCTCGCCGGCATCGACCGCGCCTATTTCTGGATCTGCGGCCTGATCGCCGCCCTTGCGCTCTTCTTCATCGTCTTCCGCCGCATTGTGAGCGCCGCCGCGCCCGCCCCTTCCGACGAAGTCGCCCGCCGCGGCGTCGGCGGGATGATCGCCGACGCGCTCTCCTCGCGCTGGGCGATGCTCGGCGGCGCCGCGATTTTCCTCTACGTCGGTGCCGAAGTGGCGATCGGCACCCAGATGGCGCTGTTCCTCCATTCCGATGCCATCTGGGGACGCAGCGACGCACCCTTCGCCGTGCCCCTTCTCGGCCACGCAATGGGCAGCGACGGCATTTTCGGAGTCTCCGATCAGGAGGCGCAGAAGGCCGTTTCCTTCTACTGGGGCGCCGCGATGGTCGGGCGAATCGTCGGCTCGGCGCTGCTCGCCCGCTTCTCGGCATCGCGCCTGCTCGCGGTGTTCGCGGCGATCGCGACCGGACTTTCGCTGTACATCTTCACCGTGGGCGGGGTGGCCGCCGGCTATGTCGCGCTATCGATCGGCCTGTTCAACTCGATCATGTTCCCGGTGATCTTCACCCTCACCCTGGAGCGCAGCACGGCGAGCCCCGAGGCCACATCGGGCTTTCTCTGCTTCTCCATTGTCGGCGGCGCGGCGATCCCGCCGCTGGTCGGGCTGGTTTCGGATTCGACGAGCTACGTCACTGCCTTCCTCGTCCCCGCGGCATGCTACGCCTTGCTCTGCGCCTTCGCCCTCAGGGCAGGGAAGGCAATGGTGCGGGCCGGGGAGATCGAGCCGGCCGCGACGATCCACTAGGGTCTGCCCGGGAGGTCAAGCCACCCCACCCGTTCGGGTGTAGAAGCCCTGTCCTTCCTTTTGCGGCAAAGGCAAAGCAGGCTCCGACAGGCTCAGACCGAACTGAAGCGGCGGGACTCGATCCAGGGGCCCCACCCTAGCCTCCGAGCCGCGCGGACGGGGCGGCCAAGACCAGTGATACACTTCTCGACGATGACAGAAGTGTACCCCCGCAGCGTGACGATGTCAAGCAATTTATCCAGATAGGCGATTTCCTATTTCTGGCTGCGAACCGCCGAAAATAGGAAATCGGCTGCAAGAAAAAATCGCCCGCAAATAAATTTCACGTGGCGCGACAGCCGCGATTCGAGGTTTCGGGCCGCGCGGGCGCCGGCCCCGATTCGCGCTAGTCCCGGTACCGCGCAGCGAAGGCGGCGGCGGCGCCGAACAGGCCGGGCTGCTTGTGGGTGATGAGCTTGACCGGCATCTCGTCCATCCGCCGCTCGAACCTGCCCTTGGCGATGAAGCGGTCGCGAAAGCCCGAGCGGGGCAGGTGCCCGGCGAGGCGGAGGCCGAGGCCGCCGCCGATCACCACCGCCTGCGCGCCCTGCGCCAGCGCGATGTCGCCCGCCACGGCGCCCAAAGCGAGGCAGAAGCGGTCGAAGGCGGCGCCGGCAAGGCTGTCCTCGCCCGACATCGCCGCCTGCCACAGCATCGTCTCGTCGCGATATTTCACCGGCCGGTTCTCGATCCGCGCCAGCGCCTCGTACAGATTCCGGAGGCCCTGGCCGGACGCGACCCGCTCCACCGAAACGCGGCGGAAGCTGCCCCGCAGGTGCTGGAGGATGCGGTCCTCGAGCGAATCGAGCGGCGCGAAGTCGATATGCCCGCCCTCGGTCTCGATCACATGATACTCGCCGCGCCGCCGCAGCAGCTGCGCCACGCCGAGGCCGGTGCCGGGGCCGACGATGCTCACCACCCCCTCGTCCGGCAGCGCCCGCTCCGGCCCGCACAGATGGGCGAAGCAGGAGGCGGGAAGCTGCGCCACCGCGTGGGCGACGGCGCCGAAATCGTTGACCAGAGTGAAGCGCTCGGCGCCCAGCGTCGCGGGAATCGCCGCAGGGCGGATCACCCAGGGATTGTTGGTGAGCTTGAGGACGTCGCCCTCAGGCGGGCCCGCGATGGCGATGGCGGCGGCGGCAGGCAGGCGGCGGCCGGTGCGGGCGCCGAATTCCTCCCAGGCGGTCTGCAGGCTGGCATGGTCGACCGTCTTGAGGGTGCATTCCTCGCCGAGGCTGACGACCCGCCCCCCGGCGATCTGCGCCAAGGCAAAGCGGGCATGCGTGCCGCCGATGTCCACCGCCACGATCTCGGTCGCCGCGGAGCGGGTGTCGCTCTCCGCCTCGCCGGGCGCGGATTTCACGGACAGGTCCAAGCGTCTTCTCTCCGAATATTTTCAATGCCTTTAGCGAGACCCCCGCGCGGGCGCAAAGGGCTAGGGTCCGTACTCAATTCCCGCAGCGGCGTGACGGAGCGCATTTTGGCCGCTGACTAGGAGCGAGGAGGGACGCGATGCGGGACATCGCGCCCGACGAGCGACGACGGGAGCGGCCAAAAGGCGCCCGCCGCTTCGCGGTCGCCCGGAGAGGCGCGCCGGGTGCGTCGCGCGGCTTGACCGTAGACACCGCTACGGCCTGCGCCGCGCTCCTGCCCGGCGCACCTCTCCGGGCGATCACGCTCGTTGCGGGGATTGAGTACGGACCCTAGGCGGGTACTTCCGCGGTGAAGCCGCTCAGCTTGAGCGTCTCGTGCCGCAAGCGCAGCCAGAGGAAGAGGATCGCGCCATACGCCGCGAGGCCGGCGGCGAGGGCGAGCGCATCCCCCACGACCCCCTCCGCCAGCCGGTGCCCTGCCGCGGCGGCGGCGGCGCCGAAAGCAGCAGCGACGAACGGCCCGGCATGATGGCTGTGCGGCACGTCCAGCTGAAAGCGTCCGCGCAGCACGACGCTCCGCCAGATCGCCCGCACCGAATAGGCCGCGAGCACCGACAGCGCTGCCCCCGCCACGCCCCATTTCGGGATCAGCAGCAAAGCGGCAACGATGCCCACCCCGATGCTGGCGAGGGTCAGCCACAGGCCAAGCCTGGGCTTGAGGTACACGAAGACGAGGTCGCCGATCGAAAAGGCCGCCTGCACCGTCTCCGCCGCGGCCAAAGCGAGCACCGGCCAGTAGGCCGCGCCGAAGCCCTTGCCGAGCCAGGAGAGGAGGGTCCCGCCGGCGGCGTAGAGCGCGACCAGCAAAGGAAGCTGGATGACGAGGATGAGCCGCGTCGCCGACGCCAGCGCCTCGCCCGACCCCTGCGAGCCCCGCGCCGCGAGGGTGCGGGAAACGAGCGGGATGAGCAGTCCGTCGAAGCTCTGGCGCACCTGGCGGATCGGCACCGCGATCTGCTTGGCCATGCCGTAGACGCCCGCCGCCGGCACCCCAAGGAGCAGCCCGACCAGCCACAGGTCGACCCTTGTGTAGAGGGCGTTGAGGAGATCGGTCGCGGTGTTGGCGCTCGACGCCCGCAGCGTCGCCCCCAGCACCCGCCGATCGCCGCGCCAGCTCGACACCCGGAACCCCCCGAAGGTCCGGCGCGCGCCGTGGACGGCATAAGCGAGCGCCGCGAGGGTGCCGCACCAATAGCCGATGAGCAGCCCCTCGGCCTGCAGCCCCAGCGCCCAGGCCGCCGCCGCGCCGAGGAGCAGCGCGTAGGGTTCGACGATCGAGCGGGCGAGCACCTCCCAGCGTATCGCATGCTTCCACCGGGTGGCGGCGAGGAACAGGTCGAGCAGCGACTGGCCGGCGATCATCGGCGCGAGGACGATCAGGGCGCCCGCCGCCCCCCCCGGCAGCCACGACCGCGGCAGGGACCAGGCCGAAGCCATGATCGCCGCCGCGAGGCCCAGGCTGGCGAGGGCGACCAGCAAGGCCGAGTCGAGAAGCACATGGGGCAAGGGCCGCGCGCCGCCGGTGCCGCCGTCGGCGTCGAGCAGCTGGAAGACGACTTTCTTCATCCCGAGGCTGCCGACGCTGACGGCGAGCTCGACGGCCGCCACCGCCAGCACGTAGGCGCCGAACGGCCCCGGCCCGAACATCCGCCCCGCGACGAACAGGAAGAGCAATCGCGCCGCGAGGCGTCCGCCGAAGCCGGCGGCGGTCGCCTGCGCACCCCTGAGGATCATCCGTCCGGCGTCCGCCGCACTGCCGCTGTCGCGCTCCATCGCGCGCGGCAGTGCAACATTTCGCTTGTCTCCGCCAGCCGGAGCGGGGACGGGGCGAGGCGATGGTGGAGCGGGACGACAGGCCAGTGGCGGCGATCTTCCGGTCGCCCCTCTTCAACGCGTCCGAGACGTTCGTCCAGACCCACGCTGTGTCGCTCCGCCGCTACCGCCCGCTGGTCGTCGGCCTCGAGGACAACGGCAATTGCTGGCCGGAACTGCGCGAGCGCCTGCTGGTGGCAAGCGGCGGCGAGGCGGCGGCCCTGAAGTTCCTCGGCATGCCGGGCGGCCTCGCCAGGCGGGTCGCGGCGGAGCGCCCGCGGCTCGTCCACGCCCATTTCGCCACCGATGGCCTCCTCGCTCTGCCGCTGGCGGAGGCATTGGGCGTGCCGCTCGTCACCACCCTC
Source organism: Allosphingosinicella sp. (assembly GCF_036403745.1). Taxonomy (GTDB): domain Bacteria; phylum Pseudomonadota; class Alphaproteobacteria; order Sphingomonadales; family Sphingomonadaceae; genus Allosphingosinicella. The sequence goes on from NZ_DASWQI010000086.1 coordinate 67,767, forward strand.
CACGGCTTCGACGTGACCCGCAGCCGCGGCGCGATGCTCGCCTCCGGCCGCCTCTCCTGGGTTCGCTACGCGCTCAGGGGCGAGCGCCTGCGGCGGCGCGCAAGCCTGTTCATCGCCGTCTCCGACGCGATCCGCGCCCGGGCGCTGGCGCAAGGTTTCCCGCCGGAACGCACCATCACCCATTTGAACGGCGTCGACCTCGCCCGCTTCGCCCGCCCCGCTGCGCCCGAGCCCGGGCTGGTGCTCCACGTCGGCCGTCTCGTCGAGAAGAAGGGGACGGCGCTGCTGCTCGAGGCGATGGCGCAGGTCGAGGGCACGCTGGTCGTGATCGGCGACGGCCCGTTGCGACCGGCGATCGAGCGGCAGGCGGCAGCGCTCGGCCTCGGCCCGCGGGTGCGCTTCCTCGGCAACCTGCCGCCGGACGAAGTGGCGCAGTGGATGGCCCGCGCTTGGCTACTGGCCGCCCCCAGTATCACCGCCCCTGACGGCGACAGCGAAGGCCTGCCGACGGTGATCGCCGAGGCGGCGGCGGCGTCGCTGCCGGCGGTCGTCTCGGACCATTCCGGCCTCCCGGAAGCCGTGATCGAGGGAGAGACCGGCTTCATCGTCCCGGAAGGCGATGCTCCGGCGCTCGCGCGGGCGCTGAAGGATGCGCTTGCCTTTCCCGAAGTGCGGGCGCGGATGGGCGCGGCCGCGCGGCGGCTGGCGGAGGAGCGGTTCGACGCGGCGAAGCAGGCGGCCGGCCTCGAAGCCCTCTACGATCGGGTGACCGGATGCGCCTGATCTACCCCTTGCTGTGGTCGCGGCCCGGGCGCGAGGCGGATCGGGAGCAGACTGTCAACACCGCCGGCGCCCTGGCACGCGCGGGCGCCGAGGTGACCTTGCTGATGCCCCGCGGCCGCAACGATCCCGAGGTGCGCGCCGACGACCTGCGCGCCCTCTTCGACGTGACCGGCGACTTCCGCCTCATCCAGCGTCCCAGCCGGTGGGGCGGCGAGCATGTCGTCCCGAGCTATTTCTGGCTGCGGCAGGCGTTCAAGGATCCGGAGACGGCGGGTAGCGATGTCTTCTACTCGCGCATGCCGGTCGCGTTTGGCCGAGGGGCGGAATCGCCGATCCCCTTCGCGGTCGAGCATTACCGTCCTTGGCCGGACCGCATCCCACCGCTTCGGCCCCTCTTCCGGCGAACTTCGCTGGCCGAGCATTGCCTCGGGTTCATCCTCCATTCGCGCTTCGCCGCCGACAGCTTCGCCCGCATCGGCGTGCCGGAGGAGAAGCTGCTGGTCGCCCACAACGGCGCAGAGCCCGGCCGGATGCTGCCCCGCCTCACCAAGGCGGAAGCGCGCGCCGCCCTCGGCCTCCCTCAGGACCGCCCCATCGCCGTCTATGCAGGCCGGGTGAACGCCCGCAAAGGGCTCGACCAAATCCTCATCCTTGCCCGCCTGCGGCCCGAGACGTTGTTCCTGCTCGTCGGCTCGGAAGGCGAGGGGGAGATCGAGCGCGAGGCTTTGGCGCTCGCCAACGTCCGCATCTTCCCCTGGCAGAGCCCGGCGTCGCTGCCGCCGTTCCTCTACGCCGCCGACATCCTCCTCATCCCGCCGTCCCTCGCGCCGCTCGAGCAATTCGGCGACTGCGTTCTGCCGATGAAGACCTTCGCCTACCTCGCCGCCGGCCGCGCCATCCTCGCGCCGGTCGCCCCGGACACTGCGGAGCTGCTGCGGGATGGCGACAACGCGCTGCTCGTGCCGCCCGGGAATCCGGATGCCGCTGCCGCCGCCCTCGACAGGCTGGTCCACGATACCGCGCTGGCCGACGCCCTCGGCGCCAACGCCGCGGCGCTCGCCCAAAGCCTCAGCTGGGACGCGCGCGCCCGGCGCATCCTCGATTTTCTCGAAGCGGGGCTCAGCCGCCGAGGATAGACGAATTGGCCTGGAGCCGCTCGGCGATGGCGCGGTCGCAGCGGCGCTGGACGAGGAGCGAGGCGGCGAACAGCAGGTTGAGCGGGATCATCTCCCACAGGAAGAACCAGATCGGGCTCCCGGCCCCCATGCTGAGCGCAAGCGCGACCGTGCGCAGATTGGGGCCGAGCTGGGTCTGGAGCCGCAGCGGAAGCCGCGAGGCGTCGCGGCAGACGCGGCGGGCCCGCTCCTCCCCGCCGGCCTTCGCGGCCTTGGCGATCAATGCGTCGATCCGCTCGTCTTCCGCCGCGCCCGCGCTCGCCAGCGCCACATAGAGCCGGGCGAGCGGGTCGAGCAGCCGCGAGAGGAGGCCGCGGCGCAGGCTGGTGTCGCGGGCCGCATAAGCGTGTCGGAGCCAGGGTATGCCGTAGCCGCGCCACAAATAGGTGCGCCGCTCGCCCTCGGCATGGTTGGACTGGAAGACGCGCGAGGCGCCCGCGAAGCTCGCCAGCGCCCACGACCAGCCGCCCCAGCCGAGCTTGTCCCCGTAAGCGGCGAGGAGGACGTAGAGGAAGATGTGGCCGAAATAGTCGCAGGCCCCGTCGACCATCTCGCCGACCGGGGAGCTGCGCCCGGTCATGCGGGCGAGGTCGCCGTCGGCGCCGTCGAACACGTGCCACATCGCATGGGCGAGGAAACCCAGCGCGACCGACACCGGCCAATCGAGCCCGGTATAGAGGAACGCCGCCGCGACGATCGACAGCCCCCCCGCGACGGAAACCATGTTCGGCGTCAAAGGCGTCGGCACGAGAAGCCGCGCAAGGCGTTGGGCGAGCGGATGAAAGATACGTGCGTTGAGCCAATCGTCCATCTCGGACGGCCTGCTCGTCCGCTTCGGCGGCGGGGACTGCCCCTTGCGCTTCGCCCCGCCTGCCGCCATTTCGCCCGAATTCACCGCGATTATCCTCTCGTCTTCCCTCCCTCTGCGACGCTAATGGCCCTCCATGCAATGTGAAAAGCCTGTTTTCGGCCATGGTCGGCCCCTGCTCCTGTTTCGGGACGCGGACTCCGCCGGCCGGCCGATCGCCGGAGTCGCCGCGGCGGCGCGGGCGGCCGCGGTGCTCGTCGAAGACGGCGCGCGCGAGATCTGGATCGCGCTGGAGAAGGGCGGTCAGCTTTCGGACGCGACGATCGACGACCTGCGTCGTGCCTGCCCCGACACCGGCTTTCGCTATGGCGGCGGCGAGGGCGTGCCGGCGATCCGCGGGGAGGAGATCATCCCGCCCGGCAGCGACTCCGCCGCCGCCCGCCAGGTGCTGCGCGAGACGGCGAAGGAGAGCGACGGCATCGTCTCCAAATATCTGAACCGGCCGCTGTCGCGCGCGCTCTCGGCCCTGTTCCTGCAGATCCCCGGCTTTCGCCCGGTCCACGCGACCTTCGGCACGGCCATTCTCGGCATCGCCATGGCCATCGCCCTCCTCACCGGCGGCAAAGGCGGGCTGATCCTCGGCGGCCTCCTCTTCCACGCCGCCTCGGTGTTCGACGGCGTCGACGGCGAGGTGGCGCGCGCCACCTATCGCAGCAGCGCGCGCGGCGCCCTCCTCGACACGATCGTCGACATGATGACGAACTTCCTGTTCTACGTCGGCATCACCTTCAGCCTCACCCGCATCTACGGCAGCAGCCAGGCGATGGTCGGCGGATGGGCGGTGGCGGCGGGCCTCACCGGCATGCTGATCCTCGGCTGGATCGTCCGCCAGGTCGGCGAGCCGGGCAATTTCGACCTGCTGAAGCGATTCTACCGCGATCGGTATACGACCGGCTTCCCCCGCCTGATCGTCGACGCCGTCGTGATGATCACTAGCCGCGACTTCTTCGCCTTCGGCTCGGCCGTCCTGATCGTCACCGGCCACCCGAAACTCGTCACCCTCGGCCTCGCCCTCTTCGCCAGCCTGTGGGTGGTGCTGATCCTCATCGCTCTGCCCCACATGATGCGCCGCGCCGGCGCTGGACACCTCGCCGGGGCGCCGCAGCTGCCGTGAAGTGCCTGATCATCGCCGCCGGCATGGGCTCGCGCCTGCGCACCCTGGCGCCGTCCAAGCCGCTCGCGCACGTGAACGGCACGCCGCTCATTGCGCATGTCCTCCGCGCGGCGCAGGCCGGGGGCGCCACGTCGTTCGTGGTCGTCACCGGCTATGAAGCCGCGGGCATCGAGCGCGCGCTGCCCGGGCTGGCACGCTCGCTGGGCGTCACCATCGGGACGGTGCATAACGCCGAGTGGGAGCGCCCGAACGGCCTCTCCGTCCTCGCCGCGGCCGACAGGCTCGACGAGCCTTTCGTCCTGCTGATGTCGGACCACCTGTTCGACCCCGCCATCCTCGCCGGCCTCATCGCCGCGCACCGCTCCGACGCAGCCCTGACCCTCGCGGTTGATGAAAATCTCACCAGCCCGATCCTCGACGTCGAGGATGCCACCAAGGTCGATGTCGGCCCCGACGGCCGCATCCTGCGCATCGGCAAGACGATCCTTGGCTACACCGCCATCGACACCGGCATCTTCCTGGCCACCCCTGCTCTGCTCGGCGCGATCCGCGACGCCGTCGCAGCGGGCGGCGCCGGGTCGCTCTCGGAAGGGGTGCAGCGCCTCGCCGCCGAGGGACGCGCCTATGCCGCCCCGATCGGCAACCTCTGGTGGATCGACGTCGACGACGAAGCCGCCCACGCCCGGGCCGAGGCGACGCTGCCGGCCGCCCTCGCCGCCGCCTGACCCACCGCCCGAATCCCGCCTTGACCGAGTCGGGGCCTCATGCTGATTAGCGCGCCACACAAGGCGAGGTGCGCGAACATATGTGGCTGCTCGACAAGATGCTCCGGAAGCTCATCAAGACCGGAGAGCTCATCGTCACCGATCATGACGGCAAGGAATATCGCTACGGCGCGCCGACGCCCGGCCGCAAGGCGGTCAAGGCCCGCCTGACCGACAAGGGCGCAGCCCTCCACATCGCCAAGGACCCCCGCGTCGGCGCCGGCGAGGCCTATATGGACGGCCGCCTCGTCATCGAACAGGGCGACATACGCGATCTCGTCCTCCTCATCCGCGAGAATGCGCCGTGGGAAAAGGAAGGGGCGCTCGCCCCCAAGGGCCCCGTCCGCAAGGCCTTCTCGACGCTCATCGGCAAGGTCGACCAGATCAACTGGAAGAGCCGGTCGCGCCGCAACGCCGAGCATACCTACAACCTCACGCGGCGGCTCTACGAATTGTTCCTCGACGAGGACCGCCAATATACCTGCGCTTACTACACCGACACCGGGAACACGCTCGAGCAGGCGCAGCTCGACAAGAAGGCGCACATCGCCGCCAAGCTGGACCTGAAGCCCGGCATGAAGGTGCTCGACATCGGCTGCGGCTGGGGCGGCTGGGCGCTCTACCTCCACCGCCATTACGACGTCGACGTATTGGGCGTCGCCCTCGCGCCGGACCAGATCGCCTTCTGCAAGGAGCGGGCGGAGGCGGAAGGCGTCGCCGACCGCGTCAAGTTCGAGCTGATGGACTATCGCGACGTCACCGGCACGTTCGACCGCATCACCAGCGTCGGCCTCATCGAGCATCTCGGTACGCCCCATTATCCCGGCTTCTTCGCCAAGACCCATGAATTGCTAAAGCCCGACGGCGTCATGTTCTCGCATTGCTGCGGCCGCGTCGGCACGCCGGGCACCACCGACAAATGGACCCGCAAATACATTTTCCCCGGCGGCTACATCCCCTCGCTCTCCGAGCTCGTCGTCGAGGCGGAGAAGCACCGGATGATCGTCACCGACGTCGAGGCGTTGCGCTTCCATTATTCGCATACGCTCGAGGAATGGTATCGCCGCACCAACGCCGCCAAGGACGAGATCGTCGCCCTCTACGACGAGCGCTTCTTCCGCATGTGGCAATTCTACCTGGTCGGCGCCGAGGCGGCGTTCCGTTACGGCGCGATGGTCAACTGGCAGATCCAGTATGTCCGCCGCCGCGACGCCCTGCCGATGACCCGCGACTTCATGTACGAGGAAGAACGCCGCCTCCGCGCCCTCGAAGCCCCGCCGGAATGGCACCTGGCGGCGGAGTGAGCCAGTCCTCCCCGTGAGGCGCAGCCTCATGGGGAGGGGGACCATGCGAAGCATGGTGGAGGGGCCGTTCGGAGTCTGTAAGGCCCCTCCACCGCACTTCGTGCGGTCCCCCTCCCCATCGGCTTTGCCGACGGGGAGGACGAGGCTCGCTCAGTCCTCGAACGCGTCGACGATGGTGCGGCGGCCCAGCAGAAACGCCTCCGCGCACAGCCGCAGCGGCGCCACGTCGACGTGGCTCTTGTGCCCGGCGAGGAGCTCGGCGAACTCGCGGTAGATGTCGGGATATTCGCCCGGCCCGGAGGCGGCGACCGCCTCGCCGTTGCGGCTGAGCTTCGATCCGCCCTCCGACAGCAGGATCGTCTCCCCGTCGGCAGTGCGCACCTCGATGTCCCAGGCTTCGCCGCCGCTGTGGCGCCAGTCCAACTGGGCGGTGACGGCGCCGGTGGCGGCGCTGCCGGACAAAGCGAGGTTCGCCGCGATCGGCGACTGGCGGTTGGCGGGGAAAAGCAGCTCCGCCTCCTTCAGCCACAAGGTGCCGGGGAAGATGCGGGTCGCGATCGAGAAAGCGTTGATGCCGGGATCGAACACGCCGAAGCCGCCCGGCTCCCAGATCCACGCTTGGCCGGGATGCCATTTGCGCACGTCCTCGCGCCAGGTGATCCGCATCGTCTCGACATTCTTCCCCGCAAGCGCCTCGGCCGCGGCGGTGACCGCTGGATTGTGCTGGGCGTGCCAGGTGGTGAAGAGGGTGAGGCCCTTCGCGTCGGCGAGTGTCTTCAGTTCCTCGACCTCGCCGAGCGTCACCCCCGGCGGCTTCTCGAGCAGGCAGGGGAGGCCGGCTTCGAGGCAGTCGCGGGCGATGGCGTAGCGCACCGAGGGCGGCGTGCAGATGGCGACGGCGCCCAAATCCTTCACCTGCGCCAGCATGTCGGCGTGGGTCGCGAAGCAGGGGACGCCGGGATGGCCGTTGCCGCTGCGGCTGACCGTCGCGGCAAGCTCGAAATGCGGATTGCCCTCGATCGACGGGACGTGCTGGTCCTGCGCGATCTTGCCGTAGCCGACGATACCGACCTTAGTCGTCATGGCTCAGTCCCGCCACATAGGCCCGCGCGCGCATCCCCGTCTCCTCGGCCGAACGGCCCGGCGCGTAGACGCCCGAGCCGAGCCCGAAGCCGTTCGCGCCGGCCTCGAGCCATGGTCGCATCTGGTCCGGTTTGACCCCGCCGACGACGAGCAGCGGCACGTCCTTGGGGATCACCGCCCGCTGCGCCTTGACGACCGCTGGGCTCGCCGCCTCGGCCGGGAACAGCTTGAGTCCCGTCGCGCCGGCGCGGATCGCGTCGAACGCCTCGGACGGCGTGAAGAAGCCTGGCGTCGAAACCATGCCCGCCGCCACGGTGGCTTCGATCACCGCCGTGTAGGTGCTGGGCGAGACGACGATGCCGCCCCCCGCCTCCCGCACCCGCTGGACCTGCGCCACTTCGAGCACCGTCCCGGCGCCAACCAGCGCCCGCTCGCCCATCCGTCCGGCGAGGCGGCGGATGCTTTCGAACGGATCGGGCGAGTTGAGCGGCACCTCGATGATGCGGATGCCGGCGTCCCAGATCGCTTCGCCGACCGCCTCGACCTCATCGGGGGTGACGCCGCGGATGATCGCAACCAGCGGGCATTCGCCGAGCCGGCGCTTCAGTTCCTCGGATGGGTTCATTGCACCAGCTCCGCAAGATGACGCGCGCCGCACAGGAAGGCCTCGTCGCCCTCCAGCTCCTTAGCTTCCCGCCCGGCCGCCGCAAGGGCGGTGGCGAACAGGCGGGTGAGGTCGGGCCGGCCCATCACGTAGATAGGGCCATCCGCCGCCGCGGCGATGCCGGAGCGCACGTCGGTGCCGATCAGCAGCCCGCTCGTATAGGAAGCGGCATCCTCCCGCCGCGCCTTGCCGAGCAGCACCCGCGCGCGCACCGAGAAAAGCTCCCCGGTCAACGGGCCGCCGGAGAGGCCCGCCTGGACGCCGGCGTCGAACGCCGCGCCCGGGGCCACCTCCCCCGTCAGCATGTCGCTCAGGATGCTGTGCTTGCTGAGCAGGCTGAACATCTCGCCGGTCATCACCGTGCGGAAGGCGGCGATGCGACCGTCCTCCAGCCGCACCCATTTATTGTGGGTGCCGGGGTGGCAGATCGTCGCGTCGCCGGGCACCAGCCCCTCGGCATAAGCGCCGAGCAGCTGCACCTCCTCGCCCCGCATCACGTCGGCAGCGTCACCCACGGAGAAGCAGACGCCCGGCACGATCGCCACCCGCTCCGGCTCGACCCACTTCAGCGCCGCCGCCAGCTCCGGGAGCCCGGCGGGGCAGGGCACGTACGGCGCTTCCTCCCAGCCCCGATTGGAGCCGACCATCCCCGCCATCAGCATCGGCCTGTCGCCCAGTGCCGCGCGGATCTCCTCGACCGCCGCCGGGAAACCTCCGGGCGGCACGGCGAGGATGCCCTTGTCGTCCTCGAGCCGATCCTCGACCCCCCCGCGGGCGCCGAGCCGGTAGGCCCGCCGGTTGGTCGTCCCCCAGTCCACCGCAATGAAGCCGTCCGTCCAGCGCATCTCGCCTCCTAGCGGCAGATCCGGTTCAGCACCGGCGCTGGATTGTAACGCGGCGGGAGGCCGAACGCTGCGGCCGCCGCCGCGGCCTCGGTGCGGGTATTCCCCACCGCCGCAGCCGGGTTGAGGTCGGCGGCATAAACCGGGTCCCGCTCCGCCTCGGCCAGGGTGACGAAGCGGAAGCCGGCCTTGCGGTAGAGGTCGAGCACCTTCGGCATCATCCGCGCATTCATCGCCCCGACATGGGTGAGGACGACGTAGGGAACGTCCCGTCCATAGGCCGCCCAGGCGGCGGTGCGGGCGCGGTCCAGCGCCGACTTGACGGCAATCATGTAGGTTGCATCGAATTCGGCCATACCCGCGGCGTCGCCCTTCGCGCGGCAGCGGAGATAGGCGTCGGCGAATTCATAGTCGGCATAGCTCATCGACACTTGCGCGATGCGGTAGCCGCGGCGCGCCAGGATCGCGCGGGCGGCGTCGCGTCTGGCGGGGTCGCCGCCCTCGGCGAGGAACGGGTAGCGGAACCAGTGCCAGTCCGCGCCGCGGCCGTAGCGGGCCAGGACCGGCTCGTTCTTCGCCAGCTCGTCCTCGAACTGGGCGGCTGTCAGCTGGTCCAGATTGCGGTGCGCCCAGCCATGGTTGCCGAGCGGATATCCGGCGGCGCGCCAGGCCTGGAGCATGCGGTCGAGGCCCGGCTCCTCGTTCATCCGCGCGCCGTTCACGAAGCCGTAGACCTCCGGCACCCCGGCGTCCTTGAAGGCGCGCAGGATCGCGCGGGCGACGTCGAGCCGAGTCTCGCCGGCAGGAAGGCCGCCATGGACGGGAAAGTCGTCCATGGTGATGGCGATTTCGAGCCGCGGCGCGGCGGGCGGCGGCGCCGCCGCGGTCGAGGCGGCGAAGGCGGCGATCAGGAGGGCGCCCGCTTCATCGTGCGCCCGCTACCAGCGCTCGGGCGGCGCGGGCAACCATCACAGCGGCGGCATTTCGAGGAGCCCCTGCACCACCGCCAGGGCGTTGCCGGCGTCGGTCATCTGCTCCGGCGTGATCGGCCGGTCGAGCAGCATCCTGAGCGCCTGGTCGATCTGGCCGAGATCGACCGCGCCGCGGGCGTGGAGCTGGGCCAGCAGCATCGTAACCAGGGTGAGGGCGGTGCCGCCCGACGAACCTTCCATATGCGCCTCCAATCCGGCTGGCCCTTAACGCAGCGCCGCCTGCCAAATGCAACTTTCCACCGCCCCCGTCCTTTTTCGCGGTGCAGGGGCAAGAGAGGCTGGTGCGCGCGCGGCGGCGCGGCTAGCCAAGTCGCGTCATCAGAGGGAGGGAATCCCATAGCCAATTTCATGTTCGCCACGGGGATCGAGAATTCGTATCCTACCATCAACGGCGGCCGCACCCGGGTCGACGAGATGGAGGTGTGCGGCCACTACCGCCACTGGCGCCGCGATTTCGACTGCGTCGAGGAAATCGGCATCCAGTATCTGCGCTACGGGCCGCCGCTCCACCGCACCCTTCTCGGCCCCCGCAAATATGATTGGGAATTTTCGGACCTCGTCTTCCCCGAGATGAAGCGGCGCAACCTGACGCCGATCGTCGATCTCTGCCATTTTGGCGTGCCGGACTGGATCGGAAATTTCCAGAATCCCGATTTTCCCCAGCTCTTCGCGACCTATTGCGGCGCCTTTGCCGAGCGCTATCCGTGGGTGCAGCTCTACACGCCGGTCAACGAGATGTTCATCTGCGCGGTCTTCTCGGCCAAATATGGCTGGTGGAACGAGCAGAAGAAGGACGACCGCTCCTTCGTCACTGCCCTCAAGCATCTCGTCAAAGCGAACATCATGGGGATGATCGAGATCTTGAAGCGCCGACACGACGCGATCTTCATCCAGTCGGAATCGTCGGAATACTATCACGCCGATTCACCGGCGGCGATTGGACGGGCCGAGGTCCTCAACCAGATGCGGTTCCTGAGCCTCGATCTCAATTACGGCCGCCGGGTCGACAGCGGCATGTACCAGTATCTGCTCGATCAAGGCATGACCCGTGAGGAATATGAGTGGTTCCTCAACCATCGGCTAAAGCAGCACTGCATTTTCGGGAACGATTATTACCAGCTCAACGAGCACCGCGTGTTCGCCGATGGCCACACCGTCGCGGCCGGCGAGACCTTCGGCTATACCGAGATCACGCGGCAATATTACAACCGCTATCGACTGCCGGTGATGCACACCGAGACCAACCTGTGGGAAGGCCAGCACGGCGACGAGGCCGTCAAATGGCTGTGGAAGGAATGGGCCAACGTCCTGAGGCTCAGGAACGTCGGTATCCCCACTGTCGGCTTCACCTGGTACAGCCTCACCGACCAGGTCGACTGGGATACCGCGCTTCGCGAGCAGAACGGCAACGTCAATCCGCTTGGCCTGTTCGACCTCGACCGCAAGATCCGAAACGTCGGCAAAGCCTACAAACAGCTGATCGCGGACTGGCGCAACGTGCTCCCGGCGCAGAGCGTGTGCCTGGTGGTGCCGATCAAGAAGATCGGCGAGGAAGACGATGACGACGACGACGACGCGGCCGGGCGCGACGCCTCTGCCGCCGCCGACTCACAAGCGAACGA
>NZ_DASWQI010000087.1:0-2153 GCF_036403745.1 Allosphingosinicella sp.
CGTCCTGGCCGATGCGGCTGAAGGTGGTGCCGCCGCACCCCGGGCAGGTACAGGCTGGTTCGTGGACGACGCTCGCGCGCGGCAGGTGCTCGGGCAGCGGCTTGCGGACCGGCTGGCGGCGCTGGCGTGGCTTGGCTGGGAAGGCGGGATGGTCCGGGCCAGCCGGCTCGGTTGCACCAGGGCGTGCACTGGCGTCCTGGGCGGCGAGGTCTTCTTCGAGGTCGCTGATCAGCAGTTCAAGCTGTTCGATGTTGCGATCGAGCTTTTCCGAGGAGCGGCCGAAGCGTGCGCGTCGCAGCGCAGCCGTGATTGCTCACGGTTGGTGATGGCACGCGCATGCGGAGCGCCGTTGTAGAGTGGTGCGCAATCGCAGTGGTGGGTGGCCCGGACGGGCAGGACGAACTACGCCGGGACGGGAAGTGGCTGACCGCGCAGGGTCAGCAGGATCGCCTCGAGTGCCCCGATCCCGCGCCGTCGCGCCGTTTCGATAACTGAGCGCACCTCGGCATGGAGCTTCGCGCCCCAGACCGATCGGAAGCAGTTGGTGACCTTGCGGAAGACCGCACTCCAGCGCAGTGCCTGCTCCGAACCGTTGTTGGTCGGGGCAGCCTCCGGCTCGACGAGAAAGACGAACAGTCTGCCCTGCCACCTGACCAAGCTGCGGCGGAACTTCTCGGTGGCCACGTTGCCCACGATCGGCTGCGCGACCATCTCCGAGAGCGCGAGGAAGTGGCGCCAGAAGAAGGCCTCGAGCACCCCAAGACCGTAGCGGCGCATCAGGCGCTCGCGGTTGTGCCAGACGCGGATAGCGCGGCACAGCAGCGGGATCACCCGTCCGGCCAGCACAGTGTCGCCGCTGTCGAGCGCATACTGGGCGTCGCGAAGGATGTGAGCGAGACAGGCTTGGTGCTTTTCGCCCCAGCCCGCCTGCGCCCCCAGCCGGTCGGAGATCCAAACACGTGGCCGCACGCCATCGAGGAAGCGCGCGACCACGTCCTTGTCGCGCCCCGGTTCGACGACGAAGCAGCAACTGTCGGCATTCTGGAACACCCACAGCCACCAGTTGGCCGTGCCCACGCGAAAGCGCGTCTCGTCCGAGCCGATCACCGTCCCCGCCAGCAGCCGGCTGCGGATCGGCGCCACCTGCGCCGCGAACGCCGGCGCCGCGGCCTTCAGCATCGCCGCCAGCGCGCCCTCGCTCAGCTTCACCCCGAACTGTACAGCCAGAACCGAGGCCAGCCGTTCATACGACACGGCGTGGCACTGTCGTAGATGCACCACCGTCGCCCGAAGGTTTTCGCCACAGGGGGATCCCGGTTCCATCCCCAGCGGCGGTTCGGCCTTGAACGCCGTGCGGCAGCACGGGCAGGTCCCGCGCCGCAAGATGACGCGGGTGATGACCGCCGGTGCCAGCGGGATCTCGACGTGGTCGTATGTCGCGCCCGCACTTTGCGCCACCCCGCACAGGTCCGCGGCACAATGTGGGCACGTCCCCGCCCGCATGTCCTTCACCTCGGTCGGATTGTCGCACAGCGGACGGTGTGCGCCCGCATGGCCCCGCCGCGGATGCGCCGGCGTGACGGCGGGCTGCCCGCTGGCGTTCGGTTTCACCGCCTGGGACGGCGGCATGCTCGAATTCCGCGGGGTCTTCTTCGGCCGGCCAAGCCTGGCTGGCAGGGCCGCAATCTCCGCTCGCCGCCGCTCGATCTCAGCGTCCTTGGCACTGCCCTCGCTGCGCAGCCGCTCGTTCTCGGCCCGCAGCCGACCGTTCTCCGCGTGCAGGGCCGCGTTCTCGTCCTGCACCCGCTGAAGCAGAACGTCCCGGCCATCCAGCTCCAGACCGATGCGGGCGGGTATGTGCGTCATGCCCCACTTGAAACACCGGCCCCGTCCCGGCTTCAATCACCTCGGACACATGCCTGCCCACATGGCCAGCCCGCTTCCAAGCGGACACTTGGTGCCCGATGATGCTTCCCGTCATTCTCGTTCCGATAGAGCGCCGTTTAGACGTGAGTAATCACATCCGAAGAGCGTCTGACCATGCGGTCCGGCTGCACAACACTGGTGGCTGCGCTGCTGGCGGCGACAGGCCCTTGTGCAGCCGTGACCGACGTGCCGGCGGGAGACGGCCTGGCTGCGGCGGTTGCCGCGGC
>NZ_DASWQI010000088.1:0-62876 GCF_036403745.1 Allosphingosinicella sp.
GCAGCAATTCCGGTGACATATGGCAATTCGGGGGACACATGACTCAATTCCGCTCGGTCCGCGTCGTTCAAATCAGCCCCTTCTCGCGCATGCTGTAATGCTTGCCGGCGCCGACGATGACATGGTCGTGCACCTGAATTCCCAGCGGGCGGGCGGCTTCGATGATCTCGCGGGTGAGGCGGATGTCGGCCTGGCTCGGCTGCGGGTCGCCGCTCGGATGGTTGTGGACGAGGATCATCGCCGTGGCACCGTGGTCGAGCGCGCGGCGGATCACCTCGCGGACGTAGACCGCTGCTTCGTCGACCGAGCCTTCCGACAAAGGCTCGTTGCGGATCAGCATGTTGCGGGCATTGAGGTAGAGGACCCGCACCCGCTCCACCGAAAGGTAGGCCATGTCGGCCCGCAGATAATCGATCACAGCCTGCCAGCTGCCGAGCACGGGGTTACCCGTGAACCTCGATTCCAGCAGCCGCAACGCCGAAGCCTGGGCGATCTTGAGGGCGGCCGCGACATTCTCCGTCACGCCGCCGACGCGGACGATGGTCTCGCCGTCGGCCGAGAGCAGCGGTCCGAGCCCACCGAAATCCTGGATGAGCTTGCGCGCGAGCGGCTTGGTGTCCCGCCGCGGAATGGCGAGGGCGAGGAGATATTCGACCAGCTCATGGTCGAGCAAAGCGTCGCCCCCGCCTTCGAACAGGCGCTTGCGAAGCCGGGCGCGGTGGCCGCTAGCGTCGGGGTAGTCGTCCGCCATAAGCTGAGGTTAAGCTGAGGCGCGGCTTCAAAGCAAATTGGACACCGAAGCGGACGGTTGCGCTGGCGGAACGGATTGCCGGAACGGAGGGTTGAGGAGCGTAGTGGACGAGGTGCGGGAAGCGAGAGTGTCGGTATGGCGGCGGCTGCGGTGGCGCCGCATCGCGCTCGCCCTCATCGCCTTGCTGTGCCTCGCGCTGCTCATCCTGTGGCTGATGCGCAAGCAGATCGCCTCCGATTATATCGACCGCGAACTGGAGCGGCGCGGGGTGCACGCCACCTACCGGGTCAAGCATGTCGGCTTCGGCTGGGAACGGATCGACGACCTGGTGCTCGGGGATCCGATGGATCCGGACCTCACCGCCCGAACGGTGGAGATCCAGCTCAGCTGGGGCTTCCGCAAGCCGCGGGTGGTGCTGATCGTCGGGCGCGGCGTCCGGCTGCGGGGGGAGCTGACCGGCGGAGCGCTCCATTTCGGGGAGGTCGACCGGCTGTTCCCCCTCAAGGCCAAGGGCGGCCCGTTCCGCCTGCCCGACCAGCGCGTCGACATCGCCGATGCGGTCCTGCGGCTGCGCACGCCTTATGGCGATGCGGGGATCGCCATCGAGGGGCGCGGCAACCTCGCCAGCGGCTTCGAAGGGCGTGCCAGCATCGCGTCTCGCGCGCTGACCGTCGGCAATTGCCGCGCCGTGCGGCCGGTGGCACATTGGGCGGTGAGCACGGAGGTGCTGCGGCCCCATTTCGCCGGACCGTTGTGGTTCGACAGCCTCGACTGCGGCGCCGCTGGCGCGGTCCGGAACGCACAGCTGGACCTCGACGCAACGCTCACGCCTGCTCTCGACGGCTGGCGCGGGGCGAGCGGGGTGCGCGGCGGCGATGCGCGCATCGGTGCGCGCCGCCTGACGGCGCCCGTCGGCCGCGTCTCCTTCACTGGAGACGTGCGGCACACGCAGGGGCGCGCCAACCTTGCTGTCGCGCGCTATGCCGGTGACGGCGTCGGAGCAGGGCCGGCGCGGGTTGCCGGGAGCTACGATGCCGAGCCGCGCGGGGGCCGCTTCACTTTCGCGGGCGATGCAGACGTGCGGCAGTTTGCGCCGCCGTCCGGGATCGCATCGGGATTCGCCTCCGCGCTCGCCTCGACACGAGAAACGCCCATCGCGCCGATCGGGACGGCATGGGCCGAGGCGCTGACGCGGGCGACGAGGAGCCTCGACGCAAAGGGCGCCGTGCGGTTGGCAATCGACGGCAAACGCGGCGTGTTGCGCGTCTCCGGCCTTCGCGCGACGTCGGCGAGCGGCGCCCGCCTCGCCTTCGATGGCGACGGCTTCTCCTACGGCTGGCCCGGCGCCGCGATGCGCTTCGATGGCCAGGCATCCCTCTCCGGCGGCGGGCTGCCGACGACTCTGGTGACCTTGCGTCAGGCGAGACCCAGCGCTCCCGTCACCGGCCTCGCGCAGATCCAGCCTTATGCCGCCGGCACGGCACGGCTGTCGCTGACCGCCATCCAGTTCTCCGCCGCCGCCGACGGGAGCACCAGTGTCGACACCGTCGCCACCATCGACGGGCCGATCGACAATGGCCGGGTCGCCGGGCTCGTCCTGCCGATCCGTGGGCGCATCCGCCCGGGCGGCGCGCTGTCGTTCGGCGAGCGCTGCACGCCGGTCAGCTTCCGCGCGCTCCAGATCGGGACCCTCCGGTTGGACGCGGCGCGGCTGCCGCTCTGCCCCATTGGGCCTGCCTTGGTTTCAAAGCGGGCTGGGGGACGTGTCGAGGGCGCCGCCTCGATCGCCGCGCCGCGCCTGCATGGAGTGCTGGGGCGCACGCCCGTCTCGATCGCCGCCAGCCGGCTGCGTGTCGGCCTTTCCGGTCCCACCTTCGCCGCCAGCGACGTGGCGATACGGTTCGGCCGGGCGGAGAATCCGAGCGACCTGCGGATCGCTGCCTTTTCGGGCCGCTTCGAGCCGGGAGGGGCGGCCGGGGCTTATGCAGGCCTCGCCGGCAAGCTCGCCAACGTGCCGCTCCTGCTCAGCGGCGGCGAGGGGCCGTGGCGGCTCTCGCACGGCGCACTCGCCATGACGGGCCGTATCACTGTGGCGGACGAAAAGACGCCGTCGCGCTTCTACCCGCTGACGAGCCCGGACTTTCACTTCACCCTGGCGGGCGACGATATCCGGGCGGCGGGGAGGCTCGTCGAGCCCAAGACCCGCACCTTCGTCGCCAATGTCGCCATTGCGCACCAGCTCGGCTCCGGCGCCGGCCACGCGGCGATCGACGTTCCCGGCATCCGCTTCGATCCCAAATTCCAGCCCGAGCAGCTGACACGCCTGACGGTGGGCGTCGTGGCTTTGGTCGACGGCACCCTGACAGGCCGCGGCGAGATCGGCTGGGGCCCCGGCGGCACCACCAGCACCGGCACCTTCTCCACCACCAACACTAACCTCGCCGCCTCGTTCGGGCCGGTCGAGAAGCTCACGACGACGATCCAGTTCACGGACCTGCTCGGCCTCGTCAGTGCGCCGGGGCAGGAAGGGACGGTCGCCGCGGTGCGCACTGGCATCGACGTGTTCGACGGCCGCATCCGCTATCAGATCCTTCCCGGATTGCGGGTAAGGGTCGAAGCGGCGCGGTGGCCGTTCGCGGGCGGCGAACTGAGTCTCGACGACACGATCCTCGATTTTTCCCAGCCTTCCGCGAAGCACCTGACCTTCCGGGTCGCCGGGATGGACGGCGCGCGCTTCATCCAGCAGATGGAATTCTCGAACATCGCCGCGACCGGCACGTTCGACGGCGTCGTGCCGATGATCTTCGACGAGCGCGGCGGCCATATCGTCGGCGGCCACCTCGAGGCGCGCGCGCCGGGCGGCACCCTGTCCTATGTCGGCGAGCTGACCGACAAGCAGCTCGGCGTCTATGGCAAGCTCGCCTTCGATGCGCTGAAGGCGCTGACCTACAGCCGGCTCATCGTCGATCTCGGCGGCTCTCTGGACGGCGAGTTCCTTGCCGGAATCCATCTCGACGGCATCGCGCGGGATCCTTCGGTGGCGACGGTGCCGGGTGGGGGTCTGCGCGGCATGCTGGCCAATCGCGCGCTGGGGCAGCTCGCCAAGATCCCGTTCAAGTTCAACATCACCATCCGCGGGCCCTTCCGGGCGGTGATCGGCACCGCCCGCTCGCTCGAGGACCCGACCAACCTCATCCAGTCGGTGCTGCCGCAGCGCCTTCAGGACCAGCCCACCACTACGAACGTTCAGCCCAAGGAAAGCGAACCTGTGCGATGAGAGAGCGTGTATTGACGGAAGAGCGGCCCGATGCGACGCTCGGCGCGATGAAGTGGGGATGGCTTCTCGCGCCGGTTCTTCTCGGCCCGGCAGCGTGCGTGCAGGTCAGTGCGCCCGACAAGCCGATCGAGATCAACCTCAACATCAATATCCGGCAGGAGGTCGTGGTCCGACTCCAGCAGGACGCGAAGGACTTGCTCAAGAAGGACCCGGGAGTGTTCTGACATGAAGCGCTCGACCAAGCTGATCTTCGCGGCTGGCCTCGGCCTCGCAATTGCGCTGGCGGGCGCCACCGCCGCCTCGGCGATGCTCCAGCCGGGCGAGGCGGCGGAGCTACGCGCCTCGGGAGTCGCCGGCGAGCAGGCGGACGGCTATATGGGTGTGGTCGGCAGCCCCGCGTCGGACACCCGCGCGAAGGTCGAGGCGGTGAACATCCGCCGCCGCGCCCATTACACCGACCTCGCCGCCAAGCGCGGCGTCAAGATCGAGGAGGCGGCCGCGACGGTCGCCTGCGAGATTTTCCGGGACAGGGTGGCGCCAGGGCAGTTCTATCGCCTCACCGACGGCATCTGGCGCAAGCGCGACAGCGCGCCGGTACCGCTGCCGCATTATTGCGGCTGAGCGACGGCTCCAGCGTCGGAGGCGAAGAGCCCCTCCGCGCCGTGTGGCGGGAGGGGCTTTTTCATATCAGCGCCACGTGCAGACGCGGTGGCGCGTGTGGCGGCGGACCGTCACGCGGCAGACCTTGCGGCGCTGATGGTTGCGCATGCCGGCATGATGGCCGCGCTGGACGACGGTGGTGCGCACGACGGTGCGTTCGCGCATCGGCTGGGCGTCCGCGGCTGCGGGCGCGGCGCCGGTGAACAGAATCGCGGCCGCCGCGGCGGCAAGGGTGGTGATCTTCATACGCTTTACTCCAGCTTCTCGATTTCCCCTGTGGCGCTGTGAACGTGGCGGCGGGGAAATGGGTCCGATGAGGGTGGGCGAAAGTCGGTGGAGCGTGCATGCCCCCCCCCCCCCGCAGCGTGACGCCGTGCTGTGCCTCTACCCGGCGGTCCGGGCGGCGGTGAGGCGAGCGAGGTGACGCTCCACCGCCCGTGAAAAGGCGCGCATGTCGAAATGCTGCGGATCATCGTGGCCTTCGAGGAAACGCGCGTCGAGCACGGCGTGAAAGGCCGGGATGAGCCAGCGCCCGCGGCGCACGCTCCCCATCACGTAGAGAAGGGCGAGGCGGTCATATTGGGCGGCCGTGAAACCCGGCCGGGGGGCCAGGAAGTCGTTTCCCGGAGGCCCCTTGGGATCGGGGACGCGCGGCTGCGTGTTCTCGACGGCGAGAAACAGCCCAGCCTTGGCAGGCGTGTCGAGGCAGCTTTCGAACTTGGTGGACCGCAGCGGCTGATCGAACGTCACTTCGGTGATCGAGCCGCCCACGCGGTTGGTCCAGGCATGGGCGAGCCGGTCGGGTGCAGGCTTCGGGTGCCCGAGATAGCCGAGCTCCGCCGCCCAGGCAGCCGTGTCGCGCGCCTTCGGCAGCTTGTCGGGCTCGGGGCAGAGGGTGGCGCTCCAGCGGGCGTGGGAACAATTGGGCTCGCTGGTGTCGTGGATGATGAAATAGTCCGCCGTCACGGGCACGCCCACGTCGCCGCCCAGCTCGCGCGCCGGATCGATGCCGAGCGTCGAGACATAGGCGGCCAGCCGCCCGGGCGGCAGCGTGGCAGGTGTTCCGGCGTGTTGCTGCAGGAAGTGCGTGATCGTCGGCCGGCCGATGACGCCGCCTTTCGCGACCCATCGGGTGAGGCAGGCCGCCTGGTCCGCCGGGGCGCCGCGAAAGACGCGCGCCGCGACGTCGTAGCCGCACAAGCCGGCAGCCGCCGCCTCCGCGGTCACGCCCGGCTTGAGAGCGCAATTCACGGCCCCTGCTTGTGTGGTTGCGGCGAGCGCAATAGCGGCGGTGAGCAGGATGCGGCCCATGGCCGCATCCTAGCCCGGCACCGCCCAAAGAGAAAGGGCCGGAGCGTCGCCGCTCCGGCCCTTCCCGTAACATCGTCGTCGGGCCGCTTAGGCGCCCGCGACTTCCGCCGCGTCGACCTTGAGGCCGGGCCCCATGGTCGAGGAGAGGGCGATCTTCTGGACGTACTTGCCCTTGGCGCCCGCGGGCTTCGCACGGACGATGGCGTCGACGAAGGCGTCGAAATTGCGGCGCAGATCCTCGTTGGAGAAGCTCGCCTTGCCGATGCCGGAATGGATGATGCCCGCCTTTTCGACGCGGAACTCCACCTGGCCGCCCTTGGCCGCCTTGACGGCTTCGGTGACGTTCGGGGTGACGGTGCCGAGCTTCGGGTTCGGCATCAGGCCCTTGGGGCCCAGCACCTTGCCCAGCCGCCCGACGATGCCCATCATGTCGGGCGTCGCGATGACGCGGTCGAAGTCGATCGTGCCGCCCTGGATGGTCTCCATCAGATCCTCGGCCCCGACCACGTCGGCGCCCGCCGCCGTCGCTTCCTCGGCCTTGGCCCCCCGCGCGAACACCGCGACGCGGACGTCTTTGCCGGTGCCGGCTGGGAGGGTCACTACGCCGCGGACCATTTGATCGGCGTGGCGGGGATCGACGCCGAGGTTGAGCGCCACTTCGATCGTCTCGTCGAACTTGGCGGTGGCGTTGGCCTTGAGGGCCTCGATCGCCTCGGCGACGGGATAGAGCTTCTCGCGGTCGATGTTCGCCACAATCGCCTTCTGCTTCTTGCTGAGCTTGGCCATCGGATCAGCCCTCCACCACTTGGAGGCCCATCGCGCGGGCGGAGCCTTCGATGATCTTCGTCGCCGCGTCGAGATCGTTGGCGTTCAGATCCTTCATCTTCGTCTCGGCGATGTCGCGCAGCGCCGAGCGCTTGATGCGGCCCGCCGAAATCTTGCCCGGCTCCTTCGAGCCCGCCTTCAGCCCCGCCGCCTTCTTGATCAGGAACGACGCCGGCGGCGTCTTGGTCTCGAACGAAAAGCTGCGGTCCGCATAGACGGTGATGACGGTGGGGATCGGCATCCCCTTTTCCATCTCCGTCGTCGAGGCGTTGAACGCCTTGCAGAATTCCATGATGTTGACGCCGCGCTGGCCCAGAGCCGGGCCGATCGGCGGCGACGGATTGGCGGCGCCCGCAGGCACCTGGAGCTTGATATAGCCCGTTATCTTCTTCGCCATGTGTCTCACTCTATGTTTCGGCCGAAAGCGGTACTTTCGGCCGAGGGTCAAGTTTAGCGGTCCAAGCGGCCGCCATGCCCCGCAAGGGGCGCAGGAGGCCTCCCGCGCAATTTCCATTGCTGCTGCTTTGGAAGGGCCGCCCCCTAGCGCAAGCGGCGCGCGAGCGCAACTCGCCTGCCCGACACCCGGAGCGGACTTCCGGTCCTTGAAAGTGACCACGAAGAGACATCAACCGACCCGAGCGGCGGCGACATCAAGAGCGGCTCCGCTGGGGTGCGTGTGGCGCAGGGCTTGCAGGCGCGGAGAAGCAGGCGCGGAGAACCAGGCGCGGAGAACGAGGCGCGGATAACCAGGCGGAGGCAAGGCTCTGGGGGGGGGCGGCAGCGGGCAAGCCCGCGGCCGGTTGCAAGTTTAGCGGTCCAGACGGCGGAGCCGAGCCCTGCCTCCCGCACTTTCCATTGCTGTTGCTTTGGATGGGGTGGCCTTTAGCTCAAAGCGTTGTGGGTGCAAACGTCAGCCTGCAGAGCTGCATCAGCTATGGCCCGCAGCTGCCTTAGCTGAAGGCCGTATCTGCGGCGCGGCACCGGAGGGTGTCTGAACTTGGGGGATTAGATCCCCTCGAAAAACCCTTCGTCGATTTGGATCTCTTCGCTGATGACAGGGCGCACGATCACGCCGAGGCCGCGGTCCTTCAGGAGCAGGCAGAGGCCCTCTCCGTCGATCAGGTCTATTGCGGGGGCGCCGTCGCGGGTCGCCTCCTTTCGCGCCTCGGCCGTGAAGGTGCCAGTAGTGATAATTAGCCCCTTGTCTGCGCGTCCCTGCATCGCGCCACGGAAGTCGCGCACTACGCCCGGGCCGCATGACCCTTGGTAGCGCTTACACTGGAACAGCACCTGGAAGGACAGCAGGTTCAGACGGAGCACGCCGGTTCCGTCGATCCCGCCGTCACCCGACTTACCAGTGACCTCCACGCGCACGAAGCCGCTTTCGCGCAAAAGGCGCTGGGCCAAACGTTCGAAAGCCGCCGGCGAAATGGCCTTTAGCTTCTCGAGAAGCTTTTCATTCCAATCCGCTTCGTCCTCAACTGCGTCGCTGGCGTCGTCGCTGTCTCCGGCTGAACGGGCCTGATTGCGTCTCGCAAGAACCTTGGCGTGATGGTCGGCGCTAAGCTTCTTCACTTGCGCCTTGACCTGTGCTGGCGTGAGGTCGGCGGCGTCTCGACCAAGGTCGGTCAGCAGCCAAATGCCCTTGCCCCCGCTCGCGAGGAGGCCGGCGATCTTCAAGTGACTGCGGGCCCACGACATGCGATCCGGCGCGACGAGCGCTCCGCTTTTCGCATAGGCGAGATCAAGCTGCGCCTGGCTGAGCCCCATGGTCTCGGTCAGCTTGTCCTGGATTTCCTCGATGGAAGCTGAGCCTCCGAGGTCCCGAATAGCGCGCAGCGTCGGCTGCATGAAGTCGTCGTACTTGGGGAGGGAGTTGGTCATTCTTCTCGTCCGCCTATTGAGCTGCTCAATTACTTAGGGGTAGCACGTTCGGTGGCAATTCATGCTGAACGTTTTGCTGATCGCCCTGATCGACGGCGAGCCCACTCGCACGCGCATATCCGAAGGCGCGGGGCGCTCGAATGCGCTGCTTCTCTGCCGAAGCTGCCGCTCACGCGAATTCCTCAGGGCACATGATGGCCGGACAGGCATCGCTGCGTGCCCCATACAGCGCCGGACGGGGTAGACAATTGAAGCCGCAGAAGCTCTTGTGCTGGTATGCCCCTTTCAACGGAAACCGAAAACTTGCTTCGCGATCTGGCGAGGCGTCCGGCCAATCACGACAACGTCAAGGCCAGTTTCAAGGAACTGCTTGTCCGCGAATTCGGAATGGAGCGTAGCGCGCTTGATTTTGAGGTGCGGGCACCCGTCATCGCGGGACGGATCGATGCGCTGGTTGGGCGGACCGTCTTCGAAGCGAAGCGCGATGTGGCGGCGGAATGGCCGGACGTCGAGCGGCGGATGCCCGACTATTTGGCGGACCGCGAGCGTGAATATGGCGAGCCATTCGTTGGCATAGCTTCGGACGGGCTGCGCTGGATCGCGCTAGAGCTTCGCGACGGCGCGCTGGTTAAGCTGACGGAGACGACGCTCGATCCTGAGAAGCCCGAGGCGTTCCTCGCGTGGCTCGACGGAGTGATAGCGCTCAAGGGCAGTCTGCCGCCCGACCCTCTGACCATCCGCGCTGAGCTTGGTCAGGAGAGCGTCGCGTTCCAGCGTGTCGACCGCGAGCTGCGCGCGGCTTGGAACAGGCTCAGGGACGATCCGGCGCAGGCACTGAAGCGCGAGCTATGGGCGAATCTGCTGAAGTTGGTGTACGGCCGCGAGGTCCAGGGGGACAGCCTCTGGTTTCAGCACACCTATCTCGTGATCGTCGCCAAGTGCATCGCGCTCGCCGTCATGGACCTCGCAGAGGATGATCCGGCGCGAATGCTTTCTGGCGATGCCTTTACCGCAGCTGGCATCCACGGGGCCGTCGAGAGCGATTTTTTTGATTGGGTCATAGCTGATCCGGACGGCGCGGCGCTGGTCCGCCGGGTCATGGCGCATGTCCGGCGGTTCCGCTTGCGCGAGGTCGAGAGCGATGTTCTCAAGATCCTGTACGAAAGCCTGATCGACCGCGACGAGCGCCACGGCCTGGGCGAATATTATACGCCCGACTGGCTGGCGGTGAAAATCGTTCGAAATGCTGTTGAGCGGCCGCTCGAACAGCGCGTGCTCGATCCTGCCTGCGGATCGGGCACCTTCCTGTTTCACTCGATCCGACGCTTCCTCGGGGAGGCGGAGGAGGCAGGGATGCCGAAGGCAGACCGCGCCGTGGAGGCATGCGCGCAGGTAGTCGGCGTCGACATACACCCGGTTGCGGTGATCATCGCGCGTGTCACATATTTGCTTGGGCTGGCACCGGCGCTATCCGGCCGTTCGGGCGCGTTGTCGGTGCCGGTCTGGCTTGGCGATGCGATGCAATTGTCGATTAGCAAGGACCTCGCGGGACGCGAGCTCGTCATCCAGGTGCCGCCGCCGCCTGCGGGCGGCGGAACGCGGGAGAAATTGAGCTTTCCGGAAACCTTCTGCCGGGATCCGGCTCTATTCGACAAAGCGGTGGAAGCGATGCGGCGCGGCTCGGAAGGTCACCGCAGCCGCGAGCAGGTGGAGGCGGACATCGGACGTCGCACCGAGCAGCACTACAAACGCGACCTGACAGACGAGGAGCGCACTGCGATTGGCGACCTCGGCGTGACCTACAAAACGTTTCATAAGCTCCGTATCGAGGGACGGGACACGATTTGGTCCTATGTCGCACGCAACCTGTCGCGGCCGCTGGCGCTGGCGAGCGGCGGCGGTTGGGCGAACGTCGTCGTCGGCAATCCACCTTGGGTCGCCTACCGCCACATGAGTGCTGACCTTCAGAAGCGCTTCAAGGAGCTGGCGAAGGGCGAAAAGGTCTATGTCGGCGGCAAATTTGCTACTCAAAACGATCTTGCTGCTCTCTTCACGGTGCGGGCATCACACCTTTATTTACGCCCCGCTGGCCGGATTGCCTTTGTGCTTCCGCTCGCAGCGTTAACTCGCGGTCAGTTCGCAAAATTCCGGGCTGGGCAGTTTGGATCGTATAACATCGCTTGGGACGAAGCTTGGACGATGGACGATAAAGTCGTTCCGCTCTTCCCGGTGCCCTCCTGCGTTGTCTTTGGACGAAAGCGCGCCATCGCCCGTTCGATGCCGAGGAAGGTGCGAGCCTTCGCGGGATCATTGCCGATGCGCGATTCGTCGGAAGCAATCGCCGACGCGCGGCTTCAGGTCGACGATCATGCCGAAGCCCCCACCATAGCGGAAGCTGGAGGGGGTTCTCCATACCGGGAGCGCTTCAGAAACGGTGCGACCCTCTACCCACGGCTATTGGTGCTGGTTGAGCGGAAGGAATTGGGCCGACTCGGGCCTGATCCAGCTGCCCCGCTCGTAGTGAGCCGTCGAATCGCGGCTGAGAAAGAGCCTTGGAAGAGCCAGGCCGCCATCGAGCACGCGGTGGAGGCGGACTTCTTGAGGCCCGTGATGCTCGGTGAAAGTATCCTTCCGCACCGCATCTTTCGGGTTTTCGAAGGCGTGATCCCCGTCGAGGGTTCAACCGTCCTCGATTCTGAGGCTGCGGCGAATCCTCAACGCGGGTACGACAATCTAGCCGCGTGGCTACGCTCTGCCGAAGCAACGTGGGAGGAAAACAAGGCAGAGGCAACGAAGCTCAGTTGGAGTGAGCAGCAGGATTACAATGGCAAGCTCACGGCTCAATTTCCTGTTCAGAAGCTGCGCGTGGTCTACTCGAAGGCGGGCAGCCTTCCGGCCTCCTGCATCGTTCGGGAGGAACGTACGGTTATTGATCACAAGCTCTACTGGACGGTTCCAGCTGGCGAAGAAGAGGCAGGGTTCCTGACCTCGATCCTGAACAGCGAATGTGCGAGGTCTCGTGCGGAGCGCTATCAGTCCAGAGGCCAATGGGGCGCTCGAGACTTCGACAAAGTCATGTTCAACCTGCCGATCCCACTGTTCGACGCTGACGACCCGCTCCACCGGGAACTCGCCGAGGCTGGCGCCCATGCCGAAGCGGTCGCGGGTTTGGTCGAGCTCGTCGAGGGCGAGAGGTTCCAGCGGGCTCGCAAGCGGGTGCGCGACGCGCTCGCCGAGGAGGGGGTTGGGGATGAAATTGAGAAACTTGTGGAGAAGCTTCTGGATGGTTGAAGGCTGCGGTTGATTGGCTGGCGCGCCTGTGATTCAAGGCTGTATGGATGATCTGTTCGGCCACGTCCCGCAGAGCGGGGACCTGTTCCGCGAGCCGATGCGGCTCACCGCTCCGGTGCAGCATACGCCGGAGACGATCCGCGCCCGCATGCTCGAAATCATAGGCGAGGCGCGCGCGGCTGAGACGATGCCGTGGACGCCGCGGGTGATCCGTTCGCACACCGCAATGTTTCCCTACATGGCCGAATGGCTGGAAGAGCGGGAGGGCAAGCAGCTCCTGCTAGACTTCAAGGCGGAGCTGGACCGGCTACAGGCGCCGGTGGAGCAAGTTGCGGCCAACTGGCGTGACATGTGGGGACTCGCTGCCTAGCTGCAGTGTGCGCCGCCGCCCTCATCGATCGGAATAGAGCGTTATCGAAAGCAAGAAGGTCGGTGGCGAGGCATCACGAAAGCGGGTCGCACGGATCCCGCCACCCACAGTCGGTAGACGCATAGTCTGCATTCCCGTCCAACAGGCGGATGGGGAAGGCGCGCAAACTTGGGGGGTTGCATCAGGTGATCGCGGACAATGTCCGGCGGCACCGCAAGGCGCGCAAGGGTCTGTCGCAGGAGAAGCTCGCCGAGCAATGCGGCTATCATCGCACCTATGTGGGGATGATCGAGCGCGGCGAGCGCAACATCACCATCGCGACCCTGGAGGCTCTGGCGGGGGCTCTGGGGGTGGAGCCCCGGCGGCTGCTCGATAGGGATTGAAGCCCGGGATCGGGTTCAGCGCGGCGACCCAGACGGCCATGTGTTCGCAGGCCTCCTCGGTGAGGCGGAGGGCGCCGTTGGGCGCGCGGACGAGGAAATCCTGGGATTGGAAATGGTCGGCGGCGGGCTCGACGGCTTCGGGCGGGATGGCGGCGGCTTCGGCGGCTTGGGCCGGATTGAGGGCGCGGCCGTCTAGCTCCGCTTCGTAGAGCGCGAGGAGGAAGCGCCAGTCGGGGTCGAGCGAGGGAAGGGCTCGGGCGGCGCGGTCGCGCTCCTCGGCCAGAAGCGCGCGCGCCGCCTGGAGCGCGAGGGCGTTGGCTTGGGCGGTCGTGGGGGCGGGTGCCGAGTCGGGCGTGAGTGTGGGGGGCATGGCGGCGGGGCTCCTCGGTTCCCGCGTGGTATGATGACTATAGTGTGCGGAAAGCGCAAGTGTCCTAGGGTGCGAGGGGGCTTGACAAATCGGTGTGTTCTTGAGAACATATAGGGAATATGATTCGTGGGGGATCGTGTGTGGTTTGGTTGTTCAGTGGTGTCGGGTCATTTCCGGAGCCGGCTGGTGGGGCATCTGCCGCGGCGGCTCGGCAACAAGAGCGGGCGCGGCAAAGCCGCACCCGTGACGTCGGACGAGCTCGCGGGGTTTTGACCCCCGCGCCTCGCCGTCCGGGGCGCGCCGTCTGGGACCCCATCGAAGTACTACTTCGATGGGAACCCTGCGTTCGCTGCTCAGGCGTCGCTTCGCGTCGGCTTCGCTGCTCAAGCGCGGCGTAATGGCGAAGCCATTTTCGCCTCGTCAACGCCGCGAGAACGCCGCCTTCCTCGCGGCGCTCCACCGCACCGGCAACGTGCGGATGTCGGCGCGGGAGGTGGGGGTTCAGTATGGGACGATCCAGCATCGGCGCTCCGGGCATCCCGATTTCGCGAGCCGGTGGGACATTGCGCTGGTCGACGCGCATGCGCGGTTCCACGCCGCCGGCGGGAAGACGGGGCCGGCGATGCCGCGCGGAGCTCGGTCGGCGCTTCGGACCGAAGGCGGCGAGCTGATGGTGGTGCGCACGAAGAGCGGCCGGCTGCAGGTGCGGCCGGCGTGCCGGGGGAAGCTGACCAGGGCGGCCGAGCAGCTCTTCCTCCAGGCGCTGTCGGCGACGGCGAACGTCCGGCTCTCGGCGGCGGCGGCGGGGGCCTCCTTCGCCGCTTTCTACCGGCGGCAGAAGCAGAAGCCGGCCTTTGCGCGGGAGATGCGGCGGGCGCTCGACATCGGCTATGTGCGGCTCGAATGCGCGGCCTGGGTGGCGGCGACGCCGGCCAGCCACGAGGACGATGCCTGGTTCGATGCCGAGCCGCCGCCGATGCCGCAGATGAGCGTCGCGCAGGCGCTGCAATTGCTCTTCCTCCACCAGAAGAAGGTGCGTTTGGGCTGGGAGGAACCGCATCGGGCGCGGCGGCGCGGCGAAAGCGACGAGATCTATCTCGCGCGGCTGCGGGCGATCGCGGCCGTCGAGGAGGCGCGGGAGGCGGAGGACCAGGCGGTGCGGTGGGCGCTCCGGGCCGACGAGCGGGCGCCGCCGCGGGAGCTGCCGCCGCTGCCGCCGGTGCCGCCGCTCGAGGGGGTGGAAGGGTGGAGCCGGGCTTCGGGGAAGGCGCCGTACCATCCGGAGGTGGCTCTGTTCGGCGGGTGGCGGATTGGCGATATTCAACGAAAGTAGTCCGAACAGGGACAGTCTATCTGATTGTCCCCGTTCCCGCGCTGAGCGGGGACAGCCAGATAGGCTGTCCCCAGGCGATGGCGAATCTTCCCCCGCAAGGGCCCGCTCGACAATCGCCCGGGTCCCGCAATAGGAGGGGCTGTGGCTGCGAGGAGGGTCGGGTGCGAAGTCGCTGGTTCGTTTTGGGTGCGCTTCTCGCCGGGGCGGCGGCTGCGATGGTGCCCGCCGCGGCCGGCGCGGCGCCGCTGGCGACGGTCGAGCGGCACGGCAGCTATGTCGCGGTCGAGCCCTACGGGCCGAACATCGTGCGGGTGACGCTCGCCACCGATGCGGCGCTGGCCGATGCGCCGGCGGGCTATGGCATCAGCGGCAGGGCGGATGCGGCGGGGTGGACGCACCGGGTCGAGAATGGCGCGGACGTGTTCGCTTCGCCGGCCGTCACGGTCCGGGTCGCGGCGCAGCCCTGGCCGAAGGCGCCGGGGCAGATGGAGCGCTATTTCGCGCCGTCGCTGCCGCCGGTGTCGCTTGTCGTGGCGCGGGCCGACGGGCGGCCGCTCGCCGAGATGACCGGCTGGGAGATGGCGCCGCACGTCGTGAATGGCGAGAAGACGTTCCGGGTGGGGGCGAGCTTCGCGGCGCCGGCCGACGAACATTATTACGGGCTCGGGCAGAACCAGGAGGGGGCGCTCGACCTCAAGGGCCGGACGATCGACTGCCGGCACAATTACGACGCGCCGGCGGGGGAGACGGTCTGCGTGCCGTTCATGGTGACGAACAAGGGCTATGGCGTGGTCTGGGACAATCCTTCGGCGACCACTGTGTCGCCGGGGCTGTTCAGCGCCACCCACTGGCAGTCGGAGGTGGGGGAGCGGGTGTCGTTCTTCGTCATCGCCGGGGCGACGGCGGACGAAATCTATGCCGGGTATAAAAGGCTGACGGGCGAGACGCCGCTGCCGCCCAAGGCCGCGTTCGGGCTGATCCAGTCGAAGGCGCGGTACGAGAGCCAGGCGGAGCTGCTCGGGGTGGCGGAGGGGTATCGGAAGAGAGGGTACCCGCTCGACGTGATGGTGCTCGACTGGTTCTACTGGACGCGGATGGGCCAGCTCGACATCGACCGGAATTTCTTCCCCGATCCCAAGGGCATGAACGACGCGCTGCACCGGATGGGGATGCGCTCGATCGTCAGCGTCTGGCCGCGATTCGAGCGGGAGAGTCGCTATTACGAGATGCTCGCCGCCAAGGGCTGGTTCCTGAAGGACAAGGACGGGCATGTCGTCGACGGGCTGGCGGTGCGGTCGGACCGGGCGGGGGCGTTGATCGACAGCACGAACCCGGAGGCGCGGGCGTGGTTCTGGGGCAAGATCCGGGACAATATCGCGAGCCAGGGCTTCGACTGGTTCTGGCTCGACGAGACCGAGCCGGACCTGGTGCCGGACGGCGGCTTCTATTCGATCGGCTCGGGCGACCGGTACCACAACCTCTTCCCGCTGGTGCATACGGAGGGCGTGGCGGAAGGCTCGGCGCGCGACCGGCCGGAGCTGCGGAATTTGATCCTGTCGCGGGCCGCGTATCTGGGCTCGCAGCGCACCGGATCGCTGTTCTGGTCGTCGGACGTGCATGCCAGTTGGGAGGCGCTGAGGCGGCAGGTTCCGGCGGGACTGGGCTTCACGGCCACGGGCCTCGCTTACTGGGGCAGCGACACGGGCGGCTGGCAGTGGCCGAACGGGCCCAAGGCCGAGCACCCGCCGCTGGTCGACCCGGCCGGCGCCAAGGCGATGGGCGGTAATTATCCGGACTATCCGGAGCTGTTCGTCCGCTGGTTCGAATATAATGCGCTGACGCCGACGCTGCGCATCCACGGGCTTCGGCCGGCGACGTCGATCTGGGACTATGGCCCCGCCGCGGAGCCGATCCTCGCCAGCTGGCTGAAGCTGCGCTACCAGCTCGTCCCCTATCTCTACGCGCTCGGCCGCCACACCTATGAGGGCGGGGCGCCGTTCATGCGGGCTTTGTTCATGGACTTCCCGGACGACCCGAACGCCGCCACGCTGGGCGATGAATATATGCTCGGCGCGGCCTTCCTCGTCGCGCCGGTGACGGAGCAGGGGGCGACGCGCCGCAGCGTTTACCTTCCCGCGGGGAGCGACTGGTACGATTTCTGGACGAACCGGCGCCTGCACGGCGGCCAGACCGTCACCGCCGACGCGCCGATCGACCGCATTCCGGTCTTCGTCCGCGCCGGCTCGATCGTGCCGATGGGCACGGACGTGCCCAGCACCGCCACCCAGCAGAAGCTGGCGGAAATCCGGGTCTATCCGGGGCGGGACACGGCCTTGACCCTCTACGACGACGACGGGACGACCAACGCCTATCGCAAGGGGCAGGGGACAAGCGCGACGCTGCGCTGGAGCGAGGCGGGCCGCCGGCTCACCGCCTCGGGGCGGTTGCCGACCGGGCAGGATCCGCAGCTCCTGGTACGGGTGATCGAGGCGCGGCCGTGAAGCGGCTCGCGCTCCTCCTCGCGGCCAGCGCCCTCATCGCGGCCGCACCTCTACCCAAGATCGTAGCGCAGCCGAACGGCCGCCACGTCTTCCTCATCGACGGCGCGCCGTTCGTGATGCTCGGCGGGCAGGCGAACAATTCGAGCAATTATCCGGCGATGTTGCCCAAGGTGTGGCCGGTCATCCACGCGCTCCACGCCAACACGCTCGAGATGCCGGTCGCCTGGGAGCAGGTCGAGCCGGTCGAGGGGCGGTTTGATTTCTCCTTCGTCGACACCCTCATCCGCGAGGCGAGGGAGAACCGGGTGCGGCTCGTGCTGCTGTGGTTCGGCACCTGGAAGAACACCTCGCCCAATTACGCGCCCGCATGGGTGAAGATGGACAATGCCCGCTTCCCCCGCATGCGGACTGCGGACGGGAGGGCGCACGGCGTTCTGTCGCCCCACAGCCGGTCGACGCTGGAGGCGGACAAAAGGGCCTTCGCTGCGCTGATGACCCACCTTCGCGACGCGGACCCGGACAACCAGGTCATCATGGTGCAGGTCGAGAACGAGATCGGCAGCTACGGCCTCGCCCGCGACCATTCGCCGGAGGCGGAGCGGCTGTTCCGCGGCCCAGTGCCGGCCGCGCTGGCGAAGCTCAAGGGGAGGGCCGGCACCTGGACCGAAGTCTATGGCGACTTTGCCGAGCAGGCCTTCGCGAGCTGGCACATGGCCCGCTACGCCGATGAGATCGCGGCGGCGGGCAAGGCGGTGAAGCCGCTCCCCATGTATTGCAATTCGGCGATGGGCAATCCGTTCGACGCCAAGTCCGCCTCGACGACGCCGAGCGGCGGCCCGCAGTGGAACATGATCGACGTCTGGAAGGCGGCCGCCCCGCACATCGATCTCGTCGCGCCCGACATCTACAATCATGATGAACGCGAGGTGGCGCAGATCCTCTCTTATTACGACCGCCCGGACAACGCGCTGTTCGTGCCCGAGCTCGGCAACGCGCCCGACCAGGCGCGCTATCTGTGGGAGATACTCGGCCGCGGCGGGATTGGGGTCGCGCCGTTCGGTACCGACGCGACCGGCTATTCCAATTATCCGCTGGGCGCGAAGGCGCTGGATGCGGCGACGGTCGAGGCGTTTGCGTCGAAATATGCTGTGTTCGCCGACATCGCGCGGCAGTGGGCGCGGATCGCCGCCGCCAGCCCGACCTGGGGCGTCGCCAAGGGGACCGATGCCGCCGACCGCTCCACTGCCTTCGGGCGCTGGCGGGCCAATGTCTCTTTCGAGCAATGGGAGTTTGGCGACCGCGACTGGACCTGGATCAAATCCGAGCCGCATCCGACCAAGGGGCAGCCGGTCGGCGGCGCCGTCGTGGCGCAGCTCGGCCCGGACGAATTCCTCGTCGCCGGCTCCGACGCGCGCGTCCGCTTCTCGCTCGCCTCGCCGGCGGGCGGGGAGAATGGGGCGATCGTGCGCGTGGAGGAGGGGACGTTCGATGAGAGCGGCCACTGGGTCACGGCGCGCGTCTGGAACGGCGACCAGACCGATTATGGCCTGAACTTCACCCGCCAGCCCGTACTGCTGCGCGTAAAGATGGGCGTGTGGCGACGATGAACGGCGATACCGTGTTGATACCGTAATGACCAAAACGGTTTTATCTGCTTAGGGGCCTTCGGCGGCCGTCGTCTGGATCCCCCACGAGCGGGCGGCGGTCGCCACCGCGGCGCGCCGATACGGTAGTTGCACGGTATCCAGGTTAAACCAGCGGAAACCGTGACTTGGCTATTACGCTGGTCGGCGTTCCCCCCACGAGCGCCTCTGGCTCCGGAAGGCCCGCCGCGCTCCTGGTCGCACGGCGGGCCTTCTTCGTCAGCGCGGCGCGTAGTCGTAGAGGCCGAAGACGGCGCCGACGAAGCCGCCGGCGGTTTTGGTGCTGAGCATCGTCCCGTCTTGTGGGGCCCCAAGCGTGCGCCAAACTCCGTCCGCGCCGGCGTAGGAGAAGCTGTAGGCTGGACCCTTGGCCTCCACCCGCAGCCGCACCGGACCGCCGCAGCGGAAAGGCGTCTCCGCGACCAATGCCCCGCCGGCGGGCTCCCCAGGACCGGCGCGCCGCTTCAGCACCAGCTTCGTCGAGCCGCCGCTGCGGGCGACGGCGAGCAAATACCAGAAATCGTCGTTCTGGAGCGCCGCCAGCCCTGCTTCCTCGCCGTCGGCGGCGGGGCAGGTGCGCAGCTCGGTCGTCGCGGTGGCGTCCATATGCTGCTGGCGGCGGGCGAGGAACGAGGGGTTGGCGTTGTCGCCGAGGCGGACGGGGCGGCCCTGGATGCTCAAGGTGCCGCCGGTGAGCCGCCACCAGCGCGTGCGCGGGTTGCGCATCTGCATCCAGTAGACCGGAAGCGCGGGGCCGCGGAAATCGTCGCGCACGGCGAACCCCCCGCTCGTCGGCACGGGGGCGGGGCCGGGGGGAAGGTGCGGCGCAGGGCGGGCGTAGGGGATAGGTTCTTCCGGCCCGGTGATGCGGGGCCAGCCGTCCTGCCATGTCACGGGCAGCAGGAAGGTCTCCCGGCCGGTATTGTAGAAATCGCCGCTATAGGGGCGCGTCGCGAGGAAGGTCGCCCACCAGCGGCCGTCGGGCGTGTCGACCAGCTGGGCGTGGCCGGCGGAGGTGATCGGGATCGGCCGGCCGCGCGAGAGGTCGCGCTGGGTGAGGATCGGGTTGCCGGCGAAGGGAACGAACGGCCCGTCCGGCCGGCGGCTGCGGAAGACGACCTGCGAGTGGCCCTCGGCGGTGCCCCCCTCGGCGCATGTCAAATAGTAATAGTCGCCTTTCCTCAGGATGTGCGGGCCCTCGATCCACACCGGCTTCTTCGAGAGGTCGACGCCGCCGTTCACCAGCATCGTGCGCGGCCCGAAGGTCTTGTTGGATTTGGGGTCGAAGCGCTGGACCCAGATGGCGCGGTGGCCTTCGTAGAGCGGCTGGCCGGGCGGCGGGCCGTTATTGACCATCCAGGCGCTGCCGTCGTCGTCGAAGAAGAGCGAGGGGTCGATGCCGCCCTCGAGCGCCGGCAGCCAGACCGGGTCCGACCACGGGCCGGCGGGGTTCTTCGCCGTCACCAGGAAGTTGCCGCCGCAATCGACGCAGGTATTGACGATATAGAAGGTGCCGGCATGCCAGGAGATGGCCGGGGCGAAGACGCCGCGCGAGAGGCCGAGGCGCTTGAAATCGAGCTGGCCGGGCCGGTCGATGGCGTTGCCGATCTGGGTCCAGTGGACGAGGTCGCGGCTCTTCCACACCGGGATGCCCGGGAACCAGGCGAAGGTCGAGTTGACGAGGTAGAAGTCGCGGCCGGCGCGGGTGACGCTCGGGTCCGGGTAGAAGCCGTGGAGGATGGGGTTGCGATAGTCGCCGGGCTTGGCGGGCACCCGGTCGGACGGGTCGCTTCCCTTATAGTCGAACCAGCCGAACACCGCCGGGGCGGCACAGGCGGGGAGGGGCACCGCGAGAGCGGCCGCCATCGTGAGAGGTCCAAGCCCGCCGCGCATTCGCCACCTCCTCCAGATCCTGACCTGGGTCGTCTGGGGCCTAGCCAGCGTCGGTTCGGCGGACAAGGCGGGCGATTCCACGCAGCGCTCCCGCAGCCGGGGAACGAATTAATCTGCATCAGGTTCTGGAGGTACTGGGCTGTGAGGTTTCTAGGTTGGGGGCAATCCGAGAAGGAGGGTGCGATGGGCGATCAGGCGGTGAAGCCGAGCGATCCGGCCGAAAGCGCGATGGGCGATGCCGGGAAGGGCAGCTTCCAGCAGTCCCAGAATTCCGGCGAGAAGGGTGAGCAGGCCGCGCGCGGCGGTCCTGCCGAGGGCCGCGACGAGGAGTGGCACGACAAGCTCAAGGAGCAAATGTCCGGCAAGGATGCACCGCGGGAGGGCAGGGAAGATGCCGCAGGACCCGGCCGCGGGCGCGCCTGAGCTCTGCGACGCTTTCCGCGAGCCGAGGCCGGTGCTGGCGACGGCGACGGCGATGGCGCTGATCGTGCTCATCTTCGCGCTCTTCATTCACTGAGGATTCGACCATGTCCCTGATCCTGTCCGGTGCGGCTACGCGTACCGCCGAAGAACGCAGCCGCCAGCGCGAGGCGCTCAAGGCGCAGATCGAGCTGCTGGAGGACGAATGGCGCGGCGGGATGGAGCGCGACACGCTCGTCCTTCTCGACCATGCCTGCGCCAGGCTGGCGGCGCTGGAGGAGGAAGGTGCAGTCGCCGCGTTGTAAAGTTCGCATTTTCTCCTAGATGGACAGCCTCACCAGCGAGAAAGATGCTTTCATGGGCTACCGGATGGTCGTCGTCGGCGCGACCGGCAATGTCGGGCGCGAGATGCTCAACATCCTCGCCGAGCGCGAATTCCCCCTGGACGATATCGCCGCCGTCGCCTCGCCGCGCTCGACCGGCAACGTCATCGACTTCGGGGATTCGGGGCGCGAGCTCAAGGTCCAGAACATCGAGCATTTCGATTTCACGGGCTGGGATATGGCTTTGTTCGCCGCCGGCTCCGAAGCCTCCAGGGCGCATGCGCCGCGGGCGGCGGCGGCGGGCTGCACCGTCATCGACAACAGCTCGCTCTACCGGATGGACCCGGACGTGCCGCTGATCGTGCCGGAGGTGAACCCGCAAGCCATCGACGGCTACCGGCGCAAGAATATCATCGCCAACCCCAATTGCTCGACCGCGCAGATGGTGGTGGCGCTGAAGCCGCTGCACGACGCCGCGGGCATCCGCCGCGTCGTCGTCTCGACCTACCAGTCGGTCTCCGGCGCGGGCAAAAAGGGGATGGACGAACTGTTCGAGCAGAGCCGCAACATCTTCGTCGGCGACGCCAACGAGCCGGCTTTCTTCACCAAGCAGATCGCCTTCAACGTCATCCCCCACATCGACGACTTCCTCGACGACGGCTCGACCAAGGAGGAGTGGAAGATGGTGGTCGAAACGAAGAAGATCCTCGACCCGAAGATCAAGGTGACGGCGACGTGCGTGCGGGTGCCGGTGTTCGTCGGCCATTCCGAGTCGATCAACATCGAGTTCGAGCGGGAGATTTCGGCGCAGGAGGCGCAGGCCATCCTCCGCGAGGCGCCGGGCGTCATGCTCGTCGACAAGCGCGAGGACGGCGGATACGTGACGCCCGTCGAGGCGGTGGGCGAATATGCCACCTATGTCAGCCGCGTCCGCGACGATTCGACCGTCGAGAACGGGCTCAATTTGTGGTGCGTGTCCGACAATCTGAGGAAGGGCGCGGCGTTGAACGCGGTCCAGATCGCCGAGCTGCTCGGAAGAAAGCATCTCCAGAAGGCGGCATAGCTTCTGCCTCCCCATCCGCGAGGATGGGGAGGGGGACCACCCGCAGGGTGGTGGAGGGGTATTCGAGCGTCCCGGAGTCATTCGCGCCAGGGTTCCGGGTGGCTGTGAATACCCCTCCACCAGCTTCGCTGGTCCCCCTCCCCACGAGCTTTGCTCGCAGGGAGGCAAGGAGAACCCCTTCCCACCCGCCTACCCGGTTGCGGGCTCGCGCGGGACGGCCTAAGAGCCGCGCCAAGTCACGCTTCCACCGGAGAATCTCGATGGCGTCCGTCGCCGCCGGTTACCTGCCCATCCTGCTGTTCCTGGTCGTCGCGCTGGGCCTTTCGTCGGCCTTCGTCGTGCTGCCGATGATCACGGCCAAGTTCACCGGCGCCAGCAACCCCTATGCGGACAAGCTCGCGGAATATGAGTGCGGCTTCCCCGCCTTCGAGGACAGCCGCGCCCAGTTCGACGTGCGCTTCTACCTCGTCGCCATCCTGTTCATCGTTTTCGATTTGGAGGCCGCGTTCCTGTTCCCGTGGGCGGTGTCGCTGAAGCATACCGGCATCGCCGGCTGGGCCTCGATGATGCTGTTCCTCGTCGAGCTGGCGCTGGGCTTCGTTTACGCCTGGAAGAAGGGAGCGCTCGAATGGGAGTGATCCTCGATCCCCGGCACGAGAACGTCCGCCCGTCGGACCTCCAGCAGCCGGACCCCAAATTCTTCCAGGACCTGCAGAGCGAGGTGTCCGACAAGGGCTTCCTCGTCACCTCCGCCGAGGACCTGTTCCAGTGGGCCCGCACCGGCTCCTTGTGGTGGATGACCTTTGGCCTCGCCTGCTGCGCGGTCGAGATGATCCACGCCAACATGCCGCGCTACGATCTCGAGCGGTTCGGCGTCGCGCCTCGGGCGTCGCCGCGCCAGTCGGACGTGATGATCGTCGCCGGCACTCTGTGCAACAAGATGGCGCCGGCGCTGCGCCGGGTCTACGACCAGATGTCGGAGCCGCGCTACGTCATCTCGATGGGCAGCTGCGCCAATGGCGGCGGCTATTATCATTACAGCTATTCGGTGGTGCGCGGCTGCGACCGCATCGTGCCGGTCGATATCTATGTGCCCGGCTGCCCGCCGACCGCCGAGGCTTTGCTCTACGGGATCATGCAGCTGCAGCGGAAGATCCGCCGCTCCGGCACGATCGAACGTTAGACATGGCCAACAATTCGGCACCCAGGATTGCCCCGCGCGAGGGGCTGCTCGACGAAGTGAAGGCCGCGCTCGGCGAGGCCGTGCTCGATGCGCGGCACGCGGTCGGCGAGGACACGATCACCGTCCGCCGCGAGACCATCGTCGAGGTGTGCCGCACGATGCGCGACGGTTTCGAATATCAGCAGCTGATGGAGATCGCCGGCGTCGACTATCCGCAGCGGCGGGAGCGGTTCGAGGTCGATTACCACCTCCTCTCGGTGACCAAGAATCACCGCATCCGCATCAAGCTCTCGACCGACGAGGACACGGCAGTGCCCTCCGTCACCGGCCTCTGGCCGGTCGCCGGCTGGCTCGAGCGCGAGGTGTTCGACATGTACGGCGTGCTGTTCGAGGGCAATGAGGATTTGCGCCGCATCCTCACAGATTATGGCTTTCGCGGCCATCCGTTCCGCAAGGACTTTCCGCTCTCAGGCTATGTCGAGCTGCGTTACTCCGAGGAGCAGAAAAGGGTGGTGTACGAGCCGGTGCGCCTGCCGCAGGATTTCCGCGCCTTCGATTTCCTTAGCCCCTGGGAAGGCGCCCAGTACATCCTCCCCGGCGACGAGAAGGCCTCGCCCGAAGCCCCGGGCGCGCCGACGCCCTTGAAGGCCGAGGAGATCAAGAAGTGAGCCTCGACACGCCGACGGTGGGCACCGCCGACCATGTGGCGCGGAGGGGCGCCACGCAATCGAAGATCGCCAATTACACGATCAACTTCGGACCCCAGCACCCGGCGGCGCACGGCGTGCTCCGGCTCGTGCTCGAGCTCGACGGCGAGATCGTCGAGCGGGTCGATCCGCATGTCGGCCTGCTCCACCGCGGCACCGAGAAATTGTGCGAATACAAGACCTACATCCAGTCGGTGCCCTATATGGACCGGCTCGATTACGTCTCGCCCATGTCGATGGAGCATAGCTATGTGCTCGCCATCGAGAAGCTGTTGGATCTCGAGGTTCCGGAGCGGGCGCGGTGGCTGCGGACCTTCTTCGCCGAGCTGACGCGGATCTCGAACCACCTCCTGAACATCGGCAGCCACATCATGGATGTCGGCGCGATGACGCCGAACCTGTGGCTGTTCGAGCCGCGCGAAGACATCATGAACTTCTACGAGCGGGCGTCCGGAGCGCGGATGCACGCGAATTATTTTCGCCCCGGCGGCGTCCACCAGGACGTGCCGCAGGCGCTGCTCGACGACATCAGCGTGTGGATGGACAAGAAGCTGCTGCCGATCTTCGAAGATGCGATCAGCCTCGTCGCCGACAACCGCATCTTCAAGCAGCGCAACGTCGACATCTCGATCGTCTCGAAGGAGGACGCGCTGGCCTGGGGCTTCTCCGGCCCGATGATCCGCGCCGCCGGCATCCCCTGGGACATCCGCAAGTCGCAGCCCTACGACATGTACCACGAAGTCGCGTTCGACGTGCCGGTGGGGACGCGGGGCGATTGCTACGACCGCATGATGGTCCGGGTCGAGGAAGTCCGCCAGTCGGTGCGGATCATGAAGCAGTGTTTGGACAGGATGCGGCCGGGGCCGATCGCGTCGGACGACCGCAAGGTGGTGCCGCCCAAGCGCGCCGAGATGAAGCAGTCGATGGAAGCGCTGATCCACCACTTCAAGCTCTACACCGAAGGCTTCCACGTGCCGGCCGGCGAAGTCTATGTCGCGACCGAGAGCCCCAAGGGCGAATTCGGCGTCTACCTCGTCGCCGACGGCACGAACAAGCCGTACCGCGTGAAGCTGCGGCCGACCGGCTTCTCGCATTTGCAGGCAATGGACTTCATGACCAAGGGCCACATGCTGGCCGACGTGACGGCCATCCTCGGCTCGCTCGACATCGTGTTCGGGGAGATCGACCGGTGAGCAGTTCATTCACCTGGAGACGCCTGGGAGTAGCATTTCTCATCGAGGCCGTGGCGCTGCCGCTCCTGGCCGTGGCGGTGATCCTTCTCTATGCCGCCGGGCTGCCGGGAATGGAGATGATGCACCTCGGCCTTTTGCTGTTCCTCCTGGCGTCGTTGATTCCTTTCTTTCGGGCTCGCAGGGCGGCGAAGGCGGCCAAGGCTGATCAAAATGGCTGACATCCTCCCCAATTCCATCCCCGACATCGACGAGGTCCGCGCCCGCTGGGGCTCTTTCGCCTGGACGAAGGAGAATGCGGCGCAGGCGCAGATGTTCATCGACCGCTATCCGCCGGGGCGGCAGCACAGCGCGATCCTGCCTCTGCTCGATCTTGCGCAGCGCCAGGTGGGCGCGGAGACGCAGACGCAGGGCTGGCTGCCCATTCCGGTGATCGAATATGTCGCGGCCCAGCTGTCGATGCCGTACATCCGCGCCTACGAGGTCGCGACCTTCTACACGATGTTCAACCTGCGGCCGGTTGGTCGCTACCACGTCCAGGTCTGCGGGACGACGCCATGCATGCTGCAGGGTTCGGACGATGTGTTCGCCGCGTGCAAGGCCAAGGGGCTGAAGAAGGGCCAGACGACGCCGGACGGGCTGTTCACCCTTTCGGAGGTCGAATGCCTCGGCGCCTGCGCCAACGCGCCGATGGTCCAGATCAACGACGACAATTACGAGGATCTGACGTTCGAGACGACGACCGCCCTCATTGAGGCGCTGGCGCGCGGCGAGACGCCGAAGCCGGGCCCGCAGGGCGTCAACCGCCGCACCAGCGATCCCGAGGGCGGTCCAACCACGCTCCAGGAAATGGTCTCCGAGAACCACGATTACCGCCCGCTGTGGAACAATGCTGGGGCAGGGGGGGCGTCGGCATGAAGTCGCTCGGCTCGCTCGCCGTCGCAATCCTCGTCGGCATCCTCGTCCTGTGGGTGCTGGTGAAGCTCGTGTTCCTGACCTTCAAGCTGATCGGCCTCGCCATTGCCGTCGCCGTGGTCGCTGCCGTGTTCTTCGGGGTGCGCAAGATGATCGAGGGTCCGCGCGATGCTTGACGACAAGGACCGCATCTTCACCAACCTCTACGGCTTCCAGGATTGGGGCCTGAAGGGCGCGCAGGCACGCGGCGACTGGGACGGCACCGCGGCGCTGATGGCGCGTGGCCAGGACACGATCATCGACGAGATCAAGGCGTCGGGCCTGCGCGGCCGCGGCGGCGCCGGCTTCCCGACCGGCATGAAGTGGAGCTTCATGCCCAAGGAGCCCAAGCCCGGTAAGCCGAACTTCCTCGTCATCAACGCCGACGAATCCGAGCCCGGATCGTGCAAGGATCGCGAGATCATCCGCCACGATCCGCACAAGCTGATCGAAGGCGCGCTGATCGCCGGCTTCGCGATGCGGGCGCGGGCGGGCTACATCTACATACGCGGCGAGTTCATCCGCGAGGCCGAGACGCTCGAAGCGGCGGTGCGCCAGGCCTACGACGCCGGCCTGCTCGGCAAGAACGCGGCGAAGTCCGGCTACGATTTCGACCTGTTCGTCCATCGCGGCGCCGGCGCCTACATTTGCGGCGAAGAGACGGCGATGCTGAACAGCCTCGAGGGCAAGAAGGGCTTCCCGCGCCTGAAGCCGCCATTCCCGGCGGGCGCGGGCCTCTATGGCTGCCCGACGACGGTCAACAACGTCGAGTCGATCGCGGTCGTGCCGACGATCCTTCGCCGCGGCGCCGCCTGGTTCAAGGGCTTCGGGCGCGAGAAGAACGAGGGCACCAAGCTCTTCCAGATCTCCGGCCACGTGAACAAGCCGTGCGTGGTCGAGGAAGCGATGTCGATCCCGTTCCGCGAGCTGATCGACCGCCATGCCGGCGGCATACGCGGCGGCTGGGACAATCTCCTCGCCGTCATTCCGGGCGGCGCGTCGGTGCCTTTGGTGCCGGCGCACGAGATCAGCGACGCGCCGATGGACTTCGACGGCCTGCGCGACCTCCAGTCCGGCCTCGGCACCGCCGCGGTCATCGTCATGGACAAGTCGACGGACGTCGTGAAGGCGATCGCCCGCATCTCCTATTTCTACAAGCATGAGAGCTGCGGCCAGTGCACGCCGTGCCGCGAGGGCACCGGCTGGATGTGGCGCGTCATGGAGCGCCTCGTCGAAGGCAATGCCGACCTGTCCGAGATCGACCTCCTCTGGGACGTCACCAAGCAGGTCGAGGGCCACACCATCTGCGCGCTGGGGGATGCTGCGGCCTGGCCGATCCAGGGCCTCATCCGCCACTTCCGCCCCGAGCTCGAGCGGCGCATCGCAGAACGCCAGGGTCGGACGCTGGAGGCGGCGGAATGATTGCGCTGCCGCTGATCCTTGCCTTGGCTGCCGCAGGACCCTCCTCGAAGAGAGAGGATAGAGAAGCGCAAATGGCCAACTGCGCCTGGTCCGAGGCGCCCGCGACGGCGGCGACGCTCGTTGCGCGGGTGAAATTCGACAGGCAATATGTCTATGACGCCGACGGCAGCCCGACCGTCGGACTGCTCATGCGCATCCGCGCGGCGTGCCGCGAGCAGGCGAAAGCTGTCGCGCAGGCGGCGGGCGCCCCCATATCGAAATTCGACAACAGGAAGTTCCTCAAGATTCTCGCGGGGACCAGGCCCGCTGCGGTCGGAGCGGACCGGTACGCGGGCATTGTCCGCCGCTGCGAGTTTCGCTTCGTCGACGGAGCGATGGAGGCACCTGCTGCTATCATCTGGCGCTCCGACGTCGCCGGCGTGTCGACGGAGCTCAGCCGCAGCGAGCAGATGCTCGGCTTCACGCCGACACCTGCGGAGGTCGCGGCGCTGCTGTCGCCCAAAAAGAGCCCGGAGGGCCTTCTCGAGAGAGCGGAGGCAGCCAAGCCGGTTCGCGTCTCGAGCCTTGCAGTGGGGAAGGCGTCCAGGCAGCCCTATGCGATCGATTACGAAGCCGCCGCCCAGCGGTGCCAGGCCGTGAAGGCGGATGGAAGTTACGAAGATGCCTAAGGTCAAAGTCGACGGCGTCGAGATTGAGGTGCCGCAGGGCGCCACCGTGCTCCAAGCGTGCGAGCTGGCGGGGAAGGAGATTCCGCGCTTCTGCTATCACGAGCGGCTGACCATCGCCGGCAATTGCCGCATGTGCCTCGTCGAGGTGAAGCCGGGACCGCCCAAGCCGCAGGCTTCGTGCGCGCTGCCGGCCGCGGACAATCAGGAGATTTTCACCCAGACGCCGCTGGTCAAGAAGGCGCGCGAGGGGGTGATGGAGTTCCTGCTCATCAACCACCCGCTCGACTGCCCGATCTGCGACCAGGGCGGCGAGTGCGACCTCCAGGACCAGGCCATGGCCTATGGCCGCGGCCATAGCCGCTTCCAGGAGAACAAGCGGGCGGTCACCGAGAAATATATGGGTCCGGTGGTCAAGACGATCATGACGCGGTGCATCCAGTGCACGCGCTGCGTGCGCTTCGCCGAGGAAGTCGCCGGCGTCGAGGAGATCGGGATGATCAACCGCGGCGAGAATGCGGAGATCACCTCCTATCTCGAAGGCGCGGTGACGTCGGAGCTTTCGGGCAACGTCGTCGATCTTTGCCCGGTCGGCGCTTTGGTTTCCAAGCCCTACAGCTTCGAGGCGCGGCCGTGGGAGCTGCGCAAGGTTCCCGGCATCGACGTGATGGACGCGGTCGGCACCAACATCCGCATCGATCACCGCTTCCGCGAAGTGATGCGGGCGCTGCCGCGCATCAACGACGACGTCAACGAGGAGTGGGCCCACGACAAGACCCGCCACGCGGTGGACGGGCTGGTGCGCAACCGGCTCGACCGGCCTTGGGTGCGGCGTGAAGGCAAGCTCCAGCCGGCGAGCTGGGAAGAGGCGTTTGCGGCGATTGCCGAGCGGCTGAGCGGCGCTTCGGGCGACGAGGTGGCGGCGATTGCCGGCGACCTCCAGGACGCCGAGTCGGTCTACGCGCTGAAGGCGTTGCTCCAGTCCTACGGGTCGACGCTGCACGAGAGCCGCCAGGACGGCGCGCGCTTCGACGTGTCGCACCCGCGCAACTACCGTTTCAACTCGACCATCGCGGGCATCGAGACGGCGCCGGCGGTGCTGCTCATCGGCACCAATCCGCGCTGGGAGGC
This sequence comes from Allosphingosinicella sp., assembly GCF_036403745.1. Lineage (GTDB taxonomy): Bacteria > Pseudomonadota > Alphaproteobacteria > Sphingomonadales > Sphingomonadaceae > Allosphingosinicella. The sequence continues at coordinate 29,551 of NZ_DASWQI010000088.1, forward strand.
GCCGCTGGTCAACACCCGGCTGCGCAAGGCCGTGAAGGCGGGCGGGCGCATCTTCCGCATCGGGCCTCCGGTCGATCTCACCTACCCGGTGACTGAGCTCGGCGCCGACCTGCAGCTGCTTGGCGACCTGCCGCAGGACGTGCGCGACGCCTTCGACGGCAAGGACAATGCCGCAATCATCGTCGGCATGGGTGCGCTCCAGGTCGCCGGAGCCTATGAGGCCGCCCGCGCGGCCGCGCAGGCGCTGGGAGCGACCTTCAACATGCTCCATACGGCCGCCAGCCGCGTCGCAGCGCTCGACATGGATTTCGCGACCGAGGGGGGCGTCGATGCGATCCGCGCCCGCGCCGGCAGCCTCAAGGCGCTGTTCCTGCTGGGGGCGGACGAGGTCGATACGGGCGCCTTCGCCGACACCTTCACAATCTATATCGGCACACACGGGGACCGCGGCGTGCGCCACGCCGACGTCATCCTGCCCTCCGCTGCCTATACCGAGAAGCACGGCACCTACGTCAACTTGGAAGGCCGGGTGCAGACTTCCGAATTCGCGGTCTTCCCGCCCGGCGAGGCGCGCGAGGACTGGACCATCTTCCGCGCCCTCTCCGATGTGCTCGGCAAGACGCTGCCGTTCGACGATCTGGTGCAGCTCCGCGCGGCGATGGCCGCGGACTATCCGCACCTCGGCACACCGGGTCTCGCCCTGTTCGATCCGCTGCCCGAGCATCTCGGCGGCGCGCCTGCGGTCGCAGGAACGATCGCCTATCCGATCGAGGACTTCTACCTCACGAACCCCATCGCGCGCGCGTCGCCGACGCTGCAGCGCTGTTCGGCCGAGATCCTCCACGGCCGCACTTTCCAGGAGGCCGCGGAGTGACCGCTTATCTGCAGGGGAGCTGGCTCGGCTACGGCGCCGGCTGGATTCTCGCGACCCTGATCCTCGTGCTGATGATCGCCCTGCCGCTGATGCTGGCGGTGGCGATGATCATCTATGCCGACCGCAAGATCTGGGCGGCGATGGCGCTGCGGCGCGGGCCCAACGTGGTGGGGCCGTTCGGGCTCCTCCAAAGCTTCGCGGATGGGCTCAAGGTCTACCTCAAGGAGACCATCATCCCGTCGAGCGCGAACCGGGGCCTGTTCCTGATCGCGCCGATCCTCACCTTCACCGTGGCGCTCGTTGGATGGGCGGTCGTGCCGTTCGGGCCGGGCATGGTGCTCGCCGACATCAACGTCGGCATGCTGTACCTGCTCGCGATCAGCTCCCTCGGCGTCTACGGCGTGATCATTGCGGGCTGGGCGTCCAACTCCAAATACCCCTTCTACTCGGCGCTCCGCGCGGCGGCGCAGATGGTGAGCTACGAAGTCTCGGTCGGCTTCGTCCTCATCACCGTGATCCTGTGGGCGGACAGCTTCAACCTTTCGGACATCATCGCCGCCCAGAGGGGCCACGTGCTCGGGTTCCTGAACGGCTTCGGCTTCAACCCCTTGCTGTTTCCGATGTCGGTCATCTTCCTCATCTCCGCCATGGCCGAGACCGCCCGCGCCCCGTTCGACCTTACCGAGGCGGAGAGCGAGCTCGTCGCCGGCTACCAGACGGAGTACAGCTCGATGAGCTTCGCCCTGTTCTGGCTCGGCGAGTACGGCAACGTCCTCCTGATGTGCGGCATGACGGCGGTGCTGTTCTGGGGCGGGTGGCTGCCGCCGTTCGAGTGGGCGCCGCTCTACTACATCCCCGGCATCTTCTGGTTCTTCGGCAAGATCCTGTTCTTCTTCTTCGTGTTCAGCTGGGTGAAGGCGACGGTCCCCCGCTTCCGCTACGACCAGCTGATGCGGCTCGGCTGGAAGATCTTCCTCCCCTTCTCGCTGATCTGGGTGTTCCTGGTGTCCGGCTACCTCGAGATATTCCGCTACGGGGCGCTGGGATGAAATCCGCTTTCACCCCCGCTCTCCTCATTTGCATCGCCGCCGCGACGGCAACGCCGGCGCGCGCCGCCGCCGGCTTCGTCTCCGGCGCGGTCGAATGTCGCCTGGTCGATGACCACGCGAACGTCTCGACCTTCACGTTCGACTACGCGGCCGACGCCGTCACGGTCGCCAACGGCGAGCCGTTCGTGCGAAATGGCACACGCATGACGAACAAGGCCGGCGAGACCGGGATGATGGGGGTTCGTGTTCGGCAGAGCGAATTCAAAGGCTTCAACGGCGGCACGGAGACGTCTTTCCAATTCGTGGAGGTGCAAGGGACGGATTACGAGGCCAATCGCCTTACCGTGCTGACGCAAAGCGGGCCGGTCACCGCCACCGGCTCGGGCGTAGCCATGTCAGTTTCCCGCCTGAAGGCGATCGGCATGTGCGTGCGCGCGCCAGCCAAGCAGAGGTCGTAGGTCACATGCTCTCGCACTTCATCAAGTCCTTCACCCTCTGGGAGTTCGTGAAGGCGCACTGGCTGACCCTGAAATATTTCTTCAAGCCAAAGGCGACGATCAACTACCCGTTCGAGAAGAACCCGCTGTCGCCCCGTTTTCGCGGCGAGCACGCGCTCAGGCGCTACCCGAACGGCGAGGAGCGCTGCATCGCGTGCAAATTGTGCGAGGCGGTGTGCCCGGCAGTGTGCATCACCATCGAGTCCGAGCCGCGCGAGGACGGCAGCCGCCGCACGACGCGCTACGACATCGACATGACCAAGTGCATTTACTGCGGCCTCTGCCAGGAGGCGTGCCCTGTGGATGCCATCGTCGAGGGGCCCAATTTCGAGTTCGCCACCGAAACCCGCGAGGAGCTCCTCTACGACAAGGCGAAGCTGCTCGAGAACGGCGACAAATGGGAGCGCGCGCTCGCCGCGAACCTTGCCGCCGATGCCCCCTACCGCTAATCCGCCCGCCGAATCTCAGGACCCCCCGACCACGTGATCCAGGCCTTCGCCTTCTACCTGTTCGCAACCATCGTCATCGCCTCGGGCGTGATGACGATCGCGTCGCGCAACCCGGTCCATTCGGTGCTCTGGCTGATCCTCGCCTTCTTCAACGCGGCGGGGCTGTTCGTGACGTTGGGGGCGGAGTTCATCGCGATGCTCCTCGTCATCGTTTACGTCGGCGCGGTTGCCGTGCTGTTCCTGTTCGTGGTGATGATGCTCGACATCGATTTCGCCGAGCTGCGCGCCGGCTTCGCGCGCTACTGGCCCGGCGCCATGGTGCTCGCGCTCGGCCTCCTGGCCGAATTGTTCTTCACCGTCGTCGCCTGGAAGGCCGGCGGACTCGTTCCCGTTCGCGGCTCGCCCGCGCCGCGGCACGTCGCCAATATCGAGGCGCTCGGCACGGTGCTGTACACGAAATATCTGTTCATCTTCGAAGGGGCGGGCCTCGTCCTCCTCGTGGCGATGATCGGCGCCATCGTGCTCACCCACAGGAAGCGCAGCGACGTTCGCCCGCAGAACGTCTCCTCCCAAAACCGGCGGCGCCCGCAGGATGCGGTGGTGAACATGGATCCGGGCGTCGGGCAGGGGGTGTCGCTGTGATCGGGCGCTGCGTGAAAGGACGCCGATCATGATCGGCCTGGGCCATTACCTCGCGGTCGGTGCGGTGCTGTTCGTGCTTGGCGTGCTAGGCATCTTTTTGAACCGCAAGAACATTATCGTCATCCTGATGGCGATCGAGCTGATCCTGCTCGCGGTGAACATCAACCTCGTCGCTTTCTCCGCTTACCTCGGCGACCTCGTCGGCCAGGTGTTCGCGATGTTCGTGCTGACCGTCGCGGCGGGCGAGGCGGCGATCGGCCTTGCGATCCTCGTCATCTACTTCCGCGGCCGCGGCACGATCGCGGTCGACGACGTCCACCAGATGAAGGGCTGAGCGGGGCAGATGAACGTCGTCCTCATCGTCTTCCTGCCGCTGCTGGCCGCGATCGTCGCCGGCCTCGGCAACCGCTTCATCGGCAACACCGCCGCGAAACTGGTGACCACAGGCGCGCTGTTCGGATCGCTGGCGCTGAGCTGGCCGATCTTCCTCGGCTTCCTCGCCGGCACCCAGCAGAGCCAGCTCTATCCGGTGCTCCACTGGATCCATTCGGGCGACCTCAACGTCGACTGGGCGCTGCGGGTGGATTCGCTCACCTCGGTGATGCTCGTGGTGGTGACGACCGTCTCGGCGCTCGTCCACCTCTACTCCTGGGGCTATATGGCGGAGGACGACAGCCAGCCGCGCTTCTTCGCCTACCTCTCGCTCTTCACCTTCGCGATGCTGATGCTGGTGACCGCCGACAACCTCGTCCAGATGTTCTTCGGCTGGGAGGGCGTCGGCCTCGCTTCCTACCTCCTCATCGGCTTCTGGTATTACAAGCCGTCGGCCAATGCCGCGGCGATGAAGGCGTTCATCGTCAACCGCGTTGGCGATTTCGGCTTCAGCCTCGGCATCTTCGCGACCTTCCTGGTGTTCGGCACCGTCTCGATCCCGGCGATTCTCCACGCTGCGCCGGGCATGGCGGGCTCGACGATCGGCTTCCTCGGCCATCGCCTCGATACGATGACGCTCATCTGCATCCTTCTCTTCGTCGGCGCGATGGGCAAGTCGGCGCAGCTCGGCCTGCACACCTGGCTGCCGGACGCGATGGAGGGCCCGACGCCGGTCTCCGCCCTCATCCACGCCGCGACGATGGTGACGGCCGGCGTGTTCATGGTCTGCCGCCTGTCGCCGATGTTCGAGACGAGCGCCACCGCGACGGCCGTGGTGACCTTCGTCGGCGCGGCCACGGCCCTGTTCGCCGCCACCGTCGGCACGGTCCAGAACGACATCAAGCGCGTCATCGCCTATTCGACCTGCTCGCAGCTGGGCTACATGTTCTTCGCCGCCGGCGTCGGCGCCTACGGCGCGGCGATGTTCCACCTCTTCACCCACGCCTTCTTCAAGGCTTTGCTGTTCCTCGGCGCCGGCTCGGTGATCCACGCCATGCACCACGAGCAGGACATGCGCTTCTACGGCGGCCTGAGGAAGAAGATCCCCTTCACCTTCTGGGCGATGATGGCAGGCACGCTGGCGATCACCGGCGTGGGCTGGGAGAGTGAGGGTTTCGGCTTCGGCTTCGCGGGCTTCTATTCGAAGGACGCGATCATCGAGGCGGCCTATGCGAAGGGCACGACTTTGGGCGGCTTCGCCTTCGCCGTCGGCATCTTCGCCGCCTTCCTCACCAGCTTCTATTCGTGGCGGCTGATGTTCCTGACCTTCTGGGGCAAGCCGCGCTGGGCGGCGTCCGAGCATATCCAGCACGCCCTCCACGACGCGCACGGCGATGGCCACGCCCATGACGACCATCCCGACGAAGAGGATTCAGGCCACGACACGAGGCCGCACGAGGCGGGGGCCGAGCAGGTGCCGGCCGGCACCGGCGGTTACCATCCCCACGAGAGCCCGTGGGCGATGCTGATCCCGCTCGCGATCCTGTCTTTGGGCGCGGTGCTCGCCGGCATGGTGTTCGCGCGCTGGTTCATCCAGCCCAACGGCGCGCCGCATTTCTGGGCCGGCAGCGTGGCGTTCAGCGAGGACCTCGCCGAGGGGATGGAGCGATTGTCCTTCCTGGTGAAGTTCGCGCCGAGCATCGCCATGATCCTCGGTTTCCTGGTCGCCTGGCAGGCGTACATCCGCCGTACCGATTGGCCGAAGCGGTTCGTCGACCAATACCGGCTCCTCTATGCCTTCCTGCTCAACAAATGGTATTTCGACGAGCTGTACGACGCGGTCTTCGTCCGCCCCTCGTTGCGCCTCGGCCGCTTCCTTTGGAAGAAGGGCGACGAGGGGACCATCGACCGCTTCGGGCCGGACGGCGCCGCCGGCGTGGTCCGGGTGGGCAACGTGCTGACCGCCCGTCTCCAGTCCGGCTACCTCTACACCTATGCGCTGGTGATGCTCCTCGGCCTCGCCGCCGCCGCCACCTGGGCGATGGCGCGATGATGGGTTTCCCGATTCTCACGATCCTGCTCGCGATCCCCGTGCTGGGCGCGATCGGGTGCCTGTTCGCCTCCGCCAAGGGCGCGCGCTGGATTGCGCTGGCCGCGACGCTGCTAGACCTCGCGCTCGGCGTCGCTTTGTGGGCGAACTACCAGATCGGCGGGCCGCAATGGCAGTTCCAGGAATATGTCCGGCCGGACTTCTCCCCCTTCGCATGGGCCCTCGGAATCGACGGCATCGCCTTGATGCTGACCATGCTCTCGCTGTTCCTGATGCCGATCTGCATTCTCGCCAGCTGGACCGCGATCGAGAAGCGCGTGCCGGAATATATGGCTGCGTTCCTGGCGATGGAGACGATGATGATCGGCGTCTTCATGGCGCAGGATCTCTACCTCTTCTACATCTTCTTCGAGGCCGGCCTCATCCCGATGTTCCTGATCATCGGCATCTGGGGCGGCGCCGAGCGGATCTACGCCAGCTACAAATTCTTCCTCTACACCCTGCTCGGCTCGGTGCTGATGCTGGTCGCGATGCTGTGGATGACCGGCTTCACCCACGGCGACACCTACATCCCGCACCTCCTCGCCACCAACTTCCCCAAGCAGGCGCAGACCTGGCTGTGGCTCGCCTTCTTCGCCTCGTTCGCGGTCAAGATGCCGATGTGGCCTGTCCATACCTGGCTTCCGGACGCGCACGTGCAGGCACCGACCGCGGGCTCGGTGATCCTCGCCGGCGTGCTGCTGAAGCTCGGCGGCTACGGCTTCATCCGCTTCTCGCTGCCGATGTTCCCCGACGCGTCGGCGCAGCTCGCCTGGCTGGTCTACGGCCTGTCGATGGTGGCGATCGTCTACACCTCGCTCGTCGCTTTGGTGCAGCGCGACATGAAGAAGCTGATCGCTTACTCGTCGGTCGCCCACATGGCGTTCGTTACCATCGGCATCTTCGCCTTCAACCGCCAAGGGTTGGACGGCGCGCTGATCGTCATGCTCAGCCACGGCCTCGTCTCAGGCGCGCTCTTCCTGTGCGTCGGCGTCATCTACGACCGCCTCCACACCCGCGAGATCGACCGCTATGGCGGCCTCTCGAACAACATGCCGGCTTACGCCGTTCTGTTCCTGCTCTTCACCATGGCCTCCGTCGGCCTGCCCGGCACCGCCGGCTTCGTCGGCGAGTTCCTGAGCCTCACCGGCGCCTACCGCGCCTCGAGCTGGCTCGGCGCCGTCGCCACCACCGGGATCATCCTCGGCGCCGCCTACATGCTCTACCTCTACTGGCGCGTCGCCTATGGCACGGGCCGCAACGCCGATGCCGCGGCTATGCCCGACCTGAACGGCCGTGAGATGGTCTCGCTGGGCGCGATCGCCGCCGTGGTGCTGTGGATGGGCGTCTATCCTGAAAGCTTCCTCGCGCCGATGCGCAAGGACGTGGGCGTCCTCCTTGCCCGCGTGACGCCGTCGGCGCCGCCGAGCGATTCCGCGGTCACCGCCGGGCATCCCGCCCCGGCCGCCCCCCACGAAGCCGCCGAAGGGGCGCATTGATGCTCGCCTCGATCCTTCTGACGCTCCCCGAGCTGATCCTGTCGACCGCGGCCTTGCTGCTGATGATGGTCGTCGCCTGGTTCGAGGACCGGTCGGCGAAGCTCGTCACCTGGCTCGCGATCCTGTGCCTGGTGGCGGCGGCGATCTTCGTTCCCGGCTATGACGGCAGCCGCGCCTTCGGCTTCGGCGGCCTCGTCGTCGCCGACGCCTTCGCCGCCTTTTCGAAGGCGGTAATCTACGCGGGCGCCGCGGCGGCTTTGGTGGCGGCGAGCGGCTGGTTCGGCCGCGACGGCGATTACCGCGCCGAATATCCTTTGCTCATCCTGCTCTCCTCCGTGGGCATGGGGATGATGGTGTCCGCCTCGGACCTGCTCACCCTCTATGTCGGCCTCGAGCTGCAGAGCCTGGCCGCCTACGTCCTCGCCTCCTTCCAGCGCACCGACACCCGCTCGGCCGAGGCGGGCCTCAAATATTTTGTCCTCGGCGCGCTCGCCTCAGGCATCCTGCTCTACGGCATCTCTTTGCTCTACGGCTTCACCGGCGCGACCGGCTTCCACGACATCGCGAGTGCGATCTCCAGCCAGAAGCACGGCGCCGACGGCCTCTCGCACGGCGTGCTGTTCGGCATCGTCTTCGTCCTTGCCGGCATCGCCTTCAAGGTTTCGGCCGTGCCGTTCCACATGTGGACGCCGGACGTCTACGAAGGCGCGCCGACGCCGGTCACCGCCTTCTTCGCCTCCGCGCCCAAGGTCGCCGCGATGGCGATGCTGACCCGCGTGTCCATCCAGGCGCTGGGCGGCGCGGCGTTCGAATGGCGCCAGATAATCATCTTCATGGCGCTCGCCTCCACCATTTTGGGCGGCGTCGCGGCGATCGGCCAGCCGAACATCAAGCGGCTGCTCGCCTACAGCTCGATCAACAATGTCGGCTTCGCCCTCATCGGTCTCGCGACCGGCACGCAGGCGGGCGTGGCGTCGGTCCTCTTCTACATGCTCGTCTACATGGTGATGACGATCGGCTCGTTCCTCGTGGTGCTGAGGATGCGCGATGCCGACGGGCGTCCGGTCGAGAGCATCGCCTCGCTCTCCGGCCTGTCGCGCAGCCGGCCGTGGTTGGCGCTCGCCATGGCGATGTTCATGTTCAGCCTTGCCGGCGTGCCGCCGCTGATGGGCTTCTGGCCGAAATTCTACGTCTTCCAGGCAGCGGTGGACGCGAACCTCACCTGGCTGGCGGCCATCGGCATCACCACGTCGGTGATCAGCGCCTTTTACTATCTGAAGATCGTCAAGACGATGTACTTCGACGAGGCCGCGCCCGCTTACGCACCGACGCGGGACATTCCGCAGAGCGTGCTGCTGGTCGCGACTGCGCTGTTCGTATCGCCGCTCGGATACATCCTCGTCGGTGCTCTGGCGCAGGTATCCGGGAACGCGGCGAGGGCGCTCTTCTGATCCGAACCGTCGCCGAGACGGCGTCCACCAACGACGACCTTGCCGCGCTCGCCCGCAGCGGCGCCCCGGAAGGAAGCTGGCTTCGCGCCGATCGCCAGACCGGCGGCCGCGGGCGCCAGGGCCGGGGGTGGCAGTCTCCTCCGGGCAATCTCTACGCCAGCACGCTCGTGCGCCTCCGGCCGGGCGACCCGCCGGCACCAACGCTGGCGCTCGTCGCGGCTGTGGCTCTCCACGAAGTCGCGGCCGTCTTCGCGCCGCGCGCCGAAATCCGGATCAAGTGGCCGAACGACCTTCTAGCCGGGGGCGCGAAGCTGTCGGGCATCCTGCTCGAGCGGGAAGGGGAGGCGGTGATCGCCGGCTTCGGCGTCAACCTCGCGCACCATCCGGCCGATACGCCGCGTCCGGCAGCGAGCCTCGCGGCCCTCACCGGCACGGCACCGGAGCCGGCGGTGTTTCTCGATGCCCTTGCCGCCGCTTTCGCCCGCTGGCTGGGGCGGTGGCGCGGAGAGGGGCTTGCCCCGGTTCGGGCCGCCTGGCTAGCGGCGGCCCACCCGATCGGCACGGCCCTTTCGACGCATGCCCCCGACGGCGCCGCGGTGGAGGGGCTGTTCGACGGCCTCGACGCGTCCGGCGCGCTCCGTCTCCGCCTCCCGGATGGACGCGTGCAGATCCTCCACGCCGGCGATGTCTTCCTCCTCTGAAGCAATTCCGCCCGGCGCTGCGAACGTGTAGGCGGGGTCCAAGGAGGTGCCCATGTTGTTCGCGATCACCGGAACGCTGAAGCCCGGGGGCGATGCGCTGCTTCCCGCTTTGCAGGAGGCGTTCAACGAGCATCTTGCCCAGCCCTATCGCCACATCCGCCTCGCCGGAATGACGCGGGGACCGGACGGGCACCGCACCGGCTTCATGGTGTTGCTGGAGGCGGACAGCTTCGCCGACGCCGAGGCCTATCTCCACGAAAGCCCGCTGTTCCAGGCCGGCGCCTACGCGCGGACCGAGGTGGCGGAATATGTTCTGGAGGTCGGCCACGTCGGCTAGGGTCGCCAAGCTTCTCGCTTATCGTTGCGGCTCCGGCTAAAACCCGGCCCATGCTGCTCGCCGTCGATGCCGGGAACACCAACGTCGTTTTCGCCCTGCTGGAGGACGGCGTCATCCGCGCCCGGTGGCGGATCGCCACCGACCCGCGGCGGACGGCCGACGAATATGCCGTGTGGCTCCACCAGCTGCTGGCGCTCGAAGGCTATGGGCGCGACGCCGTCGATGCGGTGATCGTCGGCACCGTCGTGCCGCGCGCGCTCCACAATCTCGACGTGCTGGCGCGCAAATATTTCGGCGTGGCGCCGGTCGTCGCGGGTCAGGGCTCAGCGGAATGGGGGATCGACCTCGACGTCGCCGAGCCGCGGACGGTCGGCGCGGACCGGGTGCTGAACGCCATTGCTGCTCACGCAGTGCATTCTGGCGACCTCATCGTCATCGATTTCGGCACTGCCACCACCTTCGACGTGGTCGATTATTCCGGCGCCTACAAAGGCGGCATCATCGCGCCGGGCATCAACCTCTCGCTCGACGCCCTCGTCACCGCCGCGGCGAAGCTGCCGAGGATCGCGATCGAGGCGCCGGACGATACGAGCGTCATCGGCCGGACCACCGAGGACCAGATGCTGATTGGCATCTACTGGGGCTATGTGGCGATGATCGAGGGGCTGGTGGCGCGGATGAAGGCAGAGATCGGCCGGCCGGTGACGGTGATTTCGACCGGCGGCCTTGCGACGCTCTTCGACCGGTACAGCCCCATTTTCGATGCGATCGAGCCGGACCTTACCATTCAGGGGCTTGCGCTCCTATATGAGCGGAGCAAATCTGCCTCTCCATCGTAGATGGGGAGGGCAACCACCGAAGGTGGTGGAGGGGTGGCCGACCCGTGCTGCCCCGACAATACCCCTCCACCAGGCAGAGCCTGGTCCCCCTCCCCACCGCTGCGCGGTAGGGAGGCAACATTAGGAACCACATGAAACCCGGCAAAGAACTTCTCTTCCTCGCGCTCGGCGGCTCGGGCGAGATCGGCATGAACGTCAATCTCTACGGCTGCGAGGGCAAGTGGATCATGGTCGATCTCGGCATGACCTTCGCCGATCCGGCCTATCCCGGCATCGACCTCATCCTCCCCGACCTCGAGTTCATCGAGAAAAGGCGCAAGGACCTGCTCGGCATCGTCCTTACCCACGGCCATGAGGACCATATCGGTGCCATCCCCTATCTCGCGACGGATCTCGGCGTGCCGCTCTACGCGACCCCGTTCACCGCGGGCCTCATCGCCGGCAAGCTCGAGGAAGAGGGGCTGCAGGACGAGGTCAAGGTCAACGTCATCGAGCTCGGCGGCGATTTCCAGCTCGGCCCGTTCGGCCTGCGCTACGTGCCGCTCGCCCACTCGATCCCGGAGGGTAACGCGCTCGTCATCGACACGCCCTACGGCCGGGTCTTCCACACTGGCGACTGGAAGCTGGACGAATCGCCGCAGCTCGGCGATCCGAGCACGGCGAAGGAGTTGGGCGCGATCGGCGACGCGGGCGTGCTCGCTTTGGTCTGCGATTCGACCAACGTGTTCCAGGACGCCGCTTCGGGCTCCGAAGCGGGCGTGCGCGAAGGGCTCGACCGGGTCGTCGGCGAGGCGGAGGGGCGGGTGCTCGTCACCACCTTCGCGTCCAACGCGGCGCGCCTCAAGACGCTCGGCAAGGTTGCCGAGGACACCGGCCGCCAGGTCTGCGTGGCCGGCCGTTCGCTCGACCGCATCCTGAGGGTGGCGAAGAGCGTCGGCTATCTGACCGACTTCCCGCCGACGATCGACTTCGACGCGGCGATGAAGCTGCCCCGCCGGGAGGTGATGATCATCGCCACCGGCGGCCAGGGCGAGGCGCGCGCGGCCCTCGCCCGTATCGCCTTCGGCCAGCACAAGCTCTCGGTCGACGAGGGCGACCTCGTCGTCTTCTCGTCGAAGCAGATCCCCGGCAACGAGATCGCCATCGGTCGCATCCAGAACGAGCTGGCGTCGAAGGGCGTCAAGATGATCACCGACCGCCAGGCCCACGTCCATGTTTCCGGCCATCCCGGTCGGCCCGAGCTCGCGGCGATGTACCAATGGATCCGCCCCGAGATCATCGTCCCCGTCCACGGCGAGATGCGCCACATGGCGGAGCACGAGCGGTTCGCCCGCGAGAACGGCGTGCCGAGAGGCATCGTCCAGGAGAATGGCGATCTCGTCCGCCTCGCGCCCGACGGGCCGCGCAAGATCGGCGAGGAGAAGGTCGGTCGCCTGATCCTCGACGGCGACGTCATCCTCGCCGCCGACGGCACGACGATGAACGAGCGCCGCAAGCTGTCCTTCCAGGGCATCATCTCGGTCGCCCTCCCGCTCGGGCGCGACGAACGCCTGGCGGGGGACGTCGAGCTCAGCCTGCACGGCGTGCCGGTGGAGGAGGATCGCGACGCCTTCGTCGAGGAGGCCTGCGCCGCCGCCGCCGAGGCTGCGAAGCGGGCCGGCGGGAAGGCGGAGAAATTGCGCGAGGAAGTGCGCCTCGCGGTGCGCCGCTGCGCCACCGACTGGACCGGCAAGAAGCCCCTGGTCGACGTCCTCATCGTCCATGTCTGAGGGATGAAACCCCAGTCGATCCTGGCCATCTACATCCTGTTCTGGACGCTGAGCCTGTTCGTCGTGCTGCCGTTCGGCGCGCGCTCGCCGCATGAAGACGGCGTCGCCGCGGCGCCCGGCCACGCGCCGAGCGCGCCGCACAGCTTCAGCTTCGGCAAAGCGGCGGTGCGGGCGACGATCGTCTCGGCCATCGTGTTCGTGCTGTTCTACGCGAACTACCGCTTCGGCTGGGTGACGATCGACATGCTCGACTGGACGCGCTGACGCCCGCCTCCCCATCGAGGATGGAGCGCCAGCTTAGCGGAGCCGCTCGATCGCCTGGGCGAGCGCGACGTAGAGCTTGCCCATGTCGCTCGACAGCAAGGTGATGCCGAGCGGCGAGCCGTCGCGGTCGGCGAGGATGCGGCGGAGCATCGATTCGAAATCGTGGATGTAGCGGTTCACCTGCTCGCGAAATTCCGGCTCTTCCTCGTAATGCCGGGCGATCTCGCGGGCGTCCGTCGTCTCCAGCAGCCGCACGGCGCGGCGGGTGAAGACGCCCCGGTCGCCCTTCAGATAGGCCGCCCAGGCGCTGTCCGTCACCTCGTTCGAGAGGATCTTGGTGACGTCGATCGCCGTCGAATTGAGCGATTCGATGAGCAAAGCGACGCGGCGCGACATCTGCTCGCTATCCTGCGCGTCGCGGCGGCGCCTCTCCTCCTCGATACGCGCCTCGATCGCAGCCGTCGTCTGCCCGAGCGACAGCATCTGCCGGGTCAGCCGCTCCGACGCGCGCTTCGCCGAGTCGATCGACTTCTCCGCCAGCGCTTCGAGCTCGGCCATCTGCGCCGTGACGCTCTGTTCGACCGCGGAGGCAAGCGCCGCCTGCGCCGCCTCTCCGAGCGAGGCGGCGCTCGCGGGAATGACGGCGGCGATCGCCTCGCGGGCATGCACCGCCGCCTGGTTCGAGGCCTCGCGGACGCGCAGCAGGCTTTCGATCAGCTCCGGCCCGGTGTCGGCGACGATCCGCGCCGCCGCCTCCTGGGCCTCCGCCGCCGCGGCGCCGAGCGCGTGAAGCCTTTCCTCCGCACCGGCCGACCCTTCGCCGATCCTCGCCAGCAACGCGTCCAGCGCCTCACGCTGGCGGGCGATTGCGCCCTCCGTCTCCGAGACGTGCGCGAACGTGGCCGCCGATGCCGCTTCCGCGCCTGCAATGGCCGGCGCCAGCGAGTCGGCCGCCTCGCGGGTGCGGCCGGCCTGCGCCTCGACGCGGGCGAAGGCGGGGACGAGTTCCTCGTCGAGCCGCAGCGCCGTTTCGCGGAGATTGCCGGCAATTTCGTCGCTGCGGGCGCCGAGAGCACCGGCGCGGTCGGCACCGGCTTCGAGCTCCTGCGCCAGCGCCGCGGCCGCCTCGCGCAGCTGGGCGACCGAGGCGCCGAGCGCGCCGGCCTGGGCGCTGCCGCTCGCCTCGGCCGCGGTGAAGCTGTCCTGGAGAGCGGCGACGTCGATCATCAGCTGGGCGACGAGCGCCCTGCCCGACTGGTCCTGCGCCGCCAGCATCGTGCCGATCTCGGAAACCCGCGCCGCCACGTCGCCGACGCGCCGCTCGATGCCGCGGGCGGAGCCGTCGATTTCCTGCGCGGTCTCGCTGAGGCCAGCCAGCGCATTCTGCGCCCGACCTGCCTGTGCCTCGGCCTCGGACAGGGCAGGGGCCACCCGCCGCTCCAGATCCCCGGTGACGCCATCGAGCGTGTCGCGCAATTCTCCCGCGCGGACGAGCAGCGCGTCAGCTTCGCCGCGTCCGGCGCCGAGCGCCTCGATGAGCGCGGTGCTTCCGCTCCGCGCCTCCGCCACCGCCTCGACGAGCCTGTCGCTGGTGGCGCCGCCGGTCCGGCCGAGCTCCGCGAAGGCTTCGTCGAGGCGCGCGACCTCGCCGGCGAGGCCGGTGACGAGTTGGTGACTAGCGGCGTCCTGGGCCGCGAGCTGGCCGGCAAGTTCGCCGATCTTGGCGCCGACGCTGTCGAGGCGCGCGGCGAGGCTCGCCGCCGCATCTTCACCGGCGCGATCGAGTGCCGCGCGGCTCTGGTCGATCGACGCCAAGGTCGCCCCCGCCTGCGCCTCGAGCGCCGCGCGCGCGGCGTCGAGGGCCTCGGCGGCACGCGCCATGGCGCCGTCGACGGCCGCGGTCATCCCGGCGGAGGCCTCGCCCATCGCGGTGGCCGCCGTCTCGGCGCTGCTTTCGATCCGCGCGATATGGGCGGCCATCTTTTGGGCGGCGCTGCCGAGCACTTCGTCGGCGTCGCGGCCGCGGGCGGCGATCGCCGACAGCTGCGCCTCGAGGGCGCCCGCCTGGCCGTGGGCGGCGAGACCGGCTTCCTTCATCGCCTCGGCGACGGCGCGGGCCTGCTCTTCGGCGCGCGGCAGGTCGTGCATGAGGACGCCGATATCGACCTTGGCGGCGGCGGCGGCGCCTTCCACGGCGCTGGCCGTGCGGTCGAGCGAGGCGGTTTCCTTGGACAGATAATAAGTGACGCGGCCGAGCCGGTCCGCCGCTTCGTCGCCGAG
The DNA here is from genome assembly GCF_036403745.1 of Allosphingosinicella sp. Classification (GTDB taxonomy): domain Bacteria; phylum Pseudomonadota; class Alphaproteobacteria; order Sphingomonadales; family Sphingomonadaceae; genus Allosphingosinicella. The sequence goes on from NZ_DASWQI010000088.1 coordinate 44,663, forward strand.
CGACATCAGCTTCTCGGCTTCGCCCCGCAGCCTGGCGTGATTCTCTTCCAGCTTCTCGGCGACAATGCCGAGGACGCTTTCGAGCGCGATGCTTTCGCCGCGCATTGCCGACACGGCGCGGGTGAAGCGCTCCGTCTCGCGGCGGGAGCTGCGGCCGAACAGCAGCCAGACGAGGCCGAGCAGCGCGAGCGGGGCGCTCGAGGTGGCGATGAAGGGAACGAGCCGCGCCGGGGTCAGCGGCATCGCACCCTGCCACGCCTGCCAGACAACGGCGGCCGTCCAGCCGACAGCCAGCAAGAGGAGAAACACGGCCAGGACGCGGCTTCCAGCCGAGGAGACCGTGCCGGCCTCAACGGTGCCCGATTCGCCCTCTGCCTCCACCCCCGCCGGCGCGGTGCCCAGCCAGTCGCTGCCCCCCGCTTCGGTTTCGATCCAGCCGGCGCTTTCGCGCGGCTCCGCTCGCTCTGCCCCCGTGCTCATGACCGTCTGTTTACCATCTTTCGGACGGGGAGGAAGATCGGAAGGATACGGGGCGTTAACGACCCGTCGCGTATTGCGCCGGGCATGGCTTACGATCCCGGCGCCCTCAATGCTTCCCTCGCGGCTGCCGTCGGCGCGGACGCCGGTCTGATGGCCGAATTGCGCGCCGCCTTCGTTGAGAGCGCGGTGCGGCAGGCGGACCTGATGGGCCGCGCCCGATGCGACGCCAATTGGCAGTTCGCCTCCGCCCGCCTCAAGAGCCTTGCCGCGAGCTTCGGCGTCGCCGGCCTTGTCGCCCTGGCCGACGAAGCGCTCGACGGGGCGCCCGGCGATCCGGTCGTGCTGCGCAAGCTTCACATCGCCATCGACGATTTCGCCGCCACCTGAAATTGCGCGCCTCTCTCCTTCCGCCTAACGGGAGGGGAGGGAGGATTTGACCTGGGCCTGGCCGCACTCATCGCCGCCTATCACGAAGCCGACGAGCCGGGCGGGCGCTTGCGCGCGACGCTGCCGCTCGGCGGGCGGACTTTGGTGGAGCGGCAGGTGCGGCTGGTGGCAGCGGCGGGCGCGGATCCGATCGTCCTCGCCGTCGAGCGCGTGCCTTCGGACCTGCTCGCCGCGATCGACCGGCTGAAGGCGCAAGGCTATGCCGTGATCGTCGCCCGCTCCGCCCTCGACGCGGCGGAGGCGATCAAGGCGGAGGACCGGCTGCTGCTGGTGGCGGACGGCCTTCTCGCCAGCACCGCCCATGTCGAGAGGCTGCTCGATCTCGGCGGCCTGTCGCTGCTCACCGTCCCCGACGTCCGGGTCGACGATCGCTTCGAGCGGATCGACGCCCATAGCCGCTGGGCCGGCCTCGCCCTGATCGACGGCGCGCTGCTCCATCGCACGGCCGAGAAACTGAGCGACTGGGACCTGCAATCGACCCTGCTGCGCCGCGCGGTGCAGGGCGGCGCACGCCAGATCGCGGTCCGCGGCGAAGAGGTGGACGAGCAGATCACCGTTGCGGAGCGCGCCGACGATCTCGATGGGGCGGAGGAGAGGCTGATGCGGGCCGCCGCCGCCCGGCGCAGCGACTGGGTCTCCGCCTATCTCCTCGCCCCGGCGGAAGGCGCGGCCTCGGCGGCCCTGGTGCCGCAGCCGGTGTCGCCCGGCGGCATTCGGCTCGGTGCGGCGCTGGTCGCCCTGCTTGGCGCCTTTTCGTTTGCGGAACATTCGCTCGGACTCGGCATGGCGCTGATCCTGCTCGCCAGCTTCGGCGAGGGGGTCGGGGAGCGCCTCGCCTCGCTGCGCCTGCAGGACGAGGACGAGGCGAGCTGGTGGGGCTATGTGCTGCCGAGCATCTCAGGCGTCGCGCTGGTGGCGCTCGGCTATGCGCTCTCGCCGGTGCACAGCTGGGGGTGCGTCGCCCTCGCCGCGACGACCATCGCCTTTGCCATTGCGCGTCGGATCGAGACGGCCCGCAGGCTCCCGCCGGGGCGCCGCTGGCTGGCGGAGCATAAGGGGATGGCGTGGCTGCTCCTGCCCTTTGCCCTGTTTGGGCTGTGGGGAACCGGCCTCACACTGCTTGCCGCTTATGCGGGTGCGAGCTTCTTCTGGGCCCAGCATCACGCCCATGCGCCGCCGCCGGCGCCGCGGGACGATTAGCGCCGCCTTAACCTCGCGCGCGTTATGGGCATCCAATGTCCGATATGCGGTCAGGCGGGGGAAATGAGGACGGCGCGGCGCGGCTGCTCGCGGCCGCGCGTGCGCGCGTTGCCGCCATCGCCGCGGACCTCGCTCTGCCATCGGAACTCCGCCTCAGCGATCGCCAGCGCGGGGTCGTCACTTCGCTGTTCGCCGCCCTCGTCGGCGATGCCGAGGATGCGTTGCGCGGGACCCTGCTCGCGCGGCTGCCCGCCGACGCGCCCGAGACGTTGCGCGCGGCTTTGGGCTCGGCCAGCCTGCCGATCGCCCTGCCGCTGCTCGAAGCGGGGCCGCTCGTCTCCGTTCCGCAGCTCCTGCCGCTGCTTCTACGCCGTGCGGAGGAGCACCGCCTCGCCGCTGCCGGAGCCGACCATGGCCTTCTCGCCAACCTTGCCGGCGACGAGGATACCGCCATTGCCGCCGAGGCGATGGGGTTGCTGATCGGCCTCAACAGCCGCTTCGATGCGTTTCACGAACCGCTGCTCGGCCGCTCGGACCTCCCCGCCGACCTGCGCCACCGCTTGCTGTGGACGGTCGCCGCGGCGCTGCGGCGCTACATGGTTTCGCGCCACGGCGTCGATGCCGCCGCGGCCGATGCCGCGCTCGCGGGCGCAACCAACGCCGCTTTGCCGCGCTATGACGAGGCCGACGGCGTGGAGGCGCGGGCGATGCGGCTGGCGGGCCTGATGGCCGCGCGCGGGTGTCTCGGCGACGCCGTTGTCGCGCAGGCGGCCGAGGAGGGCAATCTGCCGCTCCTGCTCGCGACTCTCGCCGTGCGGACCGGCCTCGGGTTCGAACCGGCTTGGGAGCTGTTGGCGGACACTTCCGGAGCGGGCGCCGCTCTGCTTCTGCGGGCGGCTGGCTTCGACCGCGGCGCCGCAGCGTCCATCCTGTTCCGCGTCGCCGCCAGCGATGCGGCCGCCGCCGCTCTGGCCGACCGCTTCGACACCCTTTCGGACGCCGACGTGTCCCGCCTGGTGGCGCCGTGGCGGGCCGACCCCGCTTACCGTGCCGCCATTGCGGAGCTCGCCGCGTGAACGCCGAGATCGCCGTCCGCGGGCGCGTCGACGCGCAGGGCCGTCTCGCCGAGGCCGAACCGCGCCTCGCCGCTCTCCAGCGCGCCGCCGGGGGCGAGGAGGGCGGTCCGCTCGCCATCCCGCAGGTCGCGGCGCTGGCCCGGCTCGCCTCCCGGCTCAACATCGCCATCTCCCGCCCCGCCGTTGCCGCCGAGGGCGACGCCGACCTCGACCTGTGGGTTCGCGCCGAGCCCGATCCGGCGGGCGTGACGCTCACCGTCTCCGGCTGGCGCCGCCGCCCGGCGCGCGGTCCCGCCACCGCTCCGGAAGCCGCGCGGGAGGCGGACTTCCTCCGCGCGTCGGCGGACTGGATGTGGGAGACGGACGGGTCGCTGCGCATCACCGCGCTGTCGCCCGCCGCCGCCGCGGCCGCGGGCCAGGCGCCCCAGGCGCTCCTCGGCAACCCGCTCACCCAGCTGTTTCGCCTCGCCGAAGCAGGCGAGGGGGAATTGCCTCTGCTGAGCGCGCTGGCCGAGCAGCGCCGCTTCGACGGCCAGCCCGCGGAGCTGCGCGGCGGGCGCGGCGGGCGCTACATGCTCGCGGGCATCCCCTTGGTCGCCGCCGACGGCCGTTTCGCCGGCTTCCGCGGCTCGGCCACGGCGATGGCCGAGGCACCGACCGCGCCCTCCGCTCCCGCCGCCGCGCCGGTACCCGACACCTCCGCGTTCGGAGAGCGTCTCGACAAGGCGCTTCGCGCGCCGCTCGCCCGCATCGTCTCCAGCGCGGAGGCGATCGGCAACCGCGACGAGGGCGCGCTGCGGCGGGATTATGCGGGCTATGCCGACGACATCGCTACCGCCGGACGTCATCTCCTCGCGCTTGTCGACGACCTCGTCGACCTGCAGGCGATCGAGCGGCCGGACTTCGCGCCGGAGAAGGAGGAGATCGACCTCGCCGACGTCGCCCGCCGCGCCGCCGGCCTGCTGTCGGTACGGGCGGCGGACCGAAGCGTCCGCATCGACGCCCCGGCCAGCGGCGAGGCTCTCCCGGCGGCGGGCGCGTTCCGCCGCGCGCTGCAGATCGTCGTCAACCTCCTCGCCAACGCGATCCGCTATTCGCCCGACGGCGGCATGGTCTGGGTCCGCACCGACCGCGAGGGCGATCTCGTCGCTCTGATCATCGCCGACCAGGGCAAGGGGATCGCCGAGGAAGACCAGGCGCGGATCTTCGAGAAGTTCGAGCGGGTCGACCCCAATGAGCCGGGCGGCACCGGGCTGGGGCTCTACATCGCACGGCGGCTGGCGCGGGCGATGGGCGGCGACATCAGCGTCGACAGCGCGCCGGGCCAAGGCGCGCGCTTCACCTTCACCCTGCCGGTGCGCTGATCCGCGTCCGGCCGGTCAGGCAACCGCCGGCTCGAGGATGCGGATCGTCCCGGCGTCGGCGTCGATCTCCGCGCGGCAGCCTTCGGGCAGGCTGTACTGGTTCGGCACGTGGCCGAAGAGCGCGCCCTGGAACGCGGGGACTCCGAGCGCACCGAGGTGCTGCTGGAGCACTTCCGACAAAGTGAAGCCGCCGTAGGAGGGGCCGTCCGAAACGCAATCGGTGCACTGTCCGAAGACGACGCCGGCGACCTTGCCGAGGATTCCGGCGAGGGTGAGCTGGGTCAGCATCCGGTCGATCCTATATTCGGCCTCGTTGGTGTCCTCGATAAACAGGATCGCGCCCGCAAAGTCCGGGAGGTAGGGCGTGCCGACGAGGGCGGAGAGGACGGTGAGGTTGCCGCCGAGCAGCCGTCCCGTCGCCTTGCCGGAGCGAAAGGTACGGACCCGGCCCCCGCGTGGGGCGAGCCGGTCCTCGACGGTCTCCGGCGGCTGGTAGAGGGGCATCGCGCCCTCGAAGGCGAGGCTTCGGAAGGAATCCCAGGAGAGCTTGCCCCATGAGGAGGCGGCGACCGGCCCGTGGATGGTCGTGAAGCCGGCGCGGGCGGCCAGCGCCATGTGGAGCGCGGTGATGTCGCTGAACCCCACCAGCAGCTTGGGATGCGCGCGGATGAGCGCGTAATCAAGCAGCGGCAGGATGCGCGCGCAGCCCCAGCCGCCGCGGATCGCGAAAATGGCTCGCACCGAATCGTCCGCGAACATCGCGTTGACGTCCGCCGCCCGCTCGGCGTCCGAGCCGGCGAGATAGCCGTAGCGCGCGGCCACGTGCGGCGCGACCTTGGGAACCAGGCCCATCCCGGCGACCGTCGCCTTGACGGCGGCGAGGTCGAAGGCGTCGTGGGTGAAGCCGGCGGGCTCGATCAGGCCCACCGTGTCGCCCGGGCGCAGGCGGGGCGGCTTGCGCGGGCCCGGCAGAGCCGCGGCGGCGGTGCGGGCGGGAAGGGCGAGCGCCGCGGTCAGGCCGGCGGCACCTTTCAGAAGCGTTCGTCTGTCTTGCATCGCCGGGTGATAGCAGCCGGTGCCGCGCACGGCGACACCCGGGTTCGCGCGTTCAGGCCGGGCGGTAATGGTGGCGCATGAAGCGGTTCCAGCCGGCGCCGGTGCGGCTCTCGACGGCGAAGTAGAAGCCCTCTCCCTCGGCGGGCCAATAGACCATCCGCGCCAGGCCGGCGGACATCTGCGCCTCGAACGCCACCGCCAGCGGGTCGACATCGGTGCCGTCGGCGAGGCGGCCCAGCGAGCACTTGCCGTCCGAGGTGAACGAGGAGAAGCCGAGCGTCCCCTCGGCGGTCCGTCCGAACAGCGCCGTCTCCTCGTAGGCGGAGCCGGGGCCGGTCTGCCACAGCGCGCTCAGCTGCACCCACTTGCCGCCGAGCACCGGTTCGAAGCGCCGCTCGCAGCGCATGACGCTCGCCGCGCCCGGTCCCGCCGCCTCGGCGGCCCACCGCCTGAGCAGGGGCTTGAGCGGCCCCAGCAGGCCTCGGCCGGTAGTTGGCGACGGGGGCTCGCCAGCCGGTCCGGATCACCTCGCCTCTTCGATCGACAAGTCGAAATCGGTGACGCAGGGATTCTCGTCGGCAAGGGGCACGGAGATGGTCCCGCGGCCGCGCGTGATCTCCAGCCGCGGGCGCGGCGCTGCGTCCATCACCAGCGGCATTACAGGCTCGACCCGCCATCCCCGCAACCGCGCCCCGCGTGCCAGCGCGTCGGGGGCCAGGCATGCGCCGGTGCCGGGCCTGATCTCCCGCGGTTCGAGCCACGTCACGCGCAGCTGCAGCCACCCGCGCCTCGCCGGAGCGATGCGTCGCGGCCTCATCGTGCCCCGAAAGCGCGGCTGGCGCGCCCGGTCCGTAGGGAAGAAGCTCTCGTCGAAACTCAGCATCGCCCGCCAGCGCTCGCCACCCGGCTGCCGCGACAGGATCACGAAATAGTCGGCGCTGCGGGGCGCGTCGTACGCGGTATACAGCCTCGGCAGGCCAAAGATGCGCTCGACCGTCTCGATCTCAAGGGTGCGCTCGGATTGCCGCAACAGCGAGAGGATGCGGCGGTTGAGATCGGCCGCTCCATAGGCGCAGAGGGCCGTCGGCGTCGGTCGCAACGACGGGCTGTCCGATGGTTCCGGTGTGCCGGACACGCACGCCTGCACGGGTCGCGGCCCAGGTCCGGGCGCGGCGAGCAGGGCGAGCAAAGGCAGGACGGCGACCGACATTGATACACTATATCATGCCGGCGGTGCCGAGCAAAGTCGGGAACGCTAGCGGCGGTCGCTGACGGGGACGTAGTCGCGCTGGGTGGCGCCGGTGTAGAGCTGGCGGGGGCGGCCGATCTTCTGCTCGGGGTCGGAGATCATCTCGTTCCACTGGGCGACCCAGCCCACCGTCCGCGCCAAAGCGAAGAGGGCGGTGAACATCGAGGTCGGGAAGCCGATCGCGGAAAGGACGACGCCGGAGTAGAAATCGACGTTCGGATAGAGCTTCTTCTCGATGAAATATTCGTCGTGCAGCGCAATCTGCTCGAGCTCGCGGGCGACGTCGAAGACGGGATCGGTGACGCCCATCTCCTTCAGGACCTCGGCGGCAGTGGCCTGCATCACCTTCGCGCGGGGATCGTAATTTTTGTAGACGCGGTGGCCGAAGCCCATCAGCCGGAACGGGTCGTCCTTGTCCTTGGCGCGGGCGATGTACTCGGGGATCCGCTCGGGCCGCCCGATCTCGCGCAGCATGTTCAGGGCCGCCTCGTTGGCGCCGCCATGGGCCGGGCCCCACAGGCAGGCGATGCCGGCCGCAATGCATGCGAACGGGTTGGCGCCCGACGAGCCGGCGAGGCGCACGGTCGAGGTCGAGGCGTTCTGCTCATGGTCGGCGTGGAGGATGAAGATCCGCCGCATCGCCCGCTCGACGATCGGATTGACGTGATACGGCTCGGCCGGGACGCCGAAGGTCATGCGCAGGAAATTGCCCGTGTAGGAGAGGTCGTTCTGCGGATAGAGGAACGGCTGCCCGATCGTGTACTTGTACGCCATCGCGGCGATGGTCGGCATCTTGGCGATCAGCCGGTGCGATGCGATCATCCGCTGCTGCGGATCGGTGATGTCCGTCGAATCGTGGTAGAAGGCCGAGAGGGCGCCGACGACGCCGCACATCACCGCCATCGGGTGCGCATCACGCCGGAAGCCGCGCAGGAAGGTCGCGAGCTGCTCGTGCACCATGGTGTGGCGGGTGATGGTGTGGGTGAAGCCCTCGAGCTCCGCCTTCTGCGGAAGCTCGCCGTTCAGCAGCAGATAGGCGACCTCCATGAAGGTCGAATGCTCGGCGAGCTGGTCGATCGGATAGCCGCGGTGGAGGAGGATGCCCTGGTCGCCGTCGATATAGGTGATCGCGCTCTCGCATGCGGCGGTCGAGGTGAAGCCGGGATCGTAGGTGAAGGCGCCGGTCTGGCCGTAGAGCTTGCGGATGTCGATGACGTCCGGGCCGACCGAGCCGTGGCGGACGGGGAAAGCGGTGTCTTTTCCGCCCATTGCGAGTGTGGCTTGATCGTCCGCCATATTCTTATCCTTCAGCTTCCATCCGGTCCGCGATCCGGGCGAGGCTTTCCTCGCGCCCGAGCAGGACCAGAACGTCGAAAATGCCGGGCGAGGTCCCCCGTCCGGTCAGCGCCGCGCGGAGCGGCTGGGCGACCTGGCCCAGCTTGACGCCCACGGTCTCGGCGACGCCGCGCACCGCCGCCTCTGTCGCCGCCGCGCTCCATTCGTCAAGCGCCGTCAGAACGGCGTAGATGCGGGTGAGGAGCCGCGGCGCGTCGCCGGCGAGGAGCGCCTCGGCCTTTTCGTCGAAATCGAGCGGCCGCGCCTTGAACAGAAACACAGCGTTTTCAGCGAGTTCATTGAGTTGTTTCGCACGCGGCTTCAGCTCCGGCATCGCCCCGGCGAGGAGGGCGATCTCGTCGTTGGTGAGCGCCCGGCCGAGAATCGGCTCCACCCGCGGCGCCACCAGCCCGGCAAGGCGGCCGTCATCGGCCTCGCGGATATAATGGCCGTTCAGATTCTCGAGCTTCTTCGTGTCGAAGCGCGAGGGGGAGCGGCCGACATGCTCCAGGTCGAACCAGCGGACGGCGTCGTCGCGCGAGATGATCTCCTCGTCGCCATGGCCCCAGCCGAGGCGCAGCAGGTAATTGGCGACGGCCTCGGGCAGGAAGCCCATTTCATGATAGTCCATGACGCCGGTGGCGCCGTGGCGCTTCGACATCTTGGCGCCGTCCTGGCCGTGGATCAGCGGCACGTGGGCGTAGACCGGCTCCGGCCAGCCCATCGCCTTGATGATGCCCAATTGCCGGAAGGCGTTGTTCAGATGGTCGTCGCCGCGGATGACGTGGGTCACCCCCATGTCGTGATCGTCGACCACCACCGCCAGCATGTAGGTCGGCGTGCCGTCGGAGCGGAGCAGGACCATGTCGTCCAGCTCGGCATTCTGGACGGTGACGCGGCCCTGGACCTTGTCGTCGATCACCGTTTCGCCCTCGCGCGGCGCCTTCAGGCGGACGACGAAGGGCTTGTCCGGCGCCGGATCGCCGCAGTCGCGCCACGGGCTCTCGACCCGGTACGGCCGGCGCTCGGCCTGCGCCTTATCGCGGCCGGCGGCGAGTTCCTCGCTGGTCATGTAGCAGCGATAGGCGTGGCCGCGCGCCAGCATTTCGTGCGCCACTTCGGCATGGCGGGCGGCGAAGTGCGACTGGTAATATTCCGGGCCGTCCCAATCGAGGTCGAGCCAGCGCATGCCTTCGAGGATGGCGTCGATCGCCGGTTTGGTCGAGCGGGCGCGGTCGGTATCCTCGATGCGGAGCAGGAACTTGCCGCCATGATGGCGCGCGAACAGCCAGTTGAACAAGGCGGTGCGGGCGCCGCCGATGTGCAGGAAGCCGGTCGGGGAGGGCGCGAAGCGGGTCACGACCCCGTTCAAGGGCCCGGTCGGCTGGGCAGTTGCGCTCACGCGCGCTTTCTCCAAGGATAGCGGCCATGACGGCCCTGGACGCCAGCGCCCCTAGCATAGGGGATGAGCCGCTTCAAACGCGGCCGGGGGCTTGGCTGCGTCAAATTTGTGCAGGTGCGAATGCATGGGTGGAAACCCGGCTCGATGCGGAGCGGGACCAGCTTCCCTTGTGGATCCCGGTGGGACTCGGGATCGGCATCGCCGCCTGGTTCATCCTGCCGGACGGGCGGAACTGGACGGCGTTCCTGCTGGCCGCTGCGGGGCTCGGATTGCTGCCCCTGGCGCTGGCGCCGGGCACCCGCTGGGCGCGGGCGGGGGCGCTGTTCGCGCTCGCGGCCCTGCTCGGCTGCGCGAACATCTGGTGGGAGGCGGAGCGGGTTGCGGCGCCGCGGCTGGCGAAGGAGCAGGCGGCGACCTTCTCCGCGGACGTCGAATCGGTCCAGGCGATCGCCGCCAACGACGCGGTGCGGCTGGTGCTGCGGCCGAGCGATTCGCCGAACCTGCCGCCGCGCCTCAGGGTCAACGTCCCGGTGGAGAAAGCGCCCAAGCTCGCGCCGGGTGCGCGGGTGCGGGTGCGGGCCTGGCTGATGCCGCCGGCGCCGCCTGCCGTTCCCGGCGCGTACGATTTCTCCCGCGCCGCTTACTTCCAGCAGATTGGCGCGACCGGGCGCGCGCTGGAGATCACGGTGCTGCCCGGCAAGGCGCAGGGCGGCTGGAGCGCCTTCGTCGCGCGGGCGCGGCAGGGTCTCGGCCAGCATATCCTCGCGCATCTGGGCGGTAGCGAAGGGGCAATCGCCGTGGCGCTGGCCAACGGCGATCAGGCGGGGATTCCGCAGGCGGACAATGACGCCATGCGCCGCTCAGGGCTGGCCCACCTGCTGTCCGTGAGCGGGCTGCATCTGACGGCACTGGTCGGGGCCGTGATGTTGCTGACGTTGAAGTTGCTCGCGCTGAGCCCATGGCTGGCGCTGCGCTTCCGCCTCATCCTCATCGCCGCCGGGGCGGGGGCGCTCGCGGGCATCGCCTATACCATCCTGACCGGCGCCGAGGTGCCGACAGTGCGCTCGTGCATTGCCTCGCTGCTCGTCCTCGGCGGCATTGCCTTGGGGCGGGAGGCGCTGACCCTGAGGATCGTCGCGACGGGGGCGCTGATCGTCCTCCTGCTGTGGCCGGACTCGCTGGTCGGGCCGAGCTTCCAGCTCAGTTTCGCCGCCATCACGGCCTTGGTCGCCTTCCACGACCATCCGAAGGTGCGCGCCTTCCTGGCGGCGCGCGACGAGACGCTGCCGCTCAAGGTGGGCCGGGCGATCACCGGCCTCGTCCTCACCGGACTGGCGGTCGAGCTCGCCCTCGCCCCCATCGGCCTCTATTATTTCCACAAGTCCGGCCTCTACGGCGCGGCGGCCAACATCGTCGCCATCCCGCTTACCACCTTCGTGATCATGCCCGCTGAGGCCCTGGCGTTGCTCCTCGACATGGTCGGGCTCGGGGCCCCCGCCTGGTGGGTGGCGGGGCAGGGGCTTCACCTCCTCCTCGTCATCGCCCGCAAGACCGCCGCCGCTCCCGGCGCGGTCGCGATGCTGCCGACCATCCCAGACGGCGCCTATGCGCTGATGCTCGCCGGCGGGCTGTGGGTGTGCCTGTGGCGGACGCGGTGGCGCTGGTGGGGCACCGTGCCGTTCGTCATGGGGGCGCTGTGGGCGCTGGTCACGCCGGCACCCGACCTGCTGTTCACGGGCGACGGCCGGCACATGGCCGTGATCAGCGCCGGCGGCGACATCGGCGTGCTGCGCGAGCGGGCCGGGGATTACGTGCGCTCCACCATGGCCGAATCCTCGGGCCTCGAAGGCTTCGTGCCGGACCTCGACGACGTCGAGGGCGCCGCCTGCAACGACGACGCCTGCGCCGTCACCCTGTGGAAAGGCGGGAGGCCCTGGCATATCCTCGGCACCCGCACCCGCGCGCGCTTCGACACCGCCTCGCTCACCGAAGCCTGCGCGGCGGCGGACATCGTCGTCTCGGACCGCCGCCTGCCAAACGCCTGCCGCCCCCGCTGGCTCAAGGCCGACGCGCCCTACCTCGCCCGCACCGGCGGCCTCGCCGTCACCCTTTCCAGTGCGCCGCGGATCGAGACGGTGGCGGCGCGGACCGGCGGGCACCCCTGGGCCGTGCCGCCGCTCCCGCCGCGGCCGCACCGGCGGCGCTACCGCAAACCTAGCCCCTGAGCTAGCGCCCGCGGGCAACGCACTGATCGAGCGCTTCGGCAGGTTGCCTTGGGCGAAGTCGGACCCTTACACGGGCGTGGAAATGCAGTAACAATTGCGACGGTGGAACGGCGGAGCATCTTGGTTTTGACGCTGCTTGCGGTCCTCGGTGTCGCCGGGGCAGTGATGGCCGGGATTTTGCCGTCTATTTTCCCGAACCGACACGTCGCTCTGGTGATCGCGTCCCTGGTGCTTGGAGTGGGCGTACTCGTGGGGGCAGCTTGCGTGTACTTCAGGGCACCAGTTCAAGAGACGTCTTCCGTGTCCCCCAGTCCAACCACAACGTTCAACATTGAGGGGGGTAGCGGAATCGTCCTAGACGCGAACGAATCCGGGGCCGATACCTTCGCGAATGTATCGAACGCAACGGGCCTATCTGCTCGGAACAACCGGCATGAGCCGCAGGGCAGAGGCTGAGGCTTACAGCTCAGGACGTTTGCCGAACCGGCCAAACACTCCTGACGGTAGCGTGTTCATCAACTGCGGAGCGTCGGGTAACGGGGGCAGCGCAATGCATATCGATGGCGTACGAAACGTTACGGTGGTCGGCTTCAACGCCGAGGACTCTTCGACTGCTGTATCGGCCAAAGATGCTCATGGCTTGACTGTGGTGGGGCTCAAGCACCACCGGTAGGGGATCTGCACCCGCCCTGGATGCACTCCCCCGCCCATCGCCTTCGCCGACAGGGGAACAAGCGAGCTTACCCCCTCAGCCCGCGGCCGCGCGTCCGGTTCTGGCGGTCTATGCCCATCAGGATGCCGAGGCAGAGCATCACCGTCAGCATCGCCGAGCCGCCGTAGGAGACGAGGGGGAGGGGGATGCCGACGACGGGGGCGAGGCCCATCACCATCATCAGGTTGATCGCGACGTAGAAGAAGATGGTGGTGATGAGCCCGGCGGCGGCGAGGCGGGAGAAGCGGTCCTTGGCTTCCAGCGCGACGCCGATCCCCCATTTGATCACGAACGCATAGGCGATGATGATGGCGAGGCCGCCGATCAGGCCCCATTCCTCCGCCATCGTCGCGAAGATGAAGTCGGTATGCCCCTCCGGGAGATATTGGAGGTGGCTCTGGGTGCCCTTGAGGAACCCCTTGCCGAAGATGCCGCCCGATCCGATCGCGATCTGCGACTGGGCGATGTGGTAGCCGGCGCCGCGCGGGTCGCTCTCCGGGTTCATGAAGATGAGGACGCGGTTGCGCTGATATTCATGGAGGAAGCTGAACGCGACCGGTCCCGCCACCGCGACGAAGGCGATGCCGCCGAGGAACAGCCGCAGGGGCAGGCCGGCCAGGAACATCATGACGATGCCGCCCATGACGACCATCATCGCCGTGCCGAGGTCGGGCTGGACGAGGATGAGCGCGGCGGGAACGCCGAGCATCGCCGCCGCGGGCCACACAGCGTTCCACTTCCTCAGCTCCGCCACGGGCAGGAGATCGAAGAAGCGGGCGAGGGCGAGGATGATGACCGGCTTCATCAGCTCGGACGGTTGCAGGTTCATGAAACCGAGGCTGAGCCAGCGCTGGGCGCCCTTGCCCACGAAGCCGAGCGCCTCGACGAGGACGAGGAGGAACAGCACGATTCCGTAGGCGGGAAAGGCGATATGCTTGATCCGGTCGGTGCGGACGCGCGAGATGGCGACGGCAAGGCCGAGGAAGATGCAGAAGCGCACGGCCTGCGGCAGCGCCCAGGGCATCAGCTTGCCGCCGGCGGCCGAATAGAGGACGACGAGCCCGAAGCCGGTGATGAAGGTCACGAGCGCGAGCATGCGCCACGGCAGGTCCGCGATCGCCGCCGGAACGAGGGCCTGGCTTCTCATATCGCCTTCGTCGGGGCTTTCCGCGGATTGGCGCCCTCGCCCTTGGCGGCGGCCTTGTCGGATTGCTTGGGCTCCGCCGGCTTGGCGGGCTTCTCCGGCGCGACCCATTTTTCGGCGCGGCGGGCCATGCGCTCGGTGATGGTGCCGCCCCATTGCTCCTCGAGCGCGGTCAGGGCCGCCATCGCCTTTTGCTTGTCGAACAAATAGGTGAGGACGTCGCGGCAGGCGGGGGCGGCGACCGAGGCGCCCCAGCCGCCATGCTCGACGATGACGGCGCAGGCGTAGCGCGGCTTGTCCGCAGGCGCGAAGCCGACGAACAGCGAGTGATCGCGCATCTTCCACCCGAGGCTCTCGTTCGAGCGGACGCCGCCCGAATTGCGCTCGGCCATCGAGATGCGGCGGACCTGGGCGGTGCCGGTCTTGCCGGCGAGGAGCACGCCGTCGACCGGCAGCTTGGCGATGCCGGCGGTGCCGGCGCGGTTGACGACGTCGCGCATCGCCTCGCGAACGAATTCGAGATGCTCGGGCGTGACCGGAAGCGCGGCGGGCTCGGGCATCGTCTTGGTGCGCAGGATGTGCGGGACGATCGCCTTGCCACTGGCAATGCGGCCGGCCATCACGGCGAGCTGCAGCGGGTTCACCAGCACGTTGCCCTGGCCGATCGACATGTTGATCGTGTCGTACATCTCCCACTTGCGGTGGTATTTCGTCTGCATCCAATTGGGATCGGGAACGGTGCCGAAGCGCTGGGTGGGGACGGGGAGGTCGAACTTCTCGCCGAAGCCCATGCGATGGGCCATCGAGCTGATCACCTCGGCGCCGGCTTGCAGGCTGGTGTGGTAGAAATAGATGTCGCAGCTCTTCTCGATCGCCTCGTGCATGGCGAGCGTGCCGTGATGCTTGTCGCAGTGGAAGATGGCGTTGCCGACGCGGTAGGCGCCGGTGCAGGTGACGGTCGCCTTGGGGTCGATGCCCTTTTCGAGGAAAGCCAGCGACATCAGCGGCTTGATGGTGGAGCCTGAAGGGTAGAGGCCCTGCATGACCTTGTTGATCATCGGGTGGCGCTCGTCGCCGGCCATCATGTCCCAGGTCTTGTGGCTGATGCCCGCGGAGAATTCGTTGGGATCGTAGGCCGGCATCGACGGCATGGCGAGGATCTCGCCGGTGTTGCAGTCGAGGACGACGATCGAGCCCGCTTCGTCCCCGAGGCGGCGCGCGGCGTAGCTGTGGAGGCCGATGTCGATGGTGAGCGGCAGCATGCCCCCCGGCTCGTCGGTGAGGGTCGAGAGCTCCTTGACCAATTTGCCGCGGGCGGTGATCTCGATCCGCTGCTGGCCAGGGGTGCCGCGGAGGCGATGCTCCATGGTCTTTTCAAGCTCGTCCTTGCCGATCTTGAAGCCCGGCGCGATCAGCAAGGGGTTCTTCTTCTCCGCCTCATAATCGTTCTTGTTGGGCGTGCCGACATAGCCGGTGAGGTGGGCGACGGCGGCGCCTTCCGGGTAGAAGCGGGAAAAGGAGCGCAGCGGCGAGACGCCGGGCAGCTCGGGCAGGCGGATGGCGACGGCGGCATATTTCTCGAAGGAGAGGTTTTCGGCGACCGGCACGGGCTGGTAGCCGGCGGCGTCCTGGAGCTGCTCCTTGATGCGCTGGACCTGGTCAGGACTGAGCTCGAGCAGCTCGGTGAGGATCCCGAGGATGCGATCCGGCTCCTTGAGGCGATCGGGGATCAAATCGACCCGGAAGTCCGAGCGGTTGATGGCGATCGGCTGGTTGTAGCGGTCGACGATCCAGCCCCGCCTGGGCGGCACCAGCCGCGCCTGAACCCGGTTCGATTCGGAGAGGAGCTTGTACTTCTCGTTCTGCTCGATCGAGAGATAGGCCATGCGCGCCCCGAGCGCGGTCGCCATCAGCCCCTGCGCCCCGCCCAGCACCAACGCGCGGCGGGTGAAGGTGAAGACCTGGCTGTTCTCCGTCAGGAGCGGTTTCTTGGGCCGTCTCATCGCGCCAGTCGCCATCGGTCGAGCCCTACGACGATAAGGGCTACCAAGGGGTAAGCGATGATCGACAGGACCAGTTGCGGCACGACGACGACGAGCGGCGCCTGGCTGCCCATCATGTGCGCCACGTACCAGGCGCCGGCGGTGTAGAGGGCGATCGCCACCGAGGCGAACAACCAGTCGGTCCAATAATCCCGCCACCCGACGCGGCTGTCGACGAAGTCGAAGACGAGGAAGGTCAGGGTCCACAGCGCCATCGACTGGCCGAGCGGGTGGCCGGCCATCAGATCGTCGAACAGGCCGAGCGGAAGGGCGATGTGCGCCTGCCACATTTCCGGCCGCAGCAGCCGCCAGGAGAGGAGGACGAGGAAGGCGATGTCGGGGACGATCGGCGTCGTCACCACGATGGGAAGCGCGTGGAGCAGCGAGGCGAACAGGGTCGACAGCATCGGCACGGTCTGGCGCCGGAAGCCGAGCATGGCGACGTCGCGCCGGGATCCGGCGATCCGGCTCATTGCTGGGCCGCCTCCAGCGCCGTCTGGGTCTGCGGCGACAGCGGCTTGTCGGCGAGCGGCTGGTAGATGGGGAGGACCATGGCGAAATCGATCCGCGCCGGATCGGCCAGCGGCTTCGCCACCGTGCGGTCCTTCTGGACCGCCGCCACCACCGCGACCGGCACGCCGGGCGGGAAGACGCCGCCGATCCCGGAGGTGACGAGGACGTCGCCGCGGCGGAACGGGTTCTTGCCGACTTCGAGGGTCTTGAGGTCGATCGTGCCGTCGCCGTGACCGACCGCAATGGCCGGCGTGCCGTCGCGCACCAGGCGGACAGGGACGCTGCTGGCGCCGTCGCTGACGAGGAGGACGCGGCTGGCGAAATGGCCGCTCTCGATGACCCGCCCGATCAGCCCTTCCGCCGCCCGCACCGGCTCGCCGACGCGAACGCCGGCGATGCTGCCCGCCGACAGGGTGGCGAGGCGGCGCACCGAGGCGAAGGAGGAGCCGACGATGCGGGTGACGGCGACGGTGCCGGGATTGTCCTGGTCGAGCTTGAGGAGCGCGCGCAGATGCTGGTTCTCACCCTCGATCACCCGCGCCTGGATGAGCCGCTGGCGCTCGGCGGCAAGCTGCCTGCGAAGCGCCGCATTCTGCGAGCCGGCCTGGAAATAGTCGCCGATCGAGCCGCCGAGGCCGCCGAAGAAGTTCACCACCCCGCGCCCGCCCGCCGTGAACGGCTTGGTCACGTCGAGGGAGGCGCCCTTCAGGGCCGCGAAGCCGGTGGGATCGATGACCGCGACGAGCAGGAGCAGGACGGCGAACATCACGCCGGCGACGGCGATGACGTAGCCGAAGAACAGACCATATTGCGCCCGCCTGGAAAAGCCGGGGCGCCGGGTGGAGGGCGGCGCCATCGCCGAGACCCTTCCTTTGCTCAGGCCGTCTGGAGGACGCCCCGGAAGATCTCCTCCTCGAGCGCGCGGCCGGTGCCGATGGCGACACAGGTGAGGGGATCGTCGGCGACCGTCACCGGAAGGCCCGTTTCATCGCGCAGCACCTCGTCCAGGCCCTGGAGCAGCGCCCCGCCGCCGGTCAGGACGATGCCCTGGTCGACGATGTCGGCGGCGAGCTCCGGCGCGGTGTTCTCCAGCGCGATGCGGACGCCCTCGACGATCGTGTTGACCGGCTCGGACAAAGCCTCGGCGATCTGGCGCTGGTTGATGGTGATTTCCTTGGGAACGCCGTTCACAAGGTCGCGGCCCTTGATGTGGACGGTGAGGCCGTCGCTGGGGCGGCCCTCGGCATCGGTCGGCGGCTTGGCGATGCCGACCTGCTTCTTGATCCGCTCGGCCGTCGCTTCGCCGATGAGGAGGTTATGGTTGCGGCGGACGTAGGAGGAGATCGCCTCGTCCATCTTGTCGCCGCCGACGCGGACCGACGTGGTGTAGGCGAGTCCCCGAAGGGAGAGCACGGCGACCTCGGTGGTGCCGCCGCCGATGTCGACGACCATCGATCCGATCGGCTCGGTGACCGGCATGTCGGCGCCGATCGCCGCGGCCATCGGCTCCTCGATCAGCCAGACCTGGCTGGCGCCGGCGTTGGACGCGGCGTCGCGGATGGCGCGGCGCTCGACCGAGGTGGAACCCGACGGCACGCAGATCACGATCTCGGGCCAGCGCGGGAAGCGGCGCTTGCCGTGGACCTTCTGGATGAAGTGCTTGATCATCTGCTCGGCGACGTCGATGTCGGCGATGACACCGTCGCGCAGCGGCCGGATCGCCTCGATCTGGTCGGGCGTCTTGCCCATCATCATCTTGGCGTCGTGCCCGACGGCCAGGATCTCACCGGTCGAGGCGTTGAGGGCCACGACGGACGGCTCGTCGAGGAGCACGCCCTTCCCGCGCACGTACACGAGGGTGTTGGCGGTGCCGAGGTCGACGGCCATGTCGCGGCCGATGAAACTGTTAGCCATCGTGTCGCCTTGTTGCAGGTGGGGAAGAAGTGACAACAGGCTACGAACGACGGGC
>NZ_DASWQI010000089.1:0-1673 GCF_036403745.1 Allosphingosinicella sp.
GGTCTCGTCGAACGGCAAAAGCGGGACCTTCGAAGGACGCTTCTATTCGCATGTCGTTCAAAAAATCGAGGACCTCGAAACGGCCGATGGGATGAAGTCGTACATCGACGGCACGACCGAGCGTTGCGTGGCCTTTGGCCATTATTCCGAGAGTAGCGGGGCCGAAAAAGAGGGTTCTGTCGCGAATGATGTGGAAATTCGGGCGCGGCGACATCTCCGGCGGATGAGGTTATCGGGTCAGGCGGCCAGGTCAATGCATTGAGGAATGAGCTTCTCGGGGAGCGTTTGCCAACCGTCGACCTTGCGCATGGTGATCTGGCCCGAAGCGAGCAAGGCCCAGAACAACATCGCCGCGGTTTCAGCTGAGGGCAGCACGGTTTGGGTCTTAATCCGCCGCTTGAATTCCTGGTGGAGTCGCTCAATCGCGTTCGTGGTCCGCGCCGATTTCCATTGGCTTTCCGGCAAGCGGGTGAAGGTGAACAGCCGCTCGCCCGCTTCTTGCAAGCTGTCGGCAACGGCGCGGCATTTCAGCCGCCATTTGCGAATGAACGACTTGCGGCGCGTTTCGATCTCCTTTGCCGTCTTTGCGTAAATCATGTCGTTGTAGTCGGCGGAGATCTCCTCGTGCAGCGCATCAGGCGCGTGCGCCAGTAAATTGCGGTGTTTGTGCACCGTGCAGCGTTGGGTCGGCACTTCAGGCCACAGCGCGGCAAGCGCCTTCTCCAGCCCGGCGGCCCCATCAATGATCAGGAATTCGGGGCTCCGCAGGCCGCGCGCGACGAGATCATCGAGCACGCCGCGCCAGGCGGCTTCGCTCTCACCCCCCATATTGCGCACCGCCAGCAAAATCTTCTGCCCGTCACGACCAACGCCGAGCACGACCAGGAGCGAGATGTTGGTGGCCTTGCGGTCGAGCCGCACACGCACCACGCTGCCGTCGAGAATTAGCCGGACGATGTCCTCTTGCGCGAGGTTGCGCCGCGTCCAGGCTTCCCAATCGGTCTTCACCTTGCGCCAGACCCGGCTGACCACGTCCTTGCCGATCGACCCCTTGAACAGCGCCCCGAGCGCCCGCTTCACCCGCCGAGTGTTGGTGCCGGCGAGGTAGGCCGATGCAATCAGCGCCTCGACTTGCCGGGTCATCCGCGCGTAGCGCGGCAACACGGCGCTCTGCCATTCCCGGTTCGGGCCATCGGGAGCGAACAGCCGGGCGCGGGGAACTACGATCTCGACCGGACCGAACGAGCCAAGCAGCCGCCGCGACCGCGTGCCGTTCCGATAGCCCGCAGACGCGCCCCGCTGGTAGCGGCTGCGTCCCAGGGCAGCCGTCGCTTCCTGCTCGACCATCTCCTCCAGAAAGCCCCGGATCCGCTCCCGCAGCTCGGCCTCGATCGGGTCGAACCAAGCCTCCCCAGAAAAGAGCGGCGTCGCGTCCGTCGTGCTATTCTTTTCCATGGCGTGATCTCCGCCGGCGCGCCAACGCCGGTTGCGAGTCGTTGACCTACTCGGAGATTACGCCACCCCTTTTCCACCACTTTCGCTACGGCACCGGAAGACCGAGGTGATCAGCGACATCGTTGAGGCTCCTCGGCGGCTGGATGTTCCCTCCAGCATGCTAGGCGCCCGGCCATCTCCAGCAGGAAACTCGCGATGCGCTCGGCGGCTGTTTTTCG
>NZ_DASWQI010000090.1:0-1696 GCF_036403745.1 Allosphingosinicella sp.
GGGGTGCTTTGCGCCCCAGGCCACCGTCCAGACCTTCGTCGGGCAGCGAAAAGGGCCGCTTCGGCCTCTTGGCCGGGCTCTCGGGGCCGGAGATGTTATCGACCAGGCAGGGCTCCGAATCCAGGTTAACGCGTTTTGGCACTGAGGACTGTCTGCATGTAGGCGCTGTTCCACCCTGCCATTTTCCGGCGCAGCTTGAGGCTCATTGCCTTGGGTTTGGAGCCTGGTTTGGGCCCTCGTTTCAGAGGTGATCGCGCCGGGGGTGGCCTGTCGGGAGCGGACCTGACGAGGTTGAGGGCGAAATGGCGCACGACGGCCATGTTGTGCGCGCCGTGGCCCTTGCGCAGGCGCGACTGGTCGTCGGCAAACACCACGTCGAGCACCCAATGCAGGCTGTTCTCAATGCGCCAGTGCCCGCGCACGCCGTGCGCGGCGCGCGTGGCGGTGAGCGGCGCGGACGAGATGTAGGAGCGGGTCTCGAACCGGCAGCAATCCTTCAGCTCGGTGCGGGATGCGACCCGCACCACACAGGCCACGTCCGGCAGGCGCAACTCGCCGGGAAAGCGCCGCGCGCCCTCAAGCCAGTCGACGTCGCGGGCCACGGTGACGGTGCGCTCCTCGATGCGCCCATGCCCCTTGTCGAGGTCCGTGGCGCGATCAAGCGCGGCCGGCTCGGCCGCGGCGAACAGGGCCTCGACCTCGGAGCGGAGCGTGGGCTGGTTGGCCTTGACGGCCAGCAGGTAGTCGGCGCCGGCGCGTCGGATCGTGCCGGCGATGGCAGCGTTGGTGGCGACGGCGTCGATCGAGACCAGCGCGCCCTTGAGCCCATCGTCCTCGGCCAGGCGCTCGATCAGGGCCGGGATGGCGGTGGTCTCACTCGCCTTGTCGGACACGGCTTCCTGGCCGAGCACCAGGCGGGCCGTCGTCGCGAAGGCCGAGACCAGATGCAGCGGCGGCGTGCCGGTCGCGCGATCGTGGCTGCGCCGCGAGGTCTTGCCGTCGATGGCCACGAACTCGGGGCGGTCCGGCCAGGACGCCCGCACCCAGGCCGTGAAGGCGGCCGCGAACAGGCCCGGATTGATGCGGTTTATCAACTGCGTGAGCCAGCGCCCGCCAGGCACGCCATGGTGATAGGGCAGATAGCGGCGCAGCACCGCCAGGTGCTCTTCGCCCCATTCGGCAATCAGATCGTAGTCCTCGCAGTCGCAGATCGTCCCGCACACCACGAGCAACAGCACCTCCGGCAGGGGATGGGCCACCCGCCACGGCTCGCGCGGATCCTCGATTTGCCCGAAATGATCCAGAAGCGCTTTCAGGCGCGACTTCGGCAAGCTCTCAAGAGTCGTAGAATCCCGACCAGTTGATGCTACCTGCCGTGTTTGCATTGGACGCCTTCATCAGACCGGAGGTGGCGGCAAGCATCTCCGGAGTAGCAAAGATGTAGCCGTCAGCTGCGAGCACGTCTGCGGGTTGGGCCTCGACGGCCGGCAGCAGCCGCACATGTCACATCGGGTTGGGCCTCGGCTCCCTGTGCAGCGGCTTGGGCCACCAATGGAACTTTGTCCCGAGGCTGAGCTGATCGCCGTCGAGGACCCGGCAACGGTCTGCGACCGTGCGTTCCAGATCGGCGAGGGTCGCAAAGTAGCGGTTCGCGAGCGGCTCATCCAGAATGGGCCAGAGGTGCTCGGCGGGCTGA
>NZ_DASWQI010000091.1:0-17077 GCF_036403745.1 Allosphingosinicella sp.
GTGAAATCGTCGCGGTGGTGCTCGTGGCCGCTCATCCGCGGGGCACTAGCGGAGGGTTTCGCCGAAACCAAACCTCCGCCCGTCGAACCTGAACACCAATTCGTCTACTGTTCACCTTGCGATAATATATCATGCGCTTTAGGGGCGGCTCAATTCCTCCAAGACAGGGCGTTTCATGATCCGCAGAATGCTCCTCGCCACCGCGGCGGCGATCATCGTTCCGTTCTCGCCGGCCACAGCGCAAGCTGATCCTTCAAGTCAGCCGGCGCCTGCGGGGACCGCGGCGCCGGGGGCGAGCGTCCCGGCGGCGCCATCCACCACGGCGCCTGCAAAGGCGGGAAGCGACATCGTCATCACCGGCCGGCGTCTCGACGTTGCCCGGGACGCGATCACGCCGTCGCTCGGCGCGAGCCAATACACGTTTAACAAGGAAGCGCTTGAGAAGCAGCCGGGCGGCACCAATCTCACACTCAACAAGTCGCTGCTCCAGGCGCCCGGCGTCGTCCAGGACAGCTACGGCGTCATTCACGTGCGCAACGAGCACGCCAACCTCCAGTATCGGCTGAACGGCGTCATCGTCCCCGAGAGCATCAGCGGGTTCGGCACGACCTTCGATCCGAGGATCGCAAGCTCGATCCAGCTCATCACCGGCACCCTTCCCGCGCAGTACGGCTACCGCACCGCGGGCATCATCAATTTCAGGACCGACTCCGGCATCCAGGGTAATGGCGGGGAAGTCGGGATGTACGGCGGGACCTTCGGCCGGATCGAGCCCAACGCGATGATCCGCGGGACCTCCGGCAACCTCACCTTCTTCGGATCGGCGAGCTATCTTCGCAACGACATCGGCATCGAAAACCCAATGCCAACGCGCAACGCGGTCCACGACCGGACCACCCAGTTCCGCCCGTTCGCCTACGTGACCGACATTCTCTCGGACACGAGCCGGATCTCCGTCTTCGGCGGCAGCTTCATCGGAGACTTCCAGATCCCGAACGTGACGGGTCAGGCTCCGGCGTTCACCGTCAACGGCGTGTCCAACTTCAACTCCGCCAAGCTCGACCAGAACCAGCGGGAGATCACGCATTACGGCGTTGCCGCCTATCAATATGCCGGCGATAGTTTCAATCTCCAGCTGGCCCCGTTCGTTCGCTACACCGAGACGCGCTTCAGCCCGGATCCGAAGCACGGCGACATCATCTTCAACGGCTTTGCCGATGCCGCCAGGCTCACCGGGCTCGCGGCCGGCGTCCAGGCCGATGGCAGCCAGAAGCTTGGGTCGAACCACGTATTGCGGTTCGGCCTGTTCTTCCAGAATGAACACACGACGTCCCGCGTCGCATCGACGGTGCTTCCGGCGAACGACTGCGCGGGCGACGAGAATTGCGTCATTGCGCAGACCAGCGACGTGCCTCTCACCATCGTCGACACCCACCAGAAGACCGGCCAGCTGTACGGGGCCTATCTGCAGGACGAATGGAAGCTCACGTCCAATCTGACGCTCAATTACGGCGCCAGGTTCGACGTCGTGCGGGCCTACACCAGGGAATCCCAACTCAGCCCCCGCGCCAACCTCGTCTGGGAGGCAACCCCGCTGACCACCTTCCATGTCGGCTATGCGAGGACGTTCACGCCGCCTCCCCAGGAGCTCGTCGCACCGTCCGACATCAATCTGTTCAATGCGACGACCAAGCAGGCGCTGATCCGGACAGGCGGCCCCGTGAAGGCGGAGCGCGAGCATTATTTCGACGCCGGCGTCGAGCAGCGCGTCAAGGGCGGCCTCAAGCTCGCCATCGATGCCTATTACAAGAAGAAGCAGAATTTGCTCGACGAGGGGCAGTTCGGCTCCGCCCTGATCCTGTCGCCCTTCAACTACGCCAAGGGCTACGCCTGGGGCGTCGAACTCAGCGCCAACTACACGCACGGCCCGCTCGACCTCTACGCCAATCTGGCGCGGGGTGAGGAGAAGGCCAAGAACATCATCTCGTCGCAATATTTCTTCGCGCCGAGCGAGCTTGCCTACATCCAGAACCATTATATCTTCACCGACCATTCCCAGAAATGGTCGGCGTCGGGCGGCGCCACCTATACCATCCATGACGGCCTCGGGACCCTCGTTCCGACGGCCGACTTCGTCTACGGCAGCGGCCTCAGGACGGACGATCCGAACGGGATCGTTCCGAACGGCGGCGCCCTTCCCGGCTATTGGGTGGTGAACGCCGGCATCGCCCAGACCTTCAAGGGATCGGGGGTGCTGAACGGCCTCACCGTCCGCCTCGACGTGCTCAACCTGTTCGACAAGGTCTACCAGATCCGGAGCGGCGCGGGCGTCGGCGTCGGTGCGCCGCAATGGGGGCAGCGCCGCGGAATTTTCGTCGGCGTGACTAAGCGGTTCTGAGGGCGCGCGCGGGCTCTCGCTTTCGATCCATAGCCCCGTCGCACGCGCGGCACGGCTCGTCGCGCGTTTACCAGTTTAATCTGGCGGAAAGTCCTTCGGCGCTATGATGATTCGTCACGGGTAGAAGGGTTTAGGGGTTAAAGTCATGGTTGTTGCGTACAGAAGGTCCGCCCGGATCGCGCGTCTCGCGCTGCTTCCGGCCGCCGCGTTGCTGAGTTCGTTCGTGCCGCAGGCGACGATTGCCCGCACCGCCGCTCACCAATATCAGGGCCATGCGCTGGAATCGATGGCGCCGCAGAACGAGGCGCAGCGAATCCTCGCCCAGACGGTCCGCGCGATCGGCGAGAATTTCAACGGCGATATCGGCATCGCCGTCGAGGACGTGCAGACCGGCTGGACCACCGCCTATGACGGCGACACCCTCTTCCCCCAGCAGAGCGTCAGCAAATTCTGGGTGGCGCTGACCGCGCTGGACAAGGTCGACCGCGGCGAACTGAGCCTGTCGGCGCCCTTCACCCTCCACAAGGAGGACGTGACCCTGTTCCACCAGCCGATCGCCGCGCAGATCGGCGCCAACGGCTACCGCACCAACATCGCCGAGCTGATGACGCGGGCGCTGCAGCAAAGCGACAATACCTGCAACGACGCGGTACTGTGGCGCGCCGGCGGCCCGGAGGCGGTGCGCGCCTTCCTGCGCACCAAGGGCATCGAGGGCATCCGCTTCGGGCCGGGCGAGCGCAAGCTGCAGAGCGCCATCGCCGGCATCGAATGGCACCAGAGCTATGCGTCGAACGGCGGATTCTACAAGGCGCGCGACGCCCTTCCTTATTCGGCGCGCAGGGCGGCGTTCGAGCGCTACATCGCCAGCCCGATGGACGGCGCGGCACCGCTCGGCGTGGTCGACGCGCTGAGCCGGCTGAAGCGCGGCGAGCTGCTTTCGGCGGCGTCGACGCAGCGGCTGCTCGGCATCATGTCGCACACCAAGACGGGCCCGCAGCGCCTCAAGGGCGGGCTCCAGCTCGGCTGGACCTTGAGCCACAAGACCGGCACCGGGCAGGTGCTCGGCGGCGTCCAGGCCGGCTATAACGATATCGGCGTGATCACCGGCCCCGACGGCCATTCTTACGCCATGGCCGTCCTCATCCGCCGCAGCTCCGCCCCACTGCAGCAGCGCATGGCGGCGATGCAGGCCACGGTGCGCGCCGCCATCGCCTATCACCGGGCTGCCGAGGGCGAGGACCTGGCGGGTTACCGCTCCGGCCGGAGCTACGGCGGGCGGTAAGCCTTTTGCCTCCCCAAGCTTTAGCTTGAGGAGGGGGACCAGCGAAGCTGGTGGAGGGGTAGTTGGCCGCAGCCTCGGCCGTCGAGCGCTTGATCCGCTGAGACCTGTTCCCTTACCCCTCCACCACCTTCGGTGGTCCCCCTCCCCATCTGGCGATGGGGAGGCAGATTACGCGTCGTAATCGACTTCGAGGCCTTCGCCCTTCGGCACCGACTGGCACGTCAGCACGTAGCCAGCGGCCACCTCTTCGTCGGTGAGGCCGTAGCGGGCGGCCATTTCGACGCCGCCGGAGACCACCCGCGCGCGGCAGGTGGCGCAGACGCCGGCCTTGCAGGCGAAGGGTGCGGGGAGCCCGGCGAGGCGGGCGGAATCGAGGATGTTGCCGGCCTCGGCCGAGAAGGGCACGCGGCGCTTGCGGCCGTCCAGGGTGACCAGCATCGTCAGCCCCTGCGCCTCGCGGGACATCGCTTCGAGTTGGGCCTGAAGCGCCTCGGGGGGACGGTCAGCGGTGAAGCGCTCGATATGGATTCGCTCGGACGGCACGCCGCGTTCGAGGAGGGCCGCTTCGGCGGCGTCCATCATCGGGCCGGGGCCGCAGATGAAAAAGGCGGCGGCGCCCTCGGGATCGACCAGCATGTCGAGCACTTCCCCGCATTTGGCGCGGTCGAGCATGCCGTTGAACAGGTCGATATCCTCCGATTCCTCGGCGAGGAAATGGTGGATTTCGAGCCGGCCCATGTGGCGGTTCTTGAGGCGGGCGAGCTCCTCCAGAAAGATCACCGACTGACTGTCGCGATTGCCGTAGAGGAGCGTAAAGCGGCTCGCCGGCTCCTCGATCATTGCGGTCTTGATGAGCGACAATATGGGCGTGATGCCGGAGCCGCCGGCGAAGGCGACATAATGGTTGGCGGCGTCGGCGCGGAAATCGTGGGTGAAGCTGCCGTGCGGCTCCATCACGTCCAGGCGGTCGCCGGGCTTCAGCGCCTCGTTCACCCAGGTCGAGAACAGGCCACCGGCGATGCGCTTCACGGTGACCTTGAGCTCGCCCTCCTCAGGCGCGACGCAGAGCGAGTAATTGCGCCGCACGTCCTCGCCGCCAATGTCGGCGCGCAAGGTGAGGTGCTGGCCCGGCTTGAAGCGAAACGCCTCGCGCAGGTCTTCTGGGAGCCGGAAGCGGATCGACTTGGCGTCGGCGGTCTCCGCGATTAATTCCGCGATCTGAAGGCTGTGGAAGTTGACGCTCACATTGGGCTCAATGGCATTTGAACAGGTCGAACGGCTCGGCGCAGTCGCGGCAGCGCCAGAGCGACTTGCACGGGGTGGAGCCGAAGCGGCTGATCTCCTCCGTCTGCGGCGAGCCGCATTGCGGGCAGGCCGGTGCGCGCTGGCCGGCGGGCATGGGCGGGGCGATGCCGTAGGCGTGGAGCTTGACGCGGCCCTCGGGGGTGATCCAGTCGGTCGTCCAGGCGGGCGACAGGGCGGTCTCGATGCGGACGTCGCGATAGCCCGCCGCGTCGAGGGCGTCGCGGATGTCGCGCTCGATCACCTGGGTGGCGGGGCAGCCGGTATAGGTCGGGGTGATAACGACCCGGTCCGGCTCGACGGTGCGGACGATGCCGAGGTCGACGATTGAGATCACCGGGATTTCCGGATCCGCGACCGAGGCGAGGACCTGCCACAGCCCCTCGTCCTGCACCTGGGCCGCCTGCGCCCTCACCACGCCGCGTCCGGGTAGGTGCGGGGGAGGAATTGCATCGTGCACAGGAGGTGGCCGAGATGCTCGCTGTGATGGCCGCGGCGGCCGCCGAGGATCGGGCGCTGGTCGGCCGGCACCGTCAGCGTCGCCTCTGTGAGGAGGGCGTGGAGTTGCGCGTCATAATCGGCGCGGAAGGCGGCGAGATCGGGGGCAAGGCCGCGCCCGGCGAGGAAGCAGGCGAGGTCGTCCATCTCGAACAGCTCGGGGACGAAGCGTCCCATCCAGTCCAGCCCGTCCTGCATACGGCGGCGGCTTTCGTCGGTGCCGTCGCCGAGGCGGATCACCCATTCCATGGCCAGCTCCTGGTGATAGCTGACTTCCTTCACCGCTTTCTCGGCGATGGCGGCGATGCGCGCGTCTGCGCATCCGACGAGGTGCTGGAACAGCCTCTTCTGCCAGGTGGAGAAAAGTAGCTGCCGCGCCATCGTTTGGGCGAAATCGCCGTTCGGCTGCTCGACCAGCCAGCAATTGCGGAAATCGAGCACATCGCGGTGAAAGGCGAGGCGGTCGCCGTCCCTCCCCTTCCCTTCCACCTCACCCGCATAATCGAGGAAGAAGGTCGCCTGTCCGATCAGGTCGAGCGCGATGTTGGCGAGGCTGAGATCGACTTCGACGGAGGGGGCGTGGCTGCACCATTCGGACAGGCGCTGGCCGAGGATCAGGCTGTCGTCGCCGAGGCGGAGGAGATAGTCGAACAGCGGGGTGTTCGTGTCGGGCGCAGGCGCGTCGAAGGCGCCGGCTCCGGTGGCGCCGGAGGGAAGATCGATCGGCGGAAGGGACGCCATTTATGCCTCCCCATCGCAGATAGGGAGGGGGACCACCGAAGATGGTGGAGGGGTAGCGTCGCGCAGGTCTCGGGGGGTTACCCCTCCACCACCCTTCGGGTGGTCCCCCTCTCCACGCGCAGCGTGGGGAGGCATAAGACGCCTTCCCCTCATATGTGCGTCACGCCGTCCGGGATGTTGTAGAAGGTGGGGTGGCGGTAGATCTTGTCGGCGGCGGGATCGAACATCGCCGCGTCGTCCGACGGGTCGGAGGCGGTGATCTGGGCAGACGGGACGACCCACAGGCTCACCCCTTCCATCCGGCGCGTGTAGGTGTCGCGGGCGTGCCGCAGCGCGATCTCGGCGTCGGGCGCGTGGACCGATCCGACATGACGGTGCGAGAGGCCGCCTTTCGAGCGGACGAAAACTTCCCACAGCGGCCAGTCGTTCATGCCGCCTCCCGCTTGAGGGCGTGCTTCTCCGCATAAGCGGCGGCGGCTTCGCGGACCCAGGCGCCGTCTTGCCAGGCGTCGCGGCGGGCCTTCAGACGCTCTTTGGCGACCGGGCCTTCGCCGCGGACGACGGCGTAGAATTCCTGCCAGTCGATCTCGCCATAATCGTAGCCGCCCTTCTCCTCATTCCAGCGCAGTGCAGCGTCGGGCACGGTCAGGCCGAGGGCATCCGCCTGGGGGACGGTGATGTCTACGAATTTCTGCCTGAGCTCGTCATTGGTGTCGCGCTTGATCCGCCAGCGCATCGACTGGGCGGTGTTGGGGCTGTCGGCGTCGGGCGGGCCGAACATCATCAGCGACGGCCACCACCAGCGATTGAGCGCGTCCTGCGCCATCCGCTTCTGGTCGGCGGTGCCGGCGGACAGGACCATCATGATCTCGTAGCCCTGGCGCTGGTGGAAGCTCTCCTCCTTGCACACGCGCACCATGGCGCGCGCATAGGGGCCGTAGGAGGTGCGCTGGAGCGGCACTTGGTTCATGATCGCGGCGCCGTCGACCAGCCACCCGATCGCGCCGATATCGGCCCAGGTCAGCGTCGGGTAGTTGAAGATGGTGCTGTACTTGGCCTTGCCCGAATGGAGCGCCTCGATCATCGCCTCGCGCGACGTGCCGAGCGTCTCGGCGGCGCTGTAGAGGTAGAGGCCGTGCCCCGCCTCGTCCTGCACCTTGGCAAGGAGGATCGCCTTGCGCCGCAGCGAGGGGGCGCGGCCGATCCAGTTTCCTTCCGGAAGCATGCCGACGATCTCGCTGTGCGCGTGCTGGGAAATCTGCCGGGTGAGGGTGCGGCGATAGGCCTCGGGCATCCAGTCCTTGGGCTCGATGAACTCGTCCGCGGCGACCCGCGCCTCGAAGGCGGCGAGGCGGACGGGGTCCTCCGTGGAGGCGACGTTCTTCGATTTGGAAAGCTCGGTGGTGTACATTCCTGTCTCCCGCGCCGGCCCTAGCAGGAGGCGCTTTTCGCGGCAATCAACGCAAGGGAACCCGATTCCGTCACACCCGCTCGATGACGAGGGCGATGCCTTGGCCGACGCCGATGCACATGGCGCAGAGGGCATAGCGGCCGCCGGTGCGGTGGAGCTCCTCGGTGGCGGTGAGGGCCAGGCGGGCGCCGGACATGCCGAGCGGGTGGCCGAGCGCGATGGCGCCGCCGTTGGGGTTTACGTGGGGCGCGTCGTCCGGGACGCCAAGCAGGCGCAGCACCGGGAGCGCCTGGGCGGCGAAGGCCTCGTTGATCTCGATGACGTCCATGTCGGCGATGGTGAGGCCGAGGCGCTTGAGTAGCTTCAGCGACGCCGGCGCCGGGCCGATGCCCATGATGCGGGGCGGGACGCCGGCCACGGCGGCGCCGACGATGCGGGCGCGGGGGGTGAGGTGGTTGCGCCTGGCGGCGCCCTCGGAGGCGACGAGCATCGCCGCGGCGCCGTCGTTGACGCCCGAGGCGTTGCCGGCGGTGACGGTGCCATTGGCGCGGACGATGGGGCGGAGCTTGCCGAGCGCCTCTACGTTGGTCTTGCGGGGGTGCTCGTCGCGGTCGACGGTGAGCGCGTCGCCCTTGCGCTGGGGGATGGAGACGGGGACGATCTCGGCGGCGAGGCGGCCATTGTCTCGCGCGCGGGACGCCTTCTCCTGGCTGCGGACGGCGAAAGCGTCCTGATCCTCGCGGCTTATCTGGAACTCCTCAGCCACGTTCTCAGCCGTGGAGGGCATGGTGTCGTCGCCGTACGCGTCCTTCATCTTGGGATTGACGAAGCGCCAGCCGATGGTGGTGTCGTACATTTCGGCGTTGCGGTCGAAGGCGCTGGTCGCCTTGGCCATGACGAACGGGGCGCGGCTCATGCTCTCCGAGCCGCCGGCGACAAGCATGTCCGCCTCGCTGCCGCGGATCACGCGGGCCGCCATCGCCACCGCGTCCATGCCCGAGCCGCAGAGGCGGTTGAGAGTGACGCCGCCGGAGCTGTCGGGGAGGCCGGCGAGGAGCCCGGCCATGCGCGCGAGGTTGCGATTGTCCTCGCCGGCCTGGTTGGCGCAGCCGAGGATGACGTCGTCCAACTCGGACCAATCGACGCGCGGGTTGCGCTCGAGGAGGGCGCGGATCGGGATGGCGGCGAGGTCGTCGGCGCGGACATGGGCGAGGGCGCCGCCGTAGCGGCCGATGGGGGTGCGCACGGCGTCGCAAATGAAGGCTTCGGTCATTTCGCGTGCTCCGTCATCCCGGACTTGATCCGGGATCCATCTTCTTCGCGGCCGCTGTGAAGGAAAGGTGGACCCCGGATCAAGTCCGGGGTGACGGCAACGGTTTCGATTCCTCTGTGACAACCTCGCCTCCCACGCTCCGGGAGAAGCCGGTGAACTCGGCGATGGGGCGGCCGTCGGATGTTCGCACCGAGACGTCGTAGACGCCGGAGCGGGAGACGAGCGCGCGCTCCTGCGCCTCGGCGATCAGCACGTCGCCATCGCGGGCGGCTTCCAGGAAGACGATCGAGGCTTGGGCAGCGACCGTACGCAAGTTGCGGCTGTTGCAGGCATAGGCGAAGGCCGAGTCGGCGAGCGCGAAGAGCATGCCGCCGTGGGCGGTGCCGTGGCCGTTCAGCATCGCGGCGGTGACGGCCATGCGGACACGCGCATAGCCTTCCCGCGCTTCCTCGATCGCGATGCCCCAGGCGGGGCCGGTGCCCTCCGCCGCGAGCATCGCCCGGGCGATCTTGTCGGCTCTGGCGTTCGCGTCCATGACCGGGGCATGACCTACGAGACGATCGACTTCAAGCTGGCGGAGGGCGTGGCCCGGCTCACTTTGAACCGGCCGGAGCGCCTCAACAGCTTCACCGTGCAGATGCACGAGGAGGTCGCCGACGCGCTTTCGTCGCTGGACGGCGCGCGGGTGCTGGTGATCACCGGCGCCGGACGCGGCTTCTGCGCCGGGCAGGATCTCGGCGACCGGGCGGTGGCGCCGGGCGAGGCGGTGGACCTCGGGCATTCGGTGGAGACCTATTACAATCCGTTGATCCGCCGCATCACCTCCCTCCCCTTCCCCGTCATCGCGCGGGTGAACGGCGTGGCGGCGGGCGCAGGGGCGAACATCGCGCTCGCCTGCGACATCGTCGTCGCGGCGAAATCGGCGAAATTCATCCAGTCCTTCGCCGCGATCGGCCTCATTCCCGACAGCGGCGGGACATGGGTGCTGCCGCGCCTCGTCGGCCAGGCGCGGGCGCTGGGGCTGGCGCTGACCGCGGAGCCGCTGCCGGCGGAGAAAGCGGCCGAGTGGGGCCTGATCTGGAAGGCGGTCGAGGACGAGGCTCTCGATGCCGAGGTGGACGCGCTCGCGGAGCGGTTCGCCGCCGCGCCGACCCGGGGATTGGCACGAATCAAAGCGATGATCCGCGAGAGCTGGGAGCATAGCCTGAGCGAGGAACTCGACCTGCAGCGCGATGCGATGCGGGATCTGGGCTTCTCGGACGATTACCGCGAGGGGGTCGCGGCGTTCATGGCCAAGCGGAAGCCGAACTTCACGGGGCAGTGAGTCCGCAGGGGACAGTCTATTGACTGTCCCCGTTCAACGCCGGAGCGGGGACAATCGATAGACTGTCCCAAGTGCCGCCTCAGCCAGTCAAAAGCTCGGCGAAGGTCTTCAGGTCGATGTTGCCGCCGGAGACGACGCAGACGATGGGGCCCTCCCCTGCCTCGCCGGTCAGCGCTGCGGCCACAGAGAGCGCACCCGCGCCTTCCGAGATCACCCGCGCCTTTTCGGCGATGAGGCGCATCGCCTCGCTTGTCTGGTCGAGGGTGACGGTGATCGCGCCATCCACCACGGGGCGCATCCGGTCCCACATGCGCTGGGTGACGCTCTGGCCGCCGGCGCCGTCGACGAAGCTCGCCTGCCAGTCGGGGAAGCGGCGGGGGCCGCCTTCCTTCAGGGACAGGGCGTAGGGCGCCCCTGATTCGGGTTCGGCGCCGTAGACGCGGACGCCGGGCTTCAGCGCCTTCACCGCGCTCGCCACGCCGGTGATGAGGCCGCCGCCGCCGATCGCGGTGACGATCGCCGCGACGTCCGGGCAATCCTCCAGGATTTCGAGGCCCATCGTGCCGTGGCCGGCGATGAAATCATGATCGTCGAACGGGTGGATGAAGATGCCGTCCATGCCGTCGAAAGCATGGGCTTCGGCGGCCTGCCAGGCTTGCTGGTAGGAGACGGGGACGATGTTCGCCCCGAGCGCGCGCATGCGGTCGAGCTTGGTTTGCGGCGCCGTCTCGATGGCGACGACCGAGCAGGGGATGCCGGCCGCCCGCGCGGCATAGGCGACGCCCTGCCCGGCATTGCCGGCGCTGATCGTCCAGACGCCGCGGGCGCGCTGCGCCGGCGACAGCATCGCCACGGCATTGGCGGCGCCGCGTATCTTATAGGCGTTGGTCGGCTGGAGATTTTCGAGCTTGAGGCGCACGTCCGGCATGGCTGGGCCGAGGTCGAGACGAACGAGCGGGGTGCGCAGCACAGTGCCGGCAATGCGCTCGCGCGCTGCCTCGACGTCGGAAAGGACGATGGGCCTCACGGGTTGCGGCATTCTCTACCCCTTATGCTCACGCAGCGCGTATGGCCCATAGCCCGTTCGGCCTGAGCTTGTCGAAGACCTGCCCTTTCCCTTAGGCAGCAAGTGAAGGGCAGGCCTTCGACAAGCTCAGCCCGAACGGGTGGGGTGCAAGGAGTTGGAATGAAGACGCAGACCCTCCTCAACTATGCCCAGGACCGCTGGTACGAAGCGCCGGGTGGCCTCGCCGAGGTGGAGAGCGCCGTCAGCGGCGAAACGATCGCGCTGACCGGGAGTGAGGGACTCGATTTCGAAGGCATGCTCCGCCACGCGCGGAGGGTGGGCGGACCGGCGCTGCGGCGCCTGACCTTCCACGAGCGGGCGTGGATGCTGAAGGACCTCGCCAATGCGATCATGGCGCGCAAGGAGGAGCTGTACGAGCTTTCCTACCAGACCGGCGCGACGCGGACCGACGGCTGGATCGACATAGAGGGCGGCGCGGGGACGCTCTTTTCCTTTTCGTCCAAGGGGCGGCGCGAGCTGCCGAACGGGCGGGTGCTGATCGACGGCGCCATGGAGCCTTTGTCGAAGGGCGGCAGCTTCGTAGGGCAGCATGTCTACACGCCGCTGCAGGGCGTGGCGGTGCATATCAACGCCTTCAATTTTCCGGTCTGGGGGATGCTGGAGAAGCTCGGGCCGACCCTGCTCGCCGGGGTGCCGGCGATCGTCAAGCCGGCCTCGGCGACGGGGTATCTGACGGAAGCGGCGTTCCGCATCATGATCGAGGCGGGGGTGCTGCCGCCGGGCGCGCTGCAACTGATCATGGGCGGGGTCGGCGATCTGTTCGACCATCTGACCTTGCAGGACGTGGTGAGCTTCACAGGCTCGGCGCAGACGGCGATGAAGCTCCAGTCGCACCCGGTGATCGCGCGGGAGAGCGTACGGTTCATCGCCGAGCGCGACAGTTTGAACGCCTCGATCCTGGGACCCGACGCGGCGCCGGGGACGCCGGAATTCGACCTGTTCATAAAGGAAGTGGCGCGCGAGATGACGGTCAAGGCGGGGCAGAAATGCACCGCCATCCGCCGTGCCATGGCGCCGGCCCAGCATCTCGACGCCGTCCAGGCGGCGCTGACCGAGCGGCTTGGGCAGGCGCGGATCGGCGACCCGCGCGAGGAAGGCGTGACGATGGGCGCCCTCGCCAGCCGCGCGCAGCTGACCGGCGTCCGCGCGGCGGTGGCGGAGCTGGCCAAGTCGGCACGCATCGTGTCGGGCGATCCCGACGTCTCGCCGGTCGCCGGAAACGGGGCGTTCATGGCGCCGATCCTGCTTCGCACCGACGATCCCTGGGGCACCGACGCGGTGCACGACATCGAGGCGTTCGGGCCGGTGTCGACGATCATGCCGTATCGCGACCTGGACGACGCCATCGCGCTGGCCAACCGCGGGATGGGAAGCCTCGCGCTGTCGCTGTTCACCTTCGACAAGGCGGTTGCGGAAGAGTTCGTGCTCGGCGCCGGCGCCTATCACGGGCGGATGCTGATCCTCGACCGCACCAGCGCCAGGGAATCGACCGGCCACGGCTCCCCCCTCCCCGTCCTCGTCCACGGCGGACCGGGACGCGCGGGGGGCGGCGAGGAAATGGGAGGGGTGCGCGGCGTCGCGCATTACATGCAGAGGACGGCGCTGCAGGGCTCGCCGGCGGTGCTCTCCAGCATCGTCAAGCAATGGCTGCCGGGCGCGCCGAAGGTCGAGGGCGAGGTGCACCCGTTCCGCAAACGCATTTCGGAACTCGAGATCGGTTATACGCTCAAGACCGCGAGCCGGACCGTGACGCTCGAGGATATCGAGCATTTCGCGCACTTTACCGGCGATACCTTCTACGCCCACATGGACGACGAGGCGGCCAAGGCGAGCCCGATCTTCGAGGGGCGGGTGGCGCACGGCTATCTGATCCTGAGCTTCGCCGCCGGCCTGTTCGTCGATCCGGCGCCGGGGCCGGTGCTCGCCAATACGGGGCTGGAGAATTTGCGCTTCCAGACGCCGCTTTATCCTGGCGATGCGATGCGGGTGGAGCTTAGTGTCAAGACCAAGAGCATCCGGGACGAGGAGAAAGGCGAAGTGCGCTGGGCCGTGTACGTCTACAACCAGAAGGACGAGGCGGTCGCCACCTACGACCTCCTCACCATGAACCGCCCGTGATGAAGCGGCTCTCCCCCCTCCTCCTCGCGCCCCTGCTCCTCCCGCTGGCCGGTTGCGCGCAGGCCGCCGCGCCGCCGCCGCCGAAGCCGACGCCGGTCTTTGGCTACCGGGTCGTCCACGCTTACCCGCACGACCCGAAGGCGTTCACCGAAGGGCTGTTCTACCTCGACGGCCATATGTGGGAGAGCACCGGCCTCAACGGCCGCTCCTCGATCCGCGAGGTGAAGCTGGAGACGGGGGAATTGATCCGCTCCGTGCCGGTGTCGTCGCTCTATTTCGGCGAGGGCATCGTCAATTGGGGTCCCGACATCCTCAGCCTCACCTGGCAGAACGGCATCGGCTTTCGCTGGCGCCGCTCCGACCTCAAGCAGACCGGCAGCTTCCGCTATCCGGGCGAGGGCTGGGCGCTGACCCAAGATGGCAAGAACATCATCATGAGCGACGGCACGTCGGAGCTGCGCTTCCTCGATCCGGCGACGCTCAAGGAGGTGCGCCGCGTCCAGGTCACCGACCAGGGCGACCCGGTCCTGCATCTCAACGAGGTGGAATATGTGCGCGGGGAAATCTTCGCCAACGTATGGATGACCACCAAGATCGTGCGCATCGACCCGGCCACGGGCAATGTGAAAGGCTGGATCGAGCTGCGCGATCTCGCGCTCCCCAACATGAAGGACGAGGACAGCGTGCTGAACGGCATCGCCTATGACGCGAAGGCCAACCGACTGTTCGTCACTGGCAAGAACTGGCCCCAGCTCTACGAGATCAAGCTGACGCCTCCGGCGCGCTAGGCGTCAGGCCCGGTACGCCCCCAGTTCCTCCGCCAGATGCGGGTTGTTCGCCTCGCGCTGCTTCGCGGCGGCTTCGTCGTAGAGGAAAGGGAGGAAGGCGTAGCGGGTGCCCCGGGTCACCGGCGTGGCTTCGTGGAGGAGCGAGCAGGAGAAGACGACCGCGCCGCCGGTCGGTGGGCGGTAGGTGCGCGGGCCGAATTCGGGGAAGCGCAGGTCGCCGCCGTCATAGTCGCCGGCGTTCAGGTTGATCGAGACGGCGAAGCGGCGGTGGGCGGTGCCCCTGGTGGTGTTGTCGCGGTGCGGGCGGAAATGGCCGCCGGTGCCGGAATCGTAGCAGCCGACCAGATAGCGCTCCATCCGCGTCGCCTCGAACTGGAAGGCGCGGGCGACCATCGGCACGATGCTCGCCTTGACGCGGTCGAGAAGCAGGGCGCGCAGGCGCGGATCGTCGATGCTGCAGTCGCGG
Source organism: Allosphingosinicella sp. (assembly GCF_036403745.1). Classification (GTDB taxonomy): domain Bacteria; phylum Pseudomonadota; class Alphaproteobacteria; order Sphingomonadales; family Sphingomonadaceae; genus Allosphingosinicella. The sequence goes on from NZ_DASWQI010000091.1 coordinate 14,689, forward strand.
CGCAATTTGTGGCCGGGATCGGTGAGGAGGACGGTCTTGCCGCACACTTCGCGCATGAAGCCGGAGGGCTCGCCGCCTGTCTCCTCGTAGAGGGCGATGAGGCGGCGGCAGAGGTCCGGCTCAAGGACGTTGGGGACGGCGAGGACCGGCGCCCATTCGTCGCCACGGGGCTGCTGCACGGCGGCGGCGAGCGCGGCGATGGCTTCGGCGCCTCGCTCGAGCGGCAGCAGGGCAAGCGCGCGCAGCGCCGGGTCGAGGAGCAGCCAGAAGGGGCGGTAGGCGCCCCCCTCGGCCAAGGCGCCGTAGAGGCGGCTGATCTCGCCGCTTTCGTCGAGGAAGAAGCGAATGCCGGGGAGCGACTGGGCGACCCTGCCCTCGGCGGCATCGGCCGGATCGCAGGTCACGCCGAAGAAGCAGGCATTCTCGTCGTCGAACAGGGCCCGATGGCGGTGGACCAAGGCGAGCGCGGCCGCTGCCTCGGCTTTCTCAGCAGCGCCGACGAACAGCATCAGCACGTGCCGGCCGGCGACGGTGTGGAAGGTGTAGCTCGGCGAGCCGCCGATCGCGTGGGCGCGGAACCACGGGGCGGGCTCGCCGCGGCGGAGGAAGGGGCGGATCTCGGTCACGGCGGCGATGCTAGCGGCGCGGACCGCCGCCGCAAGCTCAGATCTCCTCCTTCACCTGCGCGTGGGCGAGCATGGCGAAGAGGCCGGTGCCGCCGATGATGTTCCCCGCCAGCGCCGGGAGGAGGAAGGTGCCGAACACCCAGCCCACATTGGCGTGGCCGCTCCACAGGAGGAAGAAGGCCTCCGCGGCGCCCGCGATCACGTGCGTGAAGCCGCAGATGGCGATCGCGTAGGTGAGGACGAGGATGATCCAGAAGCTGGAATCGTCGGCGGCCGAGCGGATCCAGGCGACCGAGGCGATCAGGAAGCCGGCGGGGATGCCCTGCAGCATCACATCGAGCGCGCTCTTCTCCAAGAGCTTGGAGGAGACCTCGACCATCGCGTCGGTCAGCTCCTTCGACTGGAAGCGCAGGTAGACGCAGGCGGCGGCGATGATCGCGGCGCCGAGCACGTTGCCGGCGAAAACGATGGTCCACAGGCGCAGCGTCCGCACCAGGTTGGCGCCGGTGCGCTCGCGCATCAGCGGCAGGACGGCGACGGTGGTGTGCTCGGTGAAGAGCTGCATCCGGCCGAGGATGACGATCATGAAGCCGAGGCAATAGCCGAAGCCGGCGACCAGCTCCCGCCACGGCGCGTCGGGGAGCCGCATGTGGAGCGCGGCCTGGGCCGACAGGGACGCCATGATCGCGATCCCGGCGGCGAGGCCGGACCAGAAGAGCGAGCCGAGGGGCCGCTCCAGCTCGTCCTCGCCCTGCTTGACGACGGCGGCGTGGACGACCTTGGCCTTGGGCGGGCTGCGCTCCTCGACCTCCTGCGATTCCTCCTCGCTGAGGTGCGGTTCCTTGTCTTCGGCCATCGGCGCGCTCCGGTGGTTGCCGGTTCCCTGAACCGCCGCGGCGGCGGTCCGTTCCGCTCCGGCAAGGTCACTCCGCCGGCCAGGTCTCCAGCACGTCGACGAAGCGGCTGAGCCAGGCGTTGGTCTGGTGGCCGTCGACGACTCTGTGGTCGATGGTCAGAGAGACATAGGCCATGGGGCGGATCTGGATCGTGTCGGTGCCGTCGACCTCGCGCACCACGACGCGCTTTTCGAGCTTGCCGACGCCGAGGATCGCCGCCTGGCCGCGGGCGATGATGATCGGGCTGGCGAAGAGCGAGCCCGAGACACCGTGGTTGGAGATCGTGAAGGTGCCACCGGAGACGTCCTTGCCGCTCAGCTGCTCCCGCCGGGCTTTGTCGATCAGGCTTTCGAGGCCGGCGGCGATGCCCTTGAGGCTCAACGTCTCGACATTGCGGAGGACGGGGACGATCAGGCCTTTTTCGCCGAGCGCGGTGCCGACGCCGATGTTGATGTCGTCGAACAGTTCGAGCCGGTCGTCATGCCAGCGGCTGTTGATCGCCGGCGCGACCTTCATCGCCTCGGCCGCCGCGGCGACCATGTAGGCTGTGAAGGTCAGCTTCACCCCCTGCCGCGCCCAGGCAGCCTTGTGGCGGTCGCGGTGACGCTGGATGGCGGTGAAGTCGGCCTCGAAGACGGCGGTGACGTGCGGCGCCTCGGTGACCGAGGCGAGCATGTTCTCGGCGATCTTGAGCCGCATGCGGTCGTGCGGGACCGAGTGGGAGCGCAGGCCTTGGGCGTTGGCTTCGGAAACCTGCGGCTGCGCGGTGGTGCGGGGGCCTTGCTGGACGGTCGTCGCCGCGGCGACCGCGCGGTCGACGTCGGCGCGGGTGATGCGGCCGTCGCGGCCGGTGCCTTCAATGCGGGC
>NZ_DASWQI010000092.1:0-134806 GCF_036403745.1 Allosphingosinicella sp.
CAATGCGGAGGCCGCGCTTAACGGGCTGCTGACCGACGGCATGACCATCGCCGCGGGCGGCTTCGGCCTGTGCGGAATCCCCGAGCGGCTGATCGAGGCGATCCAGGCGAGCGGCGTCAAGGACCTGACGATCGCCGCGAACAATGCCGGGATCGACAATGAGGGGCTCGGCAAGCTGCTCCGCACCCGCCAGATCCGCAAGATGATCTCCTCCTATGTCGGCGAGAATAAGGAGTTCGAGCGGCAATATCTGGCGGGCGAGCTCGAGGTCGAATTCTGCCCCCAGGGCACATTGGCAGAGCGCTGCCGTGCCGGCGGGGCGGGCATTCCGGGCTTCTACACCAAGACCGGCGTCGGCACCCAGGTCGCCGACGGCAAGGAGGTGAAGAATTTCGACGGCGAGGATTATATCCTGGAGCGCGGCATCCGCGCCGACCTCGCCATCGTCAAGGGCTGGAAGGCCGACGAGAGCGGCAACCTCGTCTTCCGCAAGACCGCCCGCAACTTCAACCAGCCGATGGCCACGGCCAGCCACATGACCGTCGCCGAGGTCGAGGAGATCGTGCCCGTGGGCAGCCTGAACCCGGACTGCATCCATCTCCCCTCGATCTACGTGAAGCGCATGATCCTCGGCGCGCCCTACGAGAAGAAGATCGAGTTCCGCACCGTGCGGCAGCGGGAGGCGGCATAATGGCCTGGACCCGCGACCAGATGGCCGCCCGCGCCGCCAAGGAGCTTCGCGACGGCTATTACGTCAATCTCGGCATCGGCATCCCGACGCTGGTCGCCAACAACATCCCGGCGGGGATGGAGGTCACTCTGCAGAGCGAGAACGGGATGCTCGGAATCGGCCCGTTTCCCTATGACGACGAGGTCGATCCGGACCTGATCAACGCCGGCAAGCAGACGATCAGCGAGCTCCCCTCGTCGAGCTATTTCGGCTCCGAGCAGAGCTTCGCGATGATCCGCGGCGGCCATATCGACCTCACCGTCCTGGGCGCGATGGAGGTGGCCGAGAATGGCGACATCGCCAATTGGATGATCCCGGGCAAGATGGTGAAGGGCATGGGCGGGGCGATGGACCTCGTCGCCGGCGTCAAGAAGATCATCGTCGTGATGGAGCATAATGCCAAGAGCGGCGACCCGAAGTTCATTCCGGCATGCACGCTGCCGCTGACGGGGAAGAACGTCGTCGACATGATCATCACCGATCTCGCCGTCTTCCAGCGGCCGGACCACCAGAGCCCGTTCCGGCTGATCGAGCTGGCGCCCGGCGTTGCCGCGGAGGAAGTACGCGGGAAGACGAGCGCAACGTATACGCAGTGACGCCACGGTCTGTGCGCCTGCGATAGAAGAACCACGTCAGCACCGGCAACCAAGCGAACGCCCTAAATCGGTCGCAGTGACGGCTGTCCCCTATATGCTGTGCACAACGGATGCATTCAAAGATAAAATGGATCAATTTCCGGAATACAGCGTAGTTAATTGACCTTTGATATGCAATAAATCGAGTTGTGCTCGATTCGCTGTTAATGATTCAAACGAGCGGCCACCTGTAACCCTGAATAAACCACCTTCACGGAGGGCTGTACGATGGCGACTGCATATATCCAGGTCTGGGTCGATACGAATGCGGTTCAAACCGGGTCGACCGCCGGTATTTACCTTGTGGACAACCGAACGGACGAACCAGGCAGTCAGCCAAGCAGCGAAGGGACTGCCACATTGACTACCGGCGTCCCGCAGGGCTCCAAGGTTTACTGGAGCATCTATAACATCGATCCAACCAGTACGTTGCCGAAGCCGAAGCTTAATGCGATCGGCAGCAGCCCCGTCTGGGGATCAGCGGGTCAGCCGGAAAACGACGGTACCGGTGTGTTCGTCGGCACCGCCGCGGCAGCAGGCACGGACAGTTACTCTATCGACCTGATCGTGACGCAAACGGGAGGGTCTCTCGTTCAATGTACCGTCAATCCGTCCATCTCGGTACAATAACCCCCCTGCTTCCCCGCTCCGCGGGCTTCCCCAAATCGAAAGGAGGCCGTCATGGCCAACACTGCAACCCTTGGCACGCGCCAGAGCCTGCTCCAACCGGATGCTTCAATCATCGTCGCCGTCGACACGGCCTACGTCAGTCAGCAGCAAGGCGTGAACATCAGCGCCGGAGTGAGCATGATGGACAATCAGGTCAGCAACGGCAGCAGCGGCGAAGGCAGCATGGAACTTAACACTGTTGTCTCGAACGGCTCGCTGATCGGGTTTGAGAGCGTTCCGATCGACCCCAGCCACGGCGACACGGTCATCATCACGGGCTTCAACGTGTCGCAGGGCAGCGTCTTTGGCTCGGCGGGCTTTCCGGAAGTGCAGCCCGCGCTCGCGAACCAGCCGGCCGGCAGCTACTGGATCGGGCAGGCTACTCAAGCCGGCGCCCAGACCTACCAGATCCAGTTGTTGGTCACGATGGGCGGCCTTCATCCCACCCAATACGTTATCAACTGGAATCCCTACCTGACGTCGAACTGATCCTTGTCTCCCGACACCCGCCGCTGTCGACGAAGGCTCGGCAGCGGCCAGTCTCTCCAAAAGGTTCAGGGCAATGACGTTTCGAACAGGGCGTAAGAGAGGTACGCCCATTCGGGTCGATCCTTCCGCGTCGATCGTCATCGCCATCGACACCGCGTTCGTCGTGGCCAATGCGGGTCAGGTGGAGAGCGGCATCTACATGTTCGACAATCAGGTGACGAACGGCAGCACCGGCGAAGCCACGATGGAACTTTGCTCAGTGGTGCCCACTGGTTCGAAGATCGGCTGGAATTCCTTGGCCATCGACCCCAGCCGGGGCGACACGGTGATTATCACGGGCTTCAATGTGTCGCAGGGCAGCATCTTTGGCTCCGCGGGATTTCCCGCGGTGCAGCCCGCGCTCCCCGACCAGCCGGCCGGCAGCTACTGGATCGGGCAGGCTACTCAAGCCGGCTCCCAGACCTATCAGATCCAGTTGCTGGTCGCCGCCGCTGGATTCAAAGGCGGACAATATTTCGTCAATTTCTCGGCCTCTGTCTCCGCTTGGTAGCGGCAGGGCAAGGCTGGCACCGCTGCGCATGTTCTCTACGTCCCGTATAAGGCGCTGGGGGGTCGCCATTGCCGTTCGGCAGCGATCCCGCTTATGGCCGGCCGTGGAAGGGGAATTGCCGATGACGCGCAGGTCAATCGCACTTGCTGTCGCGTGGCTCGCCGCGAGCGGTTTTAACGCGCCGCCCGCCGACATCGTGCTGTGGCGTCTTGATTGCGGCAGCGTCGTCGTCAGCGACCTCAACACCTTCTCCGACACTTACGCCTATACCGGCCGCACCAAGACGCTGACCGACAGCTGCTACCTGATCCGCCATGGCGGGCAGTATCTGCTTTGGGACACCGGCTTTCCAGCCGAGCTTGCCGGGCACAGCGAGACGGACGGGCCGTTCACCGCCAGCATGAAGACGACGCTTCCCGCCCAGTTGGCCCGCATCGGCGTGCGGCCGGAGCAGGTGACCTATGTCGGGATCAGCCACCGCCATGACGATCATACCGGCCAGCTTCCGCTCTTCCCGAAGGCCAGCCTGCTGATCGGCGCCGGCGATTTCGAGACGCTGAAGGAGCGCAAGTCCGACCGTATCGCGCCGTGGCTCGGCGCCGGCGGCAGGGTCGAGCGGGTGACAGGCGACCGCGACGTGTTCGGCGACGGCAGCGTCGTCATGCTCGACATGCCGGGCCATACCGAGGCCCACCACAGCCTGCTCGTGCGGCTGCCCAAGACGGGGCCGGTGCTGCTGTCGGGCGATCTCTACCATTTCACCGAGAACCGGACGAGCGGCGGGGTGCCGGGCTTCAACACCAGCCGCAGCCAGACGGTGGCGTCGATGGCGCGGTTCGAGGCGATCGCCCGCAACCTCCACGCCAAGGTGATCATCCAGCACGAGCCCGCGGACGTGGCCAAGCTCCCGCTGTTTCCGGAGGCGGCGCGATGAAGGCCTTGCTGTCGAGGGCGCCGGGAGGGCCGGAGACGCTGGTGCTGGAGGAGGTGGCGGACCCGGCACCCGGCCCGGGCCAGCTGCTCGTGCGGGTGAAGGCCTGCGCGATCAACTATCCGGACGTCCTCATCATCGAGGACAAATACCAGTTCAAGCCGCCGCGGCCCTTCGCGCCGGGCGGCGAGATCGCGGGCGTGGTCGAGGCTGTCGGGGAGGCGGTCTCGGGTTGGCGCGAAGGAGACCGGCTGATCGCGATGATCGGCCATGGCGGCCTGGCGGAGAAAGTGGTGGTCGCCGCCGCGATGGCGCTGCCGCTGCCGTCCGAGCGCAGCTTCGAGGATGGTTCGGCGCTGATCCTCACCTACGCGACATCGATCCACGCGTTGCTCGACCGCGGCCGGCTGCAGGCGGGGCAGACCCTGCTGGTGCTTGGCGCGGCGGGCGGTGTCGGGCTGGCGGCGGTCGAACTTGGCAAGGCTTATGGCGCGCGGGTCGTCGCCGCAGTCTCGTCGGATGAGAAAGCCGAGGTCGCCCGCGAGGCGGGCGCCGACGCAACCCTCGTCTATCCGCGCGGACCGTTCGACAAGGAGGGTTCGAAGGCGCTCGCCCAGCTGTTCAAGGATGCCGTAGGTCCGAACGGCGCCGACATCGTCTACGATCCGGTCGGCGGCGACTATGCCGAGCCGGCGCTGCGGGCGATCGCGTGGGAGGGGCGCTACCTCGTCGTCGGCTTCCCGGCCGGCATTCCAAAGCTGCCGCTCAACCTCACCTTGCTCAAGAGCTGCGACGTCTGCGGCGTCTTTTGGGGGGCCTTCGCCGCCCGAGACCCGAAGGCGAACGCGGCGCACATCGCCACCCTGTTCCGCCTGTGGGACGAAGGGAAGGTCGCCCCGAAAGTCAGCCGCACCTGGCCACTGGAGCAGGGCGCCGAAGCGATAGCCTGGATGGCCGCGCGCAAGGCGGTGGGGAAGCTTGTGGTGACCGTCGGCTAGTCGCCCGCCGCGCAGCTTCTGCCGTAGAGCCGCTCGATCCGGGCGGTATTCTCGGCGACCGTGCCGAGCCCTGCCTCCGCGCGAAGCGCCTCGACCCGCGCCGGATCCTCGAGCGCGGCCGGCCGGTAGTGCCCGTTCTCGCAGCGATACTGGGTCGCGTAGCGCTGGCGTCCGGCGACCTTCATCATCACCCGGTCGTAGAGAAAGGCGTAATTGCGCCGCGGCACGTCGCCGCGCGCGGCGAGCGGCGCCATCAGCTTGAGCATCCGCGCTTGGAAGGCGGGGTCATGGTCGGCGTGCTGGACGAGCAGCCACGCCGCTTCGGCCCCGGCGCCGCCGACGGTGCTGCGGGCGGGCCAGCCGGAGCGCTCGACCTCGGCGCGCAGCCAATCGGTGTTGCGCTCGTCGTGGCGGGCGGTCTCGACGGACAGCAAGGCTTCGAGGAGGGGCCGGGCGCCCGCCGACACCTGCTCGGTGACCGGTGGGCTGGGGCCATCGTCCCCCGATAGGTCTGCGGAGGCGAGGCGGAGGACCTGCTCGCCCACCACCCGCGCCGCCAGCCGCTCCCCGAGAGGCGCCGCGGCCGCCTTCCCGTCCGATACTGCCTCGACGCGATTTTGGGCGACGCTCTCGGCATTGCGGACTGCGGCGCGGTAAGCGGCGAAGGCGGGCCAGGCTTCACGCCGCGCGGCGGCAAACGCCTCCCATGTGTCGTACTGGGCGCGCACCACCAGCAGACCCTGCGCGGCGCGGCACGTCCGGTCCGTATAGGCGCCGGAGGAGAGGGCCGTCGGCTCGTAGCCGAGCGCACGCAGCTCGGTCCGGGTCGCCTCGGCCGACTTGAGAATGCACGCATCCGCATAGGCCTTGAGATCGCGCCAGGCGGTGGCCTCCGCGTCCGAGGCACCCGGAAGGGCGCCGCGGACCGGGTCGAGGCTCGCAGCCGTGGCGGCCGGTGCCGCGGCCCAGGCCAGCGCAAACCGGGGCGGCGCGGGTGGCAGTGCAGCGGCGGCGAGCAGAGCGAGGAGAACCGGCATCGGTCGAGCATCGCCGACTTCGCTTGGGCGTGTCCAGCCTGACGCTATTCGGCGGGCACTGCGTCCGTCGGCAGCGACACCTCGGCGGGCCGCCTGCGGAACGGCATCCGGCGGCCATAGGCGAGGCCTTTCCACAGCCATTCCATCGGGCCGGTCTCGTACCAGCGCATCCACAGGTTGGTGGCGACCACTTCGCCCGCGATGATGATCGCCGCGCAGGTCATTAGGCCGCCGAAGCCCCAGCGGCCGTGAAGGCCGAGCCCGAAGCCGGGGAACAGCAGCCACATCGTCAGGAACGAGGGGAAGAGGTAGGTGGTGAGCGGCATCCGCCCCGCCGCCTGGAAGGGCCAGAGCAAGGCCCGGCCCGGCCCGTTCAGCAGGAGCAGCTGGATGAGCCCAATATGGCCGAGCGTCATCGCGATGCGGGATATGTCCTGGCTGAACCACCAGATTTTCGGCTCCGGCGAGAAGAGCAGAATCTCCTGATAGCCCCAGATGCGCATCGGAATGCCGATACCGTAGCCGACGAGCAGGAGCGCGACATAGGCTGATCGTCGCGCCCTGCCCTGGAGGATGCCGAGTTCGAACAGCGCCATGCCGAGCAGCATCGTCCCCGCAATCTCGGCCAGGGTCGCGAAGAAACCGGGCGCCTGATACATCTCCGCCCAGTCGCCCCAGGCGCCGAGCGCGTAGGCGCCGAACGGGCCCATGCGGGTGGCATGGACCTTCTCGACCGCCTTCTGCTTCTCGGGGTTCTGCGCGAACGGGACGGCGTTCTTGACCGCCTTGTCCCAGGGCGCCGCGGCCTCGGCGAGTTCCTTGGCCACCGGCCGGTGGGCCGCCTTCGCCGCCGCGACCTCAGCCGCCGCATCGCGCGCCTCGGCCCGCTGGACGTAGCTGTTCACGCCGGAGCCCATGGCACCGAGCAGGAAGAGGAGGGCGAGGAGGAGCTTGGTCGGCACCTTCAAAAGCCGGAACTGGAACAGCATCAACGCCGTCATTCCATAGGGGAGGAGGATGTCGCCGCCCCACAGCAGCACCAGGGCGTTGAACAGACCGAAGACGATCAGCAGCCAGTTGCGCCGGTAATGGAGGTCGGCGATCGCCACCGGCGCGTCCGCCGTCATCGCCCGCCGAGCCATGATCATGATCCCCACGCCGAACAGGATTTCGAGCAGGCCCCGCTGGGTGCCCCACAGGCCGATCATCCAGCCGAAGGCCATGCGGTCGAAGCCGGTCCAGCTGACCAGCCGCGGATCGCCGATGGTGGGCGCGTAATAGCCCATCCAAGGGATGTTCATGAACAGGATGAAGAGGATGGCGACGCCGCGCAGGACGTCGAGCGACGCGATGCGGTCGGTGCCGCCGATCCGCTCGATCGGGTAGGTTCTGGTCTCCGTCACTGCCAACCCCCGTTTGCAATGTCTGGACGGCGCGCACTTTGCCCCGCGCGCCGGGCGAAGGCAACTGCTCGCTGGACGGGGGCGGCGCGCCTCCCTATCTCGCGGGTTCACGAGGAGCCGCACGATGACGACGTTCGACGACCGCGAAAAAGGGTTCGAGGCGAAGTTCGCCCGCGACGAGGAGATGCAGTTCCGCATCCTCGCCCGCCGCAACCGGCTGCTCGGCGCCTGGGCGGCGCGGCTGATGGGGCTGAGCGAGGCCGAGGCCGACGCTTATGCCAAGGACGTGATCCGCGCCGAGTTCGAGGAAGCGGGCGACGAGGACGTGGTCAGGAAGCTGCTCGGCGACCTCACCTCCGCCGGGGTCGAGTGCGACGAGAACCGCATCCGCGAGGCGCTCGCCCACAAGATGGTCGAGGCGCGGCGCCAGCTGATGGAATCGCAGGGCTGATCCGATGGCGATGGCGGCGGACGAGATCGAGGCGCTGATCCTGGAAGGCATCCCGGACGCGCGGGTCGAGATCACCGATCTTGCCGGCGACGGCGACCATTATGCCGCCCGCGTCGTTGCGGAGAGCTTTCGTGGGCTGCCGCGGATCCGCCAGCACCAGAAGGTCTACGAAGCGCTCGGCGGCCGCATGGGCGGCGCGCTCCACGCCTTGCAGCTCACCACCGCCACCCCAGATTAGAAGGGCCCGATCGCCGGGCGCACGAGGATTGCCATGACCGACGCCACCACCCGCATCGACGAACTCGTCCGTTCCAACGACGTCGTCCTGTTCATGAAGGGCACCGCGCTCTTCCCGCAATGCGGCTTTTCGAGCCGGGCGATTGCAATCCTCGACCATCTCGGCGTTGGCTACGAGACCGTCGACGTGCTCCAGGACGGCGAGATCCGCCAGGGCATCAAGGCCTATTCGGACTGGCCGACCATCCCCCAGCTCTACGTGAAGGGCGAGTTCGTCGGCGGCTCCGACATCATGATGGAGATGTACGAAGCCGGCGAGCTCCAGCAGCTCCTCACCGACAAGCAGGTCGCGAAGGCCGGCTGACCTTCCGGTGGAGTCGCCGCCTCAGCGTCCGACGAGGATGGCGGCGACCGGAAGCCATGCGGGGGAGTGGTAGACGAAGCTCGTCGCGATCTCGCAGAGCAAAATCGCCGGCACTCCGATCTCATAGACGCGGTGGAGCCGCCGGCGGGTGGCGTAGTCGTAGAGCGCGGCGCCGAGCAGCAGCAGGTTGGTGCCGGCGAAGGTGTTGACCAGCATTCCGACATAGCCGTCGCCGAAGCGGGCGGTGAGGGGGTCGCCCCACCAGCGCGCATAAGCTGCGCCGACGATGATGCTCGTCGCGAGCAGGATCAGGCGCTTGTGCGCGGCCGGGTCCTTGCGGCGGACGAGGCCGGCGCCGGCCAGCACGCCGAAGCCGAGCGCGTAGAAGATCGGCAGGATGAAGAAGGCGTAATTGTTCGGCGGATGGGCGACGTGGAAACGCTGCGAATAGATTTCGGCGGCGAGGGCGGTGACCGTCATCAAGGGAACGAGGCCGACGCCGATCAGGCCGAGGCTCTGGTGCACCTTCACCTGCCGCACGCGCACGAGGGCGATCTGCGCGCTCAGCAGCAGGAGCCACGCCCCGAAGGCGAAGGCGTGGACCTGGAGGATGAGCGGCGCTGGATAAGCGGCGTGGCCGGCCCAGCGCTTGGCGACGGCGGGCGAGAAGCCCATCACGACGCCGAGCCAGCAGGCGGCGAGGAACAGCAGGAAGAAGGTCCGGTCGCGCTTGTGGTGGGCGACGAAGCGCTTCCGCTTCGGCAGGGCCCAGGCGCCACCCGCACGCCGCTCCTCAGCTACGCTCATCGCGATTCCCCCTCCGCTCGCGGCTGCATATCGGAACGGCTCCGAAATGTCCCGCGTGCAAAAAAGAAGCGGCTCTCGTTGGGGCGAGAGCCGCTTCTGTTGCTTTGGGGGTGGGCGGCGCGACCAGAAAAGCAGCCGGCCCACCCCCTGAAGCGTTGTGGACGCAGAGAGAGATACAGGAGCCGTGCCAGAGCGTGCCAGTGGCGGATTTCCGCGGCTTGCGATGGTGCACGCAAATTAACCTCTCTCCCCCCGTGTAAAGCGCGCCGACACCCCTTGGGAGGAGCGCCGGAGACATTCATCCGCCGTTCACCCGCGCAATGATTACATCTGTAGTCAATAAGGGAGGACGTGCCGTGGAGCGCATCGCCGAGGGCGAATACGCCGTCATGGAAGTGCTGTGGGAGACGGCGCCGCTCACCGCAGCCGAGGTCGCCGAGCGCGTGCCGACGGAGCGGGGCTGGAGCCTCGCCACCGTCAAGACCATGCTGTCGCGGCTGCTCGGCAAGGGCCTGCTCGCGCATGAGCAGGACGGCCGCCGCTACCTCTACCGCCCCGCCGTGGCCCGCGACGCCTATGTCGCCGCCGAATCCGGGCGGCTGATCGACCGCATGTTCGGCGGCCGCCTGACGCCGCTGGTGGCCCAGCTTGCCGCGAGCGACAGGTTGAGCGCCGAGGATATCGCCGAGATCGAGGCCATCCTGAAGGAGCTGAAGTCGTGAGCGCCTGGCTCGGCGGCACCTTCCTCGCCGTCACCGCGGCGATGCTGCTGGTGCTGGCGCTCCGCGGCCTCGTCGCACGGCTGTTCGGCGCAGGCTGGGCTTACGCCTTGTGGCTGATCCCCGCGGCGCGGCTGGTGCTGCCGCCGCTCGGGCTGGTGAGCCTCGACCTTATCCGTTCACCCGCCGGTTTCATCCCGCCGGCGGGCGGAGTGACCGCGCTTCCGCCGGCTTCGGCCGGGCCAGGGCAGTGGATCCCGTTCATGCTCGCATCATGGGCCGGGGGCGCGGTCATATTCCTCATCCTGCAATGGCTCGGCTACCGCGCCTTTTTGCGCCGCCTCGCCGGGGATGCACGGCCTGCGCGGCCGCCTTTCTACGAGGGCATCGCCACCTTCGTCAGCCGTGTCGTCGAGGGGCCGGTGGCGCTCGGGCTGGTGCGGCGCCTCATCGTCGTCCCCACCGATTTCAGCCGCCGCTACAGCCCCGCCGAGCGGCGCCTCGCGATGGAGCATGAGCGTACCCACCACGTCCGCGGCGACCTGTGGTGGAACGTCGCGGCGCTGCTGGTGCTGGCGGCCAACTGGTTCAACCCTATCGCATGGATCGCCTTCCGCGCCTTTCGCGCCGACCAGGAACTGGCCTGCGACGCCGCCGTCGCCGCCCGCGCCAGCGCCGGCGAGCGCTGCGACTATGCCCGCGCCTTGGTGAAGGCCGCGACGGCGCCCGGCCTCGTCGCCGCCTGCCCGATGAGCGACGTGCGCGGCCTGAAGCGCCGGCTGAAGATGGTCGCCCGCCACCGCGCCAGCCCGCTGCGCAGCGCGGGAGGCTTTGCCGCGGCTTTGCTCATCGGCCTCGCCGGCTTCGCAATCGGCGGCAGCCGTGCGCCCAATGCCGCACCGGCCGCGCCGCGCCTGGCATTACGCGCCGTGGCGGCGCCCGCTCCCAAGCCGGCCCCTGTCCCGCAGGCGCGTCGCCACGCCAAGGTCTCGGTAGAAGCGGCTCCCGAGGCCGCCACCCCGGCTCCGCAACCGGCCGAGCCGGAGGCGGTGCGCCTTGCCGAGGCGGATGCGCCGCCTGCGCCCGAAACCTTTGTCGCGCCCGAATCCGCCCTCGCGCCGCAGCCGCCGGTGATCCGCGTCGTCCACGCGACCCGGTTCGTCTATCGCAGCGGCCATGTCGATCCGGCGCGCGCCGCGCAGATCGAGCGGGCGATCGCCCTCGCAATCGCCCGCAGCGGCAGCGGGGGCGAGACGATCCAGCTGGCCGACGCCGACGGCGCGCTGCACCAGACAATGATCTTCCGCGTCCATTTCAGAAAACCAGAAGGGGAGAATGACCAATGAAGATGCTTTGCCTGACCGGCGCCGCGCTCGCCGCCGCTTTGGCCCTCGCACCGGCCGCCTCGGCCCAGGACGCGCCCGAGAGGAAGAGCGAGAAGATCGTCATCATCGAGCGCGCCGGCGACCATGCCGGCGAGCATGGCGACGCGGCCGCGGTGCATCGCTTCCGGCTCGAGGACGGCGCCGATCTCAACGGCAATTGCGCGGGCACCAAGGACGAAGTCGACCAGACCAGCGCCGACGGCCGCCAGCGCACCCGTATCCTCGTCTGCGGCAACACGCAGCTCTCGTCCGCCGAGCGGGTCGAGAAGCTGGAACATGTGCTGAGCCGCCTCGAAGCCCGCGACGACCTCAGCGCCGAGCAGAAGGCGAAGGTGACCGCGGCCCTGCGCGAGGTGATCGAAAAGGCCCGCAGCGGGCAGTAATCGCCCGCCCGAAGCGGGGACAGTGAGGCCGCTGTCCCCACGCCCTTCAAAACTGGTCTCCGCAGTGCCACATGGCGAGGATGGACGGCGGGGCCCCTGCGACGATCGAGCGGCTCGGGCCGAACCTGCGGCGCCTCCTCGCGCCCAACCCGTCGCCTTTCACCTATACCGGCACCCAGACCTACATCGTCGGCTCGGGCAGTGTGGCCGTCATCGACCCCGGCCCTGAAGAGCCCGGCCACATCGCCAACCTCCTGGCCGCGGTCCAAGACGAGGCGGTCGCCGCCATCGTCTGCACCCACACCCACCGCGACCACAGCCCCGCCAGCCGCGCCCTCCAGGCCGCGACCGGCGCCCCCATCGTCGGCTGCACCGCCCTCTTCGTCGAGGATGACGGCCCGCCCACGGACGCGGCCTTCGACCTCGACTATCGCCCCGACCGCGTGCTCGCCGACGGCGAAAGGCTGGAAGGCGAAAGTTGGATACTGGAGGCGATCGCCACTCCGGGGCACACATCCAACCATTTGTGCTTCGCGCTCGCGGGGCAAGGGGCGCTGTTCAGCGGCGACCATGTCATGGGCTGGTCGACCAGCGTCGTCGCGCCGCCGGACGGCGACATGGCGGCCTATATGGCCAGTCTCGACAAGCTCCTCGCCCGGCCCGAGCAGCTTTACTATCCGACCCATGGCCCCGCGATCGCGGACGCGCACGACCATGTCCGCCGCCTCATCTCCCACCGCCACCAGCGCGAAGGCCAGGTCCTCGCCCGGCTGGCGGCGGGGGAGGGATGGATATCCGCCATCGTCGCCGACCTTTATCGCGACATCGACCCGAGGCTGCACCCAGCAGCGGAGCGATCGGTGCTCGCCCATCTGATCGATCTCAAGCGGCGCGGCCTGGTGCGCGAGGAGGCGGGACGATGGACCCGCGCCTGAGGCCGCTCCTTTGGGCCGTTCCGGCTCTGGTCGTCGGGCTGATCGCGGGCCTGCTGCTCCGCCCGCATGCCAGCGCGCCTTCCGCCGCGAAGAGCGACGCCGCGGCCGTCGCCGACGCCGCGCTGCTGGCGCTGCGGGACGAGGGGCGGGTGGTGCCTTATTCCGCGCGCTACGTGGCGGTGGTGACGGCGCGGGACAGCAAACTCGGGCTCACCGCGTCGAAGACGCTGACCCTGCCCGGCACCGTCCGCTACGGACTCGACCTCACCCGCCTGCGCCGCGGCGATCTCGCCTGGGACGCGCCGACCCGTACCCTCACTGTCACCCTGCCGCCGCTCGAACTCTCCGGCCCCGCCGTCGAGCCGGCGGACGCGCGCGAGCAGGCCGAGGGCGGGCTGGTCATGGCGCTGTCGGGGGCCGAGAAGGCGCTCGACGAGGCCAACCGCAAGGCGGCGGCCGACGACCTGGTCCGCCAGGCCCGCGCCCCAGCCGCGCTGACTGCGGCCCGCACCGCCGCGATGCGGCTGGTGGCGAACGGCTTTGCCCTGCCGCTGCGCGCTGCAGGGGTTGACGCGAGCGTCGCGGTACGGTTCGTGGACCCGGCGGGGAAGGAGGAGGCGGCCTTTCTCGATCGGCCCCGCCGCCTCGAAAACGCCTTGAGCGACCGGCAGGCGGGACCGCCCGCCGCGCAAGTGGGAAACAGCCAATGACCGCACCGACGCAGAGCCTCCGCGGGCTCGACCTCCTCGCCGAGATCGACCGGCTGCGCCGGACACGCAACGCCGTGATCCTCGCCCATTATTACCAGGCGCCGGAGCTGCAGGACCTTGCCGATTTCGTCGGCGACAGCCTCGATCTGTCACGCAAGGCGGCTTCCACGGACGCCGACGTTATTGCCTTTTGCGGCGTCCGCTTCATGGCCGAGACGGCGAAGATCCTGTCGCCGTCGAAGATCGTGATCCTGCCCGACATGGCGGCGGGCTGCAGCCTCGAGGACAGCTGCCCGCCCGACCAGTTCCGCCGCTTCCGCGAGGCCCATCCGGACCATATCGCGCTCACCTACATAAATTGCTCGGCGGCGGTGAAGGCGCTCTCCGACATCATCGTGACGAGCTCATCGGCGGAAACGATCCTCGCCCAGCTCCCGAAGGACCAGAAGATCATCTTCGGCCCCGACAAGAATCTCGGCGGCTGGCTCGCCCGCAAGACCGGTCGCGACATGCTGCTGTGGCCCGGCGTCTGCATCGTCCATGAGGCGTTTTCGGAAACCGAGCTGCTGAAGCTCAAGGCGCGGCATCCCGGAGCGCCGGTGCTCGCCCACCCCGAATGCCCGGGGCACATCCTCGACCATGCCGACGTGGTCGGCTCGACCAAGGCGATCCTCGATTTCGCCCTCGCCTCGCCGTCCGAAACGATGATCGTCGCGACCGAGCCGCACATCATCCACCAGATGGAGAAAGCGGCGCCGCACAAGGTGTTCATCGGTGCACCGGGGGCGGACGGAAACTGCAATTGCAACATGTGCCCGTACATGGCCCTCAACACGCTCGAGAAGCTCTACGTGGCGCTCCGGGATCTCGAGCCGCGGATCGAGCTAGACGAGGAACTCCGGCTGGCGGCGAAGACCTCGCTGGACCGAATGCTGGACATGGCCGGGCGGACGGTGGGGCAGGGCGACGTGGGCCGGCCGGTGTTTTCGGGGGACTGAGAAGCACTGCGTCATCCGGCCGAAAGCCGCGATCTCCTGGAGACCCGCCGTGCGCCTCTAGCGGCGCAAGCGGCCGCCCAGGCCTGCTCACGGAGATCCCGGCTTTCGCCGGGATGACGGGGTGGCTGGAATGATGGTGGGGGAGCGGTTAGGTCGTCGCTGACCTTTTCCCCGGAGGCCCCACCTTGCTCCGTCCTATCCTCGCTCTCTCCGCCCTCCTCTCTCTCACCGCCACCGCCGCCCCACTGACGGCGCCTGAGGACCCGTACCTCTGGCTCGAGGATATCGAGGGCGCGCGGGCGCTCGATCAGGTGCGGCAGTGGAATGCGGCGACCGAGGCGGTGCTGACGAAGGAGCCGGGCTTCGAGACCTATCGCAGCCGCGCCAAGGCGATCCTCGACGAGCCGCGGCAGATCGCCGCGCCGTCTGCCATATTCGGCGACCAGGTCGCGAACCTGTGGCGCGACGCCGCCCATCCGCGCGGGCAGTGGCGGGTGTCGCCGCTCGCCGCTTATGTGGCGGGGAGGCCGCAATGGCGGGTGCTGATCGACGTCGATGCCCTCGGCAAGGCGGAGGGGAAGAGCTGGGTGTGGCACGGCGCCGACTGCCTGGCGCCGGAGTATCGCCGCTGCCTCGTCTCGCTCAGCCCCGGCGGGACGGACGCGGCGGTGGTGCGCGAGTTTGACCTTGGCAGCGGTCGCTTCGTCGAGGGCGGGTTCATGCTGCCGGCGGCGAAGAGCGACGTCAGCTGGGTCGATGCCGACACGTTGCTCGTCGCGACCGACTACGGGGCCGAATCCCTCACCACCTCCGGCTATCCGCGGGTGGTGAAGCTGTGGAAGCGCGGCACCGATCTCGCCGCCGCGCCGACGGTGCTCACGGGCGAGAAAGCCGACGTGCGCGTAGGCCCCCGCACCGTGCTGGACGGCGGCCGGCGGTGGAGCTTCGTCGAGCGGGGGCGCAGCTTCTGGACGTGCGACCTCTATCTGCTCGCGGGCACGCGGCCGGTGAAGGTGCCGGTGCCCGCCGACGCCGATTTCCGCGACGTGCTCGGCGGGCGGATGATCGTTTCGCTCAACGCGCCTCTCACCGCCGGCGGCCGCACCTTCCCGGCGGGTGCCGTGGTGGCCTGGCCGCTCGCCGACATCGCCGCCGGACGCAGTTCCGCGCCGGAGCTGGTGATGGCGCCGACCCCGAGCCAGGCGATCGAGGAGGTCACCGCCTCCGAGAACGTGCTCTGGGTCAAGGCGCTCGATGATGTCTCCGGCAAGCTCTTCGCGCTGCGGCGCGGCGCGAACGGTGTCTGGAGCCGCACCGCCGTGCCGCTTGCCCGCAACAACACAGTCCACCTCATCGAGGCCTCTCCCAAGGGCGACCTCGCCTTCGTCACAGTCGAGGGCATGCTGACCCCGCCGTCGCTCTACGCGGCGACCCCCGCCGCGCCGCCGCGGTTGGTGCAGAGCCTGCCGGCGAGTTTCGATGCCAGCCGCTTCACCGTCGAACAGCGCTTCGCCCGCTCCGCCGACGGCACCCGCATCCCTTATTTCCTGGTCCGGAGGAAAGGCATGAGCGGCCCGGTCCCGGCTTTGATCCACTCCTATGGCGGCTTCCGCGCGGCGCAGACGCCTTCCTACCTCACCGGCGAGCCCTATCGGGCCGGGCCGCTCGGCCTGTTCTGGGCCGAGGAGGGCAATGCCTATGTCCTCGCCAATCTGCGCGGCGGCGGCGAATATGGACCGCGCTGGCACGATGCGGCGCTGCGCGAGAAGCACCAGCGCGTGTTCGACGATCTCCAGGCGGTGGCCGAGGATCTGATCCGCACCGGAATCACCACGCGCGGCAAGATCGCGATTTCCGGCCGTTCGAACGGCGGCGTCACGGTCGGCGCGGCGGTGAACCAACATCCCGAGCTCTATGGCGCGGTCATCTCCGGCTCGCCGCTCGGCGACATGAAGCGCTATTCGCACCTCCTCGCCGGCGCGTCGTGGATGGACGAATATGGCGACCCCGACAAACCGGCGGACTGGGCCTTCCTGTCGAAGACGTCCCCCTACCAGAACATCCGGCCGGGCATAAAATACCCGCCGGTCCTGTTCTACAATTCGACCAAGGACGATCGCGTTCACCCCGGCCACGCCCGCAAGATGGCGGCGCGGCTGCAGGCCTACGGCAACCGCGTCTATTATCACGAATATATGGAGGGCGGGCACGCGGTGGGGGCGGACCGGCGGGAGGACGCGTACCGCGCGGCTCTGCTCACCGTGTTCCTCAACCGGGAGCTTGGCGGGCGCGGCAAGTGAGCCTGCCTGGGTTTGATCTGGAGCGCTTCGTCCGCGAGACACTGGCCGAGGACCTGGGGGAGGCGGGGGACATCACCTCCGCCGCGGTGATCCCGGAAGGCGCCCGGTTCAGCGGCGTGATGGCGAGCCGGGAGGCGATCGTCGTGGCGGGGCTGCCGATCGCCGAGGCTTTTTTCCGCAGCCTCGATGCCGGTGTGGAGATCGAGCGGCTGGCGGAGGACGGCGCCACCGTCGCGGCCGGTGCGGAGTTGCTGCGGCTGAGCGGCAAAGGACGGGCGATGCTTACCGCCGAGCGGTCGGCGCTGAACGTCGTCCAGCACCTCTCGGGAATCGCCAGCCTCACCCGCCGCTACGTGGACGCCATCGCGGGTACCGGCGCGGTGCTGCTCGACACGCGCAAGACCATCCCCGGCCTGCGGGTGCTGGAGAAATACGCCACGCGGATGGGCGGGGCCGAGAACCACCGGATGGGGTTGTGGGAGGCGGCCATGATCAAGGACAATCACGTCGCCGTCGCCGGTTCGGTGGGCGAGGCGGTTCGGCGCGCAGTTGCGGCGGGCATCGCGAGGACCATCGTGGAGGTCGACCGGCTCGACCAGATCGAACCGGCGCTGGACGCGGGGGCGACCCACCTGCTCCTCGACAATATGGATCCGCCGGTGCTGGCCGAGGCGGTCGCGCGCGTCGGCGGCCGAGTGCCGACGGAGGCCAGCGGGGGCGTGACCTTGGAGACCATCCACGCCAAGGCGGCGAGCGGCGTCACCTACGTCTCCGTCGGCCGTATCACCCAATCCGCCCCTGCTGCCGATATCGGCCTCGACTTCCAGCCGCTTTGAAGCAATTGGCGTGGGGTCCGGCGCACGCTAGGATGGGTCAAACGGGAGCCAGGGGAGACACGATGCGTCCGCGTTCGATCAATTTGTTCGAGGGTCTTTCCCTTGCCGCCGTCGCGCTTGGCGCCGTCATCATGGCGCTGACGTGGAATTCGGTGATGATAGCGGTCAGCGCCAGCGTCCGCGGCGCCGGCATCGAGGAGGCGGTGATGATCCTCGCAATCCTCTACGTCCTGCTGCTGGTGATGCTGATCCTGCTCGCCTCGCGACGCGCCAATGCGGTCGCCAAATGGCTGTTCACGGCGATCATCGTTGCCGAGCTGGTCATGTCGCTGCCCAAGCTGCCGGGGATGCTGCGCTCCGGGCCGCTCGGCTGGGCGTCCACGGCGCAGCTCATCCTCCAGCTGGTGGCGCTCTGGTTCCTGTTCGTCCCCGCCTCGCGAACCTGGTTCCGCGAGTGGCGGGCCGCCTGAGCAATTAGCGCAGGCGGCCCCGCACCACTTCGCCTTCGACGAGGCTGGTGTCGGGGTGGTGCTTGTCGAGCCACCTCTTGATGATCTTCAAATTCCGCGAGTTGGAGCGGAAGAAGAAATCGGGAATGGCGCCGACGAAGGGGATGGCGCCGAGCAGGAAGTCGAGGCCGACATTCCCCGCCATGCGCGCGATGTGCCATTTGGGCATGCCGAGGTTGCGCGCTTCCCAGACGATCCAGGCGCCGAGCGCGGCGGCAACGACGTCGCCGGCGACGGGGATCAGGTCCAGCACCACGTCGAGGCCGACCTGGCGGTTGAGGCCGGGGATGACGAACATCCGCTCGAGCAATTTCTCCATCGCCTCGACCCGGCGGCGCACCGACAGCGCGTCCCGTCCGATAGGCAGCTGGTTGGCGATCGTCTCGAACCGGTTCTGCGCCTGTGCCATCTTACTCTCCTCGAACCCTTTTTCGGGTCCAGGACCCATTATGGGGAGCCGCGGACCAGTTCGCCAGCAGGGTGCCTGCCGAACGGGTTCGGCCGAAAGCCGGTGAGCCGCGGCGCGACCAGCGACCAGCGCACCGGGGCGGCGATCTCGATAAACGGCGCAGCGCCCGCGAGGATCCGGTCGGCCTCGGCGAGGGCTGCGCGGCGGGCGTCCTGGCTCTGGGCGTTGCGCGCCGCCTCCATCGCCTGGTCGGCGGCCGTGTCGCAGACGAGGCCGCCGCCGCATTCGAAGTGGCGCAGGTACCAGCTGGCCAGGCTGGCCGGCGCGACCTCGTCGACGAGGCGCAGGTCGGCCGGGGCGGCGGGGCCGACGCGCTCGGCCGTCACCCCGATCGCCGCCCAGTCGCGCCGCAGAATGGCGAAGGCGACCCGGTAGCCGGGACCCTCCGGCAGCGCGACGCGGAGGTGGAGCTTGCTGCCCTTGAGCAGCGGCGCGAGGGTGCGGGCGGCGAGAGCGCGGCGCATCGGCATGGTTCCGCCGGTCCAGGCGGGGACGGCGGGGGCCGCGAGGCCCTCCACGCCGGGCGGGAGCATGCTCTCGCGCGGCTGCAGATTGGGGGCACCCAGCGCGACGGCGATGGCGGCGCGGTCGACGGCCATGCTGAGCGCCTGGCGGGCGTCGGCGGAGGCGAGTGGCCCTTCCAGCACCGGCGTGAAGGCGAAGCCGAACAGGCCCGCGACCGGATCGAAGACCAGCGAGGCGCCGCCCGGCACCCGCGCCGCCCGGGCGAGCGGCAGGTCCGCGGCTGTGCCGCCGAGCACCAACGCCGCCTGTCTTTGCTCGAACCGGGCGATGGCGGCGCCGGCGCTGTCGCCGCGCAGCAGGACATCGGGCGGCGGGCGGCGGTCGCTTTCCTCGTCGTCGGACTTGGGCGGCGACAGCCGGAGCACGCCCCCTGTCTGCCCCGCGACCCGGAACGGGCCCGCCCCGGTACCGTTGCGCAGGATCGCCAGGTCCGGCTGGGCGAGCAGCTGGAGGAAGTTCGGCCGCGGCGCCTTGAGGCCGATCTCGAGCACCTCCTCGGTCATGCCGACGATCTCGTCGACCGCGCCCATCGCCGGCTTCAGCGGATTGCGGCTGCCCGGCGCCGATACCGCCTTGAGGCGCGCCACCACCTCGTCGGCGGTGATCGGCGTACCGTCCGGCCATTTCGCGCGGGCGAGGCGGAAGGTGTAGCGCAGGCCGTCGTCGGAGATGATCCAGCTCTGCGCGAGGCCCTGGGAAATGTCTCCGTCGGCGTCGAACCGCACCAGCCCCTGCGCCGCCGTCTGGAGCAAATAGGCCGACGGCGGATCGACCGCGTCGCGGCTCGGATTGGCGAGGCGCGGGGTGCCGCCGACCGCGCTCACCGCGATGGGCCCGGCGTCCGGCGGGGTGCAGCCGGCGCCCGCGGCCAGGAAGGCGGCGAGGGCGGCTGCGAGGAGCGTCCGACTCGGCATGGGGGGCGAGCGATAAACCAGCCGCCCGCGATGCGGTAGGGCGAGGCCGCGCCTTTACCCGTCTTTCACTTCTTGCCCGCTAGGGTGGCCGCGCAGGAAAGGATCTGATGAGCGCCGAGCCACCCTCCTCGCAGTTCAAGATCCGCAAGACGCAGCGCAAGCCCGTCAGCGGAACCGCGGACCTGCGCCACCAAAGCCTCTATTCCGTCAAGGTCCGCATTCGCGACGTTTCGACCGAGGGCTTCATGGCCGAATGCGCCGATCCGGTGCGGATCGGCAGCTACGTCTCGCTCGACGTGCCGGGCATCGGCGCCGTCAACGCACAGGTGCGCTGGCAACTGGGCGGCAAGATCGGCGGCCAGTTCGTCGATCCGATCAGCCTCGCCCGCTGCGAATGGACCGCGACCCCGGTAGGCTAGACCGCCGAGGCCGTCGCGCCCCGCCGCTCCAATTACGAACCCCGTTCCGTTTGTCCGCCAAGCCTCTATGATGGCGGCTGGGCGGGGGATGAGACGAATGGACATTGCTGAGCAGGGCAGGGCGATCGCCCCCACCGCGGCGGCGGTGCCGGCGCCCGTGCGGCGGAGCCTCTGGCGCGATTTCGAGAATCGCTCGGGCCGCGTCGTCGCGGTCGGCCGGGCCATCCTAGCCCTCTATTTCATCTTCGTGCTGTGGGCCGATCCGAAGCAGCCGGAGGTCCACCAGGCCTCCGCCAACCTGTTCCTGTGGGGCTATGCCGGCCTTGCCTCGGCCTATGTGCTCGTCACCTGGAACCGCTGGTGGCTGGAGGCGCGGCTGTCGCTGCCTTTCCACGCGCTCGACCTGCTCATGTTCACCGCGCTCAACTATGTGACCAGCGGCTATGCCAGCCCGTTCTTCCTGTTCTTCATCTTCATCCTCCTCTCCTCCTCGCTGCGCTGGGGGTGGCGCGAGACGCTGGCCACCGCCGCCGCCCTGATCGTCATCTACGCCGTCGAGGGGTTGAGCGCTTCGACCTGGGGCACCGAGGCCTTCGACATCGAGCGCTTCGCTCTGCGCGTCATGTACATGCTGGTGTTCAGCGCGCTTATGCTGCTGTGGTTCGCGTCGCGGACGGCGTCGGGCGCCCCGATCCTGCCGCGCGACCTCCAGCCGCGGGGGCCGGAGGAATTCTTCCGCCACAGCCTCGCCGGCATTGCCGAGCGGCTCGGCGGCCGCACCGCGCTCGCCGTCTGGTGCGACGACGAGGAGCCGTGGCATTATGTGGTGAGCTTCAAGGGCGGGCTCATCGGCTTCGAGCGGCTCGAGCCCGAACCCTATGATCCGATCGTCGCGCCGGCGGCGGGCGACAGCGTGATGATCTTCGACCGCAGCCGCGAGGCCGTGTTGCGGGGACGCTGGCCGCGGACCCGCACCGAGGCGATGCGCGAGTCGGTCAGCGACGCGCTGGCGGACCGCTACGGCCTCGTCAGCGGCATCCGCCTGCCATTGCGCTCGGGCGAGATACGCGGCGAGCTGCTGGTCGCCGACATACGGGGGCTGAGCCCCGACGACGTAGAAACCGCCGCTTCGCTCCACGAGGAGGTGACGATCGCCCTCGAACGCGCCGAATTGGTGCGGGCGAACGAGCGGGCGGCAATCATGCGCGCCCGCCTCTCCTTCGCGCGCGACGTCCATGACGGCATGGTCCAGTTCCTCGCCGGCGTTGCGCTCCGCCTCGAAGGGCTGAAGCGGACCGGCGGCGCGGCCGGCATCGCCGCCGAGATCGACGAGCTCCAGGCCGAGCTGGCGCGCGAGCAGCAGGATCTGCGCGCGCTCATCCGCCGGCTGAAGGAAGGCGCGGCGGGCCCGTCCGCGGTGGACGCCGCCGCGACGCTCAAGCCGCTCGCCGACCGGCTCGGCCGGCAGTGGGGCATCCAGCTGCGCGTCGAGGATGCGCCGGCGCCGGTCCTGGTCGACAGCCGGCTGGAGACGGAGATCCACCACCTCGTCCGCGAAGCGGCGGCCAATGCCGCGCGCCATGGCGGCGCACGCTCGGTCGCGGTGGCGCTGGAAGCCGGCGCGGACCGGCTGCGCCTGCGGATCAGCGACGACGGCCGCGGGCTCGCCCAGGCGGGGCGGTTCGGACATGCCGAGATCGCCGCCGGCCGTATCGGCCCGCGCTCGATCTTCGACCGGGTCCAGCAGCGCGGCGGCACCCTCGACATCGAAACCGGCAAGGACGGGACGCGCCTCTCGATTCTGCTGCCGATCGGAGCGATGGCGGCATGATCAGGATCCTCGTCGCCGACGACCATCCGATCATCCTCTCGGGCCTCGAATCGCTGCTCCGCGAGACCGAGTTCGTCATCGCCCGCGCGGTCGAGGACGGCGCGGCCGCGCTCGCCGCGGTGCGGGAGGAGGCGCCGGACATCCTTCTCCTCGACGTGCGCATGCCGAGGCTGGGCGGCGTCGAAGTGCTGCGGCTGCTCAAGGCCGAGGGCTCGCGCGTGCCCACCGTCCTGCTCACCGCCAGCCTCGACGACGGCAACCTCATCGAGGCGATGCGGCTCGGGGTCGGCGGCATCGTGCTCAAGGAAATGGCCCATGTGCGGCTGCTCGAATGCCTGCGGGTGGTGGCGAAGGGCGGCACCTGGATCGACGGCTGCCTGCTCGAGCGGTGGCGCGAGGCGGCGGCGCACGGGCAGCCGCGCGGCCCCCTCGACCATTTGCCGCCGCGCGAGCAGCAGCTCGCCCAAATGGTCGCGCGAGGGCTGCGCAACCGCGAGATCGGCGAAGCGCTCGGTCTCAGCGAGGGGTCGGTGAAGGTCTTCCTCCACCGCATCTACAGGAAGCTCAAGGTCGGCAGCCGCACCGAGCTGGCGCTCCTCGTGGAGCATGCGGCGCGCTGACGCGCGGCTGCCGAGCTTTGGTCTCTAAAAATATTAGAATTCTCTTGGGTACGCGTAACTAAAGTTATTTACGCGTACCCGAAGTACAGCAAAGTATGCTTCACGTTATATGAATAAAACGAAAGTTAACCTGTTGCCGACACGCCACGCATAAACTTCCTTTTATTTAGAGGAATTGCGTACCGTGTCGAAGCTGACCTAAAGAGCGTCTGTCACATAGCGGCTATACAGCCTGCGCGGGGCGTCGGCTGCGGCTGGAGCCGCATTAGGGGGACGGACATGAACAAGACCCGGATTTTGAATACCCTGCTCGCCACCACCTTCATCGGCGGCGCCATCGGCATCGCGACGCCGGCCTTCGCGCAGGGCAGCCCGCCCGCCAAGCCGCGCACCGGCGACCAGACCCAGCCGCAGGCCGGCCCTGTCGAGGGTTCGACGAGCGCCACTCCCGCCAACGGCGACGGCGACGACCAAGGGGGCATCGTCGTCACCGGCACGCGCATTCCGCAGCCGAACCTCTCCTCGGCCAGCCCGATCACGGTGGTGAACGCCGCCGAAGTGAAGCTGCAGGGCACGGCCCGCACCGAAGACATCATCAACTCCCTGCCGCAGTCCTTCGCGGCGCAGGGTTCCAACATCTCGAACGGCGCCACCGGCACCGCCACGGTCAACCTTCGCGGCCTCGGCTCGCGGCGCACCCTCGTGCTGGTCAACGGCCGCCGCGTGATGCCGGGCGATCCGCGCTCGCCCGTCGCCGACATCAACTTCATCCCGGCCCTGGCCGTCGATCGCATCGACGTGCTGACCGGCGGCGCCTCGTCGGTCTACGGCGCCGACGCCGTCGCCGGCGTGGTCAATTTCGTCATGGACACGAAGTTCGAAGGCATCCGCATGGATGCGCAGTACAGCTTTTTCGATCACATGAATAACGACGACGTCGGCGGCTATCAGGCGGCCAACACCGCGCGTGGCTTCAATGTGCCGATCGGCCACACCGCCGACGGCGGCACGGTCGATGCCAGCCTCGTGATGGGCGCGGGCTTCGACGATGGCCACGGCCACATCACGGCCTACGCCACCTATCGCCGTCAGCATGCGGTGCTGCAGCGCGACCGCGACTATTCGTTCTGCTCGCTTGCGGATCGCACCCCGGCGCAGGCCGCCACGCTCGGCCGCAACTTCAACTGCGGTGGCTCGGCGACGTCGGCGAACGGCACCTTCTTCACCAATACCCAGACCTTCCAGGTCGGCCCGGGCCGGACGTTCGCCGCAGGCAGCACGCCGTTCAACTTCGGCCCGTACAATTACTATCAGCGTCCGGATGAGCGCTACACGTTCGGCGCGTTCGCCGATTACGAGATCAGCAGCGCGCTGCACCCGTACATGGAAGCGATGTTCATGGACGACCGTTCGGTCGCCCAGATCGCGCCGTCGGGCGACTTCGGCAACACGACGACGATCAACTGCGACAACCCGCTTATGTCGGCGCAGCAGCGCGCGATCGCGTGCGCTCCGGCTAATCTCGTGGGCTTCAAGGCGCCGACAGCGGCCAATCCCGCCGGGACGCCGCCCACCGTCTTCATCGACCAGAACGGCAATCCCTATAATCAGGGCAATTTGCAGATCCTTCGCCGTAACGTCGAGGGCGGCGGTCGCCGCGACGACCTGCAGCACACCGACTATCGCATCGTCGCCGGCATGCGCGGCGATCTGGGCGGCGGCTTCTCCTACGATGCCTCCTACCAATATGGCCGCGTCGTCTTCGCCCAGACCTATTTCAACGACTTCTCGGTGACGCGCCTGCGCCGCGCGCTCGACGTCGTGAGCGGTCCGGGCGGCGTTCCGACTTGCCGCGCGGTGCTGAACGGGCAGGACCCGAACTGCGTCCCGTACGACATCTTCACCCCCGGCGGCGTCTCCGCGGCGGCCCTCAGCTACCTGCAGACGCCGGGCTTCTCGCGCGGCAACACCCAGGAGTCGGTGGCGACGGCCTCGGTCACCGCCCAGCTCGGCCAATACGGGCTGCAGACACCGTGGGCGAGCCACGGCCTCGCGATCAACCTCGGCGGCGAGTATCGCAAGGAGAAGCTGGAGTTCGCGACCGACCAGGCATTCTCGACCGGCGACCTCGCCGGCCAGGGCGGCGCGACGATCGGCCTCAACGGCCAGTTCCACGTCAAGGAATTCTTCAGCGAGGTGCAGCTACCCCTCGTCGAGGACAGGCCGTTCTTCAGCCTGCTCGAAATCCGCGGCGGCTACCGCTACTCCAAATATCAGATTGCGGCGAACAGCTTCTCGACCAACACTTGGAAGATCGAGGGCGAGTGGGCGCCGGTGCACGACATCAAGTTCCGCGCCAGCGTCAACCGCGCGGTTCGGGCCCCGAACATCGTCGAACTGTTCTCGGCCCAGAACGTGGCGCTCGACGGCTCCACCGATCCGTGCTCGAACGCGCCTGGCGGAACGCCGACGGCAACGGCCGCCCAGTGCGCGCTCACCGGCGTCACCGCGGCCCAGTACGGCAACATCCGCGCGAACCCAGCGGGGCAGTATCAGGGGCAGACGGGCGGCAACCCCGGGCTAAGCCCGGAGAAGGCCGACTCGTTCACGGCGGGCATCGTGCTCCAGCCGCGCTGGCTGCCGCGGTTCGCTCTGTCGGTCGATTATTTCAACATCCGGGTGAAGAACGTGATCGGCGCACTCGGGGCGGACGTGATCATCGCCCAGTGCATCTCGACCGCGTCACCCTTCTACTGCGCCAACATCCACCGAGACGCGGCGGGGTCGTTGTGGCTCTCGCCGAACGGCTACGTCGTCGATCTCAACTTCAACGCCGGTGCGCTTTCGACCCGCGGTTTCGACATCAACGGCTCCTACACCCAGCCGCTGCCGTCGGGCCTCGGCAGCCTCGGCATCAGCTTCGTCGGCACCTATCTCGACACGCTGGTGCGGTCGCCGAACGCCGCGGTGTCGTTCGACTGCGCCGGCTTCTTCGGCGCCCAATGCGGCACGCCCAATCCGAAATGGCGCCACAAGTTGCGCGTCACTTACACGGCGCCGGGCGGCATCGGTCTCTCCGGCCAGTGGCGCTACTTCGCCGCGGTCGATCGTGACGTGCTCAGCACCGATACGGATCTCGCCCGCACCGCCCGCACGGCCGGCAGCGACAACATCAAGGCGCAGAACTATTTCGACCTGGTGCTGACCGCGCACATTGGCGATCACTACCAGTTCCGTCTCGGCGCCAACAACATCTTCGACAAGATCCCGCCGACGCTCGTCACGCCCGCGCCGTTCGGCAATGGCAACACCTATCCGCAGGTGTACGACTCGCTCGGCCGGTACATCTTCGCCGGTGTCACGCTGGACTTCTAAGGTGCCCGGCGAGGTTCTCGACAGGAATTATGGCGGGTCCCCAGCGGGACCCGCCGCTTTCCGCGAGCCGCCCGCCAAGCGGCCGATCCAGACCCGCGGCGGGGAAGCACGGGCGCGGGTCGAATTCGGCGCCTACCGCCTGTTCGCCGGCAAAAGGCCCGAGGGCATTACGGTGCGCGAGCTGCTCGGCACCGCCAACACCTCGCCCGGCTTCATCAAGTCGCATTACGACAGCATCGACCGCCTGGTCGAAGTCGCCGTCGCGGGGATGTCGGCGAAGGTCGTGGGCCAGATCCTCGACGTGGCGCCTGTTCGGGGCACGCCGCGCCAGCTGGTGCAGCGGGCGGCGAGCCATGCGGCGGCCGTCGTCGCCACGTCCGACTATCGCGAGCTGCTGATGGTCTGCGTGCGCGAGCCGGAGCGCTGGAAAGGCGTGCTCGATGCGCTTGCCTCTGCGCTGCGGGATTGCGCGAAGC
This sequence comes from Allosphingosinicella sp., assembly GCF_036403745.1. Taxonomy (GTDB): domain Bacteria; phylum Pseudomonadota; class Alphaproteobacteria; order Sphingomonadales; family Sphingomonadaceae; genus Allosphingosinicella. The sequence continues at coordinate 26,706 of NZ_DASWQI010000092.1, forward strand.
GGACGCTGCAGGCAGCATCGCCGGCGGTGCTCCTTCACCAGGACGCGCTTGACGCGTTTGCCGACGAGCTCCACATGCGCCTCGCCTTGCGGCCGATGCTGACCCGCCAGGATCCGAGCCCGGCGGAAGTCAACGACGCCGCCGCCCGCGCCGCCGCGGAATTGCTCAAGGGCGTGTTCCAGCCCTGAGGGGCTTAGCCGTTCGGATTTCCGCATTTCCGTGACGCCGCGCTTGATCGAGCGCGGAGGTCTGTCGGGTTGATACTTAGACCCCGTTCAGGCTGACCTTCTCGAAGCCCTGCTTTCCCTTCCGCGCGAGACGAGAAGGGCAGGGTTTCGACAAGCTCAGCCCGAACGGATGCGTCAATCGGAGCTATTGAGGGGGGGGCGAACTCTGAGCGTCCCGCTTCCCTGCTGGCGCCGAAGCTGGTGCGGACGGCGGGACTCGAACCCGCACGCCCCGAAGGACAAGAGATTTTAAGTCTCTGGCGTCTACCGGTTCCGCCACGTCCGCACGTCTTCGAGCTTAGCGCCCGCGCCCGCGGCGGGGAAGATCAGGAGTCGCTGCCGGCGCCGTCCTGGAGGTTCAGGCGCTCGCGCATTTCCTTGCCCGGCTTGAAATAGGGTACGCGCTTGGCGGAGACGTCGACCGTGTCGCCGGTGCGCGGGTTACGCCCTTTGCGGGCGTCGCGGTCTCGGGTGGAAAAGGCGCCGAAGCCGCGCAGCTCGACGCGGCCGCCCTTTTGCAATTGCGAGATGACGGATTCGAAAAAGGCCGAGACGACACGCTCGATCTCCTTGGCCGTCAGGTCAGGATGATCGTCGCAAAGCTTCTGGACAAGCTCGGAACGGATCACGAAGATTCCCCCTCAGTCTCAGGGCAGGATGCATAGACGCAAAGCCGCGAAATCCCCCTCACGCGCCCTTTGGGCCATTTAGACCGGAAAACACCCGGATTGGCAAGAGCAGCGGCTTGAAATGCCCCACAAAACGAGCAGCCCGTCCCGTCCGGCGACCCCCGCGGGTCACGAAAAAGGGCGGAGGCCCACGGCCCCCGCCCCTGATCTGGATCAGCGACCCCGGTTGGTGGGTCAGCTGCCCTGCTTGGCTTTCAACGCCTCGCCGAGGATGTCCCCCAGGCTCGCGCCGGAATCCGAGGAGCCGTATTGGGCAACGGCCTGCTTTTCCTCGGAAATCTGAAGGGCCTTGATCGAGAAGGTCGGCTTCTTGGAACGGTCGAAGCCCGTCACCATCGCGTCGAACTTCTGGCCGACCTGGAAACGCTCCGGCCGCTGCTCGTCGCGGTCGCGGCCCAAGTCGGTGCGCTTGATGAAGCCCGTCGCGCCGTCGTCGCCGACCTGCACTTCCAGGCCGCCGTCGCGAACCTCGAGAACGGTGACCGTGACGGTCTCGTTCTTGTTGACCCCGCCCGACGCACCGGCGCCGCCCTTGGCGACCCCGCCGCGCTCAAGCTGCTTCATGCCGAGGGAAATGCGCTCCTTCTCGACGTCGACGTCGAGCACGACCGCCTTCACCATCTCCCCCTTGTGGTGGAGATTGAGCGCTTCCTCGCCGGTCACGCCCCAGGCGATGTCGGACATGTGGACCATGCCGTCGACGTCGCCGTCGAGGCCGATGAACAGGCCAAACTCGGTGGCGTTCTTGACCTCGCCCTCGACCTCGGTGCCGACCGGATGCGAATCCGCAAAGGCATGCCACGGATTGGCCTGCGCCTGCTTCAGGCCCAGCGAAATGCGGCGCTTGTCCTCATCGACCTCGAGCACCGACACGTCGACCTCCTGCGAAGTGGAGACGATCTTGCCCGGGTGGACGTTCTTCTTGGTCCAGCTCATTTCGGAAACGTGGACGAGGCCCTCGATGCCGGCCTCCAGCTCGACGAACGCACCATATTCGGTGATGTTGGTCACGCGGCCCTTGAACACGCCGCCGACCGGGTACTTGGCGCCGGCGCCCTCCCACGGATCCGCCTCGAGCTGCTTCATGCCGAGCGAAATGCGCTGGGTCTCGCGGTTGATGCGGATGATCTGCACCTTCACCGTGTCGCCGATATTGATCACCTCGGACGGGTGGTTAACGCGCTTGTAGCTGATGTCGGTGACGTGGAGCAGGCCGTCGATGCCGCCCAGGTCGACGAAGGCGCCGTAATCGGTGATGTTCTTGACGACGCCGTCGACCACCTGGCCTTCGGCGAGGCTGAGGATGAGGCCGGAGCGCTGCTCGGCGCGCGTCTCTTCCAAAATGGCGCGGCGCGACACGACGATGTTGCCGCGGCGGCGGTCCATCTTCAAAATCTGGAACGGCGAGGGGACGTCCATCAGCGGCGTCACGTCGCGGACCGGGCGGATGTCGACCTGCGAACCCGGAAGGAACGCCACGGCGCCGCCGAGGTCGACGGTGAAGCCGCCCTTCACCCTGCCGAAGATCACGCCTTCGACGCGGTTGCCGGCGGTGAATTCGGTCTCGAGCTTGTCCCAGGCGGCCTCGCGGCGGGCGCGGTCGCGCGACAGCATCGCTTCGCCCTGGTGGTTCTCGACCCGGTCGACATAGACGTCGACGACGTCGCCGACCTTGATCTCGGCCTTCTGGCCCGGCGCTGCGAACTCGCGCAGCGGCACGCGGCCCTCGCTCTTCAGGCCGACGTCGATGACCGCAAGGTCGTTCTCGATTCCGGTGACGGTGCCTTTGACGACCTTGCCTTCAAAGCCTTCCTTCTCGCCGCCCAGGGTCTCGTTCAAAAGTTTCGCGAAATCCTCGCGCGTCGGCATCGCCGCAGTGGCCATAAATATCTCTTCCTTCGATCTTCATATTCCGGCCAGGGGTTGTCTCCCCCGGTCTTGGAACCTGACATGCCCCACCCGCACCATGCGAAAGCGGAGCGTCTGGCGAGCCCAAGGGCGCGAGCGGAGCGATGCGCATAAGCAAAAAGAGCGCGTCGAGGGTTGGGCCGTTCGCCCCTTCCCCTCGCGCGCTAGCCTAAGCCGAGCTCCCGCAAGCGCTTAGCGCCCGCCGGACGAGGGGGGATATAGGGGAAAGGGGGGTGCGCCCGCAAGTGGTACCTGCGGGCGGGGGGTGCGGCTCTTGGTGGGAGAGGGAAACTAGCACGCCGCTCGTTTGCGATCGCTGTCACCGCTCAAGCGGCGCTTCGGCGGCGTTGGCCACGGCGGAATTTATCAACCATAGCCACTCGCCATTTTCCGTAATCTCGCGTTCGCAAGTCACGCCGTGCTGCCTCAACACCCGAAAAGTGTTTATTGAAATCCCTCTCGAAGGCCACTCCACCGGAAACCAAATCATGGATGCTTCCAGCTAATGCCTCCAGTATCGTCATCTTGTATCGCGCAGAGAGAGCGTTTTCCTTCCTGATCGCAGCGAGCACTGTATTAGAGATACGATCACCGTTGTTGGTGAGTGGCCTTGACCATTGGCCATGTGCAAGAGTGTTGCGCATCTCAATGATTGGTCCCAGATCATCTTTGATCGTCTGCCGCAATGTGTCGCGAAGCATTTTCTGAATTGGAGGAAGCGCGACATCTAGGTTTGCTCTTGGAAGCCGGTAGCGGCGGCGGAATCCGATCTCCACTGCTTTCAACCACCCGTCGATCTGGCGACGCTCCGCTGAAATGAGACCTCGTTCGGCATCATCGAAGCCGTTGGGCTCGAACAAGAGCTTACGGAGACGGCACTCAGCCCAGCCGCCAATGAGTAGCAACAGGATTTTCAGCAGCGCGTCAGAAGATGATTGATCACCTCGAGCAAGAGCAGCACGCAGTTCCCGCTCCACCTGTGCGATGCCGTCGCGCACCGAATGGAGGTTTTGAACATGGGCTTTGTACAGCGCAGCAGGGGGTAACGGAGCCAATCGCTACCCCCTGTCACCAAAAGGCACTCTGACATGCCTTTTGGTGATCGGGAATCGAACCCGACTAGACTCCGCGAAGCGGCGTGTTTCCATTACACCATCACCCAGGACTTCTTTCGCCAGACGCGGGAGCGTTCGTCAAGGGCCCGATGTTTTCTTCGGTGGACCTACGCGGGTCCCAAGCCGGAGTCGGCGGCGCTTATCGAAGCCGATAGCCACCTCTCGTGCAGAGACTGCTGGGGATCACAACGCTCTGAACTGATCCCCGCGTATCTGTAGCTCGAACACTCCTGGGCGGACGTCACTCGAGATCCGCTCCATCCTATCCCATACAAAAAGAATCCTAGAGGCCTTCTTGTGAAGAGGTAATTCCATCACCGCGGCTTTCGGAAAGAACCCCACGAGGTTTGAGCGAAGGAACAACTCCCTCATCGGCCGCTTTCGGGCAATATTGAGGTCCCCGGACAGAACTGCCCATCCTCCCTCCGCTCCCAAGGCCGGGATCCACTCGTCGTCCTTTATGTGTGTTTTGCCGAACTTATCACGATGAGAGATCACCTCGTGGGAACCAGCAAAGAGTGCTCCGAGTCCTCGAGCGAGGACTGGCGGAAGATTATTGTCGACGAAGAGCCTCAAGCTGCTTTCGGCAGCAACAGCCCTTGCTCGAAGGCGATCGCATCCCGCACCGCCCGGAGAGGCAATTGATATAATTTGGCCACCCTCTCAGGAGAACCCTCAGCTCTGACTTCCTGCACTACCCTGGAAGTGAGCAACCCTGTCTCTGCAACGATCGGTTGTCCAAACGAGCGTTCAGGGTCCGCCACAAGGGTCCGCCGGTTCGGAACTAGCCACCATCGTGCAGCTCCTTCTCCTCCAAACTCCAACCCCGACAGCGAAGGGAGCACGAACGCCCGAAAAACATGTTGCCGCTCTTTCAAGTCGATCAGGCGAGGCTCCTCGACCCCATCGGTGATTTCGAGGAAGATTTTGCGGCCATCCGATTTGAACGCCTTCGTGGAAAAAGGATGATCATCGCCGAGAATCTCTTTCGCGCGGTCGATGCAGAGGCGAATGGTGGGAAGCCCTATCCGAGAGCGACGAAGCGCACCGACGATGCGGGCTTCGATTAGGTCTCGAAATCCCAACAGGGGCCCATCGTCGTCAGGGTCATACTGCGGAGTCCAGAGCGGCGGCTGGTGCACCTCTCCCTCTCCGTGGTCGTATTCGTAACCGTAGAGCCAGCGACGGAGCGTCGTGGGCTGCATGTGGAGAAGCTTGGCTGCTTCTACCGGAGTGTAGGCCCCAATTCCGAAGTCCGCGGTTGGCATGTCATCTCGATCTCGTTCGAGGGAGGCATACTCTTCCAGTGGGCAAAGGCAATCACTTGATGCGCGATATCCACAGGCTGTACACAGGATAAGGGCCCTCACCGCAGAGAGATTGTCCCCGTTATCCACAGGGTTCAGGCCACTCAACACGAGAACCATTGGCGCTTCAGCTCAGCGCTCTCTCCAGCAGCCGCCTAACCGCCTCAGAACGCGAAGGCTTCGGCTCTGGTTGAGCCTCGATCCAGGCTCCAACAGCAGCGAAGAGTTCAGTCGGGATTCGCACCGACAGCACCGGGTCGTTGCCAGTGGCGGGACGGCCTCGGCGCCTTTTTTGCTCTTCGGCTATTGACCGCCCCCGATAATAAGTATACTTAAAGTCAGTACCGACCCAAGGCCGAGGCCCTGGTTCGGACGCGAACACCCGCACGCCTGCATGAGGAGGCGAAGGATGGCTGCTGGGCAGCTTAGCCTTACCCGTCGCGCGCTGCTAGCCGGCGCTTGCGCGGTTCCCGTGGTTGGGCGTCACCCCGGACTTGACCCGGGGTCCACCTCTTTCCCCCGATGGCCGACGTCGGCGCCGCAAGGAAGGTGGATGCCGGATCAGGGTTCCCACCAAAGTAGTACTTTGGTGGGGTCCCCTGTCCGGCATGACGTGGAAGAGGCGCGGTGGGGGCGGGCGCTGGGGCGGTTTCGGGCCGGCGGACGCGGCGATCGGGGCGGCTCGGCATCCGGACGATGAGGCGCTCTACGACAGGCTCGGGGACCGGCACGACGCGGCGATGAAGCGGATGCTCAGGACGCCGGCGCCGGATCTGGGCGCGCTCGCGGTGAAGCTCGAGACTTTGTTCGGCGAGCAGGTGTGGGAGATGCGGGGCGGGGCGCTGCTCCTGGCGGCCGTCCTGCGCGATGCGCGGCGGTTCGCAGGCAGCTGATTCGGTTCACGCGAAGGCGCGAAGGCGCGAAGGGAGCGCTCGTTGGGCGCCTCCTCCTCACGCCCGTATCCATGCGGGGCGGAAATCTGCGGAAAATAGGAAATCGCCTATTTGGTGATTTTGCTTGACTTCCGGTGCGGAGTGTGGAACAAAGAGCGTACGGGTGTGGTGTGATTTCCGGGTGCATGGGGGCGGGCGGCTTCTCATGTCCCGGCGGGGGAGGAGCGACGTGGCGGGTGAGGATCAGGCGGGTGAGGACAGGGCCGGCGAGGATGCGCCGGGCCAGGATCAGGCGGGCGAGGGTGAGGAGAAGGCCGAGACTCCCTCGGGCGACGGGTTCGTCGCGCGGGCGGGGAAGCATCGGGACATGCAGGTGGCGCGGGTCGGCAAGCGCAAGCTGTTCGACAAGAAGAGGCGCAAGGTGTTTCTCGAATGGTTTGCGGCGACGGGGAATTGCGTGTTCTCCGCGGCCAAGGCGGGCGTTTCCGCCAAGACGGTGTGGAAGCACCGGGTGAAGGATGCCCGGTTTCGAGAGGCGTTCGACGTCGCGATGGAGCAGGGGTCGGTGCGGGCGCAGGCTCGGCTGATGGAGGATAAGGCGAAGGGGCCGATCGTGGTGGACGGCGATCTGGATGCGGTCGAGCTGGTGCCGCCGGATCCGGTGCGCGTGCTCGACCTTGTTGCGCGGATCGAGGCGAAACGAGGCGGGGCGGTGGCGCGGCGGCAGAAGGGGCGGACGCCGCAGATCGCGAGCAATGCCGAGGTGGAAAAGGCGCTGGCGAAGCGGCTTGCTGTGTTTGCCAAGCGGCAGCGGGCGATGGGGCGGGAGCGATGTCAGGTGCGCGTACCTGACATCGGGGAGGGCAGCGGTTCGGCTGAAAACGCGCCGGGTGCGGTGCCAGTTACCCCTCCACCAAGCAGAGCTTGGTCCCGCTCCCCGTCTGAGGACGGGGAGGCATAGGTGACGGCATTTCCTCTTCAACTGATGGAGGAGGCGGCGGAAGTTTTGCCGGATGGGGCGGCTTGGGCGTGGTTCCTGAAGGGCCTGTCGGGGCCGGTCAGGCGCGCGCTCTATCATGCGTGGGCGTGGCAGGCGCATGGCGGGCAACGGGCGCCGGACGGGGAGTGGCGGACCTGGCTGCTGATGGCGGGGCGCGGCTTCGGCAAGACGCGGGCCGGGGCGGAGTGGCTGCTCGGGCGGATCGCGCAGGCGAAGGCGGCGGGAGGGGGTCAGTGCTCCCTTCGCATCGCCCTCATTGGGGCGAGCCGGGAGGAGGCGGCGAAGGTGATGGTCGAGGGGCCGAGCGGGCTGCTCGCGCTGGCGCGGGACGACGATTCGCCGGCCTGGTTTCCGACCCTGGGGACGTTGCGATTCGCGAGCGGGGCGGAGGCGTTCGTCTATTCGGGCGCCAATCCGGAAGGCCTTCGCGGGCCGGAGCATCATTTCGCCTGGTGCGACGAGATCGCCAAGTGGCGCTACGCGGAAGCCGCCTGGGACAATCTGCAGATGGGGCTGCGGCTGGGCGCGCAGCCGCGCTGCGTGGTGACGACGACGCCGCGGCAGGGGCGGATCCTTGCGCGGCTGCGGGGGCTGGCCGGCACCGTCGAGACGGGCGGCGGAACGGGGGAGAATGCGCATCTGCCGGCGGCGTTCGTCGACTGGGCGGTGGAGACCTATGGCGGCACGCGGCTCGGGCGGCAGGAGCTGGACGGGGAGCTGCTGGAGGATGTCGAGGGGGCTTTGTGGACGCGGGAGGTGATCGAGAGGTCGAGGCAAAGTGGACCTTTGCCTCGGTGGAGGCGCGTCGTGGTCGGGGTTGATCCGCCGGTGTCGGCGCACGGGGATGCGTGCGGGATCGTGGTGTGTGCGCTGGGCGAGGACGGGATCGCCTACGTGCTCGCCGACTGCACAATGGAGCGGGCGCGGCCGGAGCAATGGGCGCGGGCGGTGGCGCGGGCGGCGGAGGCGTGGGAGGCCGACCGGGTGGTCGCGGAGAAGAACCAGGGCGGCGACATGGTCGAAAGCGTGCTGCGGGGGGTGGAGCCGGGGCTGCCGGTGCGCCTCGTCAGCGCCAGCCGCGGCAAGGCGGCGCGGGCCGAGCCGGTGGCGGCCTGGTTCGAGGCGGGCAAGGCGCGGCTGGCCGGGCGGTTCCCGGCGCTGGAGGACGAGATGGCGGGGCTTACCGCGGGCGGGGGCTATGAGGGGCCGCGCGGATCGCCTGATCGGGCGGACGCGATGGTGTGGGCGATGACCGAGCTGGCGCGGCGGCGGCCTCAGGCGCGGATCACGTTTCTTTGAGAGGCCGGAAAACAGGGACAGTATACATTTCCCCTTGGGGCAAGCAGCGCGCGGAGCCCCCGTCGAAAATGTATACTGTCCCTGTTTTGGGTTTTGACGACGCGCGCGAGCCCCCTACAGCCTGCCGCGCAGCCGGGGCGGGGTGGCGTCGGCCTCAAAAGGGCCGTATTGCATGTTCAGGGGAACGACACATATCGGGGTCCAGGCCGCCGCACCGCGCGTAGCCGCCGCTCCGGCCGTAAAAACCTGAGGAATGACATGAAGATCGCCCACGCCCTGCGCCCGAGCTTCTGGAGACGCGAGCATCATCTCGACAAGATGACGCTCAAGGAGCTCGTCCTCGCCTACGTCCAGTATCCGGCGATCATCGGCTACGTCCTCCTCGCCGCGGTGGCGATCGCCTTCTATGTGCGCAGCCCGGCGCCGCCCGCGCCGACGCTGATCGCGGTCGCCGCGGCGACCTTCGTCTATCCGCTCGTCTGGTACGTGCTCCACCGCTGGGTGCTGCACAGCCGCTGGATGTTCAAGGTGGCGCCGCTCGCCTCGACCTGGAAGCGCATCCATTACGATCATCACCAGGACCCGAACCATCTGGAAGTGCTGTTCGGCGCCCTCCACACCACCGTGCCGACCATCGCGCTCGCCACCCTGCCGGTCGGCTACGCGATCGGCGCGCCGTGGCAGGCCGGCCCCGGCGGCGCGGCCATCGCCTTTGCCACCGGCCTCCTCACCACCTGCTTCTACGAATTCTGCCACTGCATCCAGCACCTCGCCTACAAGCCCAAGAACAAGTGGCTGGCGGAAATGAAGAAGCGCCACATGGCCCACCATTTCCACGACGAGAACGGCAATTACGGCATCACCAGCTTCGTCTGGGACCGCCTGTTCGGCACCTTCTACGACCGTCCCGAGCGGCCGAAGAAGAGCCCGACCGTCTTCAACCTCGGCTACACGCCGGAGATGGCGGAGCGCTACCCGCACGTGGCGAAGCTGTCCGGGGGGGTGGCCACCGGCCATCCGCGGCAGCGCGAGGGGCGGCAGGACCGGGCGGCCTGAGGTGCGGGCGGGCGCGGCTCCTCCTCCCGGCGCTGCTGGTGCCGCTCCTCGCCGCAGGGTGCGGCACAAGCGGTCGGGAGCCCGCCAAGTGGCACAACGGCAATTCCCACGATTTCTGCGAGGCGATCGGCGAGGCCGCGCACGGCAAGCTTGACGTCCACCTCGCCGCCGGTCCGATCGGCTCGGCGGTGAGCGTCAGCGGCGATGCCCTGGCGGGGCTCGCGACGCGGGACGAACTGCCCGGCGTCACCCTCATTATCGACGGCGAGGCGGTCCGCGCCGCCGGCCGCGGCATGGTCCAGCTTGACGGCCGCCACAGCGTCGACTTCTTCTTCGATCCCCGGATGCTGATCCGCCGCCATCCCGGCGGCTTCGTGGCGGCCGTGCAAAAAGACGGCGGCGACGTGTATCGTATCGACGGGCGCACGCCCGAGGCGAAGGCGGCGTTCGAGCGGCTGCTCAATTGCGACAACAAGCTCGGGTTCGGCGGCGGTCTCAATCCGTGGCGGGACCTGCATGTGTCGGGGCGGTAGAGGCCGGCCCGCTGATCCTCCAACACCGTTCGGGCTGAGCCTGTCGAAGCCCCTGCTTTCGTTTGCGGCGGAAGAGAAGGACAGGGCTTCGACAAGCTCAGCCCGAACGGTTGAGGTGATCTGGCCGATTGAGCGCAGCGCCTAGCGCCGCCCCGCGCTCCGGCCCCCTCACACGAAAATCGCGCTACCTGTGCGCTCCACCAGGCCTCCCAAGTTCATGAGAGTCTGCTTGGTTCGGGTCGTGCATCGCGTATATCCCCTGCTCATGGTCAGGCGGGGGCACGGGTACCTTTTTGCATACCTCGGAGCGGCAGCTGGGTCTTTGCTCCTGCCACTGCTTTTTGTGTTTGCTGGATACCACATGGGGGAATCAGCCGGACAGCACCGAAGCGAAGCACAGAAACAAACGTCACACTATCGGAGCGCTACTCAGCAGCGCGTAGCTGACTGCGGCAGGCAACCACAGGCTGCGCGAGCCCACTGCATTGATGATGCCATAAGCTCCTTCCACGAGGAGCAGCGCGCTGAGAGGAACCTTGATGCTCAGCGGGAGGCCGCGGATTGGGCTTGGTGGGTTTTGATAGTCTCTCTCTGCCAGGCCCCCATTACGCTTGCGGGCGTCATCCTCCTTCTTCGCAACGTATCCCAAACGGACGAAGCTCTCAGGGAGGCGCGTAACGCCAACAGCATTGCCAGAGAAACGGGCGAACGCCAGCTTCGCGCCTATCTCGTCACCCGTAAGTTCTCGGTTTCGGGGATCATGGCTGGCAACGTTCCCAAAATACGTTATGAGATAGCCAACACAGGGCAGACCCCCGCCTATAAGTTTATTGTTAAGAGCCAACTGTTCTTCGCAGAGGGCGGTAAATCCGCTAGTGAAACCAAAGTTCGTTTTACTAAGGATATCGACTGCTCTCGAACGCTCCTCGGAGCGGGGCAAAGCGTCGCGGTGCCTATTCGGTATGAGGCGCCGATCGCCTATGACGAAGTGATTGCAATACAGTTTGGCACATCGACGCTTGGGATCTTCGGCGTCGTTATCTATTGGGACGCGTTCGGAAAGCGGCGGCGCCTTACGTTCAAGGTTTACCTCGACCCCAACTACCTTGAGGACAACGGCTGCGGCGTCTTTACCGCCTGCGAGCGCGGCAACAGCGGCGATTAGAGCGCCTACATGTCGCAAGGGGATAAACCCCAACTTGTCTCAGGGTCCAGTCCTTCGCCCGCCCTGCCGCTTCCACCTTGGATGCTGAAACAAGTTTAGCATGACGGAGGAGGAGAGAGGCGCCTCGGGGCCGCTTTACCGCCGGAACGCCCCCACCGCCCCTCACACAAAAATCGACCAACCCGTCCGCTCCACCAGCCGCTCCAGCGCCATCGCGCCCGCCAGCGAAGTGCCGGCGGCGTTGAGGCCGGGGGACCAGGTGCAGACGGCGCCGTGGCCGGGGGCGATGGCGATGATGGCGCCGGAGACGGAGCTCTTGCCGGGGAGGCCGACGCGGAAGGCGAAGTCGCCCGAATTGTCGTAATGGCCGGCGGTCAGCATCAGGGCGTTGATACGGCGCGAGCGGGACGGGATGGTGACCTGGGCGCCGGTCACGGGATCGGTGCCGTCGAAGGCGAGGAACAGGGCGGCGCGGGCGAGCTGGCGGCAGGTCATCGCGATCGAGCATTGGCGGTAGTAGAAGGAGAGGACCTGCTCGACCGGGTTCTGGAGGTTGCCGAAGGCGGCGATGAAATAAGCGAGGCTGCGGTTGAGCGCGCCGGCCTTGGATTCCGACATGGCGAGGGTCTCGTCGACGGCGATATTGTCGTCGCCGGCGCAGGTGCGGATGAACTGGAGAAGCTCCTCCAGCGCTTCGTCGGCGGAGCGGCGGCCGATCAGCTGGTCGCAGACGACGAGGGAGCCAGCGGCGGTCAAGGGGTTGCGCGGGCGGCCCTTTTCCATTTCGAGCTGGATGATCGAGTTGACCGGCGAGCCGGCCGGTTCGCGGCCGACATGGTTCCACAAGGCGGATTTGTGGTGCTGCAGCGCCAGCGCCAGGGTGAAGACGTAGGCGACGCTCTGGATGGAAAAGGCCTCGTCGGTGTCGCCGACCGCATGGCTCTTGCCGTCGCCGAGGACGGCGGCGACGCCTAGCTTCGAGGTGTCGGCGCGGGCGAGGGTGGGGATATAGGCCGCGACCTTGCCCTGGCCGCGATAGGCCGAAATGTCGGCGACCACCTCCTCGAGGACGTCCTGGAAGCTCATGCGCGCCTTTCCTCAGATCCGGCTCGGGTAGATGGGCTGGATGTCGACGGGGATGTGGACCATCGTCGCGATCACCGCCTGCGCGTCCGGGTCGAGCCGCCCGTAGCGGTCGAGGAACGCCTTGGCCCCGGCATAGTCTCCTTCGCCCTCGATGCGGACGATCTCGCCGACCAGAAGGCGGATGCCGACCTCGAGCTTGTCGTAATCGAGGCGGAAGCGGCGGGCGGCCGGATCCCAGGCGATGCCGCCATGCTCCTTCAGGAAGCCATATTGCATGGCGGCGCCGCGGCCGTGGGCGTCGGCGGTGCCGAAGCGCAGGTGCCGGAAGACGTCGGCCATGTAGCTCGCCATCAATTGCTCGCGCTCGGCGATCGGCAGCTCGCCGCGGTGCATGAGGTAGAGGACGTTCCAGGCGCCCATCACGTCGGCCTTGGATTCCTCGATGGCGCTATACTGGTCCTTGAGCTCGGCGTTGACGGTGGTCTGGCGGCCGTTCAGCGTCAGCATGCCGGGCCCGAGGCTGTGGGACAGCTCGTGGAACAGGGTCTCCTGCGTCATGTAGGCCTTGGTCACCGAGCGGGCCTGCTCCGGGACGAATACGAGGCCGGCGAGCGGGGCGACGATGCGCTCGTATTTGGCGCCCAGCACGTTGGCGAGGATGACCTTCTTGGCGCCCTTGGCGGCGCGGACGCGCTCGTCATTGGGAAGGTTGAAGGCGATGGTCTGGATGCCGGGCCCGGCCTCGCCGCCGCCATGGACTTCCTCGGTGACGAGGATGGGGGAGGAGAAGGGGCGGTTGGCGTTCTTGTATCTGGCGTCGACGGGGAGGTTGCGCTCCATGTCGGGCAGCAAGGCCTTGTAGCGGGCGAGGGCGGCGGACTGGTTCGGATCGGCGACGGTGACGTAGGATTCGAACGCCGTCTTCTGCGCGTAGATGTTGTCGGCATAGACTTCGTAGGGGCCGATCACGACCTCAATGGGGGTGCCCGAGACGTCCATCCACGCCATCTCGGATTCGTAATAATCGTTGGAGCGGAAGGCGGCGGCGCGCAGGGTGAGGAAGCGCTTGAGGCTGGCGTTGCTCGTGCGGGCCGCGGCTTTTTCGAGGAGCAAAGCGGCGGGCTCCAGCCACTGGCGGTATTCGACGCTGTACGGCACGGCGACGAGGCGGTCGCCCTCGCGGTGGACCACGGTGTAGGGGCTGGTCAGCGCCTCCTTCTCGCCGGGATGGGCGGCGAGATAGGCGTCGAGCGCCTCGCGCGTCAGGTCGGCGGGGTAGACGCCGCCGCCGGCGGGGAGCGGGCGGTCGCCCCAGAAGGGGCGGTTGTCGGCGAGCGTGTCCCACGGGCCGGCGTTGAAATCGAACCAGTCGAGGAGGGCAGCGCGGTCGGGGCGGCCGGAGCGGGCGATCTCGTCGCGGACGCGGGGATTGTCGGCGCTGACCTGGCGCAGGAAGACGGGGTTCAGGAGGTCGGCGGCCTGGATGAGGAGGTTCACCACGTCGCGCTCCTCGGCATTGAGGAACCGGGTATCGGGGTGCATCTCGATGCGGGCGATCTTGGCGCGTTGGGCGGCGAGGCTGGTGCCCTCGGGCGCGGCGGCGGCGCGGTCCGGGGGCGGCGGGCTGCCGGGACCGGTCGTGCAGGCGGCGGTGGCGGCGAGCAGGGCCGCGAGCAGGGCGTTACGCATCACACTCTCCCATGATGTTGTCGCGCCCGCTGTAGCGCCGGGGGCGGCTATTTGGAACGGTGGCGATATGGGCTGTCGGGAAGGACCGTGGGGCGCGTGTCGGCGTCGGCGACGGCTTCCACCAGGCGGTAGAAGAAGCTGTTGAACTTCTGCGCGGCGGCGAAATCCATGGGCTGGGTCAAATCGTCGGCCGGGTGGTGGTAGCGGGTGCGGTACCACAGGCGGTAGCGCCGCTCCGCGTCGGTGCCGGGGACGTAGCCGAAGATGAAGCCGGTGGACGGGACCCCTTGCTGGAGGAACGGCCAATGGTCGGCGCGCTGGAGGAGGCCGCGCTCGGGCTCGGGATCGGCCTGGATGCGGATGCCCATCGGGCCGGCGACCTGGCGCACGGTGGCGCCGAGGCTGGTGTCGTTCACCGCCAGCATGGTGAGGATGTCGAGGGGGAAGAGCGGGCGGAGCTGGTCGAGGTTGATCATCGCCGCGGTGGACGCGAGCGGCACCGTGGGGTGCTTCACGTACCAGTTGGAGCCGAGCAGGCCCTTCTCCTCGCCGGTGAACGCGGCGAAAAGGATGGTGCGCCGGAAGCCGCGGCCGTGACGGTTGTCGGCGAGCTGGTTCAAGAGCGCGACATAGGCGGCGTCGTCGAGGGCGCCGTTGTAGAGGCGGTCGCCGTTCACCGGCTCGCCATAGCCGTAGCCGTCGAGATGGGCGCCGAGGACGACGACTTCTTGCCGCAGACGCGGGTCGGTGCCGGGGAGGAGGGCGAGGACGTTGGGCGAGGAATATCGGGCGGTGCGGATGGCGAAATGCGCGCGCAGGCGCGCGGGGATGTCGAAGGAGGGGAGCGGCGCGTCGCGACCGCCGGCGGCGAGGATCGCCGCGGCGTCCTGGCCGGAGCCGGCGATCAGGCGCGCGAAGGCGTCGGCGTTGAGGCGCATCACCGGCAGCGCCTCGTCGGCGGCGGCGGGCGTGCCTTCGATGCGGACGGTGCGGGCGTAGGCGGCGGGCCAGCGCGGCGGCTCGACGGTGAAATAGGGGTTGTCGACCGCGATCAGCCCGGCGGCGCCGCCGGCGATGGCGGCGGCGCTGCGCTCGCCGGCGGTGCGGCGCAAGTTGAAGCAGACGATGATCTTGCCGGCGACGTCGCGCATCTCGGCACGGGAGCAGGCGCCGCGGAAGGCGAGGGGGGCGTCGAGGATCGGCGCCAGCCGCCAGGTCGGGCGAATGGTTATGTCGTGGAGGAAGGCGAGGGGCAAAGCGGTGCCAGCGCGGACGATGTCGAAGCGGGTGCCAGGCTTGTCGACCGCCACTTCGGTGAGCGGCACGCGCTGGAACCAGCTCTCTCCCTCGCCGGCGGGCTTCAGACCGGCGCGGCGGAAGCGCTCGGCGACATAGCGGGCGGCGCGTTCGTAGGCGGGAGAGCCGGTGTCGCGCCCCTCCATCGCGTCGCTGGCGAGGTATCGGGTGGTCTGCCACCAGGCTGCGGTGTCGGCATCGCGGATCGGCGCCGCGGCGGCGGCGGCGCTGCACAAGGCGGCGGCGAGGAGGGTGCGGAGCATCGGGCGGCTGAACGCGGTCCGGGGGATTTCGATGCTGCTTGTCGTCATTGCCGTCGCCGCTCCCGTTTCGACCGTGCCTCAACTCCTGGGGCGCGCGCGGCTCCTCAGGAATTCCATCCCGAGCATTGCGAGCCCGCCGGCGAGATAGGCGAGAAAATCCTTGGGATCAAAGCCGGTGCCGAGCACGATGCGCGCCACCGGATTTCCGGCGAGACCGAGCATGTTGAGCAAGCCGACATACTGGCCAAGCTCGATGAGGAAGGCGATTGCGACCGCGCACGCCGCCGCCGCCGGGACGCCCAGCCGGGTCGCCGCGCGCACCAGGAGATAGACGAGGATCACCGCCAGCGTATCGCCGAGGAACGGACGGACGAAGCTGTCATGCACGAAGAGTGCGATGGCGACCTCGACGACGAGGAGCGCGGCCGCCGCCAGGGCATAATGTCTGCGCATCTGCTTCATTCCCTCCCCGCCCGCTGGCTTACCCAGGCCGCGAGGAGAAAGGATGGAGGCCGAGTGAGGATTGGGGCCAGATGCCGCGGCTCAGCCGCCGGCGAGGAAGGTGTCGAGCTGCTCGAAGCTGCCCGACCAGCCGCCGTTCATCGACGCCATCATGCCGGCGAAGAAGGCCTGCTCCTCCGGGGTCGCGCCGAGCGGCGTCCAGCTGAGGTCGATCCTCGTGCCCTGGCCTTCGTCGGCGAAGAGCACCTCCGTCAGCAACTCGAGCGGAAATTGCGGAGCGAAGGGCGGGTGGATCCTGTTCCCCTCGGCGTCCGCGAATCCGTGCACCCAGACGAGGCGCGACATGGGCTCGATCTCGCGAAACACGAACTTGCTGAACATCGCGCCGCCGTCCGGCATGTCCATCCGCCCGCGCCACGCGCCGCCGGGGCGCAGGTCGAAGGCGAGGATTGTGCCCGACGTGCCCTTGGGCCCGAACCAGGAGGCGAGCGCCTCCGGCCTCGTCCAGGCGTCCCAAACCCGCGCGCGCGGCGCATCGAAGGCCCGGGTGATGGTGAAACGGGGCGTGTCGGTCATCGGGCGTCTCCTTGGGCGGGGTCGGCGAGGAAGGCTTCGAGGCGGTCGAAGCTGTCGCCCCACAGGTTCCGCAGCTCCTCGATCCAGAGGCGGGCGGCGTCGAGACCTTCGGGCTTCAGCCGGCGCGGGCGGGCCTGGGCGGCGCGGGACTGCTCGATCAGGCCTGCTGCCTCGAGGAGCCTCAGGTGGCGGGAGACGGCCGGCTGGCTGATGCCGAGAGGGCGCTGAAGCTCCGTCACCGTCGCCTCCCCGCGCGCGAGGCGCGCCAGGATTGCGCGGCGCGCGGGGTCGGCAAGGGCGGCGAACTGGGCGTCCAACTGGTTCATACGGTGGTCGTTATATAACAGTGGTGTTATGGTCAAGCCCGCTTCTGAACGCTTCCCTTTTATGCTACGAAAAGAGTGCTGAAGGAGGTGTCCGATGCCCGCCATGCTTCTCCTGTCCCTCGCCGCTGCGACGGCCGTTCCGGCCGGCGCGCACCCTGTGTCCGCACCGGCGCAGTGCCGCAACCCGGGGATCACCTACGCCGCGCCGTCCGTGTACAAGGCGCAGCCGCAGAAGCTGGGCGCGCTGCCGCCGGCGCGGCACTATCTCGCGGTCGACCGCCACGTCGGCGGCTGTCCGGCACCGGCCGTCGTGCGCAGCGGGATCGGCGCGCTTCGGCGCTGAGTTAGTCGATGCCGGCCTTGCGGGCCCGCTCGGCGAGCTGCGGGCGGGCGGCGGCGGCGGCCTTGAGGTCCGCCTCCGCCTCGGCCGTCAGGCCCTTGTGGCGGCGGGCGATGCCGCGTCCGTAGAGGCCCAGGGTAGAGCGGGATTGGCGCCAAGCGCGGCGTCGAAATCCTCGATGGCCCGGTCATAGTCGCCCATGCGCAGCCGCACGAGGCCGCGATTGCCGAGGTAAGCGGGCGTCTTCGGCCGGCGGCGGAGCGCCGCGTTGCAGTCTGACAGAGCCCTGTCGAGCTCCTTGCCGGCGAGGGTGCGGGCCCAGCAGCGGTCGTTGAGCGCGACGGGCAGGGCGACGTCGTCGGGATGTGCGGCGATCCACGGGTCGAGCTGCGCGATGGCACGGTCGTAGGCGTCGAGCGCCAGATAGAGGTTCGCGAGGGCGAGGCGCTCGTTCACCGGCCCGACGATGGCGGCGCCGGCCGCGTCGGCGTCGGCCTGCGCGCCCGCCCGGTCGGCGGAGAGGCGCATCTGCGCGCGGTGAATGCGAGCCCCGACGGAGGTCGGGGCGATCGCCAGTGCCCGGTCGAGGTCGGCGAGGCCGAGGGCGCGGCGGCCGCTGCGCACATAGGCTTCGGCGCGCTCGATCAGGAAACGCGGCTCCTTGGGCGCAAGCTCGACGGCGCGGGTGAAGTCGGCGATGGCGCGGGGGAAGTCACGCTGGGCGAGATAGACGCCGCCACGCCGGCTGAACCCGTCCGCGTCGGTGGGGGCGCCTGCCTCGGCGGCCGGCTGCGCCGCCGCTGCCGCCGGCGCGCCCTCGGCCGCCGCCGCAGCAGGCTTCTCGCCGTCGCGATGGGCGTTGCTGTCGAACACCTTGCCGCCCGTGTAGGTGAAGAAGATGCGGTGCGCCGCGTTGTCGACATAGACGCGGTGCGAGATGAAAAAATCGGCGCCGATCAGCATGTCGGCCTCGCCAAGCTCGGTGTCGGCGATGAACAGGCGGATGTTGCGGATCTCCTCGTCGCCGATCCTGATGCTCTGGAACGGCGCGATCCACGAGCGGGCGATGCGGCGGCCGAGCCCGTGCGAGGCGCCGGCCTCGATCACGCCCGGGCTGTCCGGCTTCACCCCCAGCCGTGCCGCCGCCTTGCGGGTCAGCATGGTGCGGCCGGCGCCGGTGTCGAAGCCGGCCCGCAGCGCCTGGCCGTTGACGGTGACGGTGCCCACGGTGTGGAAGCGCGCCTCGGTGAGGGACATGATCTTCATCATCGAGAAGATGCCGCCCTTGTCCACCCAATAGGCCAAATTGTCGGAACCGCCGCAATCGTGCGATCGCATCAGGCGGATCGCGCCGTGCGGCAGGTCGTATTCGACGTCGGCGAGGCCGAGGACGTTCTGGCCGATCAGGCCGGCATTGCCGAAGTCCGTCCCGCCGACCAGGAACTCGATATTGTGGATCGGCAGGCCGGCGAGGGTGAAGTCCTTGACCTTGGCGACCGAGGCATTGGTCTCGCCGCCGATGCCGCTCAGGCGGAAATTGTGCGGCGCGGCATAGGTGTGGAGGCCGGCCGCCGCCGCGACGCCTGGCGAGATGAGGCTGTAAAAGGCGCCGCTGTCGGCGATGAACTGGGCGTCCATGCCGTCGATCCTGGCGCTGACCATCGGCTTGTAGCCGCTCGTCATCGTCACCGGCAGCTCGGCGAGCTTGTCGATCTTGCAGGCGGCCTCGGCCGCAGCGGGGAGCGATGCCAGCGCGGCGAGCGCCGCAATGCGCTTCAGAGCCTTCATGTCGCCTCCACGGCCGCCGTTGGGCGCGGCGGGCGGGCGACTTCTCGCGCAAGCCGCGGCGGCGGGCAAGCCCCTGCGGGCGCAGTGCAATTGCGGGGCTCGGCCTGGCGGAGAAAAAGTGGATGCCCGACGAGGATTCGAACCTCGATTGACGGATTCAGAGTCCGTAGTCTTACCATTAGACGATCGGGCAGTGCGGCCGGCGAGATAGGCCGGAGGGCGGAGCCGGTCAAGGGTGGTCAAGGGTGGGGACAGTTGCGGGGACAGTCTATCTGACTGTCCCCTGCGGCGTCTGAACGGGGACAGCCAATAGGCAGTCCCCTCCCGGGGCGCGGCGTGGGCGGGGACAGCCAATAGGCAGTCCCCTCCGCGGCTAAGCCCGCGCGCCTTCGACGACGCCGGCGCTGTTGTGGCGCAGGGCCTTCAGGACCGTGTCGACGATGCCGCGGGCGTCGAGGCCGGCTTCGGCGATCTGCCTTTCCGGCTTGTCCTGGTCCTGGAAACTGTCGGGGAGGCGCATGGTGCGCAGCTTGAGGCCGGCGTCGATGAGGGCGTGGTCGCTGGCCATGGTGAGGATGTGGGCGCCGAGGCCGCCGATCGCGGCTTCCTCCACCGTCACCGCGACTTCGTGGGTGGTGAGGAGGCGGCGGATGAGGGCTTCGTCTAGCGGCTTGGCGAAGCGCAGGTCGGCGACGCTGGTCGAGAGGCCACGCGCCTCGAGGATGTCGGCGGCCTTGAGCGCTTCCTCGAGGCGGGTGCCGAGCGAAAGGATGGCGACCTTCTTGCCTTCGCGCATCATCCGGCCCTTGCCGATCTCCAGCCGCTCGGGCGCGGCGGGGAGGGCGATTCCGGTGCCGTTGCCGCGCGGGTAGCGCACCGCGATCGGGCCGCTATCGTGGAGCGCCATGGTGTGGACCATGTGGACGAGCTCCGCCTCGTCGGCGGCGGCCATCACCGTGAAATTGGGCAGCGTGCCGAGATAGGCCAGATCGAAGCTGCCGGCGTGGGTCGCGCCGTCGGCGCCGACCAGGCCGGCACGGTCCATCGCGAAGCGCACGGGCAGGTTCTGGATCGCGACGTCGTGCACGACCTGGTCGTAGGCGCGCTGCAGGAAGGTCGAGTAGATGGCGACGAACGGGCGGTAGCCCTGCGCGGCGAGGCCGGCGGCGAAGGTGACGGCATGCTGCTCGGCGATGCCGACGTCGAACATGCGGTCCGGGAACTGGGCGCCGAACTTGTCGAGGCCGGTGCCAGACGGCATCGCGGCGGTGATCGCCACGATCCTGTCGTCGCGCGCGGCCTCCGCGGTCAGCGCCTGGGCGAATATTCCGGTATAGGAGGGCGGCCCCGCCGCGGCCTTGTCCTGGACGCCGGAGACGACGTCGAACTTCTGGACGCCGTGATATTTGTCGGCCGCCGCCTCGGCCGGGCCGTAGCCCTTGCCCTTTTTCGTGACGACATGGACGAGCATCGGCCCCTCGCCGGCGTCGCGGACATTCTCGAAAATGTCGACCAGCCGCTCGACATTGTGGCCGTCGACCGGGCCGACATAATAGAAGCCCAGTTCCTCGAAGAGGGTGCCGCCGGTGGCGAGGCCGCGGCCGAATTCCTCCATCTTGCGGGCGAGATTGTGGAGGCGGCGCGGCAGCTTGCGGGCGAAGCGCTGGGCGAGATGGCGGACGGTCAGGTATTTGGGGCTGGAAACCAGGCGCGCGAGATAGTGGGAGAGGCCGCCCACCGGCGGCGCAATCGACATGTCGTTGTCGTTCAAGACGACGACCAGCCGGTTGCCGGCGGCCTCGGCATTATTCATCGCCTCATAGGCCATGCCGGCGGACATGGCGCCGTCGCCGATGACGGCGATCGCCTTGCCCGGCGCGCCGGAGAGCTTGTTCGCCACCGCAAACCCGAGCGCGGCTGAGATCGAGGTCGAGCTGTGGGCGGCGCCGAACGGATCGTATTCGCTCTCGCTGCGCCTGGTGAAGCCGGAGAGGCCGCCGCCCTGCCGCAGGGTGCGGATGCGGTCGCGGCGGCCGGTCAGGATCTTGTGGGGATAGGCCTGGTGGCCGACGTCCCAGATCAGCCGGTCGCGCGGCGTCTCGAAGACGTAATGGAGCGCGACGGTCAGCTCGACGACGCCGAGGCCGGCGCCGAGATGGCCGCCGGTCACCGACACGGCCGAGATCATCTCGGCGCGCAGTTCATCGGAAAGCTGGCGCAGCTGCGACGGCTTCAACCGGCGGAGCTCGGCGGGCGTCGATGCGGTGTCGAGGAGCGGCGTCGGCGGGCTCTTGAGGTCGGTCGCAGTCACAGCGCCGCGCTACTCCAAAGCGAAATACTTGTCGAATGAGGAAAAAGTGCAGGATCGGTGCGGCGCCGGCGGCGCCGCGCCCGATCAGGCGATGGCGGGGTGGATCGCGTCGAGCGTCGGGTGGAGGATCGGATTGACCCCCGCGAGCAGCGCGTCGAGATCGACGCCGTGCGCCGTCTCGGCATTGGCGAAGACGGCGGCGACGTCGAGCGCCAGGACCTTGGTCTCGCCGAGGGTTGCCAGATGCGCTTCGGCGCCCTGCGGCGTCACGGCGTCATTGTCGTGGCTGGCGCTTTTGGCGGCGCCGGCGGTCAGCGCGGCGCGGATCTCGTCGGCCGTGGCGCCGAGATCGCCGGTAAAATTGTGCGCGTCCTGCAGCCAATCCTCGGCCCCGCCGGGGAGCAGGGTCATGGTGTCGGTGTCGACGACCGCCGCATCCGCGAGACCGCCCGACTCGCCGAAGATGAATTCGAAATGGCCGACCTGCACGGCATGGCCCGGCGCCGGGGTCAGCGAGGCCTTCGCGGCCGTTCCGTTCGCGCCAAGATTGTACAAAAGTGTCTCGGACACCGCCGAATCCCCCCAGATCGTCCCTGGGCCGCAACTTTATCCCGATTGTGCGAGCCGGGCAAGTCGCGAGAATAACTCGACTTCCGGCCTCCCTCGCCGAGAAACGTTACCGCTCGGAAACAAGCTCCGGAACCGTGTCAGGGCCGTATCGTTTCTCGCCTTGGCTTTGCCGTACCGCGGCCATTCCGGTCGCGGCGATGGAGAACAGTGTCATGCTTGCAATCATTGCCGGAATCCTGATCGTCCTGTGGCTGCTCGGCTTCCTTGCATTCCACGTGGGCGGCGGTCTCATCCACATCCTGCTCGTCGTCGCGGTGATCGCGGTCATCATCCACTTCGTCACCGGCCGCCGCGCGGTCTAGACTGGGTTTGGGAGCGGGGGCGCCGTGGGCGCTTCCGCTTCCGGCCTCCCTCCAAAGAGAAGCTCAGGCCGCGTTTGCGGCGTGGGCTTCCGGCGGTTGGACGTGGCAGCCGGGATGCGTGCCCCGCACCATCTTGAGCATCCGCCGCCGGTCCTCGACCTTGAGGTGCACGCCTGTCTTGGCGATTGCGGGCAGCATCACTCGCACCGCCGACATGATGGTGAGATCGTCGCGGCGCAGGGTCTCCACGGCGTGCAGCAGTCCCTGGCGCTCGGCCTCCGTGAGGGCGCCGCCGGTGCGGCTCAGGGCGTGCAGCTCGGCGGTGTCGGCGAATTCCTTCTGGTTGGCGCGGTCGAGCGCCGGCATCGTCGCATAAGCCGAAGTCCAGCCGGAGAGCGCCTCCGTCTCCATATGGGTGGAAAGCTCGCCGTTCATCGCCGCGGTGTAGGCGAGCGAATCCCAAGTCCAGAAGCTCACCTTGTAAGCATACAGCCGGCGCAGCACCTCGGCCCGAGGCGCGCCGGTCTCCACGGCGGCTCGGATCGCGTCGAGCTCCTGCTGCAGGCAGTCGTGCATTGCGGCGCGCGCATAGGCCTGGGGGCCGTCGTCGTCGCGCAGCTCGGCCGCCATCGCCGCTTCGGCGGCATGGACCTTGTGGCGCCATTCGAGCGCGCGCACCGTCTGCTCGGCGACCAACGCGATGAGGACGCCGAGGACGATGATGCCGACCTCGCCAAAGAACATGCGCCAGCCATGGGCGGGCTTGGGCCGGTGAACTTCCATTGCTTCCCCCTTTTCCGGGGAGGCTAAGGGCTCGCTGCCGCTAAGGAAATCACCGATTTTCGCGCTGGCCGATTGCGGCCGGCGTCAGCCGGCCGAGGACCCGCCGCGGCGCGCTTCGGCGATGGCGCCCTTCAGCGCGTCGTAGCCGACGGCGCCCTGGAAGATGCGGTCGCCGACGACGAAGGTCGGCGTGCCGCTGGCCCGCAGCGTGTTGGCGAGCTGGTAATTCTTGCCGAGCTCCGCCTTTGCCGCATCGGGGGTGAGGGGCGCGATGCCGAACGCCGCCTGCGCCTTCTGGAGCGCTTCCGGGGTCGGGCGGCCGGCGGCGTAGAGGCTGTCGTGGAAGGGGCGGAACTTGCCCGCCTGCGCGGCGGCGAGGCTGGCGCGCGCCGCCGCCTCGCTGTCCGGGCCGAGCACCGGCCATTCGCGCCACACCACCTTGAGCTTAGGGTCTTCCTTGAGCAGGCGGTCGACGTCGGCATTGCTGCGCCGGCAGAAGGTGCAGGCATAATCGAAGAATTCGACGAGCGTGACGTCGCCGTCCTTCGCGCCGGCCCAGGCGCCGGCGAAGGGAGTCTCGATGGCGGCGCGGTTGGCGACGACCAGCTGCGACGCCTCACGGGCGTGGAGCCGGTCGATCGCCTCGGGAAGCACTTCGGGATGTTCGAGCAGATAGGAGCGGACGAAATGGCCGGAGGCGGCCATCATCGCGCCGCCGCCGATCAGGATGCCGATCCCGGCGGCGACAAGCGCACCCTTCCAGCCGCTGAGGGAACCGCCGCGCGGCGGCGCCTCATTTGCCATGCTTCTTGGCCTTGTCGACGGCGCTCTTCGAAACCATCGCGATGTCCTGCGCGCGCAGCCAGTCGGCGCTGCCGTTGGGGATCGCGTTCATCGCCAGCTCGGCATTGGCGAGCGCGAGCTTGGCCTGGCCTTCGAGATTGTAGCGCTCGGCGGTGGCGAGCGCGGCGCGGCCTTCGTCGCCCTCCCGGTCGTAGACGATGCCGAGCTGGTACCACGCGAAGGGGTTGGAATTGTCGCGGCCGATGGCGGCGCGCAGCACCTTCTTCGCCTCGTCGTAATTCTTGCGGTCGTCGGTGGCGATGAGGGCGTGGCCGAGCAAGGCGGCGATAAGCGGCTGCTCCGGCGCGCTGGCGACGGCGCGGCGCAGCGATTCGAGCGCCTCCTGCGGATGGCCGGACTCCAGGAGGATCTGGCCCTTGAGCTCGAGGTAGAAGGGGTCCGTCGGGTGGGCGCCGACCAGGAAGTCGGCCTCGCCAAGCGCTTTCTCAGGATAGGCGCTCTTGTGCCAGGCGTAGGCGCGGGCATAGCGCGCCGGCTCGCTCTTGTTGCTCTCGGGATAGAGCACCAGGGTTTGCTTGGGGTCCTGGACGAAGCCGGAGAGCTTCGCCTTGATGCGCTGGAAGCGGGCGTCGAGGGCGGGGTCGGTCTTGGCGTTCCAGGCCGGATCGGTGGTGTAGCTGTGCTCGAGGAAGGCGATGCGGTCCTGGCTCAGCGGATGGGTGCGGGCGTAGGCGTCGTCCTGCGGGATGGCGTAGCGATATTCCTGGTTCTGGATCTTCTTGAAGAAGGCGAGGCTGCCGCGGCCGCTGATCCCGGCCTTGGAAAGGAAGGAGACGCCGGCCGCGTCGGCGGTGCTCTCCTGGACACGGCTGAAGGCGAGGAACTTCCCCATCGCCGCCTGCTGCCCCGCCTGCATGATGCCGGCGCCGGCGTCGCCCGATCCCGCTGCCATCGCCGCGGCGCCGAGCAGCAGCGAGAGCAGCATGATGCCGGTCGCGACCTTGGCGCCTTCCCCCATGCGGATGACGTGGCCGCCGGTGATGTGTCCGAGCTCGTGGGCGATGACGCCCTGGACCTGGTTGCTGTTGTCCGCCGCCGCGAGCAGGCCGGAGTGGATGTAGACGACCTGGCCGCCCGCCACGAATGCGTTGATCGAATTATCGTGGAGGAGGACGATCGAGACGTTCTCCGGCCGCAGTCCCGCCGCGGCGATTATCGGACGGGCGATGTCGCGGAACCAGCTCTCGGTCTCGGCGTCGCGCAGGATTTCCTGCGCCATCGCCGGCCGCACGGCGACCGCGAAGCTCAGAATCAGCACGAGGAGGAGCCGCGCGGCGAAGGCACCGAGCCGGCGAATGCGTCGCGATGCGTCAGCCATGCGCGCCTCCGTGGCGGAGGAGCCGTGAACCGGACATGAGCGCGGCTGGGGCGAACCCTTCCCGCTCACGTCCGGCTCTTGGCATGGCTCAGGCTCCGAAGGTGCGCTGCCACCAGCCGCTGCGGCGCGGTCCGCTGGGTTGGCCGTCGCCGGCACCGGCATCGGCGGCCGCACCGCCGTTGTCGCCCGTATCGTTGGCGGCCGCGGGTGCGGGCGCCTCGGGACCGGCTTCGGCGGCCGGAGCGGGCTCCGCGGCGGCAGGCGCTTCCGCGTCGGCCTTCTTGCGGCGCGTACGCTTGGGCTTGGCCGGCGCTTCGGCGGCTTCGGCGACCGGTTCGGGCTCGGGCTCCGGCTCCGGCGCGGGGGCCGGGGCGGCTTCCGGTGCCGCCTCGACGGGCGCCTCGGCAGGCGCCTCGTCGGCACCCTTGCGGCGGGCGCGGGGGCGGCGGCGGGCCTTCGGCTTCTCGTCGCCCGTCTCGGCCTCCGCAACCGGCGCCGCCTCGGCGACTTCGGTCACGGGAGCCGGCTCCGCAGCCTCGGCCGGCTCGGAGTCGGCGGCCTCGTCGTGGCCTTGCTCGTGCGAACCCTCGGGCAGCTCCTCGCCGTCGGGACCCCTGCGGCGGCCACCGCGGCGGCCGCGGCGGCGGCGCCGCTTGCGGCCGTTACGGTCTTCCTCGCCGCGCTCGGGACGGTCGCCGCGCGGCGACCTCGGCTCACGCGCTTCGCGGGGAGCCTCTTCGGCTTCCTCTTCTTCTTCGTCCTCTTCCTCGTCGAAGACCTCGTCGGCGAGATCCTCCTCGTCGACCTCGGGCTCCGCGGCGGCCGGGGCGATGCGGGGACGCTGAACCGGCGGCGGGCCGAGCGACTCGACGGCCATGCGGGCGCCTTCGAAGCTCTCCTCGATCAGCACTTCCACCAGGACGCCGTAGCGATCCTCGATCTCGCCAATCTCGGTGCGCTTGCGATTGAGGACGTAGATCGCCGCCTCGCGGCCGGCGCGCAGGATGATGCGGCTGCCGCGGCCGCGGGCCGCTTCGTCCTCGATCATGCGGAGCGCCGAGAGGCCCGAGGAAGCCGCGGTGCGCATGAGGCCGGAGCCGTCGCAATGCGGGCAGGGGCGGGTCGAGGCTTCGAGCACGCCGGTGCGCAGGCGCTGGCGGCTCATTTCCATCAGGCCGAAGGACGAGATGCGGCCGACCTGGATGCGGGCGCGGTCGTTCTTCAAGGCGTCCTTCATCGCCTTTTCGACCTTACGGATGTGGCCGTTCGACTCCATGTCGATGAAGTCGATGACGACCAGGCCCGCCATGTCGCGCAGGCGCAGCTGGCGGGCGATCTCGTTCGCGGCCTCGATGTTGGTCGCGTAGGCGGTCTGCTCGATATTGTGCTCGCGGGTCGAGCGGCCGGAGTTGATGTCGATCGAGACCAAAGCCTCGGTCGGGTTGATGACCAGGTAGCCGCCGGACTTCAGCTGGACGACCGGCTGGTACATCGCCCCGAGCTGGTCCTCGACGCCGAAACGCTGGAAGAGCGGCACCGGATCGACGTAGTTCGCGACCCGCCGGACATGGCTCGGCATCAAGAGCTTCATGAACGAGCGGGCGGCCTTGTAGCCCTCCTCGCCCTCGACGATCACCTCGTCGATGTCGCGATTGTAGATGTCGCGGATTGCCCGCTTGATGAGGTCGCTGTCGCCGTAGATCAAAGCCGGCGCCTCGCTCTTCAGCGTGCGCTCGCGGATCTCGTCCCAGAGGCGGGCGAGATAGTCGAAATCGCGCTTGATCTCGACCTTGGTGCGGCTGAGGCCCGCGGTCCGCACGATGCAGCTCATGCTCGTCGGCAGCGAGAGATCGGCCATGATCTGCTTCAGGCGCTTGCGGTCGGCGCCGTTCGAGATCTTGCGGCTGATGCCGCCGCCATGGGTCGTGTTCGGCATCAGCACGCAATAGCGGCCGGCCAGGCTCAGATAGGTGGTGAGCGCCGCGCCCTTGTTGCCGCGCTCTTCCTTGACGACCTGGACGAGCAGCACCTGGCGGCGCCGGATGACGTCCTGGATCTTGTAGCGGCGGCGGAGATTCTGGCGCTTGCGGCGCAGCTCGTCGGCGGCATTCTCCTCGGGCGCGCGGCCACCGCGGGACTTGCGGGGCGCGGCATCCTCGCCATTCTCTTCGCCCTCGGCATGCTCACCCTCGTCGCCGGCATCGTCATAGGCTTCTTCGCCATGGCCGCCGTCGTCATGGTGATCGTCGTGATGATCGTCGTCGTGATGATCGTCGTCATCATGGTGCGCGTCGTCGTCGTGACGATCGTCCTCATCATGATCGTCATCGTCGTAACGCGCGTCGTCGGCGGCGCGCAGGCGCTCTTCCTCGGCCGCATGCTCGGCTTCCTCGCGGAGCAGGGCCTCGCGGTCCTCGCGCGGGATCTGGTAATAATCGGGGTGGATTTCCGAGAAAGCGAGGAAGCCGTGCCGGTTCCCGCCATAATCCACGAACGCCGCCTGCAGCGAGGGTTCGACCCTCATCACCTTGGCGAGATAGATATTCCCCTTGAGCTGCTTGTGCTCGGCGGATTCGAAATCAAGCTCCTCGATCCGGTTTCCCTTGACCACGGCCACCCGGGTTTCTTCCTGGTGGCGCGCGTCGATCAGCATGCGCATTGTCATTGAACAGTCTCCACGCGCGCCGTGCCGTCCTGTGGGGCCGGCGATGCGCGCGCTCGAAAAGGCATGAAGGCGCGGCCTGTGCGGCGCGCGCCTTCGATGTCCGGGTTGAAAAGAATATGTTCGCCTCTGCTGCAACGAGCCGCCCGGCGAGAAGCGCGGGCCGCAATGCCCCCGACGCAGCGCCGGTCCCGGATGGGAGGCGGAGCGATACGGGGGTGAAAAAACTCATGCAGCGTCAACCTTGGTGTCCGGCGCGAACGGCGCCGGCGCTTGTCTTCACGGCCAAGATGAGGAGGATCGGACGATCCTTCAACTTGATGCCGATCATGATCGCTAGCACCGCACCCCGCCAGCGGCAACCGGCAAAGGGTAAGGCGGCACGCTTTTCGGCTGGACCGCGGGCACGTGCGGACGCCACATAGCAGGGTGCCGCGCCTCGTTCTCCCTCTCTTTCTCGCCCTCCTCCTCGCGGCCTGCAACGGCCGCGGCGGCGGGCATGAGGACGGCGTCACCATCGATCTCGACAAGGCCAAGGCGGGACCCGCCGCGCCGCTGCCGACGATCTACGGCAGCCGCGATGCCTCGCGTCCCCTGGTCGTCCTCGATCCAGGCCATGGCGGCCACGACCCCGGCGCCATCTCGCCGTTCGGCGACCGGCGCGAGAAGGACGTCACCCTCGCCGTCGCCGCCGCGATCAAGGATTCGCTCGCCGCTTCCGGCCGGGTCCGCGTCGCGATGACTCGCGAGGACGACCGCTTCCTCGTCCTGAAGGACCGCTACGAGATCGCCCGGCGGATGGGGGCGCAATTGTTCATCTCGATCCACGCCGATGCCGCGCCGCAGGGCGACGGCGCGCGGGGTGCGACCATCTACACCCTCTCCGAAGTCGCCTCCGACAAGGAGGCCGCGCAGTTGGCCCAGGCCCAGAACGGCGCCGATGCGCTGGCCGGGGCCCCGGCGGGCGCCGGGGCCGGGGTCAACCGCATCCTCATCGATCTGGCCCAGCGGGAGAGCATGGAAGTCTCGGCCGACTTCGCCAATCTGCTGAAGCGCGAGGCGTCGGCCTACTTCCCCTTCCGCTCCGACTATCACCGCTTCGCGTCTTTGGTGGTGCTGAAGGCGCCGGACGTTCCGTCGATCCTGTTCGAGACGGGCTATCTCACGAACCCCGGGGATGCGGCTTATATTGAGAGCGCGGAGGGGCGGAAGCAGATCGCCGCGGGCATGCGCAGCGCGATCGAGACGCACTTCGCAAGGCGGCGGTATGGGGTGACGGCGGCGCATTGAGAATCCACTCAATCCTCCCCGTCGCGCAGCGATGGGGAGGGGAACCGCGTGAAACGCGGTGGAGGGGCCTACCCGCGCCGCCAGGCCCCTCCACCGCCCTGCGGGGCGGTCCCCCTCCCCATCCGCTTCGCGGACAGGGAGGACTGGTGCTTCACGTCTCCCTAGGTGCTTCACCCCCCGCCGCGCATCGGCTAGAGCCTCCCTGAGATGACTGCCGACACCGCAACCCCCACCCGCCTCACCCTCTATCGCGACGCCGGGAGCCGGGCGGGCGGGTTCGTGCGGCGGGCGTGGCGGCGGCGCTGGGTCAAGGTGGTGGCGATCCTGCTGGCCATCCCCTTCATCCTCTATTTCCTGTTGTGGCTGATCTTTGCCCGCGGTCTGCCGTCGGCCGAGACGCTGCTCACCTACCAGCCGCCGCTGCCGACGCAGGTGCGCGACATCAATGGCCAGCCGGTGCAGAGCTTCGCCCGCGAGCGGCGGGTGCAATTGTCGTTCGACGAATATCCCAAGCCGCTGATCAACGCCTTCCTGTCGGCCGAGGACAAGACCTTCTTCAGCCACCACGGCATCGATTATCCGGGGCTCGTCGCCGCAGTCGGCGACTATGTGAAGAAGGTGGGATCCGGCACCCGCGCCCGCGGCGGCTCGACCATCACCCAGCAGGTCGCCAAGAACCTCCTCGTCGGCAACGAATATTCGATCACCCGCAAGATCAAGGAGGCGTTCCTCGCCCGCCGCATCGAGAATGTGCTGACCAAGCAGCAGATCCTCGAAATCTACCTCAACCAGATATTCCTCGGCCGCAACGCCTATGGCGTGCAGGCGGCGGCGCGGGCCTATTTCGACAAGGACGTCGACCAGCTTTCGCTGCCGCAAATGGCGTATCTCGCCATCCTGCCGAAGGGCCCGAACAATTACGATCCCGACGTGCGGCCCGACCGCGCGCTCGCCCGCCGCAACTGGGTGCTGCACGAGATGGAGGTCAATGGCTTCATCACCGCCGCCCAGCGCGCCGAGGCGCAGGCGGCGCCGCTCGGCGCGGTCAGCGGCCCCAAAGAGAGCGTCCACAATATCGGCGGCTATTTCATGGAAGAGCTGCGGCGCCAGCTGATCGATAAATATGGCGAGGGCACGGAGAAAGGCGCGAACGGCGTCTATACGGGCGGGCTGTGGATCCGCTCCTCGGTCGACCCGGAGAAGCAGCATGCGGCCGAACAGGCGCTGCGCGACGGGCTGGTGCGCTACGACAACGGCCATGGCTGGCGCGATTCCGGCCTGACCGTCGATGTGAGCGGCGACTGGCGCAGCGAGCTCGCCGCGGCGCCGTTCGGCACCGGCTATCCCGACTGGAGGCCCGCGGTGGTGCTCGACAAGGCGGGCAGCGTCGCGACCCTGGGCTTCGTCGACGGCAGCAAGGGCAGCCTGCCCTCCTACGGCGCCTCGCAGCCCAAGCAGGGGACCGGCACCGCCGCGTTCGACGCGCTGCGGCCCGGCATGGTCGTCGCGGTCAAGAAGAATGGGGCGGACTGGCAGCTGAAATCTATCCCCGCGGTGCGCGGGGCGTTCGTCGCGGAGGAGGTCGCGTCGGGCCGGGTGGTGGCGATGCAGGGCGGCTGGGACCTTCGCGAAAGCGCCTTCAACCGCGCCACCCAGGCGCAGCGCCAGCCGGGCTCGACCTTCAAGCCCGTCGTCTATTCCGCCGCACTGGACAACGGCATGACGCCGGCCTCGATCATCGTCGACGGGCCTTTCTGCATCTGGCAGGGCGCGGGGCTCGGCAACAAATGCTTCCGCAACTTCTCGGGGGGCAATGCCGGCCCGCAGACGATGCGCTGGGGCGTCGAGCAATCGCGCAACCTGATGACGGTCCGGACCGCCAACACGATCGGCATGGACAAGGTGACCCGCCGCGCGAAGGAATTAGGCGTCGGCGAATATCCCAATTATCTCGCCGTCGCGCTGGGCGCGGGCGAGACGACGCCGATGCGGATGGTCAACGCCTTCGCCATCCTCGCCAACAACGGCCGGGCGGTGAAGCCGAGCCTCATCGACTATATCCAGGACAGGAACGGCAAGCTCGTCTTCCGCGCCGACACAAGGCCGTGCGAGGGCTGCAACGCCAAGGACTGGGACGGCAGGCCGATGCCGCGCCCGCCGCTTCGCACCAAGCAGATCGTCGACCCGATGACCGCCTATCAGATGGTCCACATCCTCGAGGGCGTCGTCCAGCGCGGCACCGCGACGGTGCTGCGCGATTTGAACCGGCCGCTGTTCGGCAAGACCGGCACGACCTCGGGGCCGACCAACGTCTGGTTCATCGGCGGTTCGTCCGAGCTCGTCGCCGGCGTCTATATGGGCTTCGACCATCCCAAGCCGATGGGCGGCTATGCCCAGGGCGGCACGCTCGCCGCGCCGATCTTCAAGCAATGGGCGCAGGTCGCCTACAAGGACGCGCCGGTGATCCCGTTCCGCGCGCCGGCCGGCATCCGCATGGTGCGGATCGACCGGCGCTCGGGCCAGAAGGTGTTCGGCGCCTGGCCGACCGACGATCCCAAGGCCGCCGTGATCTGGGAAGCGTTCAAGCCGGAGAGCGAGCCGCGGCGCAGCCTGCGGCGCGAGGAACTGCTGGGGACGGCGGAAGGGGCACCAGCGGCGGCGGCGAAGCCGAGGGCGCGGCGGCCTGCAGCGGCTGCTGCTGCGGCCAGTTCGAACGCGGCCGCGCCGGCTCCCGCCGCCACCCCGCCGCCCGCGCCTCCGCCGAGCAACGGCTTGCAAGACCAAGGTCCGATTCACTAGGTCCCCGTCATCCCGTCGAGAGGTCGCGGCGGGTCTCCACGAGACCCCAGCTTTCGCCGGGGTGACGAAGAAACGCTCCGCGCGTTCAGCGGGGCGACGAAAGGAAGAGAATGCGCGCAGAAGCGCAAGCCTATGTCGACCAGGTCCAGTCGGCACTCGCCTTGCTCCGCCGGTTCCTCGATTGGGACCGCGCGCTGGCGCGGCTCGACGAGCTGAACGCGCGGGTCGAGGACCAGGCGCTTTGGAACGACCCACGCCAGGCCCAGGAGGTGATGCGCGAGCGCCGCCGCCTCGACGAGGCGATCGCCGCCACCCGCGGCATCGAGCGTGAGCTCAGCGATACGGTCGAGCTCGCCGAGATGGCCGAGGCGGAAGGCGACGACGGCCTCGTCGACGATGCCGTCGCGTCGCTGGCGGAGCTTGCCGAGCGCGCCGAGCAGGACAAGGTCAAGGCGCTGCTCGCCGGCGAGGCCGACGCCAACGACACTTATGTCGAGATCAATTCCGGTGCCGGCGGCACCGAGTCGAACGACTGGGCCGGCATGTTGCAGCGCATGTACACGCGCTGGGCCGAGCGCCACGGCATGAAGGTCGAGCTGATCGATTTCCACGCCGGCGAGCAGGCGGGGATCAAGTCGGCGACTTTGCTGATCAAGGGCGAGAACGCCTACGGCTATGCCAAGACCGAGAGCGGCGTGCACCGGCTGGTGCGGATCAGCCCCTATGACAGCTCGGCGCGGCGCCACACCAGCTTCGCCTCGGTCTGGGTCTATCCGGTGGTCGACGACAATATCGACATCGAGGTGAACGAGAGCGAGCTCCGGATCGACACCTATCGCGCGTCGGGCGCCGGCGGGCAGCACATCAACACCACCGATTCGGCGGTCCGCATCACCCATTTGCCGACCGGCATCGTCGTCCAGAGCCAGAGCCAGCGCTCGCAGCACAAAAACAAGGCCGAAGCGTTCAGCCAGCTGCGCGCAAAGCTCTACGAGGCGGAGCTGCAGCGCCGCGAGGCGGAGGCCAATGCCCAGAACGCCACCAAGACCGACATCGGCTGGGGCCACCAGATCCGCTCCTACGTCCTCCAGCCGTACCAGCTGGTGAAGGATCTGCGCACCGGCGTGACTTCCACCGCGCCGTCCGACGTGCTCGACGGCGACCTCGACCGCTTCATGGCCGCCGCTTTGTCCCAGCGGGTGACGGGCGAGAAGGTGGACGTGGAAGATGTCGATTAGGGCGGCCGCAGCCTCGCTCGATACCTGCTCTCCGGCGAGGGGAGGGGCCTCGCGTCGGCGCTTTGCCGTCCTGCTCCCCCTCGCCGCGGCGCTTGGCCTCGGGGCCTGCGCGAAGAGCGCGCCCGAGGATCCCTTCCCGCTGCCGCGCCGGCCGGTCTCGCCGATCGTCTCGCCGCGCTATTCGAACGAGGATGCGCGCGACAGCGTCAAGGAAGCGCAGACGGTGATGAAGCTCGCCGACCTCGCGGCGGGCATGTACGTCGCCGACATCGGCGCCGGCGAGGGTTATTATACCGTCCGGCTGGCGCCGCTCGTCGGCCGGCAGGGACGGGTGCTGGCGGAGGACATCGTGCCGCAGACCCGCGACAACCTCGCCGCCCGCGTCCAGCGCGAGAAGCTCGACAATGTCGCGGTGCGGCTCGGCAAGGAGAACGATCCGTTGCTCCCCGGACATTCGTTCGACCGCATCTTCATGATCCACATGTATCACGAGATCGAGCGGCCGAGCGAATTCCTCTGGCACGTGCGCGACGCGCTGAAGCCCGGCGGGCGGGTGGTGGTGGTCGACGCCGACCGGCCGACCGACCGCCACGGCACGCCGCCCAAGCTCCTCATCTGCGAGTTCGCGGCGATCGGCTACGGCCTCACCCGCTTCGAGCGGCTGACCGACGACGCCTATTTCGCCCAGTTCGAGGCGAGCGCGCCCAAGCCGGCGCCGGCGGGTATCCCGACCTGCGGCTAGAGGCCGGCCTAGAGCAGCCCCATCGCCGCCATGCTGCGGCTTTCGCCGTCGGCGAAGACGATGTGATCGAGGAGGCGGATGCCGAGCGGGCGCAGCACGTCGGCGAGGCGACGGGTCGCGTCCCTGTCGGCGGCGCTCGGCGCGGGGTCGCCGCTCGGATGGTTGTGGGCGACGATGATTGCGGCGGCTTGGAGGCGGAGCGCGGCGGCGGCGATCGAGCGCAAAGGCAGGGCAACGTCGTCGCGGCTGCCCGCTTGTTCGAACGTGACGGCGAGCAGCATGCGGTCGCCGTCGAGATGGACCGCCAGCACCCGCTCCTCCTCCGCCCCGGCGAGGAACGGCGCGAGGAGGGCGGTGGCGTCGTCGAGGGTGGCGATCCGCATCGCGTCGGTCTTGCCACCGCTGCTCCCGGGCCGCGCGTGACGTCGCCGCCGTTTCGGACTTCGTTTCGGAGGTATTGGTGTTGGGTGCTTGGTCGATCCCGCACTGTCCGTACCAGGGGAGGCGGCCTTTGAGATCGTCGGTCCAAACTGAGGAAAGCGCTGGCGCACATCCCCCTCCGCGGCGGCGACTCGTCCTGGCCGCCGGAAGCCTCCTCGCGGGCAGCGCCGTCGCGCTCGGCGCCTTTGCCATCCATGCCTTGCGCGCCCGCCTCGCCCCGGAGCAGCTCGGCTGGTGGCAGACCGGCGTCCAGTATCAGATGGCGCACGGCCTTGCCCTCGTTGCGCTCGGCGCCTCGGGCCTTCGCTTCCTGCGCTTGTCGGCATGGCTGCTCGGCGGGGGTGCAACCCTGTTCGCCGCCACCCTCTACGCAATGGCGCTCGGAGGCCCGCGCTGGCTCGGCGCCGTCACCCCTTTGGGCGGCCTGGCGATGATCGCGGGGTGGGCGCTGCTTGCCTTTCGGGCCTGGCGCTCCCAAGTCTAAGCCAGGGCAGGCCTAGCCAGCCCGCCGGTTCGCGGCTATGGGCGCGGGCGAACTCCAATTCAGGAAAATCGAAATGAGCCTCCGCAACGTGGCGATCATCGCGCACGTGGATCATGGAAAGACGACCCTCGTCGACCAGCTGTTCCGCCAGTCCGGCACCTTCCGCGACAACCAGCGCGTGGAAGAGCGCGCGATGGATTCCAACGACCTGGAAAAGGAGCGGGGGATCACCATCCTCGCCAAATGCACCTCCGTCGAGTGGGAGCATGACGGCGAGACCACGCACATCAACATCGTCGACACGCCCGGCCACGCCGATTTTGGCGCCGAGGTGGAGCGTATCCTGTCGATGGTCGATGGGGTGATCCTTCTGGTGGACGCCGCCGAGGGGCCGATGCCGCAGACCAAGTTCGTCACCGGCAAGGCGCTGGCGCTGGGCCTCCGCCCAATCGTCGTCGTCAACAAGATCGACCGCCCCGACGCCCGCCCGGCCGAAGTCCTGGACGAATGTTTCGAGCTCTTCCTCAGCCTCGACGCCTCGGACGAGCAGCTCGACTTCCCCGTTCTCTACGCCTCCGGCCGCGCCGGCTATGCGGGCCTCAGCGACGACGTCCGCACCGGCGACCTGACGCCGATGTTCGAGACCATCGTCAGCCACGTCCCCGCCCCCGACGCCAATCCCGACGGCCCGTTCCGCATGATCGGCGTGCTGCTCGACCGCGATCCGTTCCTCGGCCGCATCCTCACCGGCCGCATCGAGAGCGGCCGGCTCAACGTCAACGCGCCGATCAAGGCCCTCGACGTCGACGGCAAGGACGTCGAAGCCGGCCGCGCCACCAAAGTCTTCGCCTACCGCGGGTTGGAACGGGTGCCGGTCGAGACCGCGCAGGCGGGCGACATCGTCGCCATCGCCGGCCTCACCAAGGCGACCGTCTCCAACACGATCTGCGAGCCCGCCGTCACCCGGCCGATCGCCGCCCGCCCCATCGACCCGCCGACGCTGGCGATGAGCTTCGCGGTCAACGACAGCCCCTATGCCGGCCGCGAGGGCGACAAGGTGCAGAGCCGCGTCATCCGCGACCGGCTGGAGCGCGAGGCCGAGACCAACGTCTCGATCCGCCTCACCGAAAGCCAGGAGAAGGACGCGTTCGAAGTCGCCGGCCGCGGCGAATTGCAGCTCGGCGTGCTCATCGAGACGATGCGGCGCGAAGGCTTCGAGCTCTCCATCTCCCGCCCCCGCGTGCTGTTCCGCGACGGTCCGTCGGGCCGCGAGGAGCCCTATGAGACGGTCGTGATCGACGTCGACGACGAGCATTCCGGCACCGTCGTCGAGAAGATGGCGCTGAGGAAAGGCGAGATGACCGACATGCGCCCGTCCGGCGGCGGCAAGACCCGGCTGACGTTCAGCGCGCCGAGCCGCGGCCTCATCGGCTATCACGGCGAGTTCCTCTCCGACACGCGCGGCACCGGCATCATGAACCGCCTGTTCGAGAAATACGGCCCCTATAAGGGCCCGATCTCGGGCCGCCAGAACGGCGTCCTCATCTCGATGGAGCAGGGCGAGGCGGTGGCCTATGCCCTGAACATGCTGGAAGAGCGCGGGGTGCTCTTCATCTCGCCCGGCGAGAAGCTCTACGAAGGCATGATCATCGGCGAGAACGCCAAGCCGCAGGATTTGGAGGTGAACCCCCTCAAGTCCAAGCAGCTCACCAACTTCCGCGCCTCCGGTCCGAAGGACGAGAGCATCCGCCTGACCCCGCCGCGGCGGCTGACGCTGGAGCAGGCGATCGCCTACATCCAGGACGACGAGCTGGTCGAGGTTACGCCGAAGGCGATCCGGTTGAGGAAGCGGCACCTGGATCCGCACGAGCGCAAGCGGGCGAGCCGTAAGGCGGAAGCTGCGTAGCCGCCGAGCGCAGGGTTCCCATCAAAGTACTACTTTGATGGGGCCCGCAGCGACGCCGGCGGAGACCGCTGCCGGAGCGGCGCGTAGAGACGGCTTGCGCCGGCCGGCAGGTCGCGCGAGCGAGCCTGATCGACGTCACGAATTCAGTTCGTTACGTCGCTTGCGGTGGAAGGTGGTTCGCGCGGAGACGCGGAGGCGCAGGGATGGTAGCCTGCGCGGATGCCGCGCGCGCCGAACGACCTTCCCTATCGCCTGCATATAGGGCACGAACTCGGCATGATGCTGCGGGCCGAGAAGCCGCTCGCAGTCTTCAGTGACGGCTACGGCTTCTTCCCTGACGCGGTGCTCCGTTACCTGAGGATGTTCGACCGGCACGTGGAGGTGGGACGCTTCTTCAAAGCCGAGTATGTCGAGCCGGACAATTCGCGTGGCCCGCATCTCCTTGGCTGGCACACGATCATGTACGCGTTGCCGGGGGAGGAGTCGCGGATCGACGCCTTGATCGCGCTGCGTCTGTCCGAGACATGTTCGGATGCGCACGAGCGGGAGGAGGGGCGGCTGCTTGGCTACGCTGAGTGGCAGTGCGATGCCTACATCGCCGTGCGCGCGGCTTGGCTGGCGGACGGCGACGAACTCTTGAGCTTAGTCAACGGATAGACTAAGATACTTCAATGACCATCGTCAGCGTCCACGAAGCCAAGACCCACCTCTCCCGCCTTATCGAGAAGGTGCTGGCGGGGGAGGAGGTGGTGATCGCGCGCAACAAGGAGCCGGTGGTCCGCCTGGTCCGCGAGGCGCCGCCGAAGAACAAGCCGCTGCTCGGGCTGCTCAAGGGGCAGGTGGCGTTCGACGACAGCTTCTACGATCCTCTCCCGGAGGAAGAGCTGGCGCGCTGGAACGGCGCCGATTGAGGCTGCTTCTCGACACGCACGCCTTCCTCTGGGCGGTGGAGGCCAACCCGCGCCTGTCCCGGCGGGCGGCGGAGGCGATTGCGGATCCGGCGGTAGAGAAGATCGTCAGCGCCGTGAGTGTCTACGAGATTTGCCTGAAGCATAGGCTCGGCAAGCTGCCCGGCTTCGCGGCGCTGGTGAACCGGTTCGAGGAGGTGCTGCAGGAAAGCGCCTGTACCCTGCTGCCGCTCGGTTTCGCCCATGCCCGAGAAGCAGGCCTGCTTGCGATCGAGCACAAGGACCCGTTCGACCGCCTGCTCATCGCCCAGGCGCGGGTGGAGCGGGTGCCCTTGGTTTCGAACGAGGCAGTGTTCGATGGCTTTGGCGTGGAGCGGGTGTGGTGACGTTGCCCTTCTTGACGGCAGCAATCGTTGCAATGGCGCCCTCGCCCCCAGTGGAGCAGGCGCCTGCGCCGGCGCGAGCCCCTGAGAGCTATGTCACCTTCGTCGGCATGTCCTCGAAGCGATGCGTCTTCATGACCGGCGACGTGCTGTTCGATGCCCGGCAGTTCCGCAAGGACCTGAAGGATGGGTTTGATCGCGCGGACGGCATCATCATCTATCACGAGCCCAATGTCCGCCCCGCCTGCCTGGCGACCGCGCGGCGGATCGTACGGGAGCTCGGCTTCACCGTCACGGCAATCGAGGAGGCGCCGAAGGACCTCGACATGGGGCCGCCGCGGTGACGGTCATCAACCCCAATCCGGCACGTCTTCGTGTACAATCTCGAGGGCGGTGCGGGGGACCTTACAAGACTTTCGCCTCAGTCGGCGAAGGCGTTGCGTCCGGCCATCTCCCGGCTCGCGCTCAGTCGGGCCAACAGTACGGAGTGCTCGCGCTCCAGGGCTTCCGCGGAGCCGGCGGCCAAATCGCCGCGCGCCAGGAGGAAGCGGCAGAAGCGATCCGTTTCGACGAAGAAGTTCACATGCGCCGTGGGCTCGGTCTCCCAATATTGCGAGATCAGCCCGTTGAGCTCCTCGCCGAGCGAGGCGCAAAGATCGGGGCAATTGAGGGCCACCGGCGCAAGGCGGTTGGCGCGGTACAGCATGCAGTTCGCTTCCATTCCGGCGCTCCGGACGATCCCGTTCAGCCGCCGGGCCTCGATCTCGGTGAGCGTGTAGCGGCGCGCCAGAAGGTCCGGATCGGCCCGTGCGGCGCTGCACAAAGCGGGCGATGCGGTGAGCTCGGTCAGCGCGCGCTGGAAGGACGCTAGCATAAGGCCAGAGCGGGCTCGGCCGCGCGCGCCTGCGCAATGCGGGACGCGCAGGCGTGCATGGCCTCCAGCTCCTCGATGACGCCGTCCATGCCGATCCGGCTGTGATAGGATTCGTGGTATTCGAACGTGATCGCCGCAAGGTTGGGGAAGCGCGGGCCCCACTCCGTCAGCCACTCCCAGACCGGCCCGGGCGTCCGGCGCGAATGGGAATCCGTATAGTGGGACCGAAGCCAGTCGCCGCCCGCTAGGTGGATCTCGATAACGACGTCCGGATCGATCGCGCGCAGATACTCGTCCGCGCTCCAGCCGAGGTTGAGCGTGTTCGCATAGAGATTGTGAAGATCGAGCAGCATCCCGCAGCCGGTTTGGGCGTGCAGCCTGTTCATGAACTCCGGCTCGCTCATCTCCGGATCCGGGATGGCCGAGAATATCGTACCATTCTCCAGAAGGATCGGGCGATCGAGGGCATCCTGTAGCCGGCGCACCTTCTGGCCGACGATTTCCAGGGTCTCCGAATCGTGCACCATCGGCAGGCCCATGCCGGCCTGGGCATCGGGGATGCTCCCGTCGGGCGTCAGGAACATGCTCAGATGCTCGCTGTACCAGCGGTAATCGAGGCAGCGGTGCGATGCGGCCACCTGGTCGAGCATGGCTTCGTCGAGGGGCATCGCGCTGGGCAGTGACAGGCCGATGCCATGCCCTGTCAGGACATGG
This sequence comes from Allosphingosinicella sp., assembly GCF_036403745.1. GTDB lineage: Bacteria > Pseudomonadota > Alphaproteobacteria > Sphingomonadales > Sphingomonadaceae > Allosphingosinicella. The sequence goes on from NZ_DASWQI010000092.1 coordinate 66,373, forward strand.
CGTTCGGCATGCCTTCGCAGCGTTGCGATCGCACCATGGACATGCGCAAACCGGTCGGCCGCATCGGCACCGAAATCGTACCAGAGCCGGTCCGGAATGACCTCGACATAATCGACCAGCTCGCCCGCGGCGTCGAGCACCGCGGGCACGGCCGGGTTGTAGAGCAACCCGACCAGCGGCCTCGCCTCCGTCATCAGTCTCGCGCGGTCGCGAGATTGACCTGGATGACCTTATCGTACTGCGGCTCCCAGATGACCGGAATCACGCCGGAAAGACAGGTGCAGCCGGTCAGCCCATGAATGACCTCATCGATAAGCACCTTTTCGATCCGGCCGAGATCGTCACGGGACAACTTGCCGGGATAGGCGACGTGAACGCCCCGCGAATCCGTCTTCGAGCCAAAGGATATTTTGGCGGAGCGGGCTGCTGCAGATGTCGTTGCCATGGTATCGTGTTCCTTTTCTCTTCTAGAAGTGGACACTAAGGCGCGGCTCAAGAGTGCGATTCGTTCTGCACGCGATGAAAGAAAAGCACTGCTTGATTGGCAAAATATTACATGGATTAGCAAACAACACAAGTATCGACGGACAGACCTTGGTCTTACCATGACCTATGCGCGTAAAGCCCTGGACCCATTACCGATTTACGGCAGCCTACGCCTCGTCATCGACTTTCTCGGCACACGCGAAAGGGGGCTCTGGCGGATGGGCCGGGCGCCGAGCCCGCGCCCGCGGCTTCACCCACCGTGGCGGTCTGACTCGGCTGCAGCGGCTGCATAATAGGCATAGGCCTCGTCGAAAGGCGCGATGAAGCCGGACCAGAAGGGGACGGGCGCCGGCACGGCAGCCGGTTCGCCCCACGTCCAATCGAACTCTTTCTCGACATAGGCCGACAGGTTCGCTCCGTAGACGATCGTGTCGAAGCCATGCATCGAGAAGACCGGGTTGCCGGGAGACGCGGGCGTCTCCGGCAGGAAGCGGTGCACGTAGAGCGGGATAAGCTTCGGCGCCGCGGCGAGGGCGGCGCGCAGCACCTCCCCGCGGCGCTCGGCCGTTGTGGGCCGCTCGCCCCAGTCGGGCCACCACAAACCGTTCTCGATGTCGAATTGAAGCATGTCGAAAGGCCATTCGAGCATGCGGCGGATCGCCGGGCATTCGGCAGCCCAGTCGTAGCGCGCATCCAGCCGCCGCTCGCGCAGAAGTTCGACGAGGTCGGGCGGGAAGCGGAGGCCGTAGCGGTCCTGCGCGTCGTCGAGCGCGTCGCTGGTGAATCCCGGCAGCCGTTCCATGCGCCATGTCTTAGCGGCGACGGGAGGCGCTTGCACGGCGGCTTAGACGCCGGTGCGGCCGTCGGCTCGGTCCGATCCTTAAACGCCCGGGCGGCCTTGTTCTCGAACGCGTGCGCGGGCCGTCACGGAACTGAATTCCGTGACGTCAGTCCTGTCGCCGCTCGCTTTCGCTAGCCGCGCAGGCTGGCCGGCGCTCGCGCTCTCTTCGCGCTGCTCCGGCGGCGTTTCACGCCGGCGTCGCTGCGGGCCCCATCAAAGTACTACTTTGATGGGAACCCTTCGCTCGGGCGCTCGCGCGGGGCCGTCACGGAACTGAATTCCGTGACGTCAGTCCTGTCGCCTTGCGCAGGCTGGCCGGCTCATGTCCTCTCTTCGCGCTGCTCCGGCGGCGGCTATGCCGCCGGCGTCGCTACGCTCGGGGACATAGCGCTAGATCCCGTTCGCGAGGTTGGTGTCGTGGTCGTGGGTCTTGGCGTCCTTCTTCATCAGCGCCTTGGTGTGCGCGTCGGCAGCGCCGTTGCCGGTGGCGGCGCTGACGGAGCCGTTCTGGTCGGTCATGTTGCCGCCGGACATGGCGGCGTCGCCCATGTTCCCCGGGCCGGCCGGGTCGACGATCATGCCTGAATTGCCGGTGTCGGACATGGTGTCCGCCGCGCTGTTGTTCGCCTGGTTGCCGCCGCTGCAGGCGCCGAGCGCGAGGACCGCGCCGGCCAGCAAGATGATACGCATGCTCTCTCCTCCTGTTTCGCGGTCGTGAAGCGCCGCGGGCTGACGGCATAACGGCCAGGTCGGCGCCAGGGTCCCGAGCAATCGCGGCGAGGCGCGCCAGCAGCGGCACAAGTGCGTGACCTTTCAACGGCTTGGGTGTAGGCTCTGCGCAGGGGTGAGGAGATTGTGATGACCAGTCACGCTTCGGACCGGGACTATGTCGCCGCGTACCGGCGCAACGGGTTCGTGATCCTGCGCGGCATCTTCGCGGCCGATGAGGTGGCGGCGATCGGGGCGGCGGCGGAGCAGGTGCATGACGAAGGGCTGCGGCTCGGGCGCAGCTTCCGGCACGGCAACCTCTTCTACCGGATCGGCCAAAATGCCGGCGGCGTCGGGGAGGGGGCCGGCGCGGTCGTGCAGATGGTGCAATGGCCGTCCTATCACCAGGCGGGGCTCAACGCGGTGCGGCTCGACCGGCGGTTCGCGTCGATCCTCGCGCCGCTGATCGGTGGCGACCTGAAGCAGATCATCAACCAGATCCACTGGAAGGCGCGAGGATCGGCGGGGGACTTCGCCTGGCACCAGGATTCGCGGTTCAGGAAGCCGGAGCGTGCCTATCGCAACCTCGGCGACGCTTATGTGCAGACCGGGCTGGCGCTCGATCCGCACACGCCGGAGGCCGGATGTCTGCGCTTCGTGCCGGGCAGCCACTTGTGGGGCACGCTGCCCCTCGAAGAGCCCGAGGACGTGCTCGGCACGGCGATGCGCGACCAGGCGCTGGAGGCGGTGGGGCTGCGCGCGGCGGACGCCGTCGACGTGGTGATGGAGCCGGGCGACCTCGCGCTCTGGAGCCCGTATCTCGTCCACGGCTCGGGAACCAACCGCGCCGCGCACCGGCGGCGGCTCTACATTAACGGCTATGTCCGCGCCGAGGATTGCGACCGCGGCGAATGGGCGTTCCGCGGCGGGCGGCCGGTGCCGCTCGGGCCCGAGCCGGCCCTGGTCCATTACGAGGCGCTGCGCGAGCGGGGCGAGCCGCACTTCGTCTGAGGCCTGCACCGATTCTCCACGGCGGCGGGATCAGGGGTGCAAGCGGACCTGCCAAATAACGGACGACAGGGACGGAGACGCGGACATGAATGCGACGGCGGGAAACAGCGGGCGCGGCGGGAATGTCGTTCGAACGCTGGGGTGGGCGGTGCTGGCGGCTTTGCTGGCGGTGCCGGCGCTGGCCATGCGGTTCGCACCGGCAGCGGGGGTCAACTGGACGGCTGCGGACTTCATCGTCGCGGCGGTGCTGCTCGGCGGGGTTGGGCTGGGGCTCGAAGCGGCGGTGCGGATGTCGCGGGACTGGGCGTACCGCGCCGGCGCAGCTCTGGCGATCGGCACCGGGTTCCTGCTGCTGTGGGCGAACCTTGCCGTCGGGTTGGTCGGAGACGAGGGCAGTGCGGCGAACGGGCTGTTCCTCGGAGTCCTCCTGGTCGCGGCCGTCGGCGCAATGCTGGCGCGGCTGAGGCCTGCCGGCCTCGCCTGGGCGTTGGCCGCGACCGCCTTCGCGCAGCTCGCCGCCGCGGCGGTGGCGCTCGGGGTCACGCCGGCCGATCCGGGGCGGCCGGTGGAGATCGCCGCGCTCGCCGGGGTATTTCCGGCTTTGTGGCTGGCGTCGGCCTGGCTGTTCCGCCGCGCCGCTTATTCGACGAAGGAATCCTCGGGGTTGAAGACGCGGTAGCCGATCACCGTCTGGGTCCGCTCGACATTGTCCCACTCGCCGGCGAGCAACGCCTCCATGACGTTGCTCTCGAAATCGGCCTCGGCGCCGCGTGCCTTCACGAGGGCGCGGACCATCAGGTCCCATTCGCCGCTGATCGAGTGGATTTCCTGCACTTCAGGCAGGCGCTTGGCGACCATCGCCTGGCCGACGGCGCTGGTCCGGCCGGGCTTGCAGCGGATGAAAATGAAGAATTGCATCGGGCTTCCTCTCCCGCGCCTCGTGCGGCGTCGGCGCTCAGAGCGCAAGCCCCGCTGCGGGGCCGTGTTATTTCCCGCTTGAAGTTGACCCAGCGTCAACCGCTATGCCCTTTTCATGGAGGATGTGCTCGACATAGCGGAGGTGGTGCGGCGGACCGGGCTGACGTCGCGGGCGCTGCGTTTCTACGAGGCGCGCGGGCTGTTGCGGCCGCTGCGCACCGCCTCGGGGCGGCGCCTTTACGGGCCGGCCGAGCTCGAGCGGGTGAACCAGATCCTCGCGCTGAAGCGCGCCGGCCTCAGCCTCGCGCAGATCCAGAGGCTGGGGCAGGGGAGGGCGCCGCTCGATCTGAAGGCGCTAATCGCCGCGCAGCTCGAGGCGCTCGCGGCGCGGGCGGCCGAGCTTGCCGAGGCCCGCACCCTCCTCCTCGCCGTCCAGTCCCGCATCGACCGCGGCGAGCCCGTCGATGCCGCGACCTTCTGCTCGCTGATCAGGAATGGAGATGCCATCATGGAAGCCGAAAGCTGGAAGAAGGTCGCCGATCGCTATTACACCCCCGAGGAGCAGGCGCATTGGGCCGAGCGGATGAAGGGCATGCCGCAGGATTTCGACGAGGCGGACTATAGCCGCGCCTGGGCCGATCTCGCGGGGCGGATCGAGGCGGCGCTGCCGATGGACCCGGCCTCGCCCCGGGCGCAGGCGTTCCTCGACGAATGGAAGGCGCTGCTGAAGCCGTTCACGGACATCGCAAGCCCGCAAATGATGCAGGGCGCGACCGACCTCTACAACGGCATGGATGAGTGGCAGGGAGATCATAAGTCGCCTTTTTCGAAAGCAGTCTGGGAGTTCGTCCTTGCCGCGGGCCGCGCCCGCCACGGCAACGTGGCCGTTTCGCCTCCCGACGGAAAGATGTAGGATCGCCGTCGCAGGGAGGGCTCTCATGGACGGGCAGCGCGCGGATCGGTCACGACCCGAACAGGTGGCGCCCCCGGTCGGCCGGGTGGCTCCTGCCCGATCCGCCGCCGCCGCCGATCCACGTCAGGCGTTGCTCGATAAGGCCCCCGGCGCCGCGAAGCTGCAAGCGCAGGCCGAGGCCCTGAACCGCGGTGCGGCGCAGCGCGCCGCCGCGGCGCCGGCTCCGCCGGCACGGCGCGGCGGGCTCCCGGCGGCCCTCCAGGCGGGCGTGGAGGCGCTCAGCGGCGCGTCGCTCGACGACGTGAAAGTCCATTATGGTTCGTCCAAGCCGGCCGCCCTTCAGGCCCGCGCCTATACGAGCGGCAGCGACATCCATGTCGGCCCCGGGCAGGAGCGCCACCTCGCCCACGAGGCCTGGCATGTCGTCCAGCAGAAGCAGGGGCGGGTCCGGCCGACGGCACGCGTTGCGGCCAGCCGATCAACGACGAGCCCGGACTGGAGCGCGAAGCCGACGCCATGGGGGCCCGCGCGCTGCGCGGCGCGGCGGCGGGCGCCGCCAGGACAAGCGCCCTGGCACCGACAGCGGCACCCGCCCAGCGCGCGCTGGTTCAGCGCGTCCGTAAGGTTTCGGACATTTTCGACGAGGTCGACAAAATCCGCACGGGCGGCACCAAGGTCGCGGCAAGCGAGGTGCACCGCCTCCTTTTCTGGAACGAGAAGGGCACCTTCGACAATGCGGGCGGCGCGAAGCTCGTGCCGATGCTCAAGCAGTATATGGCCGTGAAAACCGACCTCGAGAAGGCGGTCGTCGACGAGGGCGCGTTGCCGGAGTTCATGCGGCTGCGGAACGAGTTCAGCGCGACTCTGCCAGACGTTCTTGGGGGCGGCACCTTGTGGTTCCGCAAGCGCCCGGAGCGGGCGATGATGCAGGCCGACGGGGGCTGGATTTCCGACAACGCCTATTGGCGGTCGCCGGCGAAGGTCCGCTACATGATTCATGCCATCCTCGGCTTCCAGGGCGGAGCGGACAAGGAGCCGAACCCCCACGTCACGTTGCGCAATGCCGAAACCCAGGTCGCGATCGACCTCGACATCTCGAACCCGCTGCCGCCCACCGCGCAGGTCCAGAAGCCGAAGCGCATCCTCGCCGACATGGAGGTCACGCGGTCGTCCTACTCCCGCGGTCTCGGCGGCAAGCGGGACCCCGGCGCGAACATGAAAGAGGACGATGCCGCCTTCGGTCACCTCAACGGGGAGACGGTGAAGAACTGGCTGGGGACGCTGAAGGCCAAAGCGCAGGGCGCGCTCAAGGCGGCGGGCTGAGGGCCCGGCCGGTCCGAGCGTCGGGCTCGAGCTTCCGGGTGGAGACCGCAAAGCCCGCCTCGCGGCGGACTGGCATCCTCTTGCGTCCGGTACGAGCGCCTATGCTGCGGTTGTGGCGTACATTCAACTCTGCAGCGGCGCTAGGGAGTCTCAGCTAAGATAAGATGCGGTCGTATCTGCAAGATAAGAGGACGAGAGCAAGATACAGACCAATTAAGGCCAGAGCGTCTCCGAAGCGGAGTCAGTTTCTCGTGCAATCCAAAAGAAATTTAGTACTCATAACCGCAACGTTGATGCTCCGTATATCGCATGCGGGGCTCGGATGACTCGCGCTTCACTGCGGACTCTGTCGATGAAGGCGAGTCAACGGGAAGAAGACAAGGCGACTGCAATCTGTACCTGCGCATTTATCCTGTGAGAGGATAGAGATATGAGCAAAGAACCCGCCCCGGCTCCCGCCAAGGGCACGCCCGAAGTACCGGCTCCGGTTTTCGATCCTTGCAGCCGCGAGCCCTCGGACATCAATGTGCCGTGCTGCCGCTGCGTCGGCGGCGAAGGACAGATGATTTCGATCAACAGCGGTAGCGGTGCGGGCGCCGCGCCCTGGCGCGTGGCGGGGCCGAGCGTCACAAATCCGATCGCCCAGGCGATCGCCGCGGGCACCCTGAACAGCAATTGGACGGCGTCGCTGGCGCCGGCGCAATGGGTTCAGCCGAACGGGAGCAACGGCTCGGTAACCCAGCCGATCGGCCTCTATTATTACGACCTCCACATCAGGGTGCCCAAATGCACCGTGCCGATGGAGGTTCTGGTGACCGGCCAGGCCGCCGGCGACGACCAGATCCGGATATTCCTGGACAATATGGCCGTGCCGATCGCGCAGACCGACTACAGCATCCCCGTGCCTGGTTGGGCGACGGCGGGCGCCGGCGGCTGGGGGTTCAAGGCCGAGCGGATCGTCCCGTTTGCCGGGGCATTGACCGCACCCGGCAATCATCTGCTGCGCATCGAGGTCCAAAACGGCGGCGGCCCCCACGGCATGCTGGTACGCGGCGCGCTGAAGACGTTCTGTTCGCCGAATCTTGAATTCTGCTGCTGCTGAGGGCCGGCCCCGTGTAGGGGGCGATCACCGCCATGCCGCCGCGCTCACGCGGCCGCGCGTCCGCGGAAGTGACCGCCGAAGCGACCGGCCCGGCGGTCGAGGGCGGCGCGTGGCGATGCGTTGGCCTTGCCATCATCGCCCGTTGACCCATATGCCTCCCGCGGGTATAGGCCGCCTCGCCCGCGGAGCCGTTGCGTTCCTGGAGCGGGCAAGAGCTTGAACATTGCCGTTGCGTCGCGAAGGCCAGGGGCCGCAGGGTTCCCAGGTGCTTCGCGTTTTTTGCGTGGCGGTAGAGTAACTTAAGAAGGTGAAGGGCTTCATGCCGACGATTAACCAGCTGATCCGCAAGGGTCGCGAGCCGCAGAAGGCCAAGTCCAAGGTCCCTGCGATGGAGCAGAATCCGCAAAAGCGCGGCGTCTGCACCCGCGTCTATACGACGACCCCGAAGAAGCCGAACTCGGCGTTGCGCAAGGTGGCCAAGGTCCGCCTGACCAACCAGCGCGAAGTGATCAGCTACATTCCCGGCGAGGGCCACAACCTCCAGGAGCACTCAGTCGTGCTGATCCGCGGCGGCCGTGTGCGCGACCTTCCGGGCGTGCGCTACCACGTGCTGCGCGGCGTGCTCGACACGCAGGGCGTCAAGGATCGCCGCCAGTCGCGTTCGAAGTACGGCGCCAAGCGTCCGAAATAAGCGGGGGCGAAGGGGACACGTACTTTCACCCGCCGAGGTGCCCAACCTGGCACCGCCGTGCGGAAAGTACGTGTCCCCACCCCACCCACTGGAAGTAAGCCCCGGACGTGTTCCGGACCCGGCTGAAGAGAGAAGGAAGCAGCAATGTCCCGTCGTCGTCGTCCCGAGAAGCGCGAGATCCTCCCCGATCCGAAGTTCGGGGACATCACCCTTTCGAAGTTCATGAACAGCGTCATGCTCGACGGCAAGAAGTCGGTTGCCGAAGGCATCGTCTACGGCGCCTTCGAGACGATCGAGACGCGCGCCAAGCGCGACCCGCTGGGCGTGTTCCACGATGCGCTGAACAACGTGAAGCCGGGCATCGAGGTCCGCAGCCGCCGCGTCGGCGGCGCGACCTACCAGGTGCCGGTCGAGGTGCGCCTCGAGCGCGCCCAGGCGCTGGCGATCCGCTGGCTGATCGGCGCGGCGCGCAGCCGCTCCGAAAACACGATGGCGGCCCGCCTCTCGGGCGAGCTGATGGACGCCGCGAACAACCGCGGCAACGCCGTCAAGAAGCGCGAGGACACGCACCGCATGGCGGAAGCGAACCGCGCCTTCTCCCACTACCGCTGGTAAAACCAATCCCTATATCGTGGGAGACGGGCCGAGGTCCGTTTTCCCACATCGGAGTTTAAGATCATGGCCCGCAGCCATCCGCTCGACCGCTATCGCAACATCGGCATCATGGCGCATATCGACGCCGGCAAGACGACGACGACCGAGCGGATCCTCTATTATACCGGCAAGTCCTACAAGATCGGCGAGGTCCATGAGGGCACCGCGACGATGGACTGGATGGAGCAGGAGCAGGAGCGCGGGATCACGATCACCAGCGCCGCCACAACCTGTTTCTGGAAGGCGGAGGAAGGCGAGGGCCCCGAGCATCGCATCAACATCATCGACACGCCGGGCCACGTCGATTTCACCATCGAGGTCGAGCGTTCGCTGCGCGTCCTCGACGGCGCGGTCGCCTGCTTCGACGGCGTCGCCGGCGTCGAGCCGCAGTCCGAGACCGTCTGGCGCCAGGCCGAGAAGTACAAGGTCCCGCGGATGTGCTTCGTCAACAAGCTCGACCGCACGGGCGCCAATTTCGACATGTGCGTCGGCATGATCAAGGATCGCCTCGGCGCCCGCCCGGCCGTCCTCTATCTGCCGATCGGCCTCGAGAGCCAGTTCAAGGGCCTCGTCGACCTCGTCAACAACCGCGCCATCATCTGGCTCGAGGAGAGCCTCGGCGCGAAGTTCGAATATCGCGACATCCCCGAGGATCTCGCCGACGTCGCCGCCGCAGCCCGCATGGAGCTGATCGAGATGGCCGTCGAGCAGGACGACGAGGTGATGGAAGCCTATCTCGGCGGCGACGAGCCCGATGCCGCGACGCTGAAGAAGCTGATCCGCAAGGGCACTTTGAACTTCTCGTTCGTGCCGGTGCTGTGCGGCTCCGCGTTCAAGAACAAGGGCGTCCAGCCTTTGCTCGACGCGGTCGTCGACTATCTGCCGAGCCCGCTCGACATCCCGCCGGTCGAAGGGCTCAAGCTCGACGGCGAGACCACCGAGGTCCGTCCGGCCAGCGACGAGGCGCCGTTCTCGGCGCTCGCGTTCAAGATCATGAACGATCCGTTCGTCGGCACCCTGACCTTCGCCCGCATCTATTCGGGCAAGCTCGAGACCGCGTCGCAGGTCACGAACTCGGTCAAGGACAAGAAGGAAAAGGTCGGCCGCATGCTGCTCATGCACGCGAACGACCGCGAGGACATCCAGGTGGCCTATGCGGGCGACATCGTCGCCCTCGCTGGCCTCAAGGACACGACGACCGGCGACACGCTCTGCGCCATCAACGCGCCGATCATCCTCGAGCGGATGGAGTTTCCGGACCCCGTCATCGAGGTCGCCGTCGAGCCGAAGACCAAGGCGGACCAGGAGAAGATGGGCGTCGCGCTCAATCGCCTCGCCCGCGAGGACCCGTCCTTCCGCGTCTCGTCCGACAATGAGAGCGGCCAGACCATCATCAAGGGAATGGGCGAGCTCCACCTCGAGATCCTGGTCGACCGCATGAAGCGCGAGTTCAAGGTCGAGGCCAATGTCGGCGCGCCGCAGGTCGCCTATCGCGAATATCTGAAGCGGCCGGTCGAGCTGACCTACACGCACAAGAAGCAGTCGGGCGGTTCGGGCCAGTTCGCCGAGGTGAAGGTGAAGCTGACTCCGGGCGAGCGCGGCACCGGCTTCATCTTCGTCGATTCGATCAAGGGCGGCAACGTCCCGAGGGAATATATCCCGTCGGTCGAGAAGGGCATGCGCGAGACGGCGGAAACCGGTTCGCTGATCGGCTTCCCGATCATCGATTTCTCGGTCGAGCTGATCGACGGCAAGTATCACGACGTCGACTCGTCGGCGCTGGCGTTCGAGATCTGCGCCCGCGGCGCGATGCGCGAGGGCGCCCAGAAGGCCGGCATCACCCTGCTCGAGCCGATCATGAAGGTGGAAGTCGTGACCCCCGAGGATTATCTCGGCGACGTCATCGGCGATATCAACAGCCGCCGCGGCCAGATCCAGGGCACCGACAGCCGGGGCAACGCCCAGGTCGTCGAGGCGCAGGTGCCGCTGGCGAACATGTTCGGCTACGTGAACGAGCTCCGGTCCTTCACCCAGGGCCGCGCGCAGTACACGATGCAGTTCTCGCATTACGACGAGGTGCCGGCGAACGTGGCCGAAGAGGTCAAGGCGAAGCTGGCGTAAGCGCGAATTTGTGGTTATGGGCGCCTCCGCACATCCGGCGGGGCTCCCGGGTTTTCAGTTTGAGCAGAAGGTAGGAAGATAATGGCGAAAGCTAAATTCGAGCGGACCAAGCCGCACTGCAACATCGGCACCATCGGTCACGTCGACCATGGCAAGACGTCGCTGACGGCGGCGATCACCAAGGTGCTCGCCGAGACCGGCGGCGCGACCTACACGAGCTACGCCAACATCGACAAGGCGCCGGAAGAGCGCGAGCGCGGCATCACCATCTCGACCGCCCACGTCGAGTATGAGACCGAAGCCCGCCACTACGCCCACGTCGATTGCCCGGGCCACGCCGATTATGTGAAGAACATGATCACCGGCGCCGCGCAGATGGACGGCGGCATCCTCGTGGTGTCGGCCGCCGACGGCCCGATGCCGCAGACCCGCGAGCACATCCTGCTGGCCCGCCAGGTCGGCGTGCCGGCGCTCGTCGTCTACATGAACAAGGTCGACCAGGTCGACGACGAGGAGCTCATCGAGCTCGTCGAGCTCGAAATCCGCGAGCTGCTCTCGTCGTACGATTTTCCGGGCGATGACATTCCGATCATCAAGGGCTCGGCCCTTGCCGCTCTGGAAGACAGCGACCGCAAGATCGGCCACGATTCGATCCTCGAGCTGATGAAGGCTGTCGACAGCTACATTCCGCAGCCCGAGCGTCCGCTCGACAAGGCCTTCCTGATGCCGATCGAGGACGTGTTCTCGATCTCGGGCCGCGGCACGGTCGTCACCGGCCGCGTCGAGACCGGCATCGTCAAGGTCGGCGAGGAAGTCGAGATCGTCGGCATCAAGGACACCCGCAAGACCGTCGTCACCGGCGTCGAGATGTTCCGCAAGCTGCTCGACCAGGGCCAGGCCGGCGACAACATCGGCGCGCTGATCCGCGGCGTCGGCCGTGAGGAAGTCGAGCGCGGGCAGGTTCTCTGCAAGCCGGGCTCGATCAAGCCGCACACCGACTTCCAGGCCGAGGTCTATGTCCTCTCGAAGGACGAAGGCGGCCGTCACACGCCGTTCTTCGCCAACTACCGTCCGCAGTTCTACTTCCGCACCACGGACGTGACCGGCGAGGTGGTTCTCCCCGAGGGCACCGAGATGGTGATGCCGGGCGACAACGTGCAGCTCGGCGTCAAGCTCATCGCCCCGATCGCCATGGACCAGGGCCTGCGCTTCGCCATTCGCGAAGGCGGCCGGACCGTGGGCGCAGGGGTTGTCGCCGAGATCACGAAGTAATATAGGGCGCAGGCCGCGCGGCTCTCCCGAGATTCGCGCGGCCTCGTTTTTTGTGAGTAAGGGTGGTTCCAAACCACCGTCATGCCGGACTTGATCCCGCATCCATGAACTCTGCGGTCGAGAAATCGAGTCGCTCCGTGTTCATAGACCCCGGATCAAGTCCGGGGTGACGGTCTTGGGTTCGCCACCGTGTTTGGCTCTTTGCAATCGGTAAGCAGGTTATGGAAACGCAGAATATCCGCATTCGCCTGAAGGCGTTCGACCATCGTGTCCTGGACCAGGCCACGGGCGACATCGCCGACACCGCGCGGCGGACGGGTGCTCTCATCCGCGGTCCCATTCCTTTGCCCACGCGCATCGAGAAGTTCACCGTCAACCGCTCGCCGCACGTCGACAAGAAGTCGCGCGAGCAGTTCGAGGTGCGCACCTACAAAAGGCTGCTCGACATCGTGCAGCCCACCCCGCAGACGGTCGACGCTTTGATGAAGCTCGATCTCGCCGCGGGTGTGGACGTGGAGATCAAGCTGGCCTAAGGGGCACAGCGAGCCGTCACCCCGGACTTGATCCGGGGCCTGCCTTCCTCCTGCTGCGGCAGAAAAGAAGGTGGATGCCGGATCAAGTCCGGCATGACGATGGAGCGGAGGCTCAGGCCACTGCTTCGGACATAGGGTGATACCGCGGGAGCCTGCTCCCGGACTGCGTCCCCGCCGTTCCGCCTTCGGGTGGAGCACGAGCCCAGGCGGGGCACGCATAGACTTATAGGGCTTGAACATGCCCCCCGGCATTTGGGTCGCGGGGGCCTCTGTCATGAATGGAGTTACGATCGTGCGCACCGGCGTGATCGCGAAGAAAATGGGGATGACCCGCCTGTTCCAGGACGACGGCCGCCACGTGCCCGTCACCGTCCTGGCGCTGGACAACCTGCAGGTTATCGCGCGCAAGGATGTGGAGAGCGACGGCTACGTCGCGGTCCAGCTCGGCGCCGGCACCCGCAAGGCCAAGAACGTGACCAAGCCCGAGCGCGGCCACTTCGCCAAGGCGGAGGTGGAGCTCAAGGCCCGCGTCGCCGAGTTCCGTGTCGCCGAGGACGCCATCCTCGAGGTCGGCGCCGAGCTGACGGCCGACCATTTCGCCATCGGCCAGCTGGTCGACATCCAGGGCGTGACCCAGGGCAAGGGCTTCGCCGGCGCCATGAAGCGCTGGGGCTTCGGCGGTCTTCGCGCCACCCACGGCGTCTCGGTCTCGCACCGTTCGCACGGCTCGACCGGCAACCGCCAGGATCCGGGCCGCGTCTTCAAGAACAAGAAGATGGCCGGCCATATGGGTGCGCGCAACCGCACCCAGCAGAACCTCGAAGTGGTCCGCACCGACGTCGAGCGCGGCCTCATCTTCGTCAAGGGCTCGGTGCCCGGCCACAAGGGCGGCTGGCTGCTCGTCAAGGACGCGGTGAAGGTCGCCCGTCCCGACACGGCGCCCTACCCGGCCGGCCTCCGCCAGGCCCAGAACAACAATGACGCTCCCGCCGAGACGCCCGCCGATACGGCTGCGGCTCCGGAAGCCACGGGCGAGGAAGCCTAAGCCATGAAGGTTCAAGTCACCACGCTCGACGCCGGCAAGGCCGGAGAGATCGAATTGAACGATGCGGTGTTCGGCGTCGAGCCGCGCGCCGACATCCTCCACCGCGTCGTCACCTGGCAGCTCGAGAAGCGCCGCGGCACCGCCCGCGCCGCCCGCGAGCGGTCCGACGTCGCCCGCACCGGCAAGAAGTTCGGCAAGCAGAAGGGCGGCGGCACCGCCCGTCACGGCGACCGCCGCGCCCCGATCTTCATCGGTGGCGGCAAGGCCCACGGCCCGCGCGTCCGCGATTTCGATCCGTCGCTGAACAAGAAGGTCCGCGCGCTCGGCCTCAGGATGGCGCTGTCGTCCAAGGCGCGCGACGGCCAGCTCATCGTGGTCGAGAACCTCGACCTCGAGGGCGAGGCCAAGACCAAGGCGGTGCGCACGCAGCTCGCCGGCCTCAACCTCGGCAAGAACGCGCTGGTCATCGACGGCGACGCCCTGAGCGTCGGCTTCGCCCGCGCCTCGTCCAATCTCGGGCAGATCGACCTCCTCCCGGCGGTCGGCGCCAATGTCTACGACATCCTCAACCACGAGACGCTGGTCCTGACCCGCGCCGCGGTCGAGAAGCTGGAGTCGCGTTTCAATGGCTAAGGCAGCGAAGAAGCAGGTGCCGCAGGTCGAGCTCGGTCATTACGACGTCGTGCTCGCCCCGCACATCACCGAAAAGGCGACGCTCGTCTCCGAGCAGAACGCCGTCGTGTTCAAGGTCGCCAAGGACGCCACCAAGCCGCAGATCAAGGCGGCGGTGGAGGCCCTGTTCGGGGTCAGCGTCACCGGCGTCAACACGATCGTCCAGAAGGGCAAGACCAAGCGGTGGAAGGGCACGCCCTACCAGCGTTCGGACATGAAGAAGGCGATCGTGACGCTGGCCGAAGGCCAGTCCATCGACGTCACCACCGGCATCTGAGGCTAGGGAAAGATGGCACTCAAGACCTATAACCCGACGACCTCGTCGCAACGCGGCCTGATCCTCGTCGACAAGTCGGCGCTGTGGAAAGGGAAGCCCGTCAAGGCGCTGACCGAAGGCAAGCGCAAGACCGGCGGCCGCAACAACAAAGGCCATGTGACCTCGCGCGGCATCGCCGGCGGCCACAAGCAGCGTTACCGCTATATCGACTTCAAGCGTCGCAAGTGGGACGTGCCGGCCACCATCGAGCGGCTCGAATACGATCCCAACCGGACGGCATTCATCGCGCTGGTCCGCTACGAGGATGGCGAGCAGGCCTATATCATCGCGCCGCAGCGCGTCGGCCCGGGCGACGTGCTCGTCGCCGGCAAGCGCACCGACGTGAAGCCGGGCAATGCCATGGAGCTGGGCTCGATCCCGGTCGGCACGATCGTCCACAACGTGGAGATGAAGCCGGGCAAAGGCGCCCAGATCGCCCGCTCGGCCGGCACCTACGTGCAGGTCGTCGGTCGTGACCGCGGCATGGTCATCGTCAGGCTCAATTCAGGCGAGCAGCGTTATATCCACGCGAACTGCATGGCGACGATCGGCGCGGTCTCAAACCCCGACAATCAGAACCAGAATTTCGCCAAGGCCGGCCGCAGCCGCTGGATGGGCAAGCGTCCGCTGACTCGCGGCGTCGCCAAGAACCCGGTCGACCACCCGCACGGCGGCGGCGAAGGCCGTACCTCGGGCGGCCGTCACCCGGTCACTCCGTGGGGCAAGCCGACCAAGGGTGCCCGCACCCGCAACAACAAGGCGACGGACAAGATGATCATCCGTTCGCGTCACGCGAAGAAGAAGAGGTAAACATGGCCCGCTCCGTCTGGAAAGGTCCGTTCGTCGAGCTTTCGCTTCTGAAGAAAGCGGAAGCGGCGCAGGATGCGAACACCCGCTCGCCGATCAAGACCTGGTCGCGCCGTTCGACGATCCTGCCGCAGTTCGTGGGCCTCACGTTCAACGTCTATAACGGCAAGAAATTCATCCCCGTCTCGGTCAACGAAGAGATGGTCGGGATGAAGCTCGGCGAGTTCGCGCCCACGCGCTACTTTCCCGGCCACGCCGCCGACAAGAAGGGCAAGAGGTAAGCCATGGGCAAGCTGGCATCACCCCGCCGCGTGGCGGACAACGAGGCGCTCGCGGTCGGCACGCAGATCCGCGGCTCGGCCCAGAAGCTGAACCTCGTCGCGCAGCTCATCCGGGGCAAGAAGGCCGAGGACGCGCTGAACATCCTCCAATTCTCGCCCAAGGCGATGGCCGTCGAGGTCCGCAAGGTCCTCGCCAGTGCGATCGCCAACGCCGAGAACAACCATAATCTCGACGTCGACGCGCTCGTCGTCGCCGAGGCTTCGGTCGGCAAGTCGATCACGATGAAGCGGTTCACCCCGCGCGCCCGCGGCCGTTCCAGCCGTATCTTGAAGCCTTTCAGCCGCGTGCGCATCGTCGTCCGCGAAGCGAGCCAGGAAGCCTAGCACATGGGTCAGAAATCCAATCCGATCGGTCTGCGCCTGCAGATCAACCGCACCTGGGACAGCCGCTGGTACGCTGAGGGCGCCGATTACGCGCGCCTGCTGCTCGAGGATCTCAAGATCCGCAACTTCATCATGAAGGCGCTGCCCCAGGCGGCGATCTCCAAGGTGGTGATCGAGCGTCCGGCCAAGCTTTGCCGCGTCTCCATCTATGCCGCGCGCCCGGGCGTGATCATCGGCAAGAAGGGCGCCGACATCGAGAAGCTGCGGAAGCAGATCGGCGCGATGACCTCCAGCGACGTGTCGCTGAACATCGTCGAGATCAGGAAGCCCGAGATCGACGCCCGCCTCGTCGCCCAGGGCATCGCCGACCAGCTCGAGCGCCGCATCGCCTTCCGCCGCGCCATGAAGCGCGCCGTGCAATCCTCGATGCGCCTCGGCGCCGAGGGCATCCGCGTCGTCTGCGGCGGCCGTCTCGGCGGCGCCGAGATCGCCCGGACCGAAGGCTATCGCGAGGGCCGGGTGCCGCTGCACACGCTGCGCGCCCACCTCGATTATGCCGAAGCGACCGCGCACACCTCCTACGGGGTCTGCGGCGTCAAGGTGTGGATCTTCAAGGGCGAGATTCTCGGCCACGATCCGATGTCGCAGGATCGCCTGATGATGGAAGCGCAGACTTCCGGCGTGCGCCCCGCGCGCGACGACCGCCGCTAAGGACATAAGAGATGCTGCAACCCAAGCGCACCAAGTTCCGCAAGGCCTTCAAGGGCCGCATCCACGGCGACGCCAAGGGCGGGACCGCGCTGAACTTCGGCGCCTATGGCCTGAAGGCCCTGGAGCCGGAGCGGATCACCGCCCGCCAGATCGAAGCGGCCCGCCGCGCGATCACCCGCCACATCAAGCGCCAGGGGCGCTTGTGGATCCGCATCTTCCCGGATGTGCCGGTCTCGTCCAAGCCCGCCGAAGTCCGCATGGGCAAGGGCAAGGGCTCGCCCGAATTCTGGGTCGCCCGGGTCAAGCCCGGCCGCGTCCTGTTCGAGCTGGACGGCGTCCCCGGCCACATCGCCAAGGTCGCTTTCGAGCGCGCCGCCGAGAAGCTGCCGATCAAGACCAAGGTTATCGCCCGCCTGGGTGAGAGCCTGCTCGAGGAAGCCTAAGCCATGGCCAAGTACGACGATATTTCGAAGAACACGGACGACCAGCTCGCCGATCAGCTCCAGCAGCTGAAGCGCGAGCAGTTCAACCTGCGTTTCCAGGCGGCGACGAACCAGCTGGAGAAGCCGTCCCGCGTTCGCGAGGTCCGCCGGACCATCGCCCAGATCAAGACGCTGCAGTCCGAGCGGACCCGTTCCGCTCCGGCTAAGGCATAGGAGCAAGACGAGATGCCGAAGCGCGTTCTCACCGGCCGTATCGTGTCGGACAAGACGGACAAGACCGTGGTGGTCAGCGTCGAGCGGCGGGTGAAGCACCCGCTCTACGGCAAGATCATCAAGCGGTCGAAGAAGTACCACGCCCATGACGAGGCGAACGAGTTCAAGACCGGCGAGACCGTCCGCATCGAAGAGACGCGGCCGATCTCGAAGCTGAAGACCTGGAAGGTGATCGATCGCGTGGACACCCACGCGACGCCCGAAAAGGCCGACGTCGCGTAACGGTTTTCGTCATGCCGGGCAGGGTGCCCATCAAAGTACTACTTTGATGGGGTCCCAGATCCGGCATCCACCTTCTCTTCGACCCGGGAGAAGAAGGTGGACCCCGGATCAAGTCCGGGGTGACGGTTAAAGGGTTTTTGAAGCTGATCGCCGGGCGCACGTCCCGGTTGAAGTGAAGAAGGAATTGGATCGATGATCCAGATGCAGTCCAACCTCGAGGTCGCCGACAATAGCGGCGCGAAGCGCGTCCAGTGCATCAAGGTGCTGGGCGGGTCGAAGCGCCGTTTCGCCGGCGTCGGCGACATCATCGTCGTCTCGGTGAAGGAAGCCGCCCCCCGCGGGCGCGTCAAGAAGGGCGACGTCCACAAGGCCGTTATCGTCCGCACCGCTAAGGACATCCACCGCGCCGACGGCTCGACCATCCGGTTCGATTCCAACGCGGCGGTGCTCGTCAACAACAATGCCGAGCCGATCGGCACCCGTATCTTCGGGCCGGTCGTGCGCGAGCTGCGCGCGAAGAAGCATATGAAGATCATCAGCCTCGCGCCGGAGGTGCTGTAAGCCATGTCCGCTTCCAAGATTAAGAAGGGCGACCGCGTCGTGATCCTGTCCGGCAAGGACAAGGGCAAGCACGGCGAAGTGACCAAGGCCATGCCGAAGGACGGCAAGGTCGTGGTGTCGGGCGTCAACATCCACACGCGGCACCGCAAGCCGAGCCAGACCAACCCGCAGGGCGGGCTGGAGCGCTCGGAGGCGCCGCTTCACGTCTCGAAGGTCGCCATCGAGGATCCGAAGACGGGCAAGCCCACGCGGGTCCGCTTCGAAACCCGCGACGGCAAGAAGGTTCGGGTCGCGGCCCGCTCCGGGGAATTGATCAATGGCTGACACCAAATACACGCCGCGCCTCAGGCGCGACTATGACGAGCGCATCGTCCAGGCGATGACCGAGAAGTTCGGCTACAAGAACCGTCTCGAGGTTCCCAAGCTTGAAAAGATCGTCATCAACATGGGCGTCGGCGAGGCGACCCAGGACAAGAAGAAAGTCGAGACGGCCGCCCAGGAAATGGAGCTGATCGCAGGCCAGAAGCCGGTGATCACCAAGGCGAAGACGTCGATCGCGCAGTTCAAGCTGCGCGAGGGCATGCCGATCGGCGTCAAGGTCACCCTGCGCCGCGAGCGGATGTACGAGTTCCTGGACCGGCTGATCACGATCGCGCTGCCGCGCGTCCGGGATTTCCGGGGCCTGAACCCCAAATCGTTCGACGGCCGCGGCAATTTCGCGATGGGTCTCAAGGAGCAGATCGTGTTCCCGGAGATCAACTATGACCGCATCGACAAGGTGCGCGGCATGGACGTCATCATCACCACCAGTGCCAGAACGGACGACGAGGCGCGCGAGCTGCTGCGCCTCTTCAACTTCCCGTTCCCGCAGGAGGAGCAGGCCAAAGAGGCCGCGTAACCGAATTGGGAGAGGGGAAGACCCTTTCCTTTGAACGAAACCGAGAGGGCTGAACGAACACACCCCCTCTCCCCGGCCCTCTCCCTGAACGGAGAGGGGCTAAGAAGAAGAGAGCTTAAGTCCCATGGCGAAACTGAGTTCGATCAACAAGAACGAGCGTCGCAAGAAGCTCGTCAAGAAATATGCCGGCAAATATGCCCGGCTGAAGGCGATCGCGGACGACGAGTCGCGCGACGACACCGAGCGTCTGATCGCGCGGCTGAAGCTGGCGGAGATTCCGCGCAATGGGAACCCGACCCGGGTTCGCAACCGCTGCGGCATGACCGGCCGCGCCCGCGCAAACTATCGCAAATTCGGGCTGTCGCGCATCATGATCCGGGAATTGGGCAACAAGGGCCTCATCCCCGGTCTCACGAAGTCCAGCTGGTAAGGTATAGACTATGCCATTGACCGATCCCCTGGGTGATATGCTCACCCGCATCCGCAACGGCCAGCAGGCGCGCAAGGACTCCGTGATGAGCCCGGCGTCGAAGCTGCGCGCGCGCGTGCTCGACGTTCTCCAGCGCGAGGGCTATATCCGCGGCTACGTGGAAGAGGCGCTCGGGCCGGCAAAGGGCCTGCGCATCGAACTCAAATATTTCGAGGGCCGTCCGGCCATCCAGCACGTCTCGCGCGTCTCGAAGCCCGGCCGCCGGGTCTATTCGGGGTCGCAGGACCTGCCGCGGGTGCGCAACGGCCTCGGCATTACCATCGTCTCGACGCCTCGTGGCGTTCTGTCCGACGCGGAAGCGCGCGAGCAGAATGTCGGCGGCGAGGTGCTGGCGGAGGTATTTTAAGATGAGCCGCATTGGAAAAGTGCCGGTCGCTCTGCCGTCCGGCGTCACCGCCACGACGGAAGGCCAGATCCTGTCCGTGAAGGGCCCCAAAGGCACCCTCACCATGCCGATGATGGACGACATCAGCTACGGCATCGAAGACGGCCGCATCGTCGTCGAGCCGGCGAACGGCACCAAGCGGGCGCGCTCCTTCTGGGGCATGCACCGCACCCTGGTGCAGAACCTCGTCACCGGCGTCACCGACGGCTTCACCAAGACGCTGGAGATCACCGGCGTCGGCTACCGCGCCGCGGCCCAGGGCAAGAATTTGCGCCTGCAGCTCGGCTACAGCCACGATGTGAACATCGCGGTGCCGGACGATCTGACCGTCGCCACCCCCGATCAGACCACGGTCGTGATCTCGGGCAACGACCGCCAGCGCGTCGGCCAGCTTGCCGCCGAGGTCCGCCAGTGGCGCAAGCCGGAGCCCTATAAGGGCAAGGGCATCAAGTATCGCGGCGAGTTCATCTTCCGCAAGGAAGGGAAGAAGAAGTAACATGGCCAAGCTCACCCTCTTCGAGCGGCGCCGCCAGCGCGTCCGCACCTCGCTCCGCAAGCGCGGCGGCACCCGTCCGCGGCTGTCGATCCACCGCTCGGGCCGGCACATCTACGCCCAGGTCATCGACGACAAGGCGGGGCGCACCGTCGCCGCCGCCTCGACGCTCGACAAGGAACTGAAGGGCAAGACCGGCGCCACCGTCACGGGCGCGCAGGAGGTGGGCCGGCAGCTCGCCGAGCGCGCCAAGGCGGCCGGCGTCACCCAGGTGGTATTCGACCGTGGCGGTTTCCTGTTCCACGGCCGCGTGAAGGCGCTCGCCGACGCCGCGCGCGAAGGCGGATTGGAGTTTTAAATGGCTGACGAGAACAACATCGAAGGCACCGAGGTTCAGGCCGAAGTGGCTGCGGTTCCGGCTCCGGACGCTCCGGCGCAGGCCGACACCGGCCCTCCGGCGCGCGAGGGCCGCGGCCCCCGCGGTGGTCGTGGCGGACGTGGCGGCGGCGGTGGCGGCCAGGGCGGTCGTGGTGGCGGCCAGGGCGGTCGTGGCGGCGGTCGGCGCGATGAACGCGGCCGTGGCCGTGGCGGCGACGACGACGGCGGCGAGGAGCTCATCGAGAAGCTCGTCCACATCAACCGCGTCTCCAAGACCGTGAAGGGCGGCAAGCGCTTCGGCTTTGCGGCTCTGGTCGTGGTCGGCGACGGCAAGGGCCGTGCGGGCTTCGGCCACGGCAAGGCCCGCGAGGGTCCCGAGGCGATCTCCAAGGCGACCGCGGCGGCCAAGAAGGCCATGGTCCGCGTGCCCTTGAAGGAAGGCCGCACGCTGCATCATGACGGCAACGGCCATTTCGGCGCTGGCCGGGTCACCCTCCGCTCGGCTCCGCAGGGCACCGGCATCATCGCCGGCGGCCCGATGCGCGCCGTGTTCGAGAGCCTGGGTGTCGCCGACGTGGTGACCAAGTCGGTCGGCACGTCCAACCCCTACAACATGATCCGCGCGACCTTCGAGGCGCTGACCGACCAGACTTCGCCGAAGTCGGTCGCCCAGCGGCGCGGCAAGAAGATCGCCGACCTGCTCGGCCGCGGCGGCTCGCAGGCTGCCGAGGCGGATGCCGCGGCGGTCGTGGAGTAACAGACATGGCGACGATCAAGATCACCCAGACCGGTTCGCCGATCCGCCGCACGCCCGACCAGCGCAAGACGCTGATCGGCTTGGGGCTCAACAAGATGCATAAGACGGTCGAGCTGACGGACACCCCCGAGGTCCGCGGCATGCTCCGCAAGGTGCAGCATATGGTGCAGGTGGCGGAGTAAGCCCCCTCTAGCCCCTCCCCTTCAGGGGAGGGGTTGGGGTGGGGCAGTGTGGAAGAAGAGGCTGCGGTTTGCCGCCCTCGACTCCCCCACCCCCAACCCCTCCCTTGAAGGGGAGGGGCTTTTTACACAGCGCGACAAAAGCGAAAGCGAGTGCAGACAGATGAAACTCAACGATCTTCGTGACAATAAGGGCGCCCGGAAGAGCCGGGTGCGCGTCGGCCGCGGCATCGGCTCGGGCCTTGGCAAGACCGCCGGGCGCGGCCAGAAGGGCGCCAAGTCGCGCTCGGGCGTCTCGATCGCCGGCTTCGAGGGTGGCCAGATGCCGCTCCACATGCGGCTGCCGAAGCGCGGCTTCAACAACCCGTTCGCCAAGGATTATGCCGAGGTGAACGTGGGCGCGATCCAGAAGCTGGTCGATGCCGGCACGCTCGATGCCAAGGGCACACTCGACCACGACGCGCTGAAGGCCGCGGGCCTGGCGCGCGGCGGCAAGCACGGCGTCCGCCTGCTCGGCAAGGGCAGCCTCACCGCCAAGCTCTCCCTGCGCGTCGCCGGCGCGTCGGCCGGCGCCCGTCAGGCGGTCGAGGCCGCGGGCGGCTCGCTCGAGGTGATCGAGGTCGTTTCCGCGGCCGAAAAGGCCGCCGCGAAGAAGAACAGCGTCAAGAAGCGCAAGGCCTGACCCGCACGCGTTTCGCCCTTCGAGGCTGACAAGCCCGAAGCGGTCACTATATGAGGCGGCGGGGGTATTCACTTCCGCCGCCTCACGCCTTTCGCAGGATCGACACGATATGGCATCCGCAGCCGAACAGATGGCTTCCAACCTCTCCCTGGCGAATTTCGCCAAGGCGACGGACCTCAAGAAAAGGCTGTGGTTCACCCTCGGCGCGCTGATCGTGTTCCGGCTGCTGTCCTTCGTGCCGCTGCCGGGCATCGACCCGCGCACGCTCGCCTCGCTGATGGACACGACCAAGGGCGGCGTCCTCGATTTCTTCAACACCTTCTCGGGCGGCAGCCTGCAGCGCATGTCGATCATCGCGCTCGGCGTCATGCCCTACATCACCGCCTCGATCGTCGTGCAGCTTGCCACCTCGATGTCGCCGAGCCTCGCCGCCCTGAAGAAGGAGGGGGAGACCGGCCGCAAGAAGATCAACCAGTATACCCGCTACGGCACCGTGCTGCTCTGCGCGATCCAGGGCTATATGATGGCGATGGGGCTCGAGCATCCGGGCAAGAACGCCTCGCCGGTCATCGATCCGGGCCTGATGTTCCGCATCACCACCGTCGTCACCCTCGTCGGCGGCACCATGTTCCTGATGTGGCTGGGCGAGCAGATCACCACCCGCGGCATCGGCAACGGCGTCTCGCTGATCATCATGGCCGGCATCGTCGCGCAGCTGCCGGCGACGCTGGCGCAGATGTTCGAAGGCGGCCGCACCGGCTCGCTGTCGCCGCTGATCATCATCGGCGTGATCGTCGCCTGTGGCGGCCTGATCCTCGGCATCTGCTTCATGGAGCTCGCCCAGCGACGGGTGCTGATCCAATATCCCAAGCGACAAACCGCGCGCGGGCAGATGCAGGCGGAGCGCTCGCACCTGCCGCTGAAGGTCAACACCGCCGGCGTCATCCCGCCGATCTTCGCCTCGTCGCTGCTGCTGATGCCGCTGACGATCGCGCAGTTCGCCGGCAACCGCATCCCGGGCGAGAGCAAGTGGGGCGACTTCATCATCACGGTGACGACGGCGCTCCAGCACGGCTCGCCGCTCTACATGTTCCTCTATGCGGCGGGGATCATCTTCTTCTGCTTCTTCTACACGGCGGTGGTGTTCAACCCTGAGGAGACGGCCGAGAATCTGAAGCGCTACGGCGGCTTCATCCCCGGCATCCGCCCGGGCAAAAGGACCGAGGAATATCTCGATTACGTGCTGACCCGCGTCACCGTGATCGGCGCCGCCTACCTCACCATCATCTGCCTGGTGCCGGAATATGCGATCGCCCAGATGGGCCTGTCGTTCCGGCTCGGCGGCACCAGCCTGCTCATCGTCGTCAACGTGACGATGGACACGGTGACCCAGATCCAGAGCCACCTCATCGCCCATCAGTACGGCGACCTCATCAAGAAGGCCAAATTGAAGGGCGCGGGGCGGCGGTAAAGCGCCTCGGGCGCGCAGGGAAAGCTCGCTTATGAACATCATCCTGCTCGGGCCGCCGGGTGCCGGCAAAGGCACGCAGGCGCAGATGCTGGTCGAGGAGCGCGGCATGGTCCAGCTCTCGACCGGCGACATGCTCCGCGCCGCCGTTGCCGCAGGCACGCCGATCGGCCTCCAGGCCAAGGCCGTCATGGCGTCCGGCGCCCTCGTCTCGGACGACATCGTCAACGGCATCCTGTCCGAGCGGCTCGACGCGGACGACGTGCGGCGCGGCTTCATCCTCGACGGCTACCCGCGTACCCCGGCGCAGGCGGAGGCATTGGACGCCCTGCTCGCCGAGAAGGGCATGCACCTCGATTACGTCATCGTCCTCGCGGTCGACGAGGACGCGCTGGTCGACCGCATCTCGGGCCGCTTCTCCTGCGCGAAGTGCGGCGCCGGCTATCACGACCGCTACAAGCTCCCGAAGGCGGAGGGCGTCTGCGACGTCTGCGGGTCGACCGAGTTCAAGCGCCGCCCCGACGACAATGCCGAGACGGTCCGCACCCGCATGGCCGAATACCGCGCCAAGACCGCGCCGATCCTCCCCTTCTACGAAGCCAAGGGCCTCGTCCGCCGCGTCGACGGCATGGCCCCGATCGAGGACGTGAAGGCGGCGATCGAGGGGATATTGACAACCTAATCCTCCCCCGGATTTCCGGGGGAAGGGGGCCATGCGGAGCATGGTGGAGGGGCCCTTCGCCGCAAGAGGCCCCTCCACCACCCTTCGGGTGGTCCCCCTCCCCTGCAAATGCAGGGGAGGACCAGGCCGGTTGACTTCCTCTGCGTCTCCGCGCACTCTGCAGTGCAGAGGGGGAAATCGCATCATGTACAAGTTCGCCGCCGCAGCCCTGTTGCTTGCCGCCGCCGAGCCCGCCACTGCCCAGCGTCCACCCGATCCGGCGGCGCTGATCGCCTCCGAGCAGGCGGCGCTGGCCAAGTTCGCGATGATGGACGGCGTGTGGCGGGGCAGCGCCTGGACGATCACGCCAGGCGGCCGCCACGACGTCACCCATACCGAGCGGGTGGGGCCGATGCTCGGCGGCACGATCAAGGTGATTGAGGGCCATTCCTACAATGCCGACGGCACCACCGGCTTCAACGCCTTCGGCATCGTCTCCTGGAACCCGCAGGCCCAGGCCTACACGCTCCACTCCTACGCTTTGGGCTATGCCGGCGACTTCGGCCTGAAGGCGGAAGCGGACGGCTATTCCTGGGAAGTGCCGGCCGGCCCCGGCACGGTGATCCGCTATCGCGCGACGATCGGCGGCGGCGCCTGGCGCGAGGTCGGCTACCGCGTCGCCGGGGCAGGGGAGCCGGTGCAGGTGTTCGAGATGAACCTGAAGCGCGTCGGCGACACCGGCTGGCCGGCCGCCGGCGCCGTGCCGCCCCGCTGATCCGGCGGCTTAACCTCCCCTAAGATAGGCTCAACGCCGCCTTAACCGGCTTTTCAGGCCTCGCCCCTAGAGAGGGCGGATGGACTTGGGATTTCTCCAGCGCGCCGAGGCGCGGTTTGCGAGCCGCGCGGCTGCGCATCCGGATTTCGGCATGCTCCGCGCCGCCCTTGCCGCCCAGCAGGCGGCGAGCGCGGCGGTGCAGGCGCTTGTCGCGAGGCCGGTGATCCCGACCGTCGCCGATCCTCTCGTCGAGCTGATCTTGCACGGCCCGCTGTGGCGCGAGGCACGCCTCGCCCAGCGCGGCGCCTTCTGCCCTGCGATTGCGAGCCGACCGTCTGCAGTCGCTCGGCAACGGGTCGTAAACTGACATGAAAAGGAAATTTACCGTCCGGTTTCAGTCTTCCTTCAATGGGCGGGCGTACAGGCTGGGCGGGGAGACAAGACAAAGATGAGCATGACCCTCGAAGCTGTATCGAACGACACCCGGGCGCGTCCGGTGCAGGTGATCGGGCCGTTGGGCGAACCGCTCACGCTCGATTCGCTGCCGCCGCCCTCGACGTCGCGCTGGGTGGTGCGCCGCAAGGCGGAGGTAGTGGCGGCCGTCAACGGCGGCCTCCTCTCGGTCGACGAAGCGTGCGACCGCTACGGCCTCACCATCGAGGAGTTCGCCGGCTGGCAACGCGCCGTCGACCGCTCGGGCATGGCCGGCCTGCGCGTGACGCGGATCCAGCATTACAAGTCTCTGTACGAGCGCCAGCAGAAGTTCTGATTGGGCTCTACCGAGGGTGAAGAGGGCGCTGCCGAAAGGCGGCGCCCTTTTCCTTTGCCTCCCCAAGCGGAACGCTTGGGGAGGGGGACCACCCGAAGGGTGGTGGAGGGGTATTGCGAAGAGCACGGGCGGATTGGTGATCGATCCTCTTGTGCGTGTGAATACCCCTCCACCAGCTTCGCTGGTCCCCCTCCCCATCTCCGATGGGGAGGAAGCTAGTGGAAATTGCGGCTCTTGAGCGGGATCCTGGCTTCGTCGCCGCGCCCCACCTCGAAGACCGGCTCGAACAGGTTGCGCGCCTTGCGGCCCAGGCCGTCGCGTGGGTCCGGCCCGGCATTTTTCGCCCCATCGCCGGCGGACGTGCGGTGGGGAAAATCCATCGCGCCGACCGAGTGGAGGAGGGGGGTCATGTCCTCCATCCGCGCGGTGACGACGTGGATCACCTCGCCCTCCTTCTGGACCACGCCCTTGATGCCGATCATCGCCGAGGACATCACGATCCGCCGCTGCGCCTCGAAGCGGTCGGGCCACAGGATCGCGTTCGCCACGCCGGTTTCGTCCTCGATGGTGAGGAACAATACGCCCTTGGCCGAGCCCGGCCGCTGGCGGATCAGCACCACGCCCGCCACCTCGACGTTGCGGCCGTCCTTCACATGGCGAAGATCGCCGCACCGCGTCACCCCGCGCCGGTCGAGTTCGGGCCTGAGGAACGCCACCGGGTGCGCCTTCAGCGACAGCTGCACGGAGCGGTAATCCTCGACCACCTCGCGCCCCTCGGTCATCGGCCGCAGCACGACTTCGGGCTCGCGCTCGCGCGCGTCGGCGGCGGCGAACAAGGGGAGCGGCGCCTCGCCCAGCCCCCGCACCCGCCAGATCGCCTGCCGCCGGTCGAGCCCGAAGCCCGCAAAGGCATCGGCGTCGGCCAGTTTCTCCAGCGCCGCCAGCGGCACCCCGGAGCGCCGCCACATGTCCTCGATCGACGCGAACGGCCGCTCGCCGCGCGCCGCGACGATCTGCGCCGCGTGGACGTTGGCCAGCCCCTTCACCATCCGCATGCCGAGGCGGAGGGGGATTAGATCCTCCCCGAGCTTGCTCGGGGAGGGGGACCAGGCGGAGCCTGGTGGAGGGGCATCGCGCAAAAGAGCCCCTCCACCACCCTTCGGGTGGTCCCCCTCCCCCAGCAAGCTGGGGGAGGAATTCCCCTCCAGCGTACAATCCCACCTGCTGTGGTTCACGCAGACCGGCCGCACCTCGACGCCATGGTCGCGCGCGTCGCGGACGATCTGTGCCGGGGCGTAGAAGCCCATCGGCTGGGCGTTGAGTAGGGCCGCGCAGAAGATGTCCGGGTGGTGGCACTTCATCCAGCTCGACGCGTAGGCGATCTTGGCGAAGCTCGCCGCGTGGCTCTCGGGAAAGCCGTAGCTGCCGAAGCCCTCGATCTGCTTGAAGGTCCGCTCGGCGAAATCGTGGGTGTAGCCGCGCGCCACCATCCCGCCGATCATCTTGTCGCGAAAGTGGCTGACGCCGCCCGTGAACTTGAACGTCGCCATCGAGCGGCGCAGCTGGTCGGCCTCGGCCGGCGTGAAGCCGGCGCCGACGATGGCGACCTTCATCGCCTGCTCCTGGAAGAGCGGCACGCCCAGCGTCTTCTCGAGCACGGCGCGCAACTCAGGGCGCGGATATTCGGGCTTCTCCTTGCCCTCCCGCCGCCTCAGATAGGGATGGACCATGTCGCCCTGGATCGGCCCCGGCCGCACGATCGCCACCTCGATGACGAGGTCGTAGAAGCGCGTCGGCTTCATCCTGGGCAGCATCGCCATCTGCGCCCGGCTCTCGATCTGGAAGACGCCCAAAGTGTCCGCCTTGCGGATCATCGCGAACGTCTCAGCGTCGTCCTCCTGCAGGTCGGCCATCTCCATGGCGATGCCGCGATGGTCCCGCAGCAGGTCGAACGCGCGGCGCATGCAGCCGAGCATGCCGAGGCCGAGCACGTCGACCTTCATGAAGCCAAGCGCGTCGATATCGTCTTTGTCCCACTCGATGACGCGGCGATTCTCCATCGCCGCCGGCTCGATCGGCACGAGATCGTCCAATCGTTCCTGGGTCAGCACGAAGCCGCCCGGATGTTGGGAAAGGTGCCGCGGCGTGCCGATCAGCTGGCGCGAGAGGTCGAGGGTGAGGGCGAGCCGGGGGTCGCTGCGGTCGAGGCTCAATTCCTCGACATGCCGGTCCTCAACCCCCTCGTTCGACCAGCCCCACACCTGCCCGGCCAGCGCCGCGGTCAAATCCTCCGGCAGCCCCAGCGCTTTCCCCACCTCCCGCACCGCGCCGCGCGCCCGGTAGCGCGACACGACGGCGGTGAGCGCGGCGCGGTGGTGGCCGTAGGTTTCGTAGATCCACTGGATCACCTCCTCCCTGCGCTCATGCTCGAAATCGACGTCGATGTCGGGCGGCTCGGGCCGCTCGGGCGAGACGAAACGCTCGAACAGCAATTCGTGGGCGATGGGATCGATCGAGGTGATGCCGAGCAGATAGCAGACGCAGCTGTTCGCCGCCGATCCGCGGCCCTGGCACAGGATGCCGATCGAGCGGGCGTGTTTGACGATCGAATGGACGGTGAGGAAATAGGGCGCGTAATTGAGCTGGCCGATCATCGTCAGCTCGTGGGTCAGCTGGGCGGCGGTGCGCTCCGGGACGCCGTCCGGATATCTTGCGTGCGCCGCCTCCCAACTCAACGTCTCGAGCGCCTGCTGGGGCGTCATGCCCGGCAGCACCGCCTCCTCGGGATATTGGTAGCGCAGCTCGGAGAGGTCGAACGTGCAGCGTCGGGCGATCTCGCCGCTGGCGGCGACCGCGTCCGGATAGACAGCGAAGCGCCGCGCCATCTCGTCGGCACCCTTCAGATGCCGGTCGGCGTTGCGCTCGCGCCGGAAGCCCAAGGCGTCGATCGTGCATTTCTCGCGGATCGCGGTCATCACGTCCTGCAGCATCCGCCGCTCCGGGCTGTGGTAGAGCACGTCCCCGCAAGCGACGCTCTTCACGCCCGCCGCGCTGCCCTGTGCGTCGAGCTGGTGGATGCGCAGCGCGTCGCCCGGCCGGCGGCGCAAGGTCAGCGCCTGGTAGGCCCGGTCGCCGAACAGCGCCGCGACCCGGCCGAGCAAAGCGGCATTGGCCGCGTCCGCCGCCTCGGGAAGGTGGATGGCGATCAGCCCCTCGGCATGGGCCTCGACGTCCGCCCAGTGCAATTCGCACGCCCCCTTGCCGGCCCGCGCCTTGCCGATCGACAGCAGCCGCGTCAGCCGCGACCAGGCGGGCCGGTCGGTCGGGTAGACGAGGAGCGCCGTCCCGTCGGCAAGGTCCAGCCGGCACCCCGCCACCATCCGGACGCCGGTGGTCTTCGCCGCCTCCCACGCCCGCACGATCCCCGCCACCGAATTGCGGTCCGTCACCCCCAGCGCCGGCAGTTTCAGGAGAGCCGCCGCCGCAAACAGCTCGTCGGCCCCCGACGCACCGCGCAGGAAGCTGAAATGGGTCGTCACCTGAAGCTCGCAATAGGTCGCCATGGCTCCTGCTCCGCGCCGAGTCGCGCGTGAACAGAAGTGGAACATGAACCGGCCTATGTAAACCTGTTTAGCGCGGCGTCGCGGCCACTCCGGTCCAGCCGCCCCCCATCGCCTGATAGAGCGCCACCGATGCCGTCAGCTGGTCGGTCTCGGCCTGGACGAGGCTCAATTCGGCGGCGAGGAGCGCGCGCTGGGCGTCCAGCTGCTCGAGATAGGAGGTATAGCCCGCCTGATAGCGGTTGGCGGCGTGGCGCAGCGCCGCCGCCGTCGCCGTCCGCTGCGCCTCGAGCGCCGCCCGCTGCGCCCGCAGCCGGTCGACCGCGACCAGGCTGTCCTCGACCTCGCGGAAGGCGGTGAGGACGGTCCGCCGGTAGCCGAAGGCCGCCTGGTCGCGCCGCGCCGCGGCGGTGTTGACCCCGGCCTGCAGCCGCCCGCCCTCGAAGATCGGCGCGAGCACCGAGGCGCCGACCGACCAGATGCTGATCGGATTGCCGAGCGCGGTCGAGAGCACCGCCCCCGCCGATCCGGTGAGGTTGATCCGCGGCAGGAACTGGGCGCGGGCGACGGCGAGGGTCGCGTCCGAGGCGGCGACGGTGAACTCCGCCTGGGCGATGTCCGGCCGGCGGCGGAGGAGATCGGAGGGCAACCCTGCCGGAACCGGCGGCTGGACAATCCTGCCCAGCGGGAGCCCACGCGCGATCGCCCGCGGCGATTCGCCCAGCAGCAGGCTCAGCGCGTTCTCCTGGCGGGCGACGGCCAGTTCGGCGGCGGGAATGGATTGCGCGGTGGACTGATATTCCGCCTCGGCCTGGCGAAGCTCGAGCTCGGACGTATAGCCGACCGCCGCGCGCGAGCGGGCGATGCGCAGCGCCTCGGCGCGGGCGGCGAGCGTCGCGCGCAGGATGTCGAGCCGCGCGTCGAGCCCGCGCAGGGTCAGATAGCCGGTCGCGGTCGCCGCCGCGACGCTGAGCGCGGCCGCGTCGCGCGCCGCCGCGCTGGCGAGGAAGGCGGAGCGCGCGGCGGAAATCTGGGCGCTCGTCCGGCCGAACAGGTCCAATTCGTAGGAGGTCTGGAAGAGCGGCTGCACGCCGAGCGTCGTCACCGGGGTGCCCAGCGCGCTGACGCTGCGCCCGAAGGTCGCGCCGGCGCCGAGGTCGAGGGTGGGGAAGAGCGCGGCGCGGGCGAGTTGCTCCTGCGCACGCGCCTCGCGGACGCGGGCCGCGGCGATGGCGATGTCGGTGTGGTTCGCCAGCGCACGGCGGACGAGAGCGGTGAGCATGGGATCGCCGAACCGCTCCCACCAGGCCGCGTCGATCGGCGCAGTAGGTCCGGTCGCGGTCCGCCAGCCGGCCGGCGGAGTGACGCTCGCCTCCGGCGGCACCGGCGGCACATGCCCGGCGCAGCCGGCGAGCAGGGCCGCCAAAGCGGACGCGGCGGCGGTCCGCCTCATTGCATCCCCTCGACCTGGGCCTCGACCGACATGCCTGGGCGAAGGCGGGCGACCAGCTTCTGCCCGGGATCGAGGCCGATGCGCACCGCGATGCGCTGCGGCACCTTGACGAAATTGCCCGTCGCATTGTCGGGCCGGATGACGGAGAATTCGCTGCCGGCCGCAGGCGCGAGCCGCTCCACCCGGCCGGTGAGGCGGGCGCCGCCGAGCGCGTCGACGCGGATGCTCGCTGCCGCGCCGGGCACGACATGCGCCGTCTGCGCCTCCTTGAAATTGGCGACGACCCAGACCTGGCGGGGGACGAGGAAGAGGAGCTGGGTCCCGGCCGTCACATATTGCCCGACCCGTCCGGAGACCTCGCTCACCTGGCCGTCGGTGGGCGCGCGGATGATCGTGTTGGCAAGGTCGATTTCGGCGAGCCGCAGCGCCGCGCGGGCGTTCTCGACCGCCGCCTCGAGGCCCCCGCGCCCGACCACGACGGTGCGCACCTGCTCGCCCGCCACCGTGCGCTGCGCCTGCGCCTGCGCGACCCCCGCCTGCGCCTGCCGCAAAGCCGCCAGCGTCTGGTCGCGCTCGCGCAGCGACACAGAGCCCTGGCCGACCAGCTCGTTGACGCGCCGCATGTCGGCCTGGGCGCGGGCGAGCTGCGCCCGCGCATTGGCCACCGCCGCGGCCTGCCCCGCCGCCGAGGCCTCGCTGGAGCGCTGGCTCTGCTGCGAATTGGCAAGGGCGGCGAGCTGCGCCGCGACATTGGCACGGGCCTGCTCGACCCGCTGCCGATAGATGCGGTCGTCGATCCGGAGCAGCGGCTGGCCGGGCTTCACGTCCTCGAAATCCTGGACGAGCACTTCGGTGACATAGCCGCTGACCTGCGGGCTGATCACGGTGGTCCTGCCGCGGACATAGGCATTGTCGGTCGACTGCACCGCGGTCCCGAACGGCGGCAGGCCCCAGGCGTAGAGGATGAACAGGGCGCCGGCGACGAGGAAGCCGACGAAGACCAGCGACCAGGCGAGACCGCTGCGCGGCGGCGCCCAGCCGCGCGGCGGCCGCGCTTCCGCGGCGGGCAGCGCCTCGACCGGATCCTCGAGCCGCCGCTCGGGGGCGGGCGGCGGCGGGGCGGCGCTGTCCATCAGCCGGTCCTCCGCGACAGCAGCGCCTGGAGTGCCGCAAGCTCGGCCGCCAGCGGCGCCTCGCCGCGGATGCGGAAGACAAGCCAGCGCGCGCCCATCCAGACGAACGCCGCGGCGGCGAGGGCGGCGATGACGATGAACACGTCGTTGTAAGCGAGGATGTTCGCCTCGCGGGACACTTGCTGGGCGAGCAGCGCGGCGCCTTGGGCCTGGCGGAGCATCGGATCGCCGAGCACGCGGGCATAGGCGCCGCCGAGCTGCTGGACGCGCGCCGCGACCTGCGGGTCGGCGAGGCTGATCGAAGAGGCCAGCACGTTCGAGTGAAGGCGCTCCCGCACCACCTGGAGGGTGCCGAGTAGCGACGCTCCGGCGAGCCCGCCCACCGTCTGCGACATCGAGAAGACCATCGAATAGCTGACGATGTGGCTCGGACCCTTCGACAAGGCGCGCAGCATGCCGGTCATCATCGTGGGGCCGATGAAGAAGATGGCGGCAAAGGCGATGATCGCCTGGCTGGCATAGACGGTGGCGGGCCGCGTCAGGTTGGTCGCGCGCGCGTCCATCAGCGCGCCCAGCACGATGAGCGCGAGCGAGATGAGGAGCGGGCGGATGAGGTCCTTGGGATCGAGCGTCAGGAGGCTGGCGGCGAGGCCGGCGACGGTCGCCACGGTGACGATGGCGTAGAGCGTGACGAGCTGGTCCTGCCCCATGCCGAGCAGGGTGAGGAGGCCGACGGAGCCGAACGTCTGCTCGGAGAGGAGCACGCGCATCGTCGCGGCGATGATCGCGAAGCGGAGCATGTCGCGGCTGGCCAGCCAGCGCGTGTTGAGGAGCGGGTTGGCGCGATTGTGCTCGACCACCATCGCGATGCCGATGAGGAGCAGGCCGCCGGCGAGCGCGTAGCCGAGCCACGCGGTTGTCCACCAGACGATGCGCGCCTCGGCGAACACTGCGCAGACCAGCGCGACGCCGGGCGCGAACAGCGCGAAGGTCAGGAAGTCCAGCGGCTCCAGCACCTCGGCCCGCTCGCTCGGCGGCAGCCGCAGCAGCGCCACCGCGCCGAGGCAGAGGAGGGCGAGCCCGAATTCCAGCTCGAACAGGGTCTGGATCTCCCCCCCGGTGAGGAGGGAGGGCGAGATCACCCGCGTCAGCGGCAGCGCGACCTGGCCCAGGCCGACGCCCATGATCATCCCCGCCAACCGCGCCTTCGCCGGCATCGCCTGCATGATGTAGAAGAAGCCGAGCGGCGTGAACCCGCTCGCCACCGCTCCCGCCGCCGTCCGCAGCGCCAGCTCCAGCCCGTAGGTGTGGACGAAGAGCTGCGCCCCGCACAAGGCGACGAAGCCCGGCAGGAAGATCCGGGTCAGGCGCTGCAAGCCGAATTGCTGCCGGAATTTCACGAGTATGAAGCTCGTGCAGACGTTGCCGATCGAATAGGCCGCCGACAGCCAGGCGGCCTCCGGGCTGGTGAGCCCCAGCGCGCCCTGGATCTGGGGCAGGTTCCCGGCCAGAGCGGCGTTGGCAAACCCGCTGCTCAGCGAGATGAGGACGCCGATGGCGAAATAGCCGACGCGCCGCGGCATCGGGTGCTGCGGCGTCGCCGGGGAACCGGGCATGAGCGGCCGCTCATGCGGCTCGAACGCATAGGTGCTTTCCGCTGCGGTCAATTACGGGCACCCGCCTTTCACGCGCCTTTCACGGCGAGGGAAACCGCATTGTCTCGCCCCCGTTCCGGTCTCCGGCGCCGTTGCTGATCAAGGTTAGGAAGATTGCTCGGAGCGGCTGCCGTTATGGCCGCTCCCGCCTTACGCCTTCTCCAGCGTGCACTGCAGCGGGTGCTGGTTTTCCCGCGCATAGTCGATGACCTGCGACACCTTGGTTTCCGCCACCTCGTAGGTGAACACGCCGCACACCCCGACGCCGCGCTGGTGGACGGCGAGCATCACCCGGGTCGCGTCCTCGATGCTCATCTTGAAGAAGCGCTGCAGGACTTCGACGACGAATTCCATCGGCGTGTAATCGTCGTTCAGCATCAGGACCTTGTAGGGGGACGGGGTCTTGGTGCGGGTGCGCGTGCGGGTGGCGACGCCGAGGCCAGTGCCCTCGTCGTCCCCGCGCCGGTCGCCGGCGGCAAAGATCAAAAATTCGTCCCGTCCCATAGGTGTGCGCACAATATGGCAAGCCGCCGTTTTCGGGCAAGGGGAAGCAGGCGCTTTCCCTCAAATCTGGGTGAATTCGGCGTGGCTGCAGCCGGGCGCGAGGCGCGGGGGCAATTCGACGCCGGGCGAACACGGCAAGATCTTGAAAGCTATGTTATTTTTCTACTCCAACACTCAGCATATTAACATTTTGTAATGCCATTGACCATGCCAGACAAAGGGCGCAGCCTGCAAGTTGAGCTAAAGAGGAGCGAGGGCAAATGATCAGAACGGTTGCGGTGAGCAGCCTCATCTGCGCTGCTCTATTCCTGACAGCATCCGCCGTATCGGCGACCGAAACGATCACCTACACCTATGACGCCAAGGGACGATTGGTGAAGGTCGAGCGGACCGGCACGGTCAACAACGGCGTCACCACCCAATATACCCACGATCATGCCGACAACCGCTCGAACGTGACGGTTACCGGCTCTCCCAACAATTCGCCGCCGCCGTAACCCTGAGCCGTCCGCGCTTCGGCTCCGGACGGCGACGCGACACTGAGCCCGCTGGGCCGCGGGATCCTCCGTTTCGGAGCACCGTGGATGACCAGAACCAGGTTTCGCGCAGGCGTGTTCGCCTGCGCCCTTCTCGCCGGCACCGCCCTTTGCACCCCTGCTTTTGCGCAGAGCGGCCAGAGCGCCGAGCCCGCCCACCGCGCCATCGACGCCAACGGCGTCAACCTCGTCGACGGCTCCTTCCCGCTGGTTTTCAACGAGGGCACGATCGGCTCCGGCGCAGGCGCATTGTCGATCGAGCGGCACGGCTCGGGTGCCTATAATGCCAGCAACTGGCAGAACATTTACGCGTACCAGACCATCTCCGGGTCGGTGACCACGGTCGCGGTCACGCTCGGGGCGGCCAGCGAGACCTTCACCAGCACCAGCGGCGGCGCCTTCGTCTCCGCTCGCGGCGACGGCGCCAAGCTGACCGGCGGCAACCACAGCGACTTCACCTACACCGGCCGCGACGGCACGGTGGTAACCTTCGGCGCCCCCGCTGACGATCAGGACGGCGCCTCGAACCTGTGCAGCCACGTCGGCGCCAACCAGAACGGCTGCACCGCCCTCGCGGCATCGATCACCAAGCCGAACGCCGCCACTATCGGCTTCACCTGGGACGTCCCCTCGCTCTGCTCGACCACGTTCAATCCGGACGGCAGCCTCGACTGTACCTACGCCTGGCGCCTGTCCGGCGTCAGCAACAGCGCCGGTTATGCCGCCGCCTTCACCTTCGTCTCGAACACGGTCGCGTTCCACCAGCTGCCGTCCGGCAACTGGTTCAAGCGCAGCGGCGTCACGCTGACCAATGCCAACGTGAGCGGCGCGTCGAGCTCGATCGCCTATAGCTACGTCTCCTCTACGGTCACCGACGTCACCGATGCCGGCGGCCGCACCTGGCGGCTGACTAACGACAGCGCAAACCGCATTACCGGCGTGCGCGCGCCGGGCTCAAGCTCAGACGACGTTTCGGTGGTTTACGGCACCGGCGGCAGCGTCACATCGGTGACCAAATCGGGGGTAGCCACCACTTATTCGCGCAGCGTGTCAGGAAGCACGGCGACGACGATTGTGACCGACGCCTTGAGCCACACGACGACGGTGGTCGCGAACACCGGCATCGCCGCCATCACCTCGGTCACCGATTCGCTGAGCCGCACGACCAGCTTCACCTACGACAGCAGCGCGCGCCTCACCCGCACCACCTACCCCGAGGGCAATTACATCAACCTCACCTACGACGCGCGCGGCAACGTTACGGAGACCCGCGGCGTCGCCAAGTCCGGCTCCGGCCTCTCCGACGTCGTTGCGACGGCGAGCTACGATTCAAGCTGCACAAACGTCGTCAAGTGCAACAGCCCCAACAGCGTCACCGACGCGCGCGGCAACACCACCGACTTCACCTACGACAGCACCCACGGCGGGGTGCTCGGCGTCACCGCGCCGGCGCCGACCAGCGGAGCGGTGCGCCCGCAGACGCGCTATTCCTACACGCTGACCGGCGGTGCTTATCACGTGACCGCCGTCTCCGCCTGCCAGACGACCAGTTCCTGTGCCGGCGGCTCCGACGAGGCGAAGACCACAGCCGCCTACGACAGCAACGGCAACGTGACCTCGACGACGAGCGGCGACGGAACCGGCACGCTCGCGGCGACAACGGCCATGACGTACGACGGTTACGGCAATCTGCTGACCGTGGACGGCCCCCTCTCCGGCAGCGCCGATACAGTACGCTATCGCTACAACGCAGCGCGGCAGGCCGTGGGCGTGATCGGTCCCGACCCGGACGGCAGCGGCGCGCTGAAGAACCGAGCCGTGCGCACCACCTACGACAGCGCCGGCCGCGTTACCAAGGTGGAGCGGGGCACGGTCAACAGCCAGTCCGACAGCGACTGGGCGGCGTTCGCCAGCCTACAGGAGACTGACACCGGCTACGATTCCTACCACCGCCCGATCACGCAGAGTCGGGCCTCAGGAAGCACTACCTACGCGCTCACCCAGACCAGCTACGACGGGGTCGGGCGCGTCCAGTGCGTGGCGCAGCGGATGAACCCCACCTATTTCGGATCGCTACCATCGGACGCCTGCACGCTCGGCACCGCCTCGACGAGCTACGGCAATGACCGGATCGTGAAGACGACCTACGACAATGCCGGGCAGGTAACTCTGGTCCAGACCGCCTACGGCGTCACCGGCACCCAAGCGGACGAGGTGACGACGACCTACACGAACAACGGCAAAACCGCCTCGGTGACCGACGCTGAGGGCAACAAGACGAGCTACGTCTATGACGGCCTCGATCAGCTCTACCAGACGCAATATCCAAGCGGCACCAAGGGCGCGGGCACCAGCAACAGCTCCGACTACGAGCAACTCGGCTACGACGCCGGCGGCAACATCACGTCGCGGCGGCTGCGCGACGGCAACAGCATCGCGTTCACGTTCGACGCTCTCGGCCGGATGACCTACAAGGATCTGCCTGGCACAGAGCCCGACGTCACCTATACCTATGACGGGCTCAGCAGGATGACCTCGGCCGCGACCTCTTCGCAGACCCTGTCGTTCACCTACGACGCGCTCAGCAGGAACTTGACGCAGGTGGGACCGCAGGGAACGGCCAGTTCGGCTTGGGACTTGGCAGGCCGCCGCACCCGCATCACCCATCCCGACGGGTTTTACGTCGACCAGGATTACCTGGTCACGGGAGAGTTAGCGCATATCCGCGAAAACGGAGCCGCTTCGGGCGTCGGCGTGCTCGCCACATACGCCTATGACGACCTCGGGCGACGTAGCTCGATCACCCGTGGCGACGCCAGCACCACCGGCTACACCTACGACAACGCCTCGCGGCTCACCCAGCTCGTCGAGGACGTGGCGGGCACCAGCTACGACCAGACGCTCGGGTTCAGCTACAATCCGGCGAGCCAGATCACGAGTAATACCCGTTCGAACGACAATTATGCGTGGACCGGCCATTACAACGTCAACCGTGGCTACACCGCCAATGGGCTGAACCAGTACACCGCCTCAGGATCGGTGACACCGACCTACGATACAAAGGGCAACCTCACGTCGGCGGGGAGCACGACCTACGGCTACAGCTCCGAGAACCTCCTGACGTCGGCGACCGGGGGCATCACGCTCGCCTACGACCCGGCAATGCGGCTGTACCAGACCGCGGGCGGCACGCCCGGGACGACGCGATTCCAGTATGACGGCACGGCCTTGATTGCGGAGTATAACAGCTCCAACAGCCTTCAACGCCGGTTCGTGCACGGCCCTGGGACAGACGAGCCGATCGTCTGGTACGAAGGCTCGGGCACTACAGACCGCCGGTTCCTGCACCAGGACGAGCGTGGGAGCGTGGTCGCCGTGACGAACAGCTCTGGCTCGGTACTCACTGTGAACACCTACGATGAGTACGGCATTCCGCGCTCGAGCAATAGCGGACGGTTCCAATATACGGGTCAGACGTTGCTGCCGGAGCTCGGCATGTACTATTACAAGGCGCGTATATACTCGCCTACGCTAGGAAGATTCATGCAGACCGACCCGATGAGGTACGGAGCCGGGATGAACCTCTACGCTTACGTTACGGCGGATCCGGGCAATCGAACCGACCCGCTGGGTCTCCAAGGATGTCCCAGCGGATCGCATTGGGAAAACGATCCGGGGAGTCGGCTGGGCGGGTGCGTGATGAACGCCGACTCTGATGGCGGCGGTGGTGGCTCGGGTGGGGCACCGGCCGCCACAGGCGGCGCGGGAGGCGGCAAATTTAGGGGAGGCGGGCCTCTCGATGGCCAGACGGAATGCGATGATTGCCTCAAGTCTATGGATGATCCGCGATTTGCCGAGTCGGTCGCCGCACACGGAGGCGCCTATTTCCAGCAAGTCTGGGTGAGGCCGCAGTGGGCCCCTAACACGGCGTCTGACTTCCTCAACGAATGGAGTTTCCAGCGCTCCTTCGGCGGCGTCAATGGCGGGCCGGCGGGGCCGAGGGTCGGAGCTCCGGCTCCGGCCCCGGCCCCGGCTCCACCTTCGGACACCAAGGACTCGGAATGGTGCACAGCAGCTACCGTAGCTGAAGCGATTGGCGCTGGCGGAGCGGTCATCGGCGGCGGAATGATCCTCGGGGGCTTGTTTACTGGCCCCGGCGAAGGTGTCCTCGGGCCTGCGGGGATTGCGATTGTAGCGGGCACTGGTATAGTGGGGGGCGTCGGCGTCCTCACGAAAATAGCATTGGGCTGCAAATGAAGATCATGGCAGGCGTTTCGGCTCTGACAGTGCTCTTGACCATCCTAATTGGTGAGCGGAACAGCGGCAGTACTGGAATGTCGTGGTTCTTCGGCATCGCGCTCGCCTTGGTTGCCGCGGCAATAGGGCGTTCCGTCTTGGACGATCTGCGCCGGCAACCATCGCCCGGACCGAACTCACGCGCAAAGCTAACCTAGCGCGCATCGCCCGAGTGCGCAAACGACCTTTACCCCTCCAGCTGGAGATGCCGTTATGAAACTGAAGATCATAGCGCCCATTCTGAGTTTCACAGTTGTCCTGGCGACTTTAATCCGCGAGTGGAACAGCGCCAGTCGTGGAATGCTGTGGTTATTCGGCATCGCGCTGGCGGTGGGCGGGGCGGTGATCGCCGTCTCGGTGCGGGAGAGGCTGCAACAGCGCGCCCGCTCTTCGAACTGAGGCGGCGATCCTCGCCGGAAGCGCGAGGGCCAGCCCAAATGGGTCACGCCAGGTGGCGAAGACTGCCTGGGACATCGAGCTTCCCCGCCATCGCCGCGCGGTTTCGTAGCACGCCAAAGAAAAGGGCGGCCCTCCCTGGGGAGAGCCGCCCTTCCTTGGTCTTCAAACCGGGTCGCTTAGATCGCGACGGCGGTCTTCACCTTCTCGGCGGCGACCGTGTAGCGGCTGGTCAGCGGCTGGGCGACGTCGCCGGCCAGCTTGATCATCGCTTCCGACATCTTCGCGCTCTCGGCGACGAAGCTGTCGAACTGGCCGCGGACGAACTCGCCCTGGAGGCGGAACAGGTCGGTCGGCGACTTCACCTCGACGAAGCTGCGCAGCGCCGCGGAGGCGTCCTCGAAGCTCTTGCGGGAGAGCTCGG
Organism: Allosphingosinicella sp.; assembly: GCF_036403745.1. Classification (GTDB taxonomy): domain Bacteria; phylum Pseudomonadota; class Alphaproteobacteria; order Sphingomonadales; family Sphingomonadaceae; genus Allosphingosinicella. Next base: position 106,553 of record NZ_DASWQI010000092.1, read on the forward strand.
CGACTTCCTGGCCGATCGACTCGACGCCGCGGGCGGCGACCTTGGTGGAAGCGACGAACGCCTCGACATTGCCCTTCTGCAGCTCGGTCAGCTCCTCGGCGAAGCGGGCGTTGCGCTCGAAGGCGGTCTTGGCGCGGTCGTTGGCGTCGCCGAATACGGCCTGGACGCGGTCGGCGATCTTGTTGGCTTCATTCTTCATGGTCTGGGTTCCCTTGATCTGATGCGTGGTGGTGGTGTTGATGGTGCGAGCCGCGGTACGGGCGGCCTTGCGCGCCGGCTTGGCGGTCTTGACCGCGGCCGGAGCGGCCTTGGCGGCGGCGCGGCGCGCGGGCTTGGCGGCCTTGGCAGCGCGGGGGGCCTTGGCAGCGCGAGGGGCCTTGGCAGCCTTGGTGGTGCGGCGCGCCTTGGGAGCGGGAGCAGCCTTGGCGGTCTCGACCTTGGCGGCGGCGGCTTCCGTCCTCGCGGCGGCCGGAGCAGCCTCGGCAGCCTTCGGCGCGGCGTGAGCCTGGCCAGCCTTCGCGGAGTCAGCCTTCGGGGCGTCGGCCTTGGCGGCTTCGGTCTGGTGGTTCTGGTCGGCCATGATGTTCCTCATTCCTTGTGCTGCAGTGCAACATAAGCAAGTGCGCGCGCCGTTTCAAGGAAAAATGTTGCGGTGCAGCAGAACCCTTTGCCTCCCCATGCACAAAGCGCATGGGGAGGGGGACCAGCGAAGGTGGTGGAGGGGTAATCCGTCGAGGGAGCTTAGGACGAAAAACCCCGCTCGTTTGGGCGGTACCCCTCCACCACCCTACGGGTGGTCCCCCTCCCCATCCGGCGATGGGGGGCAAGAAAGGCCGAGGCTTGCAACGCCCCGCGTTCCGCCTAAAAGCCGCACCATGTCCCGCAACCCCGAGCGCCCGCTCTCGCCGCATCTCACCATCTGGAAATGGGGGCCGCATATGGCCGTGTCGATCCTGCACCGCGTCACCGGCGGCGGCCTCGCCACCGTTGGCGCCATTGCGCTGGTCTGGTGGTTGCTCGCCGCTTCCGGCTCGGCCGAAGCCTATGCGAGCTTCACCAAGTGGGCGACGAGCTGGCTCGGCATCGTCATTGGCGTCGGCCTCAGCTGGGCCTTCTTCCAGCACACGCTCTCGGGCCTTCGCCACCTCGTCCTCGACATGGGCGCCGGCTTCGAGCTTCGCGCCAACAAGATGTGGTCGAACGCGGTGCTTGCCGGCGCGGTGGTGCTGACGATCCTGTTCTGGGCTTTGCTGTGGTGGATGGTGAAATGACCGAGATGGAAACCCCGATCGCCCGCGTCCGCGGCCTGGGCTCGGCCCGCGAGGGCGGCGCCCATTGGTGGCAGGAGCGGCAGAGCGCCGTCGCCGCCTTCCTCTTGTACCTCTGGCTGATCGTCAGCCTCGTCCGCCTCGCCCCGCTCGACCAGCGCACGATGGTCGAGTGGCTGCGCGACCCCGCGGCCGCCGTCCCGATGCTGCTCCTCGTCTGGGTGACCTTCCGCCACCTGCGCGACGGCCTCCAGGTGGTGATCGAGGATTATGTCCACGAGGAGGGCAACAAGTTCTTCACCCTCCTCCTCCTCAATTTCTTCGCCGTCGGCGCCGGCGCCTTGGCTGCCTTCGCCGTCCTGAAGATCGCGCTGGGGAATCCGGGGGCTTAGGCGCCGGGAACCGCCGCCGGTCGCGCCGCTGCGGGAACGCCCGCTGCGCCGCACGGTTCATCGACAATTGCAATGGCATGACCGAGCGGGAGGCTTGATGTCCGACGGCTTGAAAGTCCTCGTCCAGCACCTGCTGCCGAAGCGGAGCCTGACCGGCCTCGCCGGGCGCGTCGCCCGCGCCCGCGGCGGGGCGATGACGACGCGGCTGATCCGCTGGTTCGTGGGCAAGTACGGCGTCGACATGAGCGAGGCCCACGATCCGGACGTGGCCGGCTATGCGAGCTTCAACGATTTCTTCTCGCGGCCGCTGCGGGCAGGGGCGCGCCCGCTGGCGGACGCCGATTTCGTCTCGCCGGTGGACGGCGCGATCAGCCAGTTCGGCGCCATCGACGACCATCACATGCTGCAGGCGAAGGGCCATCTTTTCACCACCACCGCCCTCGTCGGCGGCGATGCGGAGCTGGCCGGCCGCTTCCGTCACGGCAGCTTCGCCAACCTCTATTTGTCCCCGCGCGACTACCACCGCCTGCACATGCCCTGCGACGGCCGCCTCACGCGCATGGTCTACGTGCCCGGCACCCTGTTCTCGGTGAACCCGGTCACCGCGCGCGGCGTCCCGAACCTGTTCGCCCGCAACGAGCGCGTCGTCTGCGTGTTCGAGTCCCCCCAGCACGGCACCTTCGTGATGGTGCTGGTCGGCGCCACCATCGTCGGCAGCATGGCGACCGTCTGGCACGGAATCGTCAATAGCAAGCGGACGGGCCGGGTCTCGGATTGGCGCTACGACGACCAGGCCATCGACCTCAAGAAGGGCGAGGAAATGGGCCGGTTCCTCCTCGGCTCGACGATCGTCATGCTGTTCGAAAAGGGCGCCATAAAGTTCAATCCCGCCTGGGCCCCCGAACGCCCGGTCCGCCTCGGCGAGGCGATGGGCAACCGCCCCGCCTGAGCTTTCTGGCGCCTAGAGGAACCGGATTCGCGGCTCGGCCCGTTTCGTCAGCATGAGTTCGCTCATCGCCCACACCAGGGCGTCCGCCCGGTCGGGCGAGCCCTTGCCCTCATAGTCGCCGCCGACGAGCAGGCCCGCCAGCTGATCCTCAAGCTTTGGAAACCGCCCCGCCAGCTTCGCCTCGCCGCCCTCGAACAACGCCGCCACCGGCTCCGCCCGCCGCACCTTGTTCACCGTCGCATGCACGCGCTTGACCGGCAGCCGCACCCCGGCCCCGCGCAGCACCGCCTCGACCATCTCGCCGCCCTGATTGCCTTCCGCGACGATCCGGTCCGCCCGCCACCGTTCGGCCACTGCTGCCACCCGCCGCGCCCATTGCTCCGGCGACAGGCCGCCGGCGCTGGCATCCTCGAGCACGAAGCCGACCGCCTCCAGCCCTGAGCCGGTGCGCCCGCACACCACGATCCCGCATTCGTCCCCCGCGGCCGTGGCAGGCGGGTCCACCCCAATCACCACCCGCGTAAATCCTTCCCGAGGCAAAGGTCCGCCTTGCCTCGCTCTCTCCAGCAGCGCCCGCGAAAACAGCGCCCCCTCCAGGTCCTCGATCAATACTCCGTCCAGCTCCTGCCGCCCCAGCCGCGTCCCGCCATGCAGCCGCTCCATCGTCGCGACGAACAGCGGGGCGACATGCGGATTGTCGCGCGTCCGCCCGCCGGTTTCCTCGACCAGACCGTCGCCCATCGCCAGCACCGCCTTCAGCGCCGGCACCGAGCGCGGCGTCGTCGTCACCACCGCCTGCGGCTGCGTCCCCGCGCGCAGCCCGAGCATCAGATTGTCCCACGCAGCCTGCGCCCGCCGCCATTTCGCCAGCTCGTCGCACCAGGCGAAATGATGCTCCGGCCCCCGCAAACTCTCCCCGTCCGCCCCCGAATAGACGAACGCCTCCGCCCCGCTCGCGAAGGTCAGCCGCCCAAGCCCTGGCGCCCACCGCATCTGCCGCCGCTCCTCGCCCGAGCGCGCGCAGGCGAGGAGCCCGCTGCGCCCCTCGATCATCACCTGCCGCGCCTCCCCGGGCGTCGCCGCGACCAGCGCGATCTTCGCCTCCGGCACCTCCCGCGCCTTGGCCAGCACCCATTCCGCTCCGGCCCGCGTCTTGCCGAAGCCGCGCCCCGCCATCAGCACCCACACGGTCCAGTCCTCGCGCGTCGGCCGCTGCCCGGTGCGCACCCACAACGGCCAGCCTTCGTTGACCGCTCGCGCCGCCACCTCGCCGGCCGCCCGCAGCGACGTGCGCCGCTCCTCCGCCGGCAGCGCCTTCAACTTCGCCAGCAGCGCCGCCGGATCGGCCGATCCCTTCACCTCGATCTCGCCGCGCCGGTACGAACCCCGCCACCGCCGGCACCACCGCCGCCAAGCGCGGCCGCGAAATCCTCCGCGAGAACCCCCGCAGGTGGACTTTCGTATACGAGTGTCCCCGATCCCAGCCCTCCCGCTCATTCCCCCGCCTCCTTCTCAGCCGCCTCTCTCGCAATCAGCGCGTCATGCTTCTCGATCGCCTCGATCTTCGCGAGCACGCTTTCCACCGCCTCGTCGAAGCTGCGGTCCGGCGGTCCGGTGCGCGGCCCCCGCCGCGTCCGCCCGCTTTTCCGCGCATCGAGGAAGCCGAGGATCTGCATCGCCGCCTTGGGATCGAACGGCACCTCCTCCTCGCCCTCGGGCAGCGCCTCGCCCGGCGGCCGCAGCAGCGCGTGGGCGTGGGCGACGAGCCGGTAGCCGAGCCGCGCGTCGGCCGCCTCCAGCGCCTCGTCGCACGCTTCCTTGAACGCCGCCCACTTGCGCACCCGCTCGTGAACCGACGCCGGCGCAAACCCCACCGCCTTCGCCGACGCATCGAAATTCCCGCTTGCCGCGAGCCGCGCCAGAAAGTCCGCCTCGATGTCCGCGGTCCAATGGCCGTCCCGCGCAAACGTCACCTGGTACCGCCCCCGCGAATTGCGCCGGATCACCGGCTCCGGCCGCACCTGCGCCCGCTTCCGCCCCGGCCGCAGGAACCCGCCGAGGTTGTTCGCACGGCAGGAGGAAGGCTCCGCCTCAGCTCCTCCCCGGGACGGCGAGGGGGGTGTAGGCGGGTCGGCAGTCCGGGGGACTGCCGAGAGCCGGAACCGGCTGCACGGCAGCCGCGGGGCGAAGCATGGTGGAGGGGGCTCTTCGCTGCCGCCGCCGTCGGGGAGAAACGCACTCTCCGCCCCGGCGAGCCGCGCATCCGCCTCCGCCACCGCCGCCATCACCCGCGCCCGAAACCCGGCATCTCGCTTCATCTTGTTGTTGAACGCATGCGGCGCCCCGAGCGCCGCCGCCGCCACCCGCGCGTTCCCGCTCTCGCGCACCAGCGCGAGGAACCGCTCCCCGAGCTCAACACTCCACCTGACCCGCGCCCGCTTCGCCGCCGCGCTCCCGCCGAGCGCAACCGAAGCCCGCGCGCGCACCCGCCCGCTGCCCATATCCGCCTCCCAATGTCTGTGTTGAAAGTCCGCCGAAACGCGCCGCGAACACGCCCGCAAAAAAATCCGCGAACCCCAAAAACCGCCCCACGGCGCCACGAAAAAAGGCCGCCCGCCCAGAGGCAAAGCGACCTTCGATCCCCACCAGAGCCACCTCTGGGGAGTATGAGAACATTTACCGAACGAGCGTCACGCTGTCAAGGGGTTTTGTGCCTATCACGCTACCGGTAGCTTTTCATGTTACGCCAGTTTACAAGTCTAGGCTGGGGGCGCCGTGGCCACACTCGGATCTTGTGCTTCGATCGTTCAACTCGCCTTCGCCCTCAACGCAGTGGCGGCAGCGGTCGAATTTCGATTCCGGAGCAGCCATCGGCGCCTATTAACGCGTATGTACAGGGACCTGCGACCCGAAAATGATGCGCTCAAAGGGCCGGACGTAGAACTGGTATTCTCGAACTACGTTTATGAATCATCGCCGGGCTTGAGGAAGTTGCGTGGCCTCTACAGTTTAGTTGCGCTTGCTGGTATCGCAGCCGTCATAGTCTCGTTTTTCGGGCTGGTGCTCGGAGCTGTCGATGCGCAGAGACGGGTGGACGACTCCGCGATCTGGATTTATGCGATCGTTTCACTTGTGATACTACCGGTTCTCTATTGGTCGGCACCGCGAATCTTGGCGTGGTTCGAACGTGAGTACGTCAGAGCAAACCTAGATACCGCTGCGAAGCAGGAGGCGCTGTGGGAGGCGTTCCGCGCCTGTTATTCGGCCGAATGCCACCTGCGGGAGATGCGGCATATGACTGCACTAGCGAAGGGAATGACAGACGCGCTCAATAAGTCGCGCCGGGTCAGGCGTTGGGCGCGTTGGCCCGAGAAGTTGCCTTGGGGTTCAGTCTGAAATCGCTCTCTGCTGCGGAAGCGTCAGCCGCAGCGCATCCCCCTTCAGTGTCGCCATGCACGCCTCGCCCCCGGTGAGCGTCGCTACCTCGTGATCGACCGCTAGGACGATCTTCGTCGCCAGCGCCGGCAGGTCCGGCGCCCGGAGGCGCATTAGCCGCCGGAGCGCGTCGTACATCGCGTCGAGCCGGTCGCCGTAAGCCTCCTCGATCGCCGCCTGCTGCTCCCAGGGTGCGCCGGCGGTCCGCCCTTCAAAGGCCCGCATCTCCGTCTCAGCGGCCCGATAGTCGGCGAGGGCACGATGCCACGGGCTCTCTGTCAGTGGGTGCAGGAGAGGGGACGCCGCGCCGGCAACTGGCAATGCGACAGCCGCGCCTAGCAGTGCGCGCCGCGACAGCTTATGCTCGGCAGCAGCCATCCTTCGCCTCCTCAACAAGGCGTTGCGTGGTCAGAGCCGGGGCGAGGTGGCTGCCTTGCTCCGGTTCGAGTCTGCATTTGTGCTAGCCTAAACTGAGGACCGCTGCAATAGCTGAGCGTCAAAAAAAGAAGGTAGGACGGCCGGCAACCGGGAAGGGGCGCACGATTGGCGTGCGCGTACATCCAAACCTCGAAGCTGAACTTGAAGCCTGGATGGCCGAGCAGCCTGAGCCAAAGCCTTCGAAACCGGAGGCAATGCGCCGGCTAGTGAGGATCGGGCTGGCGGCGCGGAAATGAGTGGCTTCGAAGGTATCAATGCTAGAGGAGGTTTGGGCTGCCCGCTAAAGCTGCTCCGGCCTAATCTGCTGTGTAGAGGATGAGAGGGCTTTCTGTGTTTCCTTGGCGCATCGCGCGGTAGTCACCGCCGTAAAATTCCAGCACACCATTGCCGGAAGAGGTACGCGCGGCGGAGTAGAGTTCGAGTAGCTCGTCTAGGTGATCAGCGCCTTTGCCCTTCCGTACTGCTGCTTCTAAAACGCGCGGCTCTCCGCAGGCCAGTTTGCCGAAACGGCCTTTAATCTCAAATTGGATGAGTTGACGCCGAACCACCGCCATGAATGTCCATTCACCCACGTCTAGGTAGTCGTATAGTATTACGTAAGACGCCTTTGCGTCGCACGACGGGATCTCCTCAGCAAGGGTGAACTTGCCCTTCATGTCTGTACCGGCAACAAGCCCGTTGAAGTGAACGATATCGTTCCACGAGGTCAGTAAGTCATCGAGTGACAGTGTTAATTCGGCTGGTAATAAACCAGCCGAGGCTTTTTCCAAACACGTGATGACGTTTGAGAGCTGCTGGGCGTCGAGGTCGATGTCCGTCGGCGACATCTCAGCTCTGAAGGCCAGCATTGGTGCTCCGTCGTAGCTGACCTGCAGATCAAGGGGCCCCGCTTCCGCGACCGTCAGAACATCGCTCAATGCCCGAAAGCTGCTGATGGATCGTCGCTCTGGACCATTCAGGTGAAATGTCATGGTGCCGTCACCTGAAGCCGCGCCGACGATCTCCACGAAATCCGCCGTGATGCGGAATTTCCAGAGCTCATGGGGGTAAGGGAGCACAGCGGGGACCAAGAGGGATCCTTCGAGCCAAACATCACGTCCGGTTTCTCCGCGAACTCGTATGCGACACGGCTGCGGATCGGGTCGGAGATGCGCTACATCAGGCTCGCCCTCGAATATCGGTTGGCCTGCATCGATACCAAACCGCCGTTGCCGGATTGTGACGTTCAGACGCGGAGCGGTCGGCCTTAAGCCGATCTGATGGTCCACGAACGCCTCCAAGTCTTCCCCTGAAAACTGAATGTTGCCGTGGATCGACCCCTCTTCAAATCCAAGCGTGCGCACGAGGCGCCCCTTGGCTTCGACGTAACGGTCACCGAAGCCCAACGCGATGGCTTTCATCCATGCGATCAGATCGTCGGTATGTTCATCTTCTGCTGAAAAACTAAGCACTAATGAAAGCTTGTGCAGTTGCCTCTGATCATCGGCGTGTGCCTCCCGCGCGCGCTTCAGTGCATGTCCTATTTCATGGCTCCAGAAATGTTTAACATAGATTCGGACAGGCTCATGGCCACCCGCCGCGAGGAATAAAACGACAAAGCACGGCAGTGGGTCCTTGGCAAAGCGGAGAGCATTGCTCAGAGACAGCCTTACTGTAGGCTTCCCGCTTCGTTTCGACTTTATCTGCACCCGTGCGGCAGCTTCCACCGGAGCGAGGTCGGCAGGAATGCCCTCGATTACCGGCGGAGGAAATTCTACGAGATAGTCCCATCCGGTGCGGTCCTGAACGGCCTTGTTCCGAGTTGCGCCGGCGCGAGAGCAAAGGCTGGAGAACATGTCCTCCGCCCATTCACCAAGATCGATTATGGGGCGGGGCACGTTCGGACATTCCTGACGCGAAAGACTAGACTCGCAGATAGCTTGCGCATCCTTTCGTGCCAATGTCGCGCAGGTCTGAAACGCCCGACCTAGCAGCAGATCGCAGCAGTCACCCAGCGCGACCTCGCCCCGCACCGCTCCTCCGCATCGAGGGCGCGGGATTAGCTGCGCGGCCAGCCTCTTAACCCTAGCCTTGCATCCCCCGCCCCGCCGCCTAAGCTGGCAAAAGGGGGAGGCGGCATGGACGCAAAGCGCTGGATCATCGCCGCCATCGCAGGCGCCGTCCTCGCGGCCGCCGCGCTCGCCGCCTGGCTCCTCCTCGCCCACCGCGGCACCGACGGCGCCGAGAACGGCGCCTTCGCCAACGATTGCTGCGGCACGGTCCGCCTCGAGAGCGGCACGCTGGCGCTCAACGACAGCCAGAAAGTCCACTACACGATCGCCCGCGACCCCGCCGGCGCCTAACTCCTCCCGGCTTATTATGTCGGGCGCCGTCGAGGACCAGGGCTTCGAAGCCGACGGCACCCGCCCGCCCCTCAAGCTCCGCCTCGACGGGATGCCCCACCCGAACCGGCTGGTGCTGTATGCGGGGCGGATCTCCTATATCTTCTCGCGGAACGGGGCGGGCGTGCCGGCCTCGGGTCCGGTGCTGGTGCTCTGCTCGGTGCCGGGGCGCTGCGTTCCCGGCTGGTTGGTCGCGTCCTGCGCGAAGGCGGGGGTGAGACCCGCGAAGGACCCGCAGGCGATGGTCGTGGTGAGAAGGTGCCTCAGGATAGGGGTACGGCTCATGTGGTGGATCCTCTGCGAGAAGGTTGCTGGCCCAGCGCCGCGAAAACGCGGACGCGCGAAGATGGGCTCATGGACCCTCTTAACTCAGGCTAAGATCTGTCACGTTCTTGGCGGCTGTTGCAGCAACGCATCAACCTGGTTCGTATAAATAGATTAATTACACCTCCGTTATAGCTATCTTTGTCTTCTGCTTAACCACGATCAGCTTGAAGGAACGCAATGCCGCCTTCGGCTTTGACTGCTTGGCTTGAGCCGAAGGAGATATTTATGAGGCGTAATATTCTATTCGTTGGCGCGGCTTCCGCCGCGCTCCTCGCGTCCGTGGCGATCGCCCAGACCGGCAGCGGCGGCGGCGGGACATCGGGCGGCACCACCGGCGGCAGCGCCGGCTCGACCATGGGGTCGGGCGGTACCGGCGGATCGGGCGGCACCGGTAGCGGCTATGGCGGCACCGGCGGCGGCGGCACCGGCAGCGACATGTCCGGTGGCGGCACCGGCATGTCCGGCAGCGGCACCAGCGGCACCGGCGGGTCCTATGGCGGCACCAGCGGCAGCGGGTCGATGTCCGGCGGGACGTCCGGCGGCAGTTATGGCGGCACCGGCGGCACCTCCGGCGGCGGCGACGGCGGCACCGGCGGCGGCGGCGACATGTCCGGCGGTGCCGGCATGAGCGGCGGCACCGGTGGCGGTGCTGGCGGTGGTGGCGCTGGCGGCGGCGGCGGCGGCTATGTCTCCGCCGGAGAGCGCGGCTGACCGGTCTCGTCTCCCGGGTCTTTCGAGGTCCGGGAGAGTCCGAAAGCACTATGTGCCGGCGGCCGGCGAGGGCGATGGTCCTCGCCGGCTGCCTCGCCGCGTCTCTGGCCGGGCTGACGGCGTGCGGCGGCGGGACGGCCGCCCACGCGCCCGCCTCGACAGGCGTCGAAGCGGCCCTGGCCCGCGTCCTGCCGGCGGGCGACCTGACCGGCTTCTACCGCGCCCGCGGCTTCCGGCCATTATGGGTCGAAGCCGGCACCCTGCGCCCCGAGGCGCGCCAGCTCGCCGCCATCCTGGCGCAGGCCGACAGCGACAACCTCCCGCCCGCCCGCTACCGCCTCGCCGACCTCCAACACGCGATGGCGGCCGCGCGCGGCGGCAATGCCGAAGCCCTGGCCCAGGCCGAATGGCGCCTCTCCCAGGCCTTCGCCGCCTATGTGCGGGACCTCCACCAGCCGTCCGAGGCGGCGCAGACCGTCTTCGTCGATCCCGGCGCCGCGCCGGCGCGCCTGGGGCCGGCGCAGCTTCTGGACGAGGCCGCCCGCGCCCCCTCGCTCGCCGCCCACCTCCAGGCGGTGCGGCACATGAACCCCGTCTATGAGGGCCTGCGCACCGCCCTCGCCGCGGCGGCCGGCGATGCCGAGCAGGCCCGCCTGATCCGCGCCAACATGGAGCGGGCGCGGGCGATCCCCGCCGATCCCGGCCCCCGCTTCATCCTCGTCGACACCGCCGGCGCCCGCCTCTGGCTCTACGAAAAGGGCCGCGCGGTCGACACGATGAAGGTGGTGGTCGGCAAGCGCGCGATGGCGACGCCGTCCATGGCCGCGCTCGTCCGCTTCGCCGTGGTGAACCCCTATTGGAACGTCCCCCCCGATCTCGTCCGCGACAAGATCGCGCCGCGGATCCTCGCCGGCGACGCGGACTATCTGAAGCGCGAGCGGCTCGAACTGGTCTCCGACTGGTCGGACCATCCCGAGCCGCTCGACGCCGCGCTGGCCGACTGGAGCGCCATCGCCGCCGGGATCGACCGCCCGCACGTCCGCCAATTGCCCGGCGGCCGCAACATGATGGGCCGCGTCAAGTTCATGTTCCCCAACCAGCTCGGCATCTACCTTCACGACACGCCCGACCGGCAGCTCTTCGCCCTCGCCGACCGCCGCCGCAGCTCCGGCTGCGTCCGGGTGGAGGATGCGCGGCGGCTGGCGCGCTGGCTGTTCAACGGCCGCGACGTCACCGCCGCCGCGACCGCCGCGCCCGAGCAGCGCGTCGATCTCCCCGCCCCGGTGCCGGTCTACATCGCCTATTTCACCGCCTTGCCCTCGGCCGGCACCATCGCCCGCCAGCCCGACGCCTACGGCCGCGACCCCCGCCTCATCGCCCTGCTGGAGAGCCGGAGGGCGGGCTAGGGGAGGAGCCCTCCCGTCACCGCCCCGGACCGGCCCCCCCGCCTGCGGAGCGCCGCTTCCGCACCAGCCGCGCCGCCCGCAGGACCGCCTCCGCCAGCACCGCCGCCACCGACAGCGGCAGCCCGAAGAAGGGGAGCATCACCATCGGGTTGTCCGCCCCGCTGACGGGAACGAAAAGGGCGCCGGCGAAGAAGAGGAGCCCCGCCGCGAAGGCCAGGATGCGGGCGATCGGCTTGACGAGGAGCAGCAGCAGCGCCGGGACGAGCGTCAGCGGCCAGAAGTGCAGCACCACGTCGATCGCGGCGTCGATCAGCTCCATCGGGCGAGCCTAGAGCCTGATCGTTAGAGGTGGAAGCGCCACGCGCTCCCGCCGAAAGCGTGAATCAGGCTCACTTCAAGGTCCAGGCCGGCCGCCCACGCGCCGCCACCCTTGCATCCCCGCCGCCCGCGCCTAAGCTGCGCAAAGGGGGGAGGCGGCATGGACACGAAGCGCTGGATCATCGCCGCCATCGCCGTCGCCGCGCTCGCGGCCGCCGCGCTCGCCGCCTGGCTCCTCTGGCCCCGCGGCACCGACGGCGCCGAGAACGGCGTCTTCGCCAACGATTGCTGCGGCACCGTCCGCCTCGAGAGCGGCAAGCTCGCGCTCAACGACAGCCAGCGCGTCCACTACACGATCCAGCGCGACGCCGCCGGCCCCTACCTCCTCCCGGTCTATTATGTCGGCGCCGTCGAGGACCAGGGCTTCGAAATCGACGGCACCCGCCCGGCGCTGAAGCTGCGGCTGGACCGGATGCCGCATCCGCAGCGGCTGGTGCTGTATGCGGGGCGGATTTCGTACATCTTCAGCCGGAAGGAGCCGCAGGCGGGGCGGCGGTGACGCCGGGCGGCGCCGGCGCCCGATTCAGTGGCGTCTGCTTCCCGCGCGGAGCCTGTCGAGTTGAGACGAACACTCACTCAGTCTCGATGGACCGAACGGCAGCCACCACCGCAGCCAGCGCACTTTCGTCGAGGGTGACAACCCCATCGGACTTCTCGCCGATCCGCTTCGGCTCGTTGCCGCTATTGTCGTAGATCCAGGCGGCATCGGCTTGGTCGAGGAACCACGGAAGTTGCTCCAGAGAACGCGTATAGCGAGCGCGCACCTTTTCCTCCGGAACGTCATGACCGCCCTTGCGAACGCGCATCCTCACCCGCTCGATATTGCGCGCCGGGGTGTCGAGGACGACGTAGACCAGCCAGATCAGAAACCCGAGGCCCTTGGCCTTCGTGACGAGGCGGCGGTATTTGGGCGTCGACAGCACCGTTTCGACGCCAACGCTTTTGTGGACGTCCATCGAGGTATCAAGCCACGCCTCGATCCGGCGTACGGCGGCGCCGTTGGCCTCGTCCAGGCCGAGCGCCTCCACCTCGTGGATTCTGAGCGTCAGCAGGTCCGGATTGACGATCCAGATGGTGCGGCCGGATTCCTCGATCTGCGTGTCACGATACGAGCTGCTCTTGCCCGAGCCGTTCGGGCCGGCAATGATCAGGAAGACCGGCTGATCAGCCTTCTGCGGGGCCACGGTCGGGCGCGCCGATGATCCGCTTGTTCTCCTCGCGCGCCTTCTTGACGTTGGCGCCGAAGGTCCAGGTGAAGTCCTTGCCAAACGTTTCGCTGTCCGCGTCGAGGGTGCGTACGGACGTGATGCGGCCGTCCTTGCTAACACGCTTGAGGACGACGCCGGTACTCTTCGCACCGATCGCGCGGGCGGTTTTCCCTGCCATCTTGGTAATCACTACCTTCGCCATAACGCGCCTCCGTCCCAGCCAATATAACGCGCCGGCGCGCCAAGAGAAGCGCTGCTCGCCAAACGGTGCAGCACTCCCGCCTCAGCGCGCGCGTCCCTCAACGCGCGCCAGCCGCATCGCGTCCCGCTTGAGAGTCGCCATGCACGCCTCGCCGCCCGCCAGCGTCGCCACCTCATGGTCCACCGCGAGCACGATCTTCGTCGCCAGCGCCGACAAGTCGGGCGCGCGCAGCCGCATCAGCCGCCGCAGCGCGTCGTACATCGCATCGAGCCGATCGCCGTAAGCCTCCTCGATCGCCGCCTGCTCCTCCCACGGCGCTCCCGCCGTTCGCAGTTCGAACGCCCGCATCTCCGCCTCGGCGGCGCGGTAGGCGGAGAGCGCGCGCTGCCAGGATGCTGCAGGTCCTCCCCGGGACGGGGAGGGGGACCGGCTGAAAGCCGGTGGAGGGGGCCCAGCGCCGCCCTTGTCCATGAGAACCGGCAACGCGACAGCCGCGCCTAGCACCGCGCGCCGCGACAGCTTATGCTCGGCAGCAGCCATCCTTCGCCTCCAGCTGAGCCGCCCTTGAGCAGCGTAGGGATTGCGCAGCAATCGTGAGCAGCGAAGGGAGGGTTCCCGTCGAAGTACCACTTCGATGGGGTCCCAGTCGGCGAACGCCCGGCCGGCGAGGCGGGTGGCGTCGAGCCGCGCGAGCTCGTCCGACGTCATGGCGCGGCTTTGCCGCGCCTAGCCCTTCGTTCATGCTTCCATTAAGCTGCGCAGCAGCCATCCTTCGCCTCCTTCACAAGGCGTTGATTGGTCAGAGCCGGAGCGAGGTGGCAGCCTTGCTCCGGTTCGACTTAGGATTTGTGCTAGCCAAATGTCAGGACCGTTGCAATAGCTGAGCGCGAAAAAAAGAAGATGGGCCGGCCGGCGACGGGCAGGGGACGCACGATTGGGGTTCGGATTCACCCCGATCTGGATGCGGACCTCGACGGATGGATCGCGCAGCAATCCGAACCCAAACCCTCCAAGCCGGAGGCGATGAGACAGCTCGTCAGAAAGGCGCTCGATAGCGCACGTCGCTGATCGATTTCCAAGCGGCGACCCATGCCTCAACCTACCGCGAAACGACAGGCTACCCGGTGGAGAGGTTAATTATAGTAAATATGATGATCAGCGCCTAAACGCGCTGGCCAGGAGTGATTTAGAATATGCAGGTACTTAGACGGGTGCATCCAACACCCCAGCAAATTTCGGTGGTGAGGCGCATACAGGCTGGAGCATCCCTAATTCGCGGCGCGGCCGGGAGCGGCAAGACGACGACAGCGCTCTTAGCGCTGCGCGCCGCAACCGGAGCGGCCGTGAATCAGCTGCGAAACGACGACCTTCTGCCTGTAAATGTCTTGGTTCTGACATATAACAACTCCCTCCGCAGCTACATCACCGCTGTCGCAGAAGATGAGATGGCAGACTACGCGGACGACGTGCGGCTGTTCATCTTAACGTTCGACAAATGGGCCTTGGACACCCTCGGGTGGGGCAACGTGAACAAGGTCAATGCCGCTAGGGGGCAGCTTGCTCGTGTAGCCGCCGCGTTTCCGCGCGATAACGGGTTCGTCATCGACGAAGTGGAGTATCTGCTCGGGAGATTGCCCCCGGATCGGCTGACGGAGTACCTCACTATCGAGCGAACGGGGCGTGGCTCTTCGCCCGCGATGCCCCGTGCCGTCCGTCGCCAATTGCTGGACGAGGTGGTTCAGCCGTATTTGGATTGGAAGCGTGTCAACGGTGCGCGGGACTTCAACGATGTCGCTATCGCTATGATGTCAGCAGACCCGACTTTCCGATACGACGTCATCGTCGTGGACGAGGCCCAGGATTTGTCGGCGAACCAGCTGCGGGCAGTTATCCGACATGCCTCCGCCAGTGCGACAATTACCATCGTGACGGACTCCGCACAGCGCATTTATCCGCGCGGCACACCTTGGGCCGAGGCTGGCATCGTGATTGCTCCCGGTCGGAGCTTCCGACTGACCGTAAACTATCGGAACACTCGTCAGATAGCGTCCTTGGCCGCCTCAATTGCCAATGGGCTCGCGATAGACGATGATGGCAGCCTCCCCGATCCCGCAGCCTGTGCAAGAGATGGGCCGGTCCCTACCTTGCTTCTAGGCAAATTCGGGAAGCAGCTAGATTACGCGCTCGCTCGCCTTCATCAAATTGACCTAACCAACGAGACGGTCGGTTTCCTCCACCTCAAAGGAGGAGGCTGGTTTGACGATGTCCGAGACGCGCTTGCCGCCCAGGGCTTCCCCTATTGCGAGTTACAGGGCGCGACTGAGTGGCCTGAGGGCCCAGCGAATGTCGGCCTATGCACGTTTCACAGTGCCAAGGGGTTAGAGTTCGATCATGTTTTTATGATTGGCCTCGCGAAGGATCACGCAGCCTACGGCAATGCGCCGGATGATGATCGTTATGAGGCGCACCGAAGGCTCGTCGCGATGGGAGTGGGGCGGGCGCGACAGACGGTAGTGCTTGGTACAAAGCCAGGTGAGGACCTGCCGCTGTTAGGCACCATTCCGCCGGGCGTTGTGGACAGGATACAGGTGTGAGCATCGCTGATATCATTAGGGCGAGGAGCATCCGAGAGGTAGTGCACTTCACGACGAACCACGGATGCCTTGGAACGCTATATACAAGAACACTGCTGTCTCGCGCGCGGCTGCAGGACGATGAAATGGTGCGCTACCTATTCGCTGCCAACGCCGAACTTCGGCGAGATCTGGCTTATCTTGATCATGTCAGTCTATCTTTAGAGCATATAAATACCGAGTTCTATCGAATCAGTGCAAATAAGTGGCATCGGGATGAGCCAATATTCTGGTGTATATTAGCGTTTGATCCGATTGTCCTAACCCATAACGAGGTGGTATTCGCTACAACTAACAATATCTACACTTCTGTACAGCGTGGCGTGGGTGAGGCCGGTCTGCAGCGCATCTTCGCTAATCGGGTTGTACGTTGGGCCGGGAACACGGTCGCGCGGACTGCGGCTACCCCAGCCTCCTATCCGACTTGCTTCCAGGCCGAAGCTCTCTATCCAGCATCCCTATCGACCGAGCACCTCCAGCGGATATATGTGCGGACGGCTGCTGATCAATCGGAAACCGTAGGGTTCCTGAAGGCCACATTTCACCGGGAGATCGACGTGATAGTCGCACCTGAGAAGTTCGATTACCGGCCAGTATGAGCATGGGTCGGGAAACACAAATCAGATTATCGGCGGAGTGGGCGGCATATGGCGACGCCCTTGGCTTCATAACGGAGCTCGCCGACTCGGGACGCGTGCAATACCGCATCGGAGCGGAGGAAGTGCGCGAGACGGTGGCGTGGAAGCGGAAGGTTGGCGGTTACAACGGCGTGAGCATCGATCTTCCGGCGGGCTCGTATTCGGACGATACCCAGCTGCGGCTATCGACCTCGCGTGCAATACGCGCAGATGGGACTTTCGATGTTGCCGCCTTCGCTAAGGTGGAGCTTCCGGCATGGGCGAACTACGCGTTGGGTGCCGGTGCGGGGTCGAAGGAGGCAGCTTCGAACCTCGCGCGGACGTCAGCCACCTGGTATTCAAATTTTTTCGACAGCAAGCGAGCATCCTATGTGAGCGCCGGTGGAAACGGGGCGGCTATGCGCGTTCAGCCGCACGTCTGGGCAGCACGGGACCTTTCCGAAACAGGAGCCATTCTTCTCGACGTAGTGCGGAACTCTGTGTGTACCCACGGTCACCCCCGCGGGATTCTCGGAGCCTGCTTCCATGCTCTTACTCTAGCTTTTGCACTGGATGCAGGCCGGCCCGCGACGATGCCAGAACTTCGGCAGATCATTGAAGACCTCCGGTCAGTGCCGAAAATAGTTGAGAACGACGGCGACCTTCGTCTTTTCTGGCTTGGTGCCTGGGAAGAGGCCAGTAAAATTAAGTTCAGAGAAGGGGTGGCACAGGTCCTTACGGAGATGTCCGGCGAGCTCACAGCTTTAGAAGCGCTCCACGGACGAAAGCTAGCTGACATCTACCCAAGAGCCGTAGATGCGGTCGGCGCAATAGAGCCTGCGTCACGAGGATCTGGCACGAAGACGGCAATGCTCGCAGCATTTGCCGCCCTACTTGCCGATGTTTCGGATCCTAAGCAGGCCCTGCTCACTCTCGTAAACGTATTAGGGTCGGACACTGACTCGATCGCTACGATGGCCGCCGCGATCATTGGAGCCTGCACGGACCGGGAATGCGAAGGGACCGTGCAGGATAAAGAGTACATCCAGTCCGAAGCCCGTCGACTGTCAACTGTCGCTCAAGGGGGAAAGAGCGTTTCTTTCCGCTATCCGGACCTGCGGACTTGGAAACCGGCACGTGCGGCTGTTGATGCAGTGGGACTACTCGACGGGCAACTGTGGCTGAACGGGTTGAGTGCACTCGAACCCGTAGATGGGTCTGAGATAAAGGAGATCGGCAGTGATCGAATAGTTTGGTGTCGCCTTTCGTTCGGTCAAACGATCCTAGCACGCGTTCGATCGAGACCGAACCCGATCAACCCGGCACGAGCCGCGGCTCACCGGCAGGAGGAGAAGACTGAGGACCGGCCCTCGCCGCACCCGCCTGGCAAGCTTCGAGACCTGTTCGGTCAAGTTGGCTCGCAGGCGGCGCCGCGAAGGGGAGAGCCCCCCAACAGCCTGGAGAATCAAACGCTCAATGACGTGCTGCAGAGCATCATCAGCCAAGGGTTTTCTCCCGAGCTTATCGGTCAGGCGCTCTTGCAGCAGGTCGACCGCGGCGGAACCGATTTTGTCGAGCGGGGCATAGCTCTCACCGCGAACATCCTAACTGCGTATGAAGCGCGTTCCAAACGACGCAGGAATTGATCTTGAAAAGCTTCGGTGCCGGCTGAGTCACTATTGGTGCCGTCGGCGCGCAAGCCCCATCTGTCGTCGGCCAGAACTGCCCACGCCCGGCCGCTCAAACCTCCGCGCCCAGCGCCTGAACCAATCAAAGGCCCCCCACCCTTGCATCCCCCCGCGCGAGGGCTAGAAGCGCGGCCAAGCGGGGTGCCCCTCACCCGGGGCCCCCAAACAGCACCACTTCATGGGGATCACCATGGCCAGCAAAGCCTACAAGATCATCGACCATAGCTACGACGTCGTCGTCGTGGGGGCGGGCGGGTCGGGGTTGCGGGCGACGATGGGGGCGGCGGAGCAGGGGCTCAAGACGGCGTGCATCACCAAGGTGTTCCCGACCCGCTCGCATACGGTCGCGGCGCAGGGGGGGATTGCCGCGTCGCTGGGCAATATGGGGCCGGACCATTGGCAGTGGCATATGTACGACACCGTCAAGGGGTCGGACTGGCTCGGCGACCAGGACGCGATCGAGTATCTGGTGCGCGAGGCGCCGGCGGCGGTCTACGAGCTCGAGCATGCCGGGGTGCCGTTTTCGCGCACGCCCGAGGGCAAGATCTACCAGCGCGCGTTTGGCGGCATGATGCAGAATATGGGGGCGGGGCCGCCGGCGCAGCGGACCTGCGCGGCGGCGGACCGGACCGGGCATGCGATGCTGCATGCGCTCTACCAGCAGTCTTTGAAGTATGACGCGGACTTCTTCATCGAATATTTTGCGCTCGATCTCATCATGGACGCGGACGGGGCGTGCCGGGGGGTGGTGGCGCTTTGCATGGAGGACGGGTCGGTGCACCGCTTCGCTTCGCAGGCGGTGGTGCTGGCGACGGGGGGCTATGGGCGCGCTTACTTTTCCGCGACGTCGGCGCATACCTGCACGGGCGACGGCAATGCGATGGTGTTGCGCGCCGGGCTGCCGTTGCAGGACATGGAGTTCGTCCAGTTCCACCCGACCGGGATTTATGGCGCCGGCGTGCTGATCACGGAAGGGGCGCGCGGCGAGGGGGGGTATCTGACCAATTCGGAAGGCGAGCGGTTCATGGAGCGCTATGCCCCTTCGGCGAAGGACCTGGCGTCGCGCGACGTCGTCTCACGCTCGATGGCGATGGAGATCCGCGAGGGCCGGGGCGTCGGCAAGGACAAGGACCACATCTACCTCCACCTCGACCATATCGACCCCAAGATCCTAGCCGAACGCCTCCCGGGGATCACGGAGACGGGGAAGATTTTCGCGGGCGTCGACCTGACGCGGCAGCCGCTGCCGGTGGTGCCGACGGTCCATTACAACATGGGCGGCATCCCGACCAATTATCATGGCGAGGTGGTGACGCTCAGGGACGGCAATCCGGACGCGGTGGTGCCGGGGCTGTTCGCGGTGGGCGAGGCGGCCTGCGTATCGGTGCACGGGGCGAACCGTCTCGGCTCCAACAGCCTGATCGACCTCGTCGTGTTCGGGCGGGCGGTCGGCCATCGCGTCGGCGACATCTTGAAGCCCAATGCGGCGCAGAAGCCGCTGCCGCCGGGCTCGGAGGAGCTGTCGCTCTCGCGCCTCGATCATTTCCGCTTTTCGAAGGGCGGCAGCCCGACCGCGCAGATCCGCAACCGCATGCAGCGTACCATGCAGGCCGATTGCGCCGTCTTCCGCACCGAGGCGACGCTCGACGAAGGCAAGACCCGCATCGACGAGGTCTACCGCCAGATGGAGGACGTCGCCGTCACCGACCGCTCCCTGATCTGGAACACCGATCTCATCGAAACCCTCGAGCTCGACAATCTGCTCGGTCAGGCGGTGGTGACGATGCATTCGGCCGCCAACCGCAAGGAAAGCCGTGGCGCCCACATGCACGAGGATTTCCCCCACCGCGACGACGCGAATTGGATGAAGCACACCGTCTCCTGGTTCGACGGCTGGGGCGGCAAGGGCGGCGGCGTCCGCATCGATTACCGGCCGGTCCACGACTACACGCTGTCGGACGACATCCAGTACATCCAGCCCAAGGCGCGGGTGTACTGAGTCCGCGGCCGCGGCCGTGCAGCTTGTGTGCAGAGGCGAAGGTCATTCGCCTCCATCTCCCTGTGGCGGCGCGGTGAGGTCCGCCGCCGCCCCTTGACCGGCCCCCTCCCGATGGCCGCACATGGCGGAAACGGGAGGATCAAGATGACCATATTGCCTGCCAATCGATCGCCGTCGGTGAAGTTCGCGCTCACCATCCTGATCGGTCTCCTCCTCTCGATGCCGCTCTTTTCCGTCTGGCTGATGGTCTACGACCGTGAGCACCAGTCGATGGAGGCCAAGGCGAGCATCGCCGAGGGCTGGGGCGGTCCGCAGGTGATTGCGGGCCCGCTGCTTGTCATTCCTTACCGGGCGACCGTCACCGAGAATGTCACCGAGGGCGGCAAGCCGGTCGTGCGCAGCCATCAGGTGTGGCAGGATCTCACGCTTTCGCCCGAGGCGGTGGCGCTCTCGACCGACATGCGGCCGGACCGCCGCAAGCGCTCGATCTACGAGGTCGTCGTTTACGAGGCGGCGGTGCGGGGCAAGGCGCGCTTCGTCATGCCCGCGGACCTCGCGCGTTTCGGCGTTGCGCCGGGGGACCTGGCGCTGGACCGGGCCGAGCTTCATTTCGGCGTCAGCGATGCGCGGGGCCTTGCCGGTAATCCCCACATCGCGGCGGCGGGGCAGGCGCTGCGGCTGCAGCCGGGCGGCGGCAGCGCCGCCACCAACGGCGGCGGCTTCTTCGCCTGGCTCGATGCGGGCGCGCTGGCGGGCGCTCCGCTCGAAATTGCCTTCGACTATAATGTCCGCGGCAATGCCAGCCTGTCTCTGGCGCCAAGCGCCGGCGAGACGCTCTGGCGGCTGCGCTCCAGCTGGCCGAGCCCCTCCTTCCAGGGCGGGTTCCTGCCCGCTGAGCGCACCGTCGGAGATCAGGGCTTCGATGCCCGCTACCGGATCGGCAACCTCGCGCTTGGCCAATCGCTGGTCGCCACCGGCCCCTCCGGTGAGCGCAAGGGGCCTGCCGACGACCAGGACGCGCTTGCCGGCGGAACGCACCGCGCCGGCGTCAGCCTGCTCCAGCCGGTCGACCTTTATTCGCAGGTCAACCGCTCGGCCAAATACGGCTTCCTGTTCATCGGCTTCACCTTCCTCGCCTTCCTCCTGTTCGATCTGATCGGAGGGGTGCGGGTGTCCGGAGTCGAATATCTGCTGGTCGGGGCGGCGCTCATCCTGTTCTTCGTGCTGCTCCTCGCCTTTGCCGAAGTGATCGGCTTCACCCCCGCCTACGTCGTGGCGAGCGCGGCGATCGTTGGGCTGGAAACGGCCTATTCCGCGGCAGTGCTGCGCAGCTGGCGGCGGGCGGGGCTGATCTTCGGCCTCCTCACCGCACTCTACGTCGTCCTCTACATCCTGCTCAGCCTCGAGGCCTACTCGCTGCTGATCGGCGCGCTGATGCTGTTCGCGGCGCTGGCGGCGGTGATGTATTTGACGCGCAACCTTAACTGGGGCGGCCGCGCGCAGGCCGAAGCGGAGGCGGCCCCGGCGGCCTAGGCTTCTTACCGGCTTGGCCAATGGGCGCGGCGGCATTATGTCCGCCGCGCCCGCTCCTCCGGCAAGGCCGCCTCATGACCGCCGTCCCCGCCGTTCCGACCCTCACCATCCCCGCCGAGGCGAAGAAGCGCCTGCGCATCCTGTTCATCGCCAAGCATGCGCTGTGGGAAGGGGGGCTGCACCCGGAGGACGGCAACCACGCCCTCTATCATGTCGAGGTGCGCGAGATTTTGCGCGGGCTGGGGCTGAACCTGCAGGTCGCCAACAGCTACGACGTGCTGTTCGACAAGCCCGACGTCGACTTCGTCTTTCCGCTCCTCAACCGCGGCGGCTTCCTCAATTCGGAGATGATGCTGCCGCTGCTGTGCACGCGGGCCGGCATTCCGTTCCTCGGCGCCAGTCCAATCCTCAGGGGGCTCGCCGACGACAAGCATCTCTCGAAGCTGGCGGCGGCGGCGCGGGGGCTGCCGACGGCGCCCTGGGCGATCTACCGGCGCGGCGCGCCGGTGACCCAGGAGAAATGTCCCGAGGGCGAGCGGCTGGTGATCAAGCCGAACGCGTCATCCGCCAGCTGGGGCGTGCGCGACGCGCGCGACTGGGCGGGGGTCGAGGCGGCCATCGCCGCGATCCATGCCGAGGGCCATGACGCGATCGTCGAGCCCTTCCTGACCGGCAGCGACGTCGAGGTGCCGGTGATCACCGTCGACGGCGAGCCGGTCGTGCTGCCGATGCTGATGTTCGAGCAGGCGGACCCGACCCACCTGCGCACCTATTACGAGAAGCGGGACCTCGTCGAGCGGCGGCAGAAATACCGGCTGGTGCCGTTCGACGATGCGCGCTGGATGCCCGAGATCGCTGATCTTACCCGCCGCATCGCCGAGGAATTCCGGCCGTTCGATTATGGCCGCTACGAGTTCCGCCTCGACCGGGAGAAGGGGGAGCTCAACTTCCTCGAGCTCAACCTCAATGCCAATTTGTGGTCGCAGAAGGTCTATGGCCGGGCGGCGCAGCTTGCCGGCCTTTCCCAGGAGCAGCTCATCGAGACCATCCTTGCCGAAAGCCTGTGTCGCAGCGGCCTGCTCGGCGGTTGAGCCCGGTGGCGCGAGCCGCTATCGCCGCGGCAACACGAAGGACGAGAAAGAATGGCCGAGTTCAGCCTCCCGAAGAACAGCAGGATCCAGTCCCGCGGCAAGACCTACCGGATCGAAGGCGGCGCCGGGCGCGTGCGCCGCTTCAAGGTCTATCGCTACGATCCCGACACGGGGGAAAATCCGCGCTACGACACGTTCGAGCTGGACCTCGACCAAACCGGGCCGATGATCCTCGACGCCCTGTTGAAGATCAAGAACGACGTCGATCCGACGCTCACCTTCCGCCGCTCGTGCCGCGAGGGGATTTGCGGCTCCTGCTCGATGAACATCAACGGTAGGAACGGCCTCGCCTGCACCACGGCGATCGAGGATTATAAGGGCGAGATCCGCATCACCCCGCTGCCGCACATGGACGTGGTGAAGGACCTGGTGCCCGACTTCACCCACTTCTTCGCCCAATATGCCTCGATCGAGCCGTGGCTGAAGACCAAGACCCCGGCGCCCTCCGGCAAGGAGCGGCTGCAGTCGCCGGAGGACCGGGCGAAGCTGGACGGCCTTTACGAATGCATCCTGTGCGCCTGCTGCTCCTCCTCCTGCCCGAGCTATTGGTGGAATTCCGACAAGTTCCTGGGGCCGGCAATCCTCCTCCAGGCCTATCGCTGGCTCGCCGACAGCCGCGACGAGCTGACCGGCGAGCGTTTGGACGAGCTGGAGGATCCGTTCCGGCTCTACCGCTGCCACACGATCATGAACTGCGCGAACGTCTGCCCGAAGGGGCTGAACCCGGCGAAGGCGATCGCCGAGACCAAGAAGCTGCTCGTGGAGCGGGCGGTTTGAGCATCCCGTCGCCCCAGCGAAGGCTGGGGCCCCAGCGGGTGAAAGGCGCCGGCGTCCTTCACCCGCTGGGATGCCAGCCTTCGCTGGCATGACGAGCATGACCGAGCGCAGCCTCCACCCCCTCATCCGCCACGAACCTGACCCGGATCACCCCGGCTGGTGGACGTGGGACCTGCCGGGCGGCGACCGCTACAACTCGACCCTCGGCAAGCTCCTCGTGCGGCCGGAAGGGGAAGGCCGCGCCCGCTGCCGGATGTTCCCGGACACGGCTCAGAGCAATCTCGGCGACGTCGTTCATGGCGGCGCGATCCTGACCTTCATCGACATGGCGATGTTCGCCGGCGGCTATGCGGCGGGCGCCGATCTCGGGCCGTCGGTGACGCTGGACCTGTCGGCGCAGTTTCTCTCGGCGGGCCGGCTCGGCGTCCCGCTCGACTGCACCGTCGAGTTGCTCCGCGAGAGCAAGCGGATGGCGGTGATGCGCGGCCTCGTCGAGCAGGAGGGCGAGACGGTCGCCGCCTGGTCGGGGACGCTCAGGAAGCTTTCGTCGCGGTGAGCCTGGTTACGGAGCGGTACCGGGCCCTGCTGGCGGCGGGCGAGCTTCGCCCTGACGCCGGCCAGGAGCGGGCGGTGGCGGTGCTCGACCGGCTGGCGCGGGAGCTGGCGCAGAAGCCTAAGGGCGGCTTGCTCGCGCGGCTTGCCCGCCAGGCGCCGAAGCCGGTGCGCGGGGTCTATCTGTGGGGCGGGGTGGGGCGCGGCAAGTCGATGCTGATGGACCTTGCGTTTGCGGCGATCGAGGAGCCGCGCAAGCGACGGGTCCATTTCCACGAATTCATGCTCGAAGTGCACGAGCGGCTGCGGGTCGAGCGGCTGAAGGAGGAGGGGGACCCGATCCCGCCGCTTGCCGAAGCCATCGCCGCGGAGGCACGCCTCCTCGCGTTCGACGAGATGGTGATCAACAACAGCGCCGACGCGATGATCCTGTCGCGGCTCTTCGCGCACCTGCTCGAGGAGGGGGTGACGGTGATCGCCACCTCGAACCGCGCCCCAAGCGACCTCTATCTCGGCGGGCTGAACCGCGAGCTGTTCCTGCCGTTCATCGACCTCATCGCGCGGGAGATGGACGTGGTGGCGCTGAACGGCCCCACCGATTTCCGCCTCCACCGCCTCGCCGGCATGCCGACCTGGTACGTGCCGAACGGCCCTGCGGCGACGAAGGCGCTGAGCGAGGCCTTCTTCCGTCTGACCGACTATCCGGTGGAGGACCGCGAGAAGGTCCCGTCCGAGGATATCCCGGTTCCCGGCGGGCGGACCCTGCATGTCCCCAAGAGCCTCAAGGGCGTCGCCGTCTTCTCGTTCAAGCGGCTGTGCGGCGAGGCGCGGGGGGCGGCGGACTATCTCGCCATCGCGCGGCGCTATCACAGCGTCATCCTCGTCGGCATCCCCGTGATGGGGCCGGAGAACAGGAACGAGGCGGCGCGCTTCGTCACCCTCGTCGACGAGCTTTACGAGCATAAGGTCAAGCTCCTCGCCGCGGCGGATGCGGAGCCGCAGGCGCTCTATCCGGCCGGCGACGGCGCCTTCGAGTTTCAGCGCACCGTCTCGCGGCTCATCGAGATGCAGTCGCAGGCCTATCTCGCCGAGGGCCACGGCGAGGAAGGTTGACGCCACCCCCCGCGTGGGTCCAGCTTCCCGCGCTTCCTGAGGGGGAAATTCGACGAATGCGCCACGCTCTTGCTTTGGGCCTTGCCCTGCTATCTACTTCCGCCATTGCCGCCGAGCCTGCCGACCAGTGGCAGGCCAAGGCGCGGACCATCTACCAGCATGCGATCGAGACCCCGACCGTGCAGGGGCGCGGCAAGGTGCCGGAGCTCGCCCGCTACCTCGCCGACCAGTATAAGGCCGCCGGTTGGGCGGAGGCCGATATCCATGTCCTCCCCTATGACGGCGATCCCGGCGACCACACTGCGGCTTTGATCGTGCGGTGGCCGGCGGCGAAGCCCTCGGGGAAGAAGCCGATCCTGCTGATGGCGCACATGGACGTCGTCGAGGCGAAGGCGGAGGATTGGTCGCCGGGGCTCGATCCGTTCAAGTTCCAGGAGAAGGACGGCTATTTTTACGGCCGCGGGACGAGCGACATCAAGGAGGGCGTAAGCGCGGTCACGACCGCTTTGCTCAAGCTGCGGGCCAGCGGTTTCCAGCCGACCCGCGACATCATCGTCTTCTTCACCGGCGACGAGGAGACGAGCGGCAACGGCGCCCGGCTTGGCGCCACGGAATGGCGCAAATGGACGGAGGCCGAGTTCGGGCTGAATTCCGACGGCGGCGGCGGCGGGGTCACCCCGGACGGAAGGCCGCTCGGCTTCACGCTGCAGACGGCGGAGAAGACCTATGCGATGTACACGCTGACCGTCCGCAACAAGGGCGGCCACAGTTCCAAGCCGCGGCCGGACAACGCCATCTACCAGCTCGCCCATGCGATCGAGAAGCTGGAAGGCTATCGCTTCACGCCGATGCTGAACGAGACGACGCGGGCCTATTTCACCGTGCGGGCGAAAGGCGACAAGGGCGCGCTCGGGGACGCGATGCGGGCGTGGCTCGCCAATCCGAACGACGGCAAGGCGGCGGACTATATCGAGGCGTCGGCCACCGAAGTCGGGCTCACCCGCACCCGCTGCGTTGCGACGCGGCTCGAGGGCGGGCATGCCGACAACGCCTTGCCGCAGCTGGCGCGGGCGACAGTGAATTGCCGGATCATGCCGGGGACGGAGCCGGCGGCGATCCGCGCCGAGATCGAGCGCTTGGTGGGGGATCCGGGCGTGAAGGTCGAGCAGACTGGCAATCCCGCCATGTCGCTCGCCTCGCCGCTTCGGCCCGACGTGGTCGCCGCCTACACGGCCGCCGTCCACAAGCGGCATCCGGACGCACCAATCATCCCCGAGATGAGCACAGGCGCGAGCGACGCGCGGCCGTTCCGGGTCGCTGGGATGCCGGTCTATGGGGTCGACGGCAGCTGGGGCGTCATCCCCGACGACGAGCGCGCTCACGGGCGGGACGAAAGGCTGCCGGTAAAGGCGTTCTACGAGGATATCGACCATTGGGTGGACATGCTGACCATGCTGGCGGGCAAGTGAAGGGGAGCGGGCGATGATCGTTGCGACGACGGAGAATCTACCGGGGTACACGGTGACGGAGACGCTGGGCCAGGTGTTCGGGGTGGTGGTGCGGAGCCGGGGGCTCGGCGGCAACATCGCCGCGACGATCCGCTCCCTGGGCGGCGGCGAGATCAAGGAATATACTTCGCTGGTCGAGGACACGCGCCGCCACGCCATCGACCGGCTGGTCCAGAATGCGACCTTGATGGGCGCCGACGCGGTGGTGATGATGCGCTTCGATTCCGGCGAGATCGGCCAGACGATGAGCGAGGTGGTCGCCTACGGGACGGCGGTGAAGATCGCCGCCGAGGAGGCGCGCTGATGCTGCGCAATGCCATCGTCGGCTTATTCGGCCTCGTCTTCCTCCTCTGCCTGTGGGGCGCGGCGCAGGGCAATGCGCCCTGGGGCGCGCCCATCGTCTTCGGCGTGCTGCTCGCTCTGCTGGTGTTCGAGCGCAGGCGTTACTCCGCCCACGTTGGTGAGACGGCGCGTGAGCCGATGACGCCGACCCGCGAGCGCTTCATCGACCCGGAGAGCGGCCGTCCCGTCCAGGTCTGGTCCAACGCCCGCGGCGAGCGCCGCTACGTCGAGGAGCCGCCGGCGGGGGCATAATCTTAGCTCCTCCCCGGGACGGGGAGGGGGGCCGCGACGCGAAGCGGCGTGGTGGAGGGGCCCCCGAGCCCCACGCTGCGGAAGCGGAGGGCCCCCCTCCACCATGCTGCATGGTCCCCCTCCCCGTTCCGGGGAGGAGCTTTAGCGCCAATTTCCCGCGCCACCCGGTTGCCCCCTCCGCGCGACGGGTCTAGGGGGTCGCCACGTCTCGCGGCCGCGTCCTCGCGGCCGGACCCCGATGCACCAGGAAAGGATTGGGAGTCGCATGGCTCGGAAGAAAATCGCCCTCATCGGCGCCGGCATGATCGGCGGCACGCTGGCCCACCTCGCCGGCCTCCGGGAGATGGGCGACATCGTCATGGTCGACGTCGCCGAAGGCATCCCGCAGGGTAAGGCGCTCGACATCTCGCAGGCCGGCCCGGTCGAGGGCTTCGATGCCAGGATCACCGGCACCAACGATTATGCCGACATCGCCGGCGCGGACGTCTGCATCGTCACCGCCGGCATCGCGCGCAAGCCGGGCATGAGCCGCGACGACCTGCTGGGGATCAACCTCAAGGTGATGAAGGCGGTCGGCGAGGGCATCCGCAAGCATGCCCCGAGTGCGTTCGTGATCTGCATTACCAACCCGCTCGACGCGATGGTCTGGGCGCTGCGCGAATTTTCCGGCCTTCCCCACCATATGGTGGTCGGCATGGCGGGCGTGCTCGACAGCGCGCGCTTCCGCCACTTCCTTGCCGAGGAATTCAACGTCAGCGTCGAGGACGTCACCGCGTTCGTGCTGGGCGGCCACGGCGACACGATGGTGCCGATCGTCGAATATTCGACCGTCGCCGGCATCCCCATCCCCGACCTCATCAAGATGGGCTGGTCGACGAGCGAACGGATCGATGAGATCGTCAAGCGCACGCGCGGCGGCGGCGGCGAGATTGTTGCTTTGCTGAAGACCGGCTCGGCCTTTTACGCGCCGGCGACGAGCGCGATCGCCATGGCC
>NZ_DASWQI010000093.1:0-1702 GCF_036403745.1 Allosphingosinicella sp.
GTTTGCCTTGCGCCGGGCATTGGCCGCGAGATCAGCCAGGACAAAGAACGGCCGGCGGGCATGATGGCATGGACCGCCCCACCCCGTAGCCGCCGCAGACGCGATCACTCACGATTGCGGCCGCAATTCGAAGGAGGTGACATGCCCAATCCTGCCGTGATCGGTCTCGATATCGCCAAGAACGTCTTCCAGGTGCACGGCGCCGATGCCGAGGGACGATATGACCTTCCCCCGGGAAAGTGGACACCGGGTTATGCGGTTTTCCGGTCTGCCTGCTCTGGGGTGATATAACCGATAGCGGAGTGGATCCGCCGACGATTGTAATAGGCTTCGATGTACGCGAACAGGTCGCGCCGAGCGGCCTCGCGATCGGGATAGTCGCGCTGGTGGACGAGCTCGGTTTTCAGGGTGCCGAAGAAGCTCTCCATCGGTGCATTGTCCCAGCAGTTTCCCTTGCGGCTCATTGATTGGGTGATGGCGGCGGCCTGCAGGATCTTGCGGTAGTCGCTGGCAGCGTACTGACTGCCGCGATCCGAGTGATGGATCAAGCCCGCTCCCGGACGGCGCCGTTGGACGGCCATGGTCAGTGCGGCCATGGTGAGTTCGGCGCGCATATGCTGGCGCATTGCCCAGCCGACCACCTTGCGGGTGAATAGGTCGAGGATCACGGCCAGGTAGAGCCAGCCCTCGCCGGTCGGGATATAGGTGATATCGGCCAGCCAGACTTGATCAGGCTTCTTGGCCACGAAATTCCGATCGAGCAGGTTGGCCGCGATCGGCAGAGAATGCTTGCTGTCGGTCGTGCATACACGATAGCGGCGCGGCGCCTGAGCCCGAATGCCATGCCGGCGCATCACCCGCTCGATCCGCTTGCGGCTGACAGTCTGGCCCGCGGCACGCAGTTCGGCGTGGATACGCGGCGCCCCATATCGGCCCCGGTGGTCGGCATGAACCCGCCGGATGTCGCTCAGCAGTTCGCGATTGGCGATCTCGCGTGGGCTTTCTGGCCGTGATCGCCAGGCGTAATAGCCCGACGGCGATACGCTGAGCGCATCGCACATGACGCGCACCGGCCGGGCATCCCGCTGATCCTCGATCAAGCGGAACCTCATCTCGGCGGTTCCGAGAAGATGGCCACAGCCTTTTTTAAAATGTCGCGCTCCATGCGCAGCCGATCGTTCTCGCGGCGAAGCCGGGAAATCTCTGCCGCCGGATCCGGAACGGAAAGCGTCGCCGATGCCGGTTTCGCCGGCACCGCCGACCCCGCATTCTGCCCTTCCTGGCGATTGCGCCAGTTGCGCAGCATCGAGGGCGAGATGCCCAGCTCGCCGGCAATCTGAACCAACGGCCGACCGCTGCTCGCCAGCAGGGCGATCGCTTCCTGCTTGAACTCATCTGTAAAGTGACGTCGTTCCTGGCCCATTCGACACCTTCCCGCTCCCGTCGGAGCTTAGCAAAGGTGTCCACCAATCCGGGGGAGGCTCAAATGGGAAGACGTCCGGATCGAGGTTCTCGAAGCGCTCGGGCGTCCCGAGGAGGCGCAAGCCGCGCGCTGGAGCTGCTTCGAGCGTTCGCTGTCATCCCGCCATCTTCGAGAGTATCTGAAGCAGCTGCCTGATTTTGACGATGTAACAGCCGAACAGAAGGCGCTCGATTACGTTCAGCGGTCGCGCGACCTGCTCCAGGCTCTGTCCTTCCTGAT
>NZ_DASWQI010000094.1:0-42952 GCF_036403745.1 Allosphingosinicella sp.
GGGAACCCGCTCGAGAATATCCGTCAGACGGCCTGCTTCAGCTTGTCGACCAGGTCCGTGCGCTCCCAGCTGAAAAAGTCGCCTTCCGCCTTGCGGCCGAAATGGCCGTAGGCCGCAGTCTTCGCATAGATCGGCTTATTGAGGCCGAGATGGGTGCGGATGCCGCGCGGGGTGAGGCCGCCCAGCTCCGGGATCGCCTTGATCGCCTCTTCCAGGGCCGCGTCGCCGACGGTGCCGGTGCCGTGCGTGTCGACGTAGAGCGACAGCGGCTCGGAGACCCCGATCGCGTAGGCGAGCTGGATCGTGCAGCGCCGGGCGAGGCCGGCGGCGACGATGTTCTTGGCAAGGTAGCGCGCCGCATAGGCCGCCGAGCGGTCGACCTTGGTCGGGTCCTTGCCGGAGAAGGCGCCGCCGCCGTGCGGGGCCGCGCCGCCATAGGTGTCGACGATGATCTTGCGGCCGGTGAGGCCGGCGTCGCCGTCCGGCCCGCCGATTTCAAAGCTGCCGGTCGGATTGATGTGGTAGACGGTGCCGTTGGCGATCAGCTCGGCGGGGAGCACGTCGGCGACGACCTGGCGGACGTAATTCTTGAGCTCGGCTTCCTGCTCGCCCTGGTCGTAGCCCTTGCCGTGCTGGGTGGAGACGACGATCGCGGTGGCGGCGACGGCGCGGCCCTCCTCGAACTTCAGCGTCACCTGGCTCTTGGCGTCGGGCTCGAGGAACGGCGCGGCGCCGGAATGGCGGTCGGCGGCCATCCGTTCCAAGATCTTGTGGCTGTAATAGAGGGTGGCCGGCATCAGGTCCGGCGTCTCGTCGGTCGCGTAGCCGAACATGATGCCCTGGTCGCCCGCGCCCTCGTCCTTGTTGCCGGACGCATCGACGCCCTGCGCGATATGCTCGGACTGGCCGTGCAGCTTGTTCTGGAAGCTGAAGCTCTCCCAGTGGAAGCCTTCCTGCTCGTAGCCGATGCGGCGCACGGTCTCGCGCACCGTCGCCTCGATCTCTTCCCTGGCGCCCGGCGCCCATTCGCCATTCTCGTAGACGCCGCGGCAGCGAATCTCGCCGGCGAGGACGACGAGCTGGGTCGTGGTCAGCGTCTCGCAGGCGATGCGCGCCTCCGGGTCCTTCGACAGGAACAGGTCGACGATGGCGTCCGAAATCTGGTCCGCGACCTTGTCGGGATGGCCTTCGGAGACGGATTCGGAAGTGAAGAGATAGGAGCTGCGCATCGCGAGAAACGGCCTTCCTTCAAAGCTTTGGCGAAACGGGGAGTGGATATAAAGCTATCCTTATATGCGCCCCTAGCGGCTCCGGCGCCGCACTGCAATCGCCGCCGCCGCGAGCAGCAGGGCGAAGAGGAAGGGGAGGAGGTTGCCGCCGCGGGCGAACACAGTCGCCCTCTTCGGCGCCGGCAGCTTCGACTCGATGGCCCCCATCCGCCCGAGCGGCAGGGTGGCGGCGAGCCCGCCGTCCGCATCGACCACGCCGCTGATCCCGGTCGGCGTCGAGCGGAGGACCGGCAGCCCCTCCTCCAGCGCCCGCATCCGCGCCTGGGCGAGGTGCTGCGGCGGACCCCAGCTGCCGAACCAGGCGTCGTTCGAGGGGTTGAACAAGAAGGCGGGGCGGTTGGCGCGGTCCACCACCTGTCCGGAGAAGACGATCTCGTAGCAGAGCTGGAAGCCGGCCTTCCCGACCAGCGGCAGCACCCGCGTCTGCGGCCCCGGCCCGGGATCGAAGTCGAGGTCGCCGGGCACGAGCCGGGCAAGGCCGAGCGGCGCCAGGATCGTACGCATCGGCAGATATTCGCCATAGGGCACGAGGTGCGCCTTGTCGTAGCGGGTGAGGATGCGGCCGTCCGGCGCCAGCGCGAAGACGCTGTTGGTGGCGCTGGTGACGGCGCGGCCGTCGCGGGAGCCCGCGCCGATGCCGCCGGTCAGCAGCAGGTCGCGGGGGCCGATCGCCGCGGCCATCTCCGCCCGCAGCCGCGCCGCTTCCGCCTGCGCGTCGGCGTAGAGCAGTCCGGTGACCAAAGGCGCGTCGACCGCCGCCTCGGGCCACAGGATGAGGTGCGGCACCCTCGGATCATGGAGCGACAGGCGGCGCAGGCGGTCGAGCGCCAGTTCGTCGGTGCCTTCCTCATTCTTCACCGCCTGGTCGATGTCGGGCTGGGCGATGCGGATTGCGAGTCCCGCCGGCGCCCGTTGCGGCGGACTGGCGAGCAGCCCCGCCACGCTCACCGCGGAGGCCCCCGCCGCGAGGGCTGCGCCGCTGCGCCAGTGGCGGTCGCCCAACTGCCATAGCGCGCCGCCGAGCAGCACGGCGATACCCGAAATGCCGTAGGTGCCGACGAGCGTCGCGGCGCGCGCCCAGAAGGTGGGCAGGAGCGCGACGCCGGCCGGGTTCCAGGCGAAGCCGGTGAACATCGTCGCCCGCAGCCATTCGGTGACGATCCAGGCGCTGGCGAGGGCAAGGATGAGAACCCGCCGGTCGCTCCGCCCCCAGCGCCAGGCAATCCCCGCAGCCAGCGCAGGATAGACCGCGAGGTACAGCGACAGCAGCACGACCGCGATCCACCCGAGCCAGGCCGGCATCGCCGCCTGGTAGGTGAAGGCGGTGGCGATCCAGTTCAGCCCCAATACGAACTGCCCAAGCCCGAACCACCACCCCCGCGCCAGCGCCGTCCGCAGCCGGCGCGCCTGCGTGAGGCTCCAGAGGAACATCGCAAAGGCGAGCGGCATCGCCGGCCACAGCCCGAGCGGCTGGAACGCCGTCGCGGCGATCAGCCCGGCGACGAAGGCAATGAGGTGAAGCCGCATGCTGCCGCCCTTGCACGCTTCCTCCCCCTCCCTGCAAGGGAGGGGTCAGGGGTGGGTGGGCGAGCGAAGCGAGACCCTTTTAGCCTCCGCGTTTCGCCCGCCTGCGGCGGACCCACCCCCAGCCCCTCCCTTGCAGGGAGGGGAGCGCGGTGACAAAGCTGGGCCATGGCCGAACTTCCCCCCTTCCACCTCGCTTTTCCTGTCCACGACATCGCAGCGGCGCGCGCCTTTTACGGCACCCTGCTCGGCTGCCCGGAGGGGCGCAGTGCGGCGGACTGGGTCGATTTCGATTTCTACGGGCACCAGATCGTCGCCCACCATTCGCCCGACGCGAAGCCGCGCGCCCACCGCAACCCGGTCGACGGCCACGACGTCCCCGTCCCCCATTTCGGCGCGGTGCTGAAGATGGACCATTGGAAGGCGCTCGCCGCCCGCCTCGAAGCCGCCGGCACGGACTTCGTCATCGCGCCGACGATCCGCTTCGAAGGCCTGCCGGGCGAGCAGGCGACGATGTTCTTCCTCGACCCGTCGGGCAACGCGCTCGAGATCAAGGCGATGGCGAACCCGGAGAACCTTTTCGCGAAGCAATAGGATCGCTCCCGTCCCTGGAAGGGAGGCGCCGGGGGTGGGTCTCGCCACAGGCGAGGCCAACGGGCGTCAGTACCGCAGCGAGCGCCTTCGGCGGTATCGAGCCGCCTCAGCCGCACCCACCCATGAGCAGGTCGCCCTGTCCCCCGGACAGGGCTGCGAGTGTCCGGGGGAAGCTCGCACCTGCCAATCCTCCCTTGCCGGGAGGGGAGGCGCTAATCCCGCCGCAGAGCCTCCGGCTTATGCGCCGCGCGCTTGCCGGCGTCCGTCTCGACGATCAGCTGCGGGTGCTCTTCCGACGCGGCGACCTTGTGGCCCTTGATGTGGGTCTCCGACATCTGCTCGCGCACCACCTTTCCGTGCGCCTCGCCGCCATGGCTCTTCCACGCAACGCGATCGCCCGGCTTGAGGCCGGCGCTCACATCTCCACCTTGGCATGCTCGCCCACCGCGGGGCGCGAGTCGGTGACGATCGCCGCCGCCATCTTCACGTAGGAGAGCACGGTCCCGGGGCTGTCCCAATATTGCGCGTCGCGCGGAGTCACGGTGAGGAGGCGGATCGCCGGGTCGCCGGGCCCGTCCCACCAGGCCTTGGCGGCCGGCGACCAGATCTTGCGGATGCGCTCGCGGTCGTCCGACAGCGCCGCGTCGCCGCTCACCGACACGTATTTCTGCGCGCCTGCATCGGCAAATGCGAGGCAGACCTGCGGCCGCGCCGCGATCTCCTCCTCCTTGGCGCTCTCCTTGTCGGTGAGGAAATAGACCTTCCCGTCCTCCTCCTCGACATAGGCCGCCATCGGCCGCGACCTTATGTCCTCGCCGTCGCGGCTGGCCAGCATGCAGAAGCCGATCTTGCTCATCAGCGCCCAGACCTTCTCCGGGCCAGCCTCGTCCGCCATATCCTTGTCCTCTCGCTGTGGGGGCTCGGCCTTTCAACCAAGCCCCCGGTGCGCGAGTTCCTGCCATGGACCAAAGCAGGTAGGCGGTGGCGGTCAGGCCTCGACAGGCCGCTTCGGCTTCGCGCCGAACCGCCGCCAGCCCCACCAGACGAGGCCCGCCACCAGGGCCCAGGGCAGCAGAGTGAGGAGCGCCAGCAGCATCCACTCCAGCGCCGCGATCACGTTGCCGACCCCGTCGCTCAGCGACCGCCGCACGCCGGGTGCCATGTCGCCCGCCTCATAGGCGAAGCTCATCGGCGTGTTGGCGAGGGACTCCTGCTTGTCCGCTTTCTCCGCCTTGCCCCCCGCCATCGTCTCGCGCAGCTGCTGCGCCTGGCGCTGCAGCTCGACCCGCTCCGGCGCCTTTAGGCCCGCCTGCGCGAGCTGCGCCTCGATCTTCCT
The DNA here is from genome assembly GCF_036403745.1 of Allosphingosinicella sp. GTDB lineage: Bacteria > Pseudomonadota > Alphaproteobacteria > Sphingomonadales > Sphingomonadaceae > Allosphingosinicella. The sequence goes on from NZ_DASWQI010000094.1 coordinate 4,744, forward strand.
CAGCGCCTCGGCCTGCTGCGCCTGGTCGCGGTTCACCACGTCGATCGCGGCGCCCGCGTCGGTGCCGGTGATCTCGCTGGTGACGAGCAGCCCGTCGGCATGCGCGACCGCGGCGATCCCTTCCTTACCGAAGGCGCGGGCGATGGTCGGATCGAGCTTGAAGTCGAGCCGCGCCTCGACGTTCCTGTCGCCGGTCAAATGGTAATACATGCCGGTGATCCGGCAGCGGGCGAGGCCGAGCTTCTCGCACGCCTGGGCATGCTGCTCCTGCACCGCCGAGATCCGCTCCGCCGGCAGCCGGAAGGCATATTTGTAATTGAACGCGACACCCGGCGCCGCTGTGGGCGCGATCCCCGCGGGGGCGGCTGCCCGTTCGTCGGCAGAGGAGCGGTCCGCCTCGGCGGTGCTTCCCCCGCCAGCCCCGCCGCCATGCTCGGGCGCCCGCCCGCACGCCGCCGCCGCCAACACCAAAGCCAGTCCGAACGCTTTCCGCATCGCTGCCTCCTCTGTTCTGCGGTTTCTCTACCATATCGGTAGAGAATTGAAAAGCGGATTGTGACCGGCGGCTAGCGGGCCTCCAGCCGCCACAAAGTCACCTTGCCGTCCTCGCCGGAGGTCACCAGCCAGCCGCCGTCGGGCGAGAAGGCGGTGTAGGGCACGTCGTCGGCGAGCTTGAGGGCGGCGACCAGCCTGCCGTCCGCGACTCGCCACAGCCGCACCGTGTCAGTCTCGCCGCCGGTCGCGCCGATCTGGTGGAGCAATGTACCGAACCCGCCGCGCGCACGCCCCGCATTCGCCAGCCAGCGGCCGTCGGGGCTGAAGGCGAGCTTGTAGACATGGTTGCCGGCGTCGATCCGCCGCTCCGACGCCCCGTCCGATCCGCGCCGCAGGAAGATCGTCGAATCGTCGCCGCCGGTCGCCAGCCTCTGCCCGTCCGCGCTCCAGGCGAGGCCGACCACCGCCTGCTTGTGCTCGCGCAGCACCCCCAGTTGCCGGCCGCTGGCGACATCCCACAGCCGCGCCGTCTGGTCGAAGCTTCCACTCGCAAGCCGCCGCCCGTCGGGGCTGAACCGCAGCTCCCAGACATTGCGTTCGTGCCCCGCGATCGTCCGCACCAGCCGCCCCTCCGGCACGTTCCACAGCCGGATCAGCTTGTCCTCGCCCGCCGCGGCCAGGGTCTTCCCGTCTGGGCTGACGGCGATCGTCCAGACGGTGCCCACCGCCCCGGTCAACCGCCGCAGCAGCCGCCCCGTCGCGGGGTCCCACAGGTCGATCGCCCCGTCATATCCCGCGGTCGCCAGCCAGCGTCCGTCCGGCGCGAACATGGCGGCGGTGGCGCCCCCCGCGTGGGTCAGGCGCAGCGCCGGCTTCAGCGCCGGAAAGCTCCGCAGCACCACCGCTCCAGCCGCGTTGGTGGTGACGAGCCAGCGACCGTCCGGGCTGAATGCCGCCTCCCGCGCCGGACCGCTTCCGTCTGAAACAACCGCGGCGCGCGCGGTGGCGACGCGCGGGCCTTCCTGGGCGGGCTGAGGCGCGGATCCGCAGGCCGCGAGCAGCGCCGTAACCCCCAGCAACCCAAACCATCTCCGCCCCGCCATCGCACTTCCTCTTTCGAAAGCGCGCAGCCTAGCACGGTGTATTATATGTGCAACACACCACGACGGCCAGCGAGGCTCATTTCGTGAGGTCGCGCACCAGGCTCAGATAATAGGCGATGGCCGGGCCGATATTCGCCACCGGCGTCCGCTCGTTGAGCCCATGGCTGAAATCCTCGCTGTTCTTGGTGAACACCGGGCTGGCGCCGTAGCTCGGCACATGGTGGTAGCGAAACCACATCGAATCGCTCGCCCCCGACGCCTGGCTCGGGAACACCGGCAGGCCCGGATAGACCTCCGCCATCGCCTTGGTCACGGCCGCGACGAAATCCGCCCGCATCGGCGAGGCGTCGTTGGCGACCGAGCCTTCCGTCACGTCGGTGAAGGTCACGGCGGGCTCGGCGGCGACGCGCTTCAATTCGGCCATGATGTCGGCGGGCTTGTGCCCCGGGAAGATGCGGCAGTTGATGTTGGCGGTGGCGCGCTGCGGCAGGGCGTTGAGCGCGTGCCCGCCGTTGATCATCGTCGAGACGCAGGTCGTGCCGATCTTGCCGACCATCGACGGGTCGTCGGTCAGCACCCGGATCGCCTGCCGGTCGGCGGGATTGGCGGCGAAGGCGCGCATCGCCGCCGCCGTCGCCGGCGCTTCGTAGCGCGAGGCGGCGACGAAATAGGAGCGGGTGAGGTCGCTCACCTCCGGCTTGAACTGATACTCGCCGATCCGCACCAGAGCGGCGGCAAGCTGGTTGATCGCATTCACCCGCCGCGGCGCCGAGCTGTGCCCGCCCGGATTGGTCACCGTCAGCTGGAAGTCGGCGTAGGTCTTCTCCGCCCCCTGCCAAGTGAAATAGAGCGGCTTGCCACTCTTCTCGTCGAGCGTGCCGCCGCCGCCGTCGATGTTGATGACGAGCTCGGCATTCTTGAGCCGCTCGGCGATGATCGCGCTGGTTTTCATCACCGTCTCTTCGTCGCCGGAAAATTCAACGACGATGTCGCGGCGCGGCCGGTAGCCCTCGCGCCGGAGCTCGATCAGCGCCGCGAGGGCGATCGCCGCGTCGAGCTTCATGTCGGTGGCGCCGCGCCCGTAGAGGTAGCCGTTCTCCACGATCGGCGTGAACGGATCGCGCTGCCAATCCTTCGGGTTCGCCTCGACGACGTCCATGTGCCCGGAAATGACCAGCGGCTTGAGGTTGGGATCGGACCCGCGCCAGCGGCCGATGAAGTAAGCCGTGTCGTCGACGGGCGTGATCGTCACGTCCTCGGCCGCGAAGCCGCCCGCGACCAGCGCCTGCTTGAACAACGAGGCGACGTCGGGCGTCTTATTCCCCGGCCCGCCCACCGAGCGCAGGGCGATCGCCTGCCGGGCGAGGTCGAGCGCCTGCGCCTCGGCCTGCGGATGCGCCGCCGGCGCCGCCGCCGCCTGGCCGCCGCTCGCCGCCAAAATCGCAGCCACCGCCGCGCCCGCCACCATCATCCGCATCCCGTCCTCCCCGATGTGAGGACGCTCTTCTAGTGCGGCCGCTCCCCCGCGTCATCCCGGCCAAAGCCGGGATCTCCAGGCGGAAGAGGCGCGGAGTCGGTGCGAAATCGCGGGGAGGTCCCGGCCTCCGCCGGGACGACGTGACGGCCTAGAAAGGGCTCTTCAGCCGAAACCCGACGTGCCGGCCGCCGACGAAGCCGATGCCGACCCGGGTGCTGCCGATCTCGAAGCTGTTGAGCCGCCTGGGCTCCTGCACTTCGATGCGGTCGCGCGCCGCGGCGCTGATATGCTCGCGCTGGGCGAGGGTCCGCCCGAAATCGCGCGGCGACGATCCGTCGTGGCTGCCCATCCGCCACGTCGTCACGCGCTGGTGATGCTGGAATCCGTGGTGGCCCGGCGGATGCCCGGCGGCCAGAAGAAGCAAGAGAAAGGGCAGGCCCCGCATCGATTCATCACCCCCCGGCGCGTTCGGAAGGGGCCTAGCTTAATCTGGCGTTCATGTAAAAATGGCCGCGCGTCGAGGTCCGGTCGCATTTCCCCTCTGAACGGGTGGCGCCTGTCCGGAGGCGACTTCGCCGATCGGGACGAACCGTTACGGGCGCGGGATAAAACGAACAACTAAAGTTACTTGGCTCTTACTAAACCGCTGCGCAGCCGCAACTTTCCGGCCGCCGGGAGCCTTCAGGCTATCGCGCGGAGGGGCGCCGGCGTAGCAAGCCGGCATGGGCGGGGGCGGTTATCGCGGCGATATCGAGGGCCTGCGCGCAGTCGCCGTGCTCGCCGTGGTGCTGTTCCATGCCGGTATCGGCTCGCTGGGCGGAGGCTTCCTCGGCGTCGATATCTTCTTCGTCATCTCAGGGTTCCTGATCACCGGCCTCGTCACGCGCGAAATGGACGCCGGGGGCTTTTCGCTCGCCACCTTCTACCAGCGCCGCATCGCCCGCATTCTGCCGGCGCTGGTGCTGATGGCGCTGGCAGTGCTCGTCGCGGCGCTGCTGCTCTGCCTGCCTGGCGAGATGCAGGGGCTGCGCGGCTCCGCCGTTGCCACCGCCCTCTTCCTGTCCAACCTCTATTTCTGGCGCCGCGACCCCTATTTCGCGCCCCCGTCGGAGGTCCAGCCGCTGCTCCACACCTGGTCGCTCGGCGTCGAGGAGCAATTCTATCTCGTCTACCCGATCCTCCTCCTCGCCGGTGGCCGCGGCGGTGCGCGGCTCCGAATCGCCCTCGTCGCGGCGGCAACCGGCTTGTCGCTGACCGCGGCGGCCGTGCTTGCCACCACCGCGCCGCAGGCCGCCTTCTACCTCCTGCCGACGCGCCTGTGGGAGCTCGGCCTCGGCGGCCTCGTCGCCTTCCGGCTCGTGCCCATCCCTTCGAATCAGGCCCTGCGCGAACTGCTCTGCGCCGTGGCGGTCACTTTACTCTTGCGCGCGTTCCTCTTGGTAAGCCCCGCCACCGGCGCACCCTTCCCGGCCGCCGTCCTGCCCTGCGCCGCGGCCTTTACTCTCCTCGCGCTCGGCGAAGCCAGCGCTGTCGGACGCCTGCTCGCGCTCCCGCCGCTCCGCGCCCTCGGCCGCCTCTCCTACGCCTTCTACCTGTGGCACTGGCCGGTCCTCGCCTTCTGGCGCCTCGCCCGCGGCTTCGACATGCCGCCCACCACCAAAGTCGGGCTGGTGCTGACGGCGCTGGCGCTCGCTATCGTCTCTTACGTCGCCGTCGAGCGGCCCCTGCGGCGGCGCCTGCGCAGCGGCCGGCCCTTTCGCGTGCTGGCCGGAGGCGCCTTCGCGGCGCTGGCGCTCGCCGCGCTCGCGTGGGGTGCCACCGCCGGCCAGTGGCGCCTGCACAGCCTCCCGGCTCCGGTGCTGCGCACCCTCGCAGCGGAGCAAGAGCGGATCCGACCGCCGCTGCTTGCCGATTGCCGCCCGCCGGTCGGCGCGAGGACCGTCTCGTGCCTGCGCACCACGCCCGGCCGCCGCAACATCCTCCTCGTCGGCGACAGCCACGCCGCCCACCTCTGGACGGCTCTGACCGAGCGCTTTCCCGAAACGCACTTCCTCGTCTCGCTCGAGATGAACTGCCGCCCCGTGGGCCGTGAGCCGGCCAAGCGCGGCGACTGCCGCAACCACGCCCTCGACGCCCCGCCGCTCGCACTCGCACCAGGGATTGACGGCGTGATCCTCGCCGCCCGCTGGGACCCTAGCGAGCTGCCCGCGCTCGCCGGGGAAATCCGCGCCCTCCGCGCCGCCGGGCGAGAGGTGACTTTGGTCGGCCCGGTCGTCGAATATCTCCCCACCGCCCCCGGCCTCCTCGCTCGCGCCCAGCTCGCCGGGGACCGCCGCCTCTACGACCACGGCCGCTCCGCGCCCCGCGAGCGACTCGACCGGGACATGGAGCCCGTCGCCCGCGCCGCCGGCGCCCGCTATTTCTCCGCCTACCGCGCCGAATGCCCCGAAGCCCGCCCCTGCCGCCTCTTCACCCGTACCGGCCGCCCCTTCCACTTCGACTATGGCCACTACACGCTCGACGGCGCCCGCGAGGTCGTGGCCCAAATGCCGGAGCCTTGATCAGGTCGCGGCACCGACGCGCCTCATCGTTTTGCCTTGTTCGTGCTAGGTGCAAACCAGGAAGGAGAGCGCTGCCGCGTCGCCGCCCTCGCTTCCGCCGAATCGGCCTGCTAGTCCCTCGCCATGGCCAGCAGCTTGAACGACATCGATCCGATCCAGGACCAGCCCTTCGACACCGCCCTGTCGCAGCGTTACCTCGTCTATGCGCTGTCGACGATCACGGCGCGCTCGCTGCCCGATCTGCGGGACGGGCTGAAGCCGGTGCACCGCCGCCTGTTGTGGGCGATGCGGCTGCTCAAGCTCGATCCCGCGGCGGGGTACAAGAAATGCGCCCGCGTCGTCGGCGACGTCATCGGCAAATACCATCCGCACGGCGACCAGTCGGTCTATGACGCCATGGTCCGCCTCGCCCAGACCTTCTCGCTCCGCTACCCGCTCGTCGACGGCCAGGGCAATTTCGGCAATGTCGACGGCGATAATGCCGCAGCGATGCGCTACACCGAGGCGCGGCTGACCCAGGCGGCCTACGACCTCATGGCCGGGCTCGACGAAGGCACGGTCGACTACCGCCCGACCTACAATAATGAGGAAGAGGAGCCGGAGGTGTTTCCGGGCCTGTTCCCGAACCTGCTGGCCAACGGCGCCAGCGGCATCGCCGTCGGCATGGCGACCTCGATCCCGCCCCACAACCTCGCCGAGATCCTCGACGCCGCCATTCATCTCATCGACAATCCGCAGGCCGAACCTTCCGCGCTGATGGATTTCGTCTCCGGCCCCGATTTTCCGACGGGCGGCGTCATCGTCGATTCGGCCGCCGCCATCGCCACCGCCTACGAAACCGGCCGCGGCGCCTTCCGCGTCCGCGCCCGCTGGGGGGTCGAAGACCAGGGGCGCGGCACCTGGACGGCCGTGATCAGCGAAATTCCATACCAGGTGCCGAAGTCGAAGCTGATCGAGCAGATCGCCCAGCTCATCGCCGACAGGAAGCTGCCGATCCTCGCTGATGTGCGTGACGAATCGGACGCCGAGATCCGCATCGTCCTCGAGCCCCGCAGCCGCACCGTCGATCCGCAGATGCTGATCGAAAGCCTGTTCCGCCTCACCGACCTCGAGGTGCGCGTATCGCTCAACATGAACGTCCTCGACGCGCGCCACACGCCGAAGGTGATGGGGCTGAAGGAAGTCCTCTCCTCCTGGCTCGCCCACCAGTTCGAGGTTCTGGTCCGCCGCGCTACCCACCGCATCGGCAAGATCGACGACCGCGTCGAGCTGCTCGAAGGCTATCTGATCGCCTACCTGAACCTCGATCGGGTCATCGAGATCATCCGCACCGAGGACGAGCCCAAGGCGGTGATGATGGCCGAGTTCCGCCTGACCGACCGCCAGGCCGAGGCGATCCTCAACATGCGGCTGCGCTCGCTTCGGAAGCTGGAGGAGATGCAGATCAAGGGCGAGCGCGATGCGCTGGTCAAGGAGCGCGACGACCTCGCCAAGCTCATCGATTCGAACCAGCGCCAGCGCACCAAGCTTAAGAAAGACCTCGCGGCGATGCGCGACCGCTATGGCGAGGCCACCGAGCTCGGCCGCCGCCGCACGCTGATCGAGGAGGCCGCGCCGGCCCGCGAGATCCCGCTCCATGCGATGATCGAGAAGGAGCCGATCACGATCATCATGTCGGAGCGCGGCTGGATCCGAGCGATGAAGGGCCATGTCGACCTCTCCAATCCGGAGGCGATGAAATTCAAGGAAGGCGACGGGCCGCGCTTCTTCTTTCACGCCCAGACGATCGACCGCATCCTCCTCGCCGGCGAGAACGGCCGTTTCTACACATTGGCGGCCGACAAGCTCCCCGGCGGCCGCGGCTTCGGCGAGCCGGTGCGGCTGATGGTCGACATCGAAGGGGAGGGGAGCATCGCCGACCTCTTCGTCGCGGTGCCGGGGCAGAAGCTGCTCCTCGCCTCCTCGGACGGCCGCGGCTTCGTCACCACCAGCGACGCCGCGCTCGCCGAGACCCGCAAGGGCAAGCAGGTCGTCAATCTGCGCCCCGGGGCGAAGCTCGCCCTCGTCCGGCGTATCCGCCCGGAGGACGATTATGTCGGGGTCATCGGCGACAATAGGAAGATGATCGTCTTTCCCTTGGCCGAGCTGCCGGAGATGGGCCGCGGCTCGGGCGTCCAGCTCCAGCGCTACCGCGACGGCGGCCTCTCCGACGCCGTCACCTTCCTGTTTGCCGAAGGGATCAGCTGGGACATGGGCGGCGACAGCGGCCGCCGCCGCACCGAGGCGGACTTGAACCCCTGGCGCACCGCCCGCGGCGCCGCCGGCCGCATGCCGCCGACCGGCTTCCCGCGCAACAACCGCTTCTGACAGGCGAGGGGAAAACACCGCCTTCTTCTAAAACAAGGCTTAACCGTCTTTAGGCTAGGGTCGCGTGCATGGATGCCATGCCGGCGCAGCAGCTTTTCGAGACGGGCGACGGCGACGGTCCCCGGCCGCCCCGCCGCGCCCTCGACGCCGCCCGCATCGAGGCCGACACGATCGTCCAGCAGGGCCGCCAGGATTATCTCGACGCCCTGCCGATCGCCGCCGCCGTCCTTCAGCGCGGGGCCCTCGGCTGGTCCTATGTCGACCTCGCCAACCCGCTCTTCGCCGAGCTGTCCGGGGGGCCGCCGGAGCCTGCCGCCGCGCTGGCCGGCATCGCCTTCCTCGCCCGTAGCGGCATGGCCGCCCGCGCCGAAGCCTTCCTGGCCGGCGGCGAGCCGGTGATGGAGTTCGAGGTCAGCGACGGCGACGCAGTCGCGCAGCGCCACTTCTCGATCCGCCTCGCCCGCCTCAACGTCCTTCCCGCCCTCGGCCGGCGCTGCCTCGTCACCATCGTCGACCGCACCGCCCAGATCGAGAGCGAGCGCGGCCTGCGCGCCGAGATGCTGCGCGACAGCCTCACCGGGCTCGCCAACCGCATCGCCTTCAACGAGGCGGTCGAGGCGGTGCTCGAAGACCCGGCGTTCCAGCCGGGGGGCCACGGCGTGCTGGTCGTCGACATGCGCCGGTTCAGCCGGGTCAACGAATGCGTCGGCGCCGTCGCCGGCGACGAGCTCCTGATCACCTTCGCCCGCCGCCTCTGCTCCGTGCTGCGCGCCGGCGACGTCCTCGCCCGCACCGGCGGCGACGAGTTCGGCATCCTCATGCGGCTCGAAAAGGGCCTGGACGACGCCGTGCAGGCCGCCGAGCGGATCCGGACGGCCCTCGGCTCGCCGTTCCGGCTCTCGGAGTTGGAAATCCGCGTCGACTGCGCCTTCGGCTGCGCCTTGCTCTCGGGACATGAGGAGCTGGCCGACGAGGTCCTGCGAAACGCCCAGTTCGCCCTGAAGCGCGCCAAGGCGAGCGGCCAGGTGCAGATCTACGAGCCCAACCAGGCCCGCGCCGCGCGCCGGCTGTTCAGCATCGAGACCGACCTTCGCCGCGCGATCGAAGGCGGCGACCTCCGTCTTGCCTACCAGCCGCTCGTCGATCTCCAGAGCGGCGCCGTCGCCGGCTTCGAGGCCCTCGCCCGCTGGAACCACCCGCGCCGCGGTGCGATCTCGCCGAGCGAGTTCATCCCGGTCGCGGAAGAATCCGGCCTCATCGTTCCGCTCGGCCGCTGGGCACTCGACACGGCGCTGGCCACCCTCGCCGCCTGGGACGCAGCCGCCGGCGCGCCGCTGCCCTTCCCTGTCAGCGTCAATCTCTCGGCGATCCAACTCGCCCGCGACGACGTGCCGGAAGCGGTGGCCGAGGCGCTCGCCCGCCACGGCCTCGGCGGCGACCGGCTGCTGCTCGAGCTGACCGAAAGCGCCATCGTCCAGGACCCGGCCCGCGCCACCGACGTCCTGAAGGCCCTTCAGGCGCTGAAGGTGCGCGTGGCGATGGACGATTTCGGTACCGGCTACACGTCGCTCGCCTACCTCCAGCGCCTGCCCATCGACGTGCTCAAGATCGACCGCAGCTTCGTCGCCGGCATGCTCGCCGATTCCGACTCGGTGGCGATCGTCCGCGCCATCCTCTCCCTCGCCCGCGCGCTCGGCATGGAGACGACGGCTGAGGGCATCGACACGCCCGAGCTCGCTGCCGCGTTCGAGCAGCTCGGCTGCACCCACGGGCAGGGCTTCCATTTCGCCCGGCCGCTCGATGCCGACGCGGCGCTCGCTTACTGGCGCTCGCGCAGCGCTTGATCGACCGCGGCCCGCGCGATCGCCCGCTGCGCCTCGCTATCCTCGGGGAACCCTTCTTCCGCCCAGGACGCCTCGATCCGCTGCAGGGTGTTCGCCACCGTCGGCCCGGCCTCCAGCCCCATCGCGATGAGATCGCCGCCGCCGACATGAAGTTTCGGCCTTTCCCACCCGGCGAGCGCCCGCGCCTTCGCCGGATCGCGAGGCCCGAGCAGGATACGGTCGACCGCCTCGTCGGAGCCGAGCCGGTAGGCGAGGACCGGTGCGGGGCTGCCGTCGTCCGGGACCGCAGCCGAGGTGAGGCGCTTCGCCGCCTTCTTCGACAGCCGCAGCCGCGCCGCCACGGCGGCGGCGACCTCCGGGTCCGGCGGCAGCAGCGCCGCGAGCCGCCGCACCGCGTTTGCTTCCACGCCGGCCTCCGCCTCGCGCGCGACGAGCCGCGCCAGCCGCGCCGCCTCCTCGATCTCGGGCAGCACCGGCCGCAGCACGCCGGCCTCGACCATCAGCGCCACCGTCGCAGCCGGGGCAGGAAGGGCGAGGAGCTTCATCAGCTCGTCCGCGATCCGCTCCCGCGACAGCGCCATCAGGTCGTTCGCCCGGGCGACGCAGGCGGCGAGTCCCTCAGCGTCCGGAGCGCCGAAGCCGAAGCGGGCATGGAAGCGGAAGAAGCGCAGGATCCGCAGATGATCCTCGGCAATCCGGGTCAGCGGGTCGCCGATGAAGCGGACGCGGCGCGCCTCGAGATCGGCCTCGCCGCCGAAATAGTCGAAGACGGCAAGCGTCCCCGGGTCCGTCGACAAGGCGTTGATGGTGAAGTCCCGCCGCGCCGCATCCTCGCGCCAGTCGTCGGTATAGGCGATGGTGGCGCGGCGGCCGTCGGTGGCGACGTCGCGGCGGAGCGTCGTGACTTCCACCGGCGCGCCGGCAACGATGGCGGTGACGGTGCCGTGGGCGAGGCCGGTCGGCACCGCCTTGATCCGCGCCCGCTTCAGCCGCTCCATCACCTCCTGCGGCGGCAGCCGCGTCGCCAGGTCGACGTCGCTGACCTCGAGCCCCAGCAAGGTGTCCCGCACGCAGCCGCCGACGAAGCGCGTTTCGCCCTCGCCGGCGCCCAGCACGTTGAGGAGCGCGCCCATGCCCTCTCGGCGCTGCCAGGCGGCGGGGGGCAGCTTCATGCCGCCAGCTCCAGCCGCCGCGACAGATTGACCAGCATCGCCGCCGTCGCGCCCCAGATGCGGCGGTCCTCCCACAATATCTCGTAATAGGTCCGCTCGCGCCCCCGCCATTGCGCCGTCCGCACCGCCTGGCGGGCCGGATCGAGGACGAAGTGGAGCGGCGCCTCGAAAACGTCGTCGACCTCTCCCGGATGCGGCGTCAGCGTGAAGCCGGGGCGGACGACCGCGACGACCGGCGTCACCTCGAAACCGGTCACGGTGCGGTAGCAGTCGGTGGTGCCGATCACCTCGACATATTGGCGGGCGAGGCCGATCTCCTCCTCCGCCTCGCGCAGGGCCGCATCGACGGGCCCGAAGTCGCCGGGGTCGATCCGCCCGCCGGGGAAGCTCACTTGCCCCGGATGCTTGCGCATCGTCTTCGGCCGCTCGGTGAAGATCACCGTCGGTTCGGCGCGGTCCACCACCGGCACCAGCACCGCGGCGGGCGTGCGGCTCGACACCTCCTCGTCGAAGGCGTCGCCGGGGAGGATCTCCGGCGTCCGCCGCGCGCCCCGCTCCAGCGCATCGCGGAGCCGCTCGGCGAGGGTCACGCCGCCGGCTCCATGGCGAAGAAAGCGCCGTCGCTCCACAGCCCCGCCGGCTCCGCCGCCTCTTCAAGCGCCAGGTTCGCAAGTTCGTAATAGACCGGGCGCGCGACGAGCGCCTCAAGGCCCCCGCGGACGGCGAGATAGGGAAGGGGGCCTTCGGTGCCGGCACGAAAGATCAAAGGGTGCTCGGGCCCGGCCACCACGACGTCGCCCGTGGTGAGGCGGAAGGCGAGCCGGCGCGCCGGCCCGTGCCCCTCGCTCTTCACTTCGACGGCAACGAAGGCGGCATCCTCCACCTCGACGTCGAGCTTCTCCACCGGGGTGACGAGGACATGCCGTCCGTCGGGCTCGCGCCGCAATATGGTCGAGAACAGCCGTACCATCGCGGGGCGGCCGATCGGCGCGCCTTCATGGTACCAGGTGCCGTCGCGGGCGATGCGCATCGCGCTGTCGCCGCAATGCTCCGGGTTCCACTTCTCGACCGGCGGCAGCTTCTTCTCCTCGGCCAGCCGCGCGATATCAGCGAGGCTGAGGCCGGCAAGGTCCGAAGGCGGCGGTGGCATCGGCATCGGGGGGGACTAGGCGAGGGGCAGACCCCCCGCAAGCCTTGCCGCCCGCGCGCCGCCCCCCTATCCCGCCGCCATGGCGAGCGAGTTCGAAAGTCCGCGCACGGCGATCGTGACCGGCGGCGCGAAGCGGATCGGCGCCGCGCTCTGCCGCGCCCTCGCCGCGGACGGCTGGCACCTCCTCATCCACTGCAACCGCTCGCGCGCCGAAGCCGAGGCGTTGGCGGCCGAGCTGGGCAACAGTGCGGTGGTGGCCGCCGATCTCGCCGATCCGGACGCGCCCTCTCGCATCGTCGCCGCCCTCCACGGCCTCCCGCCGGCGCGGCTGCTCGTCAACAACGCCTCGCTCTTCGCCTACGACGCCGCCCACGATTTCACAGCCGAGAGCTGGGACACCCACCTCGCGGTCAACCTGCGCGCGCCTCTCCTCCTCGCCCAGGCACTGGCCGACCAGGTGACGCTGATCGTCAACCTGCTCGACGCCAAGCTCGCCGCCCCCAATCCCGACTTCTTCAGCTACACCGTCTCGAAAGCCGGCCTCGCCGCCGCGACCGAGCTCCTCGCCCGCGCCTGGGCCGAGCGCGGCATCCGCGTCTGCGGCATCGCGCCCTCCGTCACCCTCGTCTCCGGCGGCCAAAGCCGTGAAAATTTCACCCAGGTCCATGCTCTGAACCCGCTCGGCCGCGGCGTTGCAGTCGACGAGATCGTCGCGGCGCTCCGCTTCATCCTTGCCACGCCGACCTTCACCGGCCAGACGATCACCCTCGACGGCGGCCAGCGCTTCCTCGGCCTCGCCCGCGACGTCCAGTTCCTGGAGCCCGACCGATGAACGACAGCGTGAGGCTGGACGGCCTCGTTCCCGACCGCCTGCAGCCGAGGACGCACAAGATCGTGCTCGAAGGCATGATGGTCGACGCCGACATCGGCTTCCACGATTTCGAGGTCGGCACGCCGCAGCGGCTCAGCGTCACCGTCGAAGTGTGGCTCGACGCCGAGGCGTTCCCGCATTCCGACGATGCCGCCGAAGCCTGGGATTATGACTTCCTCCGCCGCGACGTCGCGGCTTTGGTGTCGGCGCGGCGCTACAACCTCCAGGAGACGCTCGCCCGCGCCATCTACGAGCTGGTCGCCGCGCGCCGCGGCGTCTCGGCACTGCGCGTCTCGACGCGCAAGCCCGACATCTACGCCGATTGCGCCGGCGTCGGCGTCGAGCTCGCCTCCTTCTAGGCGGCGGTCCGCATGCGGACACAGGGGCCGAGGCTGTCGAGCACCAGCTGGTAGTCGCGCCGGATTGCGGCGGCCCCCGCGGCGTCCGCGTCGGCCAGGCTGGACGCAGGGAGGGTGCGGGGCAGGCCGCAGGCGAGGCGGTACCAAAGCAGGGTGTCCGGTTTCGGCACGCTGGCCGATTCGTCGACCACCTCGGACAGCGCCACCGCCCAGCGCGGCGTCTCGCCCGGCCGGCGCAGGATGCTGAGCGACACCGGCCTGCGGTCCGCCGTCTGGACGAAGATCTGCGTCTCGCTCTCGCCGGGCAGATTGCCGGGCGAATAGAAGGCGCGGCCGATGCCCGTCACCACCGGCGGCGGGGCCGGCGCGGCCGCTTCGCGAACGATAGCGCGGAGCCGCTCGGCGGACAGCGGCGCAAGCGGTATCTGGGCGTCGCGGGCGATCAGGCGCAACTCGCCCGGGCGGCCGGGAACCGTCGCCGCAAGCAGCAGGAATTGCGATCCCTTGACGATCCTGGCCGGCCGCCCGCGCGCGTCGCGGGGAAGATCGACGAGATAGGCGACGCGGGAGGGGACCGGGCCGGCGGCGCGGATCAACGCCGTCACCTCGGCCTGGACGTAGAGGCGGGCGAAGCCGGGCCGCAGCCCCGCCGCGTCGGCGTCGTTGACCGGGATCGCCTCCAGCGTCCGCACCTGCGCGACCACCGGGGCGGCGAGCGCGAGATCGGCGAGATCGGCATAAGTGGGGCCAGCGGCTGGCGGGGGCGAATCGGCAGGCGCCGCGGGCGCGGCCGAGGCGAGCAGGACGGCGGCAAGGACGGTCACCGGGTTCATCAGGGCCTCGTTTCGGCAGCGGCGTTAATCATCTGTTTCCCATAGGCTTAGGCGGATTTACCGGGCATTACAGCATTTCCCCCGTGCAAATACGGTGTGCGACAGGAGGATTGCGCCCGCCCCCGGGACGCGATAGAGCGCTTGCTCCTGTCGCATGATATGTTGATACATTGCGATGGAGCCGTTCGGGTTCGACTGCGTTAATGCAGGGCCGATCCCGGCGCGCCAATAAAAAGGGAGCGTGTCTGATTAATGGCCTACGCTGACAACAGGATGAGCTCCGGCCGCATCACGGCAATCGTGATCGTGGCCATTCTCCACGCTCTCCTAGGCTACGCATTCATCACCGGGCTCGCGTATAACGTCATCAAAAAGGCGGCCGCGGACCTTAAAACCTTCAACGTCGAGGAGCCTCCGCCCCCCGACCAGAAACCGCCGCCGCCGCCGCCGCCTGACCGGCCCGTGCAGCCGCCGCCCATCGTCGCTCCGCCGCCGCTGATTCGGACGAACACGCCGCCGCCGCCGATTTCGACGGTGAGCATCGCGCCGCCGCCGCAGATCACGTATACGGCGCCGCCTGCCCCGCCCGCGCCTCCCGCGCCGCCGCCTCCTCCGCCGCCCCCGGCGCCGGTGAAGGTGGAACCCGCCCGTGCCAAGGCCGACCTGCACACCCTGATCACGCAGGATGATTATCCTCCGTCGTCGATGCGCAACGAGGAAACCGGCACCGTCCGAATCCGCCTCGAGGTCGGACCGAGCGGAAGGGTTTCCGGCTGCACCGTCACCGGATCGAGCGGGCATCCCGCGCTCGACACCACGGCTTGCAACCTGCTGACGCGACGCGCCCGGTTCACCCCGGCGCGCGACAGCAGCGGCAATCCGACGACGGACAGCGTCCCGACTTCAGTAACATGGCGGCTTCAGGGCTGAGCCGCACCGGCCCAAAATCTACAGACGAGAGGAAAGTTACAACATGCAGACCAACACAGCAGCTGCGCACGGCGACTCGAACCCTTATGGTCTCGTCGCGGCGCTCCAGCAGGGCGGCCTGATCGCTCAGACGACCTTCGGCATCCTCGTCATCATGTCGGCGGCGTCGTGGTACGTGCTCTTCGTCAAGCTGTTCGAGCAGCAGAAGATCATCAGCCAGGGCCGCCGCGCCCGCACCGCCTTCTGGCAGGCCGGCACGCTGCGTGACGGTGCGCAGAAGCTCGAGAAGAACGGCGCCTATCGTCAGATCGTCGACGACGGCATCCTCGCCCTCGAGCAGCATGACAAGCTGACCGATCCCATCGACCAGCACGACTGGATGCTGAACTCGCTGGCGCGCAGCCAGGGCGCGATCGCCTCGCGGCTGTCGTCGGGCCTCGCGCTCCTCGCCACCGTCGGTTCGACGGCGCCGTTCGTCGGTCTGTTCGGCACCGTCGTCGGCATCTACCGCGCGCTCATCAAGATCGGCGCCGCCGGTCAGGCGTCGATCGACGCGGTCGCCGGCCCGGTCGGCGAGTCGCTGATCATGACCGCGCTCGGCCTCGCCGTGGCGGTTCCCGCGGTGCTCGCCTACAACTGGCTCACGCGCCGCAACAAGGCGATCGTCGAGGAGCTGGCCCACTTCGCCAACGACCTTCATGGCTACATGATGTCGGGCGGCGCGGTGAAGCCGAGCGCCCAGGCGGCTGCCGCCCGCGGCGGCACCGGCACCGGCACCGGCGCCAATGCCCGCGCGGCTGCGCCGGGTGCGGCCTCGCCGGGCGGCACCACCGCCACCGGCAGCGCCACCGGCACCACCGCGTCGGGTCCGAAGAAGCTCTGACGAGAATGCGGCGGGGCGGCATCGCCGTCCCGCCGCCGCTTCCTCTCAGGCGACAGAAGTTTAGAATAGGAAATTAAATCATGGCGATGAGTGCCGGCCCGAGCGAAGGCGGTGAAGACGCCCCGATGTCCGACATCAACACGACGCCGCTCGTCGACGTCATGCTGGTGCTCCTCATCATCTTCCTGATCACGGTTCCGGTCGTGATCCAGGCTGTGCCGATGAAGCTGCCGAACGTGCGGTACGAGCCGACGACGACCAAGCCGGAGAACGTGTCGCTCTCCGTCAAGGCCGATAAGGCCGGCAATTGCCTGGTCTACTGGCAGGTCCAGAAGGTCTCGGCCGATCAGCTGCTCGACATGGCGGCGAAGAAGCTGAAGCTGGAAGTCGACAAGCTCGGCGGCCCCGACAAGGTGACCGACGAGACCATGCCCGAGGCGCACATCCGCGGCGACGTCAACACGCCGTACAAGTGCATCGGCGGTGCGGTGTTCACGATGCAGCGCGCCGGGTTCGCCCGCGTCGGCTTCATCTCCGAGCCGCCTCCCGGCGAAACCACGACCCGCCTCTAATCGACGCCTGCCTCTAAACGACGAACGCGTTTCAGGAGTTAAGTTACCATGGCAATGGCAATGGCTGCAGCCGAAGGCGAGCCGATGATGGACATCAACACGACGCCGCTCATCGACGTCATGCTGGTGCTCCTGATCATGTTCATCATTACCATTCCGATCCAGACCCACGCGGTGAAGCTGGACCTGCCGCAGGACCAGCCGAACCAGCAGCCGCCGCCCATCGATCCGGTGAAGAACAAGGTGGTGATCACTGCCCAGGGCCAGGTGCTGTGGAACGGCGCGCCGCTGCCGCCGGATCTCATCATGCTCCGCCAGTATCTCGAGCAGACCCAGCAGATGAACCCGATCCCCGAACTTCACCTGCAGCCGGATCCGAACGCCCGCTACGAGCTGGTCGATCAGGTGCTCGCCGTTACCAAGCGCGCCCATGTCGAGAAGATGGGCTTCGTTGGCAACGAGGCCTACGGCTCCTTCTAAAGCGGCATCGCTTTCCTCTCGAAAGGGCGGTCCCGCGGGGCCGCCCTTTTTAGTTGCGAGTGATACGGCGCCGCCTGAGCTTCAAACGCGCCGCCGTGACCGCCGCGCCGGAGCGGGTGGACGCGACGTACTGACCGCGGGAGGCGCCGAAAATCGGAACGCAACCGTAAGCTCGGCGGTTTTCCTGGCTGATGTCCGAACATCAGGAGGTAATATGCGTAAACTCATTCTCGCCGTGTCGGCCCTCTCGGTCGCACTGCCCGCCGCGACGATCCCGACGGCCGCCGACGCGCGCCGCCATCGTCATCACTACACCCATTATGCCTATTCCCGCTGCCGCCCGCACGGCGGCACCACCGGCGCGATCGTCGGCGGCGGTGCCGGTGCGCTCCTCGGCAGCGCGATCGGCGGCCGCGGCCTTGCCGGGCCGCTGATCGGCGGCGCCGGCGGCGCCCTGCTCGGCCGCCACATCGAGCGCCACAGCCGCTGCTGATCCGGATGGGCGCTGCCCCGGCGGGATCCGGTCAATCGGGGCCGGGATCCTCGTCGTCGGGCAGCGAGCCCTCCCGCATGATGAATTCGTGCTTCTCGACGAGGTCGGCCTGGACGGGCCGGCCTCGTTCGTCCTTGGCCGGCTTGTAGCGGAAGCGGTCCTGGATCAGCCGGCAGGTCGTCTCGTCGATGGCCGCATTGCCGCTCGTGCGCAGGACCCGGCAATTGGTCGCCCGCCCCGTGACGAGCACCGTGTAGCGCACCCACACCACCCCTTGCGCCCCAGCGGCTTTGGCCGATTCGGGATAGTCCCTGTCCTTGATCCGCCCGTGGATCTGCCGTGGCGCGGAGCCGCGCCCCGCGCCGCCGCCCGAACCGGTGCCGTTGCCGCCAAGGCCGCTGCCGGTGCCGTTCCCCTGTCCGCCGGCACCCGTCCCGGGTCCCGGCACCGGCGCCGCGCCCGCCGAAGGAGCGGCGCCCAAGCCGGCAATGGGCGCGGCCGCGACGGGAGGCGGCGGCGGGAAGAGGATCGGCGGCGGCGGCGGCCGCACGATCTCGGTCGGCGTCGCGCGCAGATCGGGCGGCGCTGCAGTCCCTTCCGGACTCTTCGTGTGCTCCTTGGGCGGCGGCGGCTTGGGCCTCTTCGGCGGCGGCGGGGGGGCGAGCGGTGCGAGGTTGAGGATGCGCAGCACGTCGGGCGGCCCCACCCCGTGGGCGACCCGCAGGCCGGTGATCAGCGCGTAGCCGAGCAGGGCTTCCAGCGCGACCATTCCGACGGCCGCCGTCACCCGCTCGCGCCTGTTGGCAACATCGATACGCATACTGAAGCTCCAACGCACGGGCGCCCGCGAAGGCGGCAAACGCCGCCGCGCACGCCTGACGGGCCTGCCGCCGCCGAGGTGAAGCAGCTTTGAAGCGCACCGAAACCCTGCCGAATTAGCCCCATGGTTACGGTTTCTTTGTCAATTTGAGCGACACTTGGTGTCGGGAGGGCTTACACCTTCAAGGAGCGGACCGCTTGGTCAGGCTGTTCAAACATTATGTCTCGCACGCCGTGCTGTGGCTCGGCGCGATCGATTTCGCGCTGCTGCTGCTCGCGGGCGAGGCCGGCTGGGCGCTCCGGACATGGCAGATCGGCGGCGACGTCTCGCTGGACTGGGCGCGGCTCCCCCACCTCGCCACCTTCGCCGCGACGATGCAGCTCGCCATGGTCGGCGTCGGCTCCTACGGGGCCGAGGCGCTGCGCTCGATGCGCCTCGCCGCCGCGCGGCTGGTGGTGGCGATCTCGCTCGGCGTGCTCCTCCTCAGCCTGGTCTTTTTCCTGGTCCCGGCGATCACCTTCTGGCGCTCGAACCTCCTCTACGCGATGCTGTTCGCCTTCCTCGCCGTGTTCGCAGTGCGGCTGGTATTCGAGCGGACGATCGGCGCCGAGGCGTTCAAGCGCCGCATCCTGATCCTCGGCGCCGGCGCCCGCGCGGCGCGGATCGAGGCGCTGGCGCAGGCGGAAGGCGCCGGCTTCACGGTCGCCGGGGTCGTGGCGATGAACGACGGACCCGTCGCCGTCGCGCGGGCGATCAACCGCTCCCGCATCGACAGCCTTACCGACCATGTCGTCAGGCTCGGCGTCAGCGAGGTCGTCCTGGCGCTGGAAGAGCGCCGCAACGCCCTGCCGCTCGCCGACCTCCTCCGGGTCAAGACGACCGGCGTCCACGTCAACGACATCTCCTCCTTCCTCGAGCGGGAGACGGGGAGGGTCGACCTCGACAGTTTGAACCCGTCCTGGCTGATCTTCTCGGACGGCTTCTCCGCCGGGCGCCGCATCTCCGCGGCTGGCAAGAGGCTGTTCGACATCCTCGTCGCGGCGGCGATCCTGATCCTGTTCGGGCCCCTCATCCTGCTCACCGCCCTCATCGTGAAGATGGAGAGCCGCGGCCCCGCTTTCTTCCGCCAGCGCCGAGTCGGGCTCTACGGAGAAGGGTTCGAGCTCATCAAGCTGCGCTCCATGCGCGAGGACGCCGAGGTCGGCGGCAAGGCCGTCTGGGCGCAGAAGGACGATCCGCGCGTGACCCGCGTCGGCGCGATCATCCGCAAGCTCCGCATCGACGAGCTGCCGCAGGCCTGGACGGTGCTGACCGGGCGGATGAGCTTCGTCGGCCCCCGTCCCGAGCGGCCGCAATTCGTCGACGATCTCGAGGCGCGGCTCCCCTTCTACGCCGAGCGCCACGTGGTGAAGCCGGGCATCACCGGCTGGGCGCAGATCAACTTCCCCTACGGCGCCAGCGTCGAGGACGCCCGCCAGAAGCTGGAATACGACCTCTATTACGCGAAGAACTATACGCCCTTCCTGGACATATTGATCCTGCTCCAGACGGTGCGGGTGGTGCTGTGGCCGGAGGGCGCACGGTGATCGCCCTCATCGGCCTCTGGTCCCACGCCCTGGCAGCCGTTCTCTACGGCGCGCTGGCTTTGTGGCAGCTGCGCTACTGGGGGGCGGGGCCGCGAAGCCACCGCCTGCTCGGCGCCTTCGCGGCGACGTCGGTGTGGGCGATCTTCGTAGCGCTGCTCGGCCCCACCTCGGTCGCCGCCGGCGTCGCGGAGACGGGGCGCAATTTCGCCTTCCTCGCCTTCATGTTCGCGATCTTCGACGAAGCCGACGGAGACCGGCAGCCGGCGGTGAAGCTCGTCTACACGGTCCTCGCCGCGGTCATTGGGCTCCAGCTGACCCTGGCCGGCGTCATCCCCGGGTTCGAGAAGAACCCGCTGGTCCACGACGCGCTCGCGGCCGCCGCGCAGATCATCGGCCTCACGGTGGCCGCGGGCTCCCTCGTCCTCGTCCACAACCTCTACGGCCAGGCCGCGCCCGACAGCCGCTGGGGAATCCGCCTGCCGATGATCGCGCTCGCCGCGATGTGGGCCTACGATCTCCACCTCTACACCGTCGCCTATCTGAGCCGCAGCCCCGTCACCGATCTGGTTGCGATGCGCGGCGCAATGCTGGCGATGCTGGTACCGCTCTTCGCCCTCTCGACCCGGCGCAACACGGAGTGGCGCGTCCAGATCTCGCGCGCGGCGACCTTCCAGTCGCTCTCGGTGATCGGCATCTTCGCCTACCTCCTGCTGATGATGTCCGCGACCCGCATCCTCGAAGTGGTCGGCGGCCACTGGGTGCGGATCGGCCAGGTCGCGGTGATTTTCGCGATGACGGTCATCGCGACACTGCTCGTCCCTTCCGGCCGCATGCGCGCCTGGACGCGGGTGATGCTCGCTAAGCATCTGTTCGAGCATCGCTACGATTATCGCGATGAGTGGCTGCGCTTCACCCGCACCATCGGCATCGCCGGCGAGGACCAGGCGCCGCTCGCCCAGCGCATCGTCAAAGCGCTGGCGGACATCGCCGAGGCCCCAGGCGGCCTGCTGCTCGCCGCCGAAGCGGACGGGCGATTCAGCGTCGGCGCGGAGTGGCGCTGGCGGCACGCGGTGCCGCGCTGCAACGGCAGCGCTGACCTCATCCGCGCGCTGGAAAGCCACGCCTTCGTCATCGACCTGGAGAGCGCCCGCGGCGGCCGCATCCGCGTCGGCGACGCGGAGATTGCGGCGCCGGACTGGCTGGCCTCGATCGAGGACGGCTGGGCCGGTATCCCGCTCCTCCATAACGACCGCCTCGTCGGCCTCGTCATCCTCGAACACCCGCTGGTGCGGCGGCCGCTCGACTGGGAGGATTTCGACCTGTTCCGCACGGTCGGCATGCAGGCGGCAAGCTACCTCGCCGAGGCCCGCGGGCAGGAGGCGCTCGCCGACGCCCAGCGCTTCGACGAATTCAACCGCCGCTTCGCCTTCATCATGCACGACGTGAAGAACCTGGTCAGCCAACTCAGCCTCGTCATCCGCAACGCCGAGCGCCACGCCGACAAGCCCGAATTCCGCCAGGACATGATCGCCACGCTGGAAAGCTCGGTGAAGAAGATGAACGACCTTCTCGCCCGCCTCAGCCGCGGCGGCAGCAATGTGGAGCCGGAGCCGGTCCGGGCCGTGTCGGTGGCGTCCACAATCGCCTCGGTCGCCGAAGTGAAGCGGCGGGTGCACCCGGTCGAGGTGCAAGGGGACAGGGCGCTTGCAGCGCTCGCCGATCCCGGCCGTCTTGCCCAGGCGTTGATGCACCTCCTTCAGAACGCCATCGACGCCAGTCCTCCCCAGGCTCCGGTTACCATCCGCTACGCCGCCCGCGGGCGGGAGGCGGCGATCGAGATTGCCGACACGGGCCGCGGCATGTCCGCCGAATTCATCCGCACCCGGCTGTTCCAGCCCTTCGCCTCGACCAAGGAGAGCGGCTTCGGCGTCGGCGCCTATGAGGCGAAGGGGCTCGTCGCGGCGATCGGCGGCCGGCTCGACGTCGAGAGCCGCGAAGGTGCGGGCACCCGTTTCACCATCTTCCTTCCGCTGGCCGAGAGTGCTGGCGCTGTTCCTGAACGGAAATATGCATGAACGCTCCCTTCAAGCCGCGCCTGCTGATCGTCGAGGACGACGAGGGCCTGCAGCGCCAGCTGCGCTGGGCGTATGAGGATTATGAGGTGCTGGTCGCTTCCGACCGCAATGCCGCGATCAACATCCTGCGCGCGGAGGAGCCGCAGGTCGTAACCCTCGATTTGGGGCTGCCGCCGGATCCGGACGGCACCACCGAAGGGTTCGCGGTGCTGGAGACCATCCTATCGCTGAAGCCGGACACGAAGGTGATCGTCGCCTCGGGCCACGGCGCCCGCGAGAGCGCGTTGCAGGCGATCGCGTCGGGCGCCTACGATTTCTACCAGAAGCCGGTCGACATCGACCAATTGGGCATGATCGTCCGCCGCGCCTTTCAGCTCCACGGCATCGAGACAGAGAACCGCCGCCTCGAGGAGAAAGCGGGCGACGACCGGCTCGTCCTCGGCACGATGATCACCGCCGCGCCCGAGATGCTGAAGGTCGCGCGGACGATCGAGCGGGTCGCCAACACCAACGTCTCGGTGATGCTGCTCGGCGCGAGCGGCACCGGCAAGGAGCTGCTCGCCCGCGGCGTCCATGCCGCCAGCCGCCGCGCCAAGGGCGGCTTCGTCGCGATCAACTGCGCGGCGATCCCCGAGAACCTGCTCGAGGCCGAGCTGTTCGGCTACGAGAAGGGCGCCTTCACCGGCGCAATCAAGACCACGGAAGGGAAAATCGAGCTCGCCCATGGCGGCACGCTCTTTCTGGACGAGGTCGGCGACATTCCGCTCCCCCTCCAGGTGAAGCTGCTCCGCTTCCTGCAGGAGCGGGTGATCGAGCGGATCGGCAGCCGCAAGGCGATCGCCGTCGACACCCGCATCGTCTGCGCGACCCACCAGGACCTGCCCGAGATGATTAAGGCGGGGAGCTTCCGCGAGGACCTTTTTTACCGTCTCGCCGAAGTGGTGGTGCGCATCCCGAGCCTCGCCGAGCGTCACGGCGACGCCACTTTGCTCGCCAAGCACTTTCTCCACATCTTCGCGCGGGAGATGAACCCGCAGGTCAAGGGTCTCGCCCCCGGTGCCCTGGCGGCCATCGCCTCCTGGGCCTGGCCTGGCAACGTGCGCGAGCTCGAAAACCGCATGAAGCGGGCGGTGATCATGGCCGACGGCAAGCTCATCACCGCCGAGGATCTCGACCTCGCGCCCGTGGACGCCGATGCGCTGCCGGTGAACCTCAAGGCGGCGCGCGAGCAGGCCGACCGCCGCGCCATCCGCCAGGCGCTCGCCCGCAGCGACAACAACATCTCCGGCACTGCCAAGCTGCTCGGCATCAGCCGGCCGACCCTCTACGACCTCCTCAAGCAGTACGAGCTGCAGCATTAGCGCGACCGTGCCTCCCCCGCGAGCGACAGCTCGGGGGGAGGGGGACCACCCGCAGGGTGGTGGTGGGGTATTCGAGGCGTCTGATTGCGCGCCCAATTCCGATCAAGCCTTGCGCTACCCTACCCCTCCACCAGCTTCGCTGGTCCCCCTCCCCATCTAACGATGGGGAGGGAAATGGAGGCCTTGCCCGCCTTTGGGGGTCGGCTACACACGGCGGCATGAAGCTTAGACTCGTCGCCGCCGCGCTCGCGCTCGCCCCCGCCGCCTTTGCCCCCGCGACCGCCGCGGACCGACCGCCGCCGAAGCTGATCGTCGCAATCTCGGTCGACCAATTCTCCGCCGACCTCTTCGCGCAGTACCGACAGCATTTCACCGGGGGGCTGAGGCGGTTGGAGGACGGCGTGGTGTTCCCGTCCGGCTACCAGAGCCACAACGTGACCGAGACCTGCCCCGGCCATTCGACCATCCTCACCGGTGCGCGGCCGGCACGGACGGGGATCATCGCCAACGAATGGTTCGACCAGAGCCTCGCCCGGCCCGACAAGCAGGTCTATTGCTCGGAGGACCCGAGCGTCCCCGGCAGCAGCTCAGACCATTACACCGTCTCGACCCAGTTCCTGAAGGTCCCGACGCTCGGCGACCGGATGAAGGTGGCGGACCCCCGGTCGCGCTCGGTCGCGGTCGCCGGCAAGGACCGCGCGGCGATCATGATGGGCGGCTACGGGCCCGACCAGCGCTGGTATTGGACTGGGAAGAGCTACACGTTCGGGGGCAAGGTAGCCCCCGCCGCGGCCGGCGCGGCGGTCAATGCCGAGGTGGCGGCCGCGCTTGCCCGGCCCATGCCGGCGATGCCGCTCCCCGCCGTCTGCGAGGCCCGGAGCCGCCCGGTGGCGGTGGGCGGCGGCGGCAAGCCGGTCGGCGCCGGCCGCTTCGCCCGCGCCGGCGGAGACGCGCGCGGCTTTCGCATCTCGCCCGAATTCGACGCCGCGACCGTTGCGCTTGCGACCGCGGTGCGCGGCGAGATGCACCTCGGCGAGGGACCGGCGACGGACATCCTGGCCGTGGGGCTGTCCGCCACCGACTATGTCGGCCACACCTACGGCACCGAAGGCGCGGAGATGTGCCTGCAGGTGCTCGCGCTCGACCGTCTGCTCGGCGACTTCTTCCGCGACCTCGATGCCACCGGGGTGGATTATGTCGTGATGCTGACCGCGGACCATGGCGGCAACGACATCCCCGAGCGCGCGGCCGAGCATGGCATCCCCGGCGCGGCACGCGCCGACCCGGCGCTCAGCCCCGGGGCGATGGGGAGGGCGCTCGCAGCCCGGCTCCATCTCCAGGGCCCGGTGCTGCTCGGCACCGGCGCGATCGGCGATTTCTACATCGACAAGGCGATTGCCGGGCCGGTGCGCCAGCGCGTGCTGCGCGAGGCCGTCGCCGCCTATCGCGCCCACCCGCAGGTGGCCGCGGTCTACACCCATGCCGAGCTCGCCGGCGCGCCGCAGCCTTCAGGGCCGCCCGAGACGTGGAGCCTCCTCCAGCGCGCCAGGGCGAGCTTCGATCCCCAGCGCTCCGGCGATTTCGTCGTGCAGCTGAAGCCGCGCGTGACGTCGCTGTTCGACACCAGCCGCGGCTCCGTCGCCACCCACGGCAGCCCGTGGGATTATGACCGGCGGGTGCCGATCCTGTTCTGGCGCAAGGGCATGACGCCGTTCGAGCAGCCTCTGTCGGTCGAGACGGTCGACATCATGCCGACGCTGGCGGCGCTGATCGGCCTCAAGGTTCCGGCGGGCGAGATCGACGGCCACTGCCTCGATCTCGATGCGGGGCCGGGGAGCACCTGCCGCTAGCCGAGCGTCTCCACCTGCTCCGCGAGTTCCAGCCAGCGCTCCTCGGCGGCATCGCGCTCGGCCCGCGCCTTTTCGACTCCTGCGGTGAGGGCGGCGAAGCGCTTCGGGTCCCGCGCATAGAGATCGGGATCGTGAAGCGCCTCTTCGTCCCGCGCGATCTGGGCCTCCAGTTCCTCGATGCGCCGCGGCAGGAGGTCGTAGTCGCGCTGGTCCTTGTAGGTGAGCTTGGTCCGTATGGCCTTGGCGGCTGGGGCGGCCTCTGACGATGCGGACTTGGGCTGCGGGCGCGGCGACCTGGCCTCTGCGGCTTGCGTCCGCTTCTTCTGCCAATCCTCATAGCCGCCGGCGACGACGTCGACCTTGCCGGAGCCGTCGAGGCCCAGCGTGATCGTGACGGTCCGGTCGAGGAAGTCGCGGTCGTGGCTGACGATGAGGACGGTGCCGTCATAATCGGCGATGACCTCCTGGAGGAGGTCCAGGGTTTCGAGGTCGAGGTCGTTGGTCGGCTCATCGAGGACGAGCAGGTTCGAGCGGCGGGCGAATTCGCGGGCGAGCAAGAGCCGCGAGCGCTCACCGCCCGAGAGCGTCCCGATCTTCGCGTCGACGAGTTCCGGCGCGAAGAGGAATTCCTTGAGATAGCCCTGGACGTGCTTGCGGGTGCCGCGCACGTCGATCCAGTCGCCGCCGTCGGCGAGGATGTCCCGCACGCTCTTTGCCGGATCGAGCAGCTTGCGCTGCTGGTCGATGATCACGCCGTCGAGAGTCTTCGCGCGCCGAATCCTGCCTTCGTCCGGCTCGATCTCGCCGGTGAGGAGCTTGAGCAAGGTGGTCTTGCCGGTGCCGTTCGCACCCACCACGCCGATCCGGTCGCCGCGGGTGATGCGGAGGCTGAAGTCGCGGATGATGGTCCGATCACCGAAGCGCTTCGTCACCTTCTCGGCATCGATCACCATCTTCGTCTTCACGTCGTCGTTGGCGAGCCCCAGCTTCGCGGTGCCCGCCGGACCGAGCATGGCGGCGCGGGTGGCGCGCAACTCGTGGAGCTTGGCGAGGCGCCCCTGGTTGCGCTTGCGCCGTGCGGTGACGCCGCGCTCCAGCCAGTGGAGCTCGATCTTGAGCTTGGCGTCGAGCTTGTCCGCGGCGCGCGCTTCCTCGGCGTAGACGGCTTCGGTCCAGGCGTCGAAGCCGCCGAAGCCGATCTCGGCGCGGCGCAGGCTGCCGCGTTCCAGCCACAGCGAGGAGCGGGTGAGGCGCTTCAGGAAGGTGCGGTCGTGGCTGATGGCGATGAAGGCGCCGGTGTAGCGCGAGAGCCAATCCTCCAGCCATTCGATGGCGGCGAGGTCGAGATGGTTGGTGGGCTCATCAAGGAGGAGGACGTCGGGGTCCTGCGCCAGTGCCCGAGCGATCGCCGCGCGCCGCCGCTCGCCGCCCGACGCGGTGGCGGCGGGGCGGTCGAGGTCGATGCCGAGCTGGTCGGCGATGGCATCCACCTCGTGCGCGGCCGGGGCGTTCGGGGCGGCGAGGGCGAAGTCGCGCAGGGTGGCGAACCGCTCGACGTTCGGGTCCTGCTCCAGCAGCACCACCTTCGTCCCCGGCTGCATCGTCCGCCGGCCCTCGTCGGTATCGATCGTCCCGGCCAGGCATTTGAGCAGCGTCGTCTTGCCCGCGCCGTTACGGCCGATCAGCGCCAGCCGGTCGCGCGCGCCGACGAACAGGTCGATGCCGCGGAATAGCCAGCCGGCGCCCTGCACGAGCCCGAGATTTTCATAAGCGAGGACGGGGGCGGCCATGGATCAGCAACTCGATTATTGAGGTCGATGCGACAAGGGGGCCTCGGCCGAATGAGCGGCGGCGGCTGCCTCATGCCCCGGAATGCGGCACGGATGAAGCGTTAATTCGGGAGCCCCTGCCTCGCCGACAAGTCCTTTATTATCACCAATTTGGCTGTTCAACGCCTGGTTAACCAACGCCCCATAGCCTCGCATGCAATGGGCGCTCGAACGAACGCGCGCCTGCATAGGGTGGGGACCGTGCATGGGCATTTTCCTGTGGCTGCCGATCGTCTGCGTCGCGGCGATCGCCTACGTCCTCTTCTGGGCCGCGGGCTACCAGCTCACGCCGCCGATGGTGTTCGGCCTCGGCCTGTCGATGGGCCTCGGCGCAGGCGGGATGCTGCTTGCGGGCCGGCTCAGCGGCCGCGGCCGCCGCGTGGGCGCTGCGATCAATGCCTTCTACCAGCTCAGCGTCGCGGGCGGGGTCGGCATGATGCTCGCCTACGCCGCCGCAACCACGGGGCGTCCCCTCTACGACGAAGCCTTCCTCGCCTTCGACCGCACGCTCCACTACGAATGGACGGCCTACGCCCGCTTCTTCGCAGAGCATCGCGGCATCGCGCGGATCGTCCTCTCCGCTTATTTCACGATGATAGCACAGCCGCTCCTGCTGATCCTCGTGCTCAGCGCGACGGACCGCGTTGCCGAACTCGAGAAGTTCATCCTGGCCAGCTTCGCCTCCCTGCTCCTCACGATCGGCCTCTTCGCATGTTTTCCGGCGACCACGGCCTGGGCCCATCTCGGGATTTCGGACCTGGAGGTGGCGGCCTATCGCTACCTCCCGGTCACCGGCGAAAGCTGGGTGCAGGACCTGCACCTGATCCGCGCCGGCCATCGCAGCCTGCCGAGCGGCTTCGGCTCGCCCATCATCGCTTTCCCGAGCCTGCATTGCGCGAGCGGCCTCGTCTATCTCTGGGCCGGATGGCGGGTGCGCTGGCTGCGGCCGATCCTGCTCGTCTTGAACGCCATGATGCTCGCGGCGACCCCGATCGTCGGCGGCCATTATGTCGCGGACCTTATCGGCGGCGCCGCCGTCGCCCTCTGCGCCATCCTGCTCGCCGAGCGGGCCTACTTGCCGCTGGCGGCGCGGGCCGAGGCTCTGCGGGCGCGGGCGGCGCGGGGGCCGCGGCTCGTCTGGTCGGTGGCGCGGCCGGCGCCGGTGGCGCTCAGCGAAGCCCCGGCCTCGCGCGCGGCTTGAGATAAGGAAAAGGCCTGCCGGTCTCCCGGCAGGCCTTCCCGATTGGCAAAGGCTGAAGCCTCAGTTCGAATAATACATGTCGTATTCGACCGGGCTCGGCGTCGTCTCCCAGCGCATCTGCTCTTCCCACTTCAGCTCGACATAGGCGTCGATCTGGTCGTCGGTGAACACGTCGCCCTTGGTGAGGAAGCCGCGGTCGGCGTCGAGCGCGTTCAGCGCCTCGCGAAGCGACCCGCAGACGGTGGGAACGTTGACCAGCTCCTGCGGCGGCAGGTCGTAGAGGTTCTTGTCCATCGGCTCGCCGGGATGGATGCGGTTCTGGATGCCGTCGAGGCCCGCCATCAGGATCGCCGAGTAAGCGAGATATGGATTGGCGAGCGCGTCGGGGAAGCGGAACTCGACCCGCTTCGCCTTTTCGCCGGTGCCGTAGGGGATGCGGCAGGAGGCGGATCGGTTGCGGCTCGAATAAGCGAGCAGCACCGGCGCCTCAAAGCCCGGCACGAGGCGCTTGTAGCTGTTCGTCGTCGGGTTGGTGAAGGCGTTCAGCGCCCGCGCATGCTTGATGACGCCGCCGATGAAGAACAAGGCCGTCTCGCTCAGGCCGGCATAGCCGTTGCCGGCGAAGAGCGGCTTGCCGCCGTTCCAGATCGAGATGTGGGTGTGCATTCCCGAGCCGTTATCCTTGGCGATCGGCTTGGGCATGAAGGTCGCCGTCTTGCCGTAGGCATGGGCGACCATGTGCACGACATACTTGTAGATCTGCATGCGGTCGGCGGTCTGGACGAGGGTGCCGTAGGTGAGGCCGAGCTCGTGCTGGGCGGGGGCGACCTCGTGATGGTGCTTGTCCATGGGGAGACCCATCTCGATCATCGTCGAGACCATCTCGGCGCGGATGTCCATCGCGCTGTCGACCGGGGCCACCGGGAAGTAGCCGCCCTTGGCGCGCGGCCGGTGGGCGAGGTTGCCGTTCTCATATTCTCGGCCGGTGTTGGTCGGCAGCTCGATATCGTCGATGCGGAAGTAGGAGGCATTGTAGCCGTCCTCGAACCGGACGTCGTCGAACATGAAGAATTCGGCTTCGGGACCGACATAGACGGTGTCGCCGATGCCGGTGCCCTTGAGGTAGGCTTCGGCGCGGCGGGCGGTGGAACGCGGGTCGCGGGCGTAGAGCTCCCCCGAGCCCGGATCGACGATGTCGCAGAACAGGACCAGCATCGGCGTCGCTGAGAAGGGGTCGACATAGGCGGCGTCGAGGTCCGGCCGCAGGATCATGTCGCTCTCATTGATCGCCTTCCAGCCGGCGATGGACGAGCCGTCGAACATGAAGCCGTCGGTCAGCTGGTCCTCGTCGACGAGGCCCGAGACCATCGAGAGGTGCTGCCACTTGCCGCGCGGGTCGGTAAATCGAAGGTCGACCCACTCGATCTCCTCCTCCTTGATCCGCTTCAGGATTTTGCCCGCTTCGCTCATCTGATGTCCCTCGTTCGGAAGTTGCGCCTGAACGCCCGCCGCCGCCCCTCAAGGGAGGGGCGAATGAGGCTGGCGAATCCGGCTGCTGTGCGGTCCGAGCCTTCTCCGCCGCGGCGGGCCGCGTCCACCCCGGCGCGCCGGGCGGTGAAGATTTCACGTGGAGGAGTTGCGGCTCAGAAGTCGCGGCGGCGCGCGCGGATCAGCATGCGCAGCAGCATCGCCACCGGGCGCGGCACGCCGACCTTGCCTTCCAGCCACAGCGAGACGGCGGAGCGGCTGACGCCGATGGCGTTGGCGAGGTCCGCCTGCGTCCGATAGCCGAGCGCGTGCATGGCGCTGCGCAGCTCTTCCGGCGACATCGAGGCGAGCAGGGGATCGTTCACGCCCGCGTCTGCTCAGATCGCATCGGAGCCGCGTTCTCCCGTGCGGATGCGGAGGGCCTCCTCCACGGTCGAGACGAAGATCTTGCCGTCGCCGATGCGGCCGGTGCGCGCGGCGGCGGCGATCGCTTCCACCACCCGCTCGGCCAGCCCATCCTCGACCACCACCTCGAGCTTCACCTTGGGGAGGAAATCGACGACATATTCGGCGCCGCGATAGAGCTCGGTATGGCCCTTCTGGCGGCCGAAGCCCTTGGCCTCGGTGACCGTGATGCCGGAGACGCCGACATCGTGCAGCGCCTCCTTCACCTCGTCGAGCTTGAACGGCTTGATGATCGCCTCGATCTTCTTCACGCGCCTCGTCCTTTGTCCTGTCGCCGCACGCATAGCCGCCCCGGCCGGCGCCGGAAAGGTCAGCGCAGGACGTAGACCTCGTAGGTTTCGTCGCTGACCACCGGAGCGAAATCGGCGATCTTGCGCGTGGCCGCCTGGAATCGCCGCACCTGGTCAGGCGTCGTCGAGAAGTACCAGAAGTTCACCTCCTTCGTCCGCGTCGGCTTGTCGGTGCGCAGGCGATGCTGGATCACCAGCACCACCGGCCGCCCGGCTTGGGCGCGCAGCCGCTGGGCGTCGGCGAGATAGTCGTCGGGGCTGAGCTCGAGCCGCACCCCCCGGCGGGTGAACTGGACGACGGTGCCGAAGCGCTGCGGCCGCATCAGGTAGAGCGGCGCCTGGGGCATGTAATAGGGGAAGGCTTCGGCGAACATGTCCGGGTCCGTCAGCACGATGGCGCGGTCGAGCTTTTCGCCGCGCAGTAGCTCGGCGAGGTCGCGGGCGCGGCTGTAGGGATAGCCGCCGAGATCGGTGGACAGCATGCTCAGCGTGGTCAGCACCTGCAGGCCGAGCAGCAGCATGAACAACGTCTCGCCGACGCCGGTGGCGCGCCCGAACCGCTCGGCCACCCGCCAGCGCGGGGGCCAGCGCCCGCCCCGCCCGGCCGCCGCGAGCCAGTACATGGCGACGAGATAGCAAAGGTAGAGCGACTGGTGGCGGTAATAGCCGGGATAGACGATCTGGAAGAAGAGCTCGAAGGTCAGCATCGCGGCGAGCGCCGAGAGAAAGGCGGCCGGGGCGCGGAGCAGCCCGAGCAGGCTGCCGAACATGAGGATGCCGAACAGCGCGGCGCCCGCCGAACTGTTGGGGAGGAAGGGTGGCACGAAGTCCCAGAAGGAGAGGGCGGGCGTGAAGAGGGCGCTCAGCACGAGGCCGGGGCCGATGCCGTGGGGGTGGACGATGACGGCGGCGTCGTGGACCGTCGGGAACACCGTCGCGAAGCACAGCGCCGCCCCGGCGGCCGCGACGGCCGCGTTCACGAGGAACAGCCGGTATTTGGGCCCCCAGCGCAGCCCCTCCTCGCCAAGCAGTTCGACCAGCCAGAAGCCGAGGATCATCGCCGCCAGCACGCAGCAGGGGACGTTGGTGTTGCACAGCAAGGCGAGGAGCAGGCCGATGGTGACGCCGCGGTCCCGCCGCGTCGGATAGAGCGCGGCGACGGCGAAGAGGACCAGCATGCCGATGCCGTAATTGCGGGCGATCGCGGCATATTCGAACACGAAGAAGGCGCCGAACAGGACGAGGGCCAGCGTCACCGGACGGAACGGCGCACGCAATGCGAACAGCGCGGCTCCGGCCGCGGTCAGCGCCCAGCCGATCGCCGGCAGCACTTCGCGCACGGGGGCCAGCGTGTGGGCGCCCCGGAGCAGCAGGTACCAGAGGGCGGGATGTCCCTCGCCGTGGATGGCGCGGATCATGCCGACCACGCTGTCGCCGGTGAGGGCGAGGCTGAGGGCCCGCATCTCGTCGCGCCAGACGACGTGGCGGAGCGTGAAGAAGCCGGAGAGCGCCACCCACAGCGCAAGCAGGACGAGCCGCACCAGGCGGTCGCGAGCGGCGGGCGTGTCGCCGCGGCCGATGGTCGAAATCGTGAATTCCCCCGAAGAAGCCCCTCTCAGAGCCGGATTCTGCGCAGGAAAGGGGTCTCTGTCGAGAAATTTTACGTTCGAAGGCGCGGCTTTAGCCATTGATTAACCATCGACCCATAGCGTGTGCCCGTCACAGTGAGGGGAAAGCGCGATGATCGGTGGTCAGAAGGTGGCGGTGGTCCTGCCGGCCTATAATGCGGCGAAGACGCTGCGGCAGACGGTGATGGAAATCCCCGCCGACATCGTCGACGACATCATCCTCACTGACGACGCATCGACCGACGACACGATCGGCGTGGCGAAGTCGCTCGGCCTCCACACCATCCTGCACGACCGCAACCGCGGCTATGGCGGCAACCAGAAGAGCTGCTACGCCGCCGCACTCGCCCGCGGCGCCGATATCGTCATCATGCTCCACCCGGATTACCAATATTCGCCACGGCTGGTGGCGGCGATGGCAGGGATGATCGCGTCCGGCCATTACGACGCCGTCTTCGCCTCGCGCATCCTCGGCAAGGGCGCATTGGACGGGGGCATGCCGCGCTACAAATATGTGGCGAACCGGCTGCTCACCCTCTTCCAGAACATCGTCATGGGCCAGAAGCTCAGCGAATATCATACCGGCTACCGCGCCTGGAGCCGCAAGGTGCTCGAGACCCTGCCGCTGCTCGCCTGCTCGGACGATTTCGTGTTCGACAACCAGATGATCGCCCAGGCGGCCTGGCATGGCTTCCACATGGGCGAGATCTCCTGCCCGACCAAATATTTCGCCGAGGCCTCCAGCATCAACTTCCGCCGCTCGTGCATCTACGGGCTCGGCGTGCTCAAGACGTCGGTCGAGTATCGGCTCTGCAAGCTCGGCCTCAAGCGCCCGGCGCTGTTCGAGCCCGCTGAGGATGCGCGCCTGGCGCCCGCCGTGCCCGTCCATGAAATGGGCGCCACTATCGCCGCCCGGATGGGCGCCGCCGCCTGATGCGCGCGCTCGCCGGAGCGATCGCTCCGTTCGTCCGAAGCGAAGCCTTCGCCCAGCTGGTCCGCTACGGCGTCGCCGGGCTCGGGGTCACGGCGCTCTCCACCCTCGTCTACTCAGGCGCGGCGGTGGGGATGGGCATGTCGCCGATGCGCGCGAACGTGTGCGGCTATGCGGTGGGGCTGATCGCCGGCTATTTCGTGCACAGCCGCTGGTCCTTCGCGGGCAGCCGGGAGGCGGAGGCGGCGACGGTCGCCCGCTTCGTCGGCGCGACCCTGTGCGGCTTCGCGCTGAACAGCTTCTGGGTGTGGCTGCTGACCGGGCCGATGCACCTGCCGCCGCTGGCGCCGGTGCCGGCGATGGTCGGGGTGACGCCGCTGCTGAGCTTCCTCGTCAACCGCTATTGGGTGTTCCGCGCCGCCTGAGGGGCGGGCGTTAGGAAGTCCTTAACCATGCCGGGCCGATGCTCGCACGACAGGAGGAGAAACCCATGTTCATGCAGCGCATCGAGGCCGAAGCCGTCGTCATCGCACAGCCGCGCAAGCCCGCGGCGCTGAAGCTCGCCGTCGGCCTCGTCTTCATCGTCTGCGCAAGCGCGGTGATGCTGCCATGGACCGCAGTGCTGGTCCTGTGGACGATCGCCGCCGCGATCGCCAAAGCCGGCGCTACGCTGCGCGACATCGCGCTCCATGCGGGCGAGGAGATCGTCGGCCGCTAGATTTCCGTTCGCGACGCGGCGTCCAGCCGCTCGACCTGCTCGCGGCTCAACTCCAGCTCCATCGCGCCGATGAAATCCTCGAGCTGCTCGGGTGTGCGGGCGCTGGCGATCGGCGCCGTAATTCCGGGTTGCGCCGCCAGCCATGCAAGCGCGACAGTCGACGGGTTGGTCCCGGTCTCCGCCGCCACCGCATCGAGCGCCGCCAGCACCGCATAGCCGCGCGCGTTCAGATATTTCCCCATCCGGTCGCCGCGCACGCTTTGCCCCTGGTCGGCGGCCGAACGGTATTTGCCGGTGAGGAAGCCGGAGGCGAGGCCGTAATAAGGCAGCACTCCCACATTCCGCTCGACGCACAGCGTCTGAAGCCCGCCCTCGAAGCCGCCGCGGTTCATCAGGTGATATTCGGGCTGCAGCACCTCGTAGCGGGCGAGCCCCTCCTGCTCCGAAACGTCGAGCGCGGCGGCGAG
Source organism: Allosphingosinicella sp. (assembly GCF_036403745.1). Lineage (GTDB taxonomy): Bacteria > Pseudomonadota > Alphaproteobacteria > Sphingomonadales > Sphingomonadaceae > Allosphingosinicella. The sequence continues at coordinate 39,043 of NZ_DASWQI010000094.1, forward strand.
GCTCTCCGGCGCATAATTGGACGCGCCGAGCGCCCGCACCTTGCCGTCCCGCACCAGCCGGTCGAACGCGCGCAGGCTCTCTGCAACCGGCGTCTTCGGGTCCTCCTGATGGGCGTAATAAAGGTCGATGGCGTCGACCCCGAGACGCCGGAGCGAAGCTTCGGCCGCCGCGACGATCCGCGCCGGCTCCAGCTTCTCGCCGCCTTCGCCGGGCAGCATGCCGACCTTGGTGGCGATCAGCACCTCGCCCTTCGAGCCGCGGCGGCGGAGCCATTCGCCGATCAGGCTCTCCGATTCGCCGCCTGTGTGGCCCGGCACCCAGGCGGAATACACATCCGCCGTGTCGATCATCCGGCCGCCAGCGCCGACGAAGCGGTCGAGGATTGTGAAGGCGTCCTCACCGCTGGCGGTCCAGCCGAAGACGTTGCCGCCGAGGACGAGGGGAGGGGTTTCAAGGCCGCTGCGGCCAAGCGGACGGAGATGGGGCACGACTCGCTCCTCGGAGATTAAGGTCGGGGCGGCTTCTGCTCCCGTGCCTGCAGCGCGTCGATAGCTTCCTTCACGCGCTGGCTCTCGCCACGCGGCACCACCAGCACCGCCCGCTCGGTCGCGACCACGACGAGGTCATGGACGTCGAGCGCGACTAGGGTCGGCCCGTCGGAGCGGATCAGGCAGCCGGTGCTCGACGGCGCCACGACGTCGCCGGAGAGCACGTTCCCGGCTTCGTCGCGCGGCCCGAGCGCCCACAAAGCCTCCCAGCTGCCGATGTCGGACCAGGCCATGTTCGCCGGCACGACCGCGACACGGTCGCTCTTCTCCATCACCGCCCGGTCGATCGCCGCGGACGGCGCGGCGGCGAAGGCTTCGCCGTCGGGCCTCGCCGACTGTGCCTCCACCGTTTGCCGCTCGACCGCGGCCCGCGCCGCCGTGAACACCTCGGGAGCCTGCGCCTCCAAGGCGGTGAGCATGGCATCGGCCCGGAACAGGAAGATGCCCGCATTCCAGAGACAGTCGCCGGCCTCCACATAACGCTCAGCCAGTTCCCTCGGCGGCTTCTCGACGAACGCGGCGGCGCGAAAGGCGCCGCCCTCCAGCGGCGTGCCTTGCCGGATATAGCCGTAGCCGGTTTCCGGCCGGTCGGGCGTCACGCCGAACGTGACGAGCCAGCCGTCTTCCGCCAGCGGCCGGCCCGCCTCTATCGCCGCGCGAAACGCGCCAGGGTCGCCGACGACATGGTCGCTCGGCATGACCAGCAGGAGCTGGTCCGGCGCGGCATTCAGGGCGGCGAGCGCAATCGCGCCGGCCGTTCCCCGCGGGCAAGGCTCGAGCACGGTCAGGCGCGGGGTCACGCCGACTTCGGCCAGCTGCGCGAGCGAAGTCGCCGCATGCTCCTCGCCCAGCACCAGCATCGGCGGGTCGAACAAGGTCGGATCCGCCGCCCGCAGCGCCGTCTCCTGGAGCATGGTGCGCTCCCCCGTCAGCGCAACATGCGGCTTGACCCGGTCCAGGCGCGACAGCGGCCACAGCCGCGTGCCGGCGCCGCCGGAAAGGATGACCGGCGTGATCCGGCCCGGGCTCAGGCGGCGAGCCCTTCGAACTGGAGCCGCGCGAGGCGGGCGTAGAGGCCGCCGCGGGCGTTCAGGCTGTCGTGCGTGCCTTCCTCGGCGATGCGGCCGTCGTCGAGGACGATGATCCGGTCGGCGGCGCGGACGGTGGCGAGCCGGTGAGCGATGACGATGGTGGTGCGGTTCGCCATCAGCCGCTCCAGGGATGCCTGGACCAGCCGCTCGCTCTCCGCATCTAGCGCGGAGGTCGCCTCGTCGAGGAGGAGGAGCGGGGCGTCGCGCAGGATGGCCCGGGCGATCGCCATGCGCTGGCGCTGCCCGCCGGAAAGCCTGGCGCCGCCCTCGCCCATATAGGTGTCGAGGCCTTCGGGGAGCTTGCGGAGGAATTCGGCGGCGTTTGCGGCCTCCGCGGCCCCCCACAGCTCCGCGTCCGACGCGTCCCAGCGGCCGTAGCGGAGGTTGTCGCGGGCGGAGGAGGCGAAGATCACCGTCTCCTGCGGCACCACGGACATGCGGGCGCGGACATCGGCGGGGTCCGCCTCCGGCAGCGGCACGCCGTCGAGCAGCACCTGCCCCGCCTCCGGGTCGTAGAAGCGCAAGGCGAGCTGAAAGAGCGTCGACTTGCCCGCGCCCGACGGCCCGACCACCGCCAGCGTCTCGCCCGGCTTCACGGCGAGCGAGAAATTGGAAAGCGCCGAAACCTCGCGCCGGGTCGGATAGCGGAAGGTCACATCCTGGAACTCGAGCGCGCCGCTTGCGGGCTGAGGCAGCGGCGTGACCCGCGCAGGGGCGCGGATTTCCGGCTGCTCGGCCAGCAGCTCCGCGAGGCGTCCGGCGGCGCCCGACCCGCGGAGGAGCTCCCCATAGACTTCGGTAAGCGCCCCGAACGCGCCGGCGACGAGGCCGCCGGTCACCACGAATGCGAAGATCGTTCCGCCGCTGAGGAGGCCTTTCTGAACGTCGACCGCGCCCTGCCACATGACCAGGGTGATCGCGCCGAAAAGCAGCCCGATGACGATCGCCGTCATCGCCGCGCGCAGGGTGATGCGGCGACGGGCCGTCTGGAAGACCCGCTCCACCGCATCGGCGAAGCGGGTCGCTTCACGCGCCTGCTGGCCGAAAGCCTGGACGATCTTCATGGCGCCGAGCACCTCGTCGACCATGGCACCCACGTCGGCGATGCGGTCCTGGCTCTGGCGCGAGACGGTTCGCACCCGTCGGCTGAGGATCGTGATGGGAAGGATGATCAGCGGGATGCCGAGCAGCAGCATTGCCGCCAGCTTCGGCGCCAGCGCGACCAGGTAGATCACGCCCCCCACACCCATCACCGCATTGCGCAAGGCAACCGATATGGTGGTTCCCACGACCTGCTCGATGATGGTCGTGTCCGCCGTGAGGCGCGAGGCGATCTCCGAGGGCCTGTTTTCCTCGAAGAAGCTCGGCGCGAGGCGCAGCAGGTTGGATTGCACCGCTTCGCGCACGTCGGCGACGACCCTCTCGCCGAGCCAGGACACGAAATAGAAGCGCAGCGCCGTTGCGATGGCGAGGACCACCACCACGATCAGCAGATACTGGAACCAGCGGTCAATATTCCCCCCGGACGCCATGAACCCCTTGTCGATGATCAGGCGAAAGGCGTTGGGAATGGCGAGGGTCGCGCTCGCGGCGACGAGCAGAGCGAGCAGGGCGCCGGCCACATGGCCCTTGTATCGCGCCACGAAACGCCAGATGATGACGAGGTTCGCGATCCTGCCGGGGGGCGGAGTGTCGTCGCCGGTTCGAGCCATGAAGAGGGGCCTAGCAGCGCATGCACTGACGCTCAATGCCGGCGCCCGGGGAGCCTTCGCACCCGCTGCCCGTTAAGTTCCCAAGCCCTTGCGCCGGTTGATCCTTTTTCTCGCGCGCACCATCTGGAGAGCCGATGCTCTACGACGCTTACGAAATGCAGCGCTCGCTGCTCGCCGGTGCCAGCACCCTCGCCAACATGGGCGCCGGCTGGATGCAGAACCCCGCCAATCCGTTCGCCTACAGCTCGATGGGGCCGATCGTCGCCTCGGCGCTGGACGTCTTCGCCCACGCCTCGGCGCCGCGCGGCAAGCCGGACTTCGGGTTCGATACGACCCTCGTCGAGGGCCGCGAGGTGCGCGTCACCGAGGAGATCGTGCTGAGGAAGCCGTTCGGCCAGCTCAAGCATTTCCGCCGCGAAGGCGTGAAGGGCGGGCCGAAGCTGCTGATCGTCGCGCCGATGTCGGGCCATTATGCCACCTTGCTGAGGGGCACGGTCGAGCGGATGCTTCCGCGCCACGACGTCTACATCACCGACTGGCGCGACGCGAAACTGGTGC
>NZ_DASWQI010000095.1:0-116461 GCF_036403745.1 Allosphingosinicella sp.
CCGCCATCAGCCGTTCGTTGTTCGGCGCGAACGCTGTCGGCGTGTTCACCCCCTTGCCGAGGCAGAAAGCGTAGTCGGCATATTGCGCGGAGAAAGCGAGACCCTCGTCCGACGATCCCGCGCAGATGATCTTCATGTCGCCGGTCGGCAGCGGCCGCACCCGGCAATCCTCCATCTGGTAATATTCGCCCTGGAAGTCCGACACTCCGGTCTCCCACAGCTCGCGCAGGATCCCCGCATATTCGCCAAGCATCTGGTAGCGGTTGCGGAAATGCTCGTCGCCCGGCCACAGCCCCATCTGGCTGTATTCCGGCCGCTGCCAGCCGGTGATGAGGTTGAGGCCGAAGCGGCCGTGGCTGATCGAATCGATCGTGTTGCACATCCGCGCGCAGAAGGCGGGCGGGATGACGAGGGTTGGGCAGGTCGCGTAGATCTTGATCTTCTCGGTGACGGCGGCGAGCCCTGCCATGAGCGTGAAGCTCTCGAGGTTATGCTCCCAGAATTCGGTCTTGCCGCCGAAGCCGCGCAGCTTGATCATCGACAGGAGGAAATCGACGCCGTGCTTCTCGGCGCGGATCGCGATCTCCTTGTTCATGTCGAAGCTCGGCATGTACTGCGGCGCCGTCTCGGAGATGAGCCAGCCGTTATTGCCGATGGGCACGAAGATGCCGACTTCCATGGTGATCACTCCGCTGGGTATATTTCGTGGTCGAGGAAATTCCGGACGAACAGGGCGAATTGCTGCGGCTCGGTGACGTTGCAGGCGTGGCCCCCGACACCCATCACGCCGATGCCGCCGCGCGTGTCGTAGAATGCGTCGATGCAGTGCGACGGCACCAGCATGTCGTCACGCGCCGAGAGCGCGAAGATAGGGACCCGGAACTCGGCGACCCGATCGCCGACATCGAATGCCGCGAGAGCGGCAATTCGCCGCTCCACCGTTTCCCGGCCGGGAAAAGCCGCGAGCTGACGTGCCGCCTCCTCGTCGAGCCGGTCGAGATTGTCGCTGATCCAGTTGGCCGGGTAGAGGAATAAAGGCTGGGCTCGCAGATAGGCTTCGACACCGCTGTCGCGGAGCAGCGCGAGACGGAGCTCGAAGCAGCGCAGGAAATGCCGGTCGGGCCGCAGCCAGGCGTTGACCGCCACGACCGAGTCGAGCCGGTCCGTTGCCTTGAGGGCCAGCGCCAGCGCCGCGACACCGCCCGCGGCGTGCCCGATCACCGTGGCGCGCGCAACACCAAGGGCGTCCATCAAGGCCAGGATGTCGTCCGCCATGGCTTCCACGCTCGCGTCCGGCAATTCCCGGTCGCTGCGGCCGGTGCCGCGATGGTCGTAGAGCAGGACGCGGTAGCGCTCCGTCAGAGACGGAAGGTTCGATTCCCAATAACTCCCGGAGCCGCCAAGCCCGGCCGAGAGGATCAGCACCTCCCCCTCCTCCGGGCCGTGCCACTCGTACCAGAGCCCCGCCGCGTGCGGCATCAGGCGAGGTGCGCGACGGTGGCGATCTCGACGAGCAGGCCCGGCTTCACCAGCCCGCACTGGATGCAGTAGCGCGCCGGCTTCGCCCCGGGAAAATATTCCGCATAGACCGCGTTCATCGCGGGATAATCGGCCCAGTCCACAAGGAAGATGTGGTTGAAGGCGACGTCCGCCATGCTCGCCCCGGCGGCTTCCAGGGTGATGCGGATCGTCTCCAGCACATGCCGGGTCTGCGCACCTGCATCGCCCGGATGGAGCACGATGCCGCCTTCTCCCAGCGCCAGGGTGCCGGAGACGTAGACGGTGCTGCCGGCCTTGGTTCCCGCCGAATAGGGCGCGATCGGCGCGGGAAATTGCGACGGGTTGATCGGCTCGAAGGGCATTTCAGCTTTCTCCTATCTGCCCGAAGGCACCGCAGAAATCGGCCACGGTCGAGACCCAGCCGAAGAATGTCTCGACATTGTAGACGCTGGCCTTCTGAAGGAATTCCGGCCCGGCCTGGTGCGTCGCGTCTTCCAGCATGATGCCGAAATATTCGAGGAAGAAGCCGTCGCGGAGCGTCGATTCGACGCAGACGTTGGTGGCGATTCCGAGCAGCACGATGTTGCGGATGCCGCGCGCCCGCAGCAGGCTGTCGAGCTGCGAGTGGAAGAAGCCCGAATAGCGGGTCTTGTGGAGCTCGATGTCGCCCGGCTGCGGCTTCAGCGCCTCGACCAGCTCGTAATCCCAGCCGCCGCGGGCGAGCAGCTTGCCCTGCAGCTCCGGCCGCGCCCGCATCGTCTTCAGCGCGTTGGACTTGTGGAAATTGGGCGAGCCCGGCCCGCCCGCCTCGCGATAGGCAGGGTCCCAGCCGTTCTGGAAGTAGACGACGGCCATCCCGGCCTGGCGCGCCACCGCCAGCACCTTGGCGGTCTGCTCGACGACGCGGGCGGCGCCGCCGATGTCGAAGCCGGCGAGATCGAGATAGCCGCCGGGCGAGGCATAGGCGTTTTGCATGTCGACGACGATCACCGCCGTCTCCTCGACGACGACCCGGATCGGCTCCGGCCGCGCCGGCAGGGTAACCCGGCGCCGCGTCGCCCCCTCCCCCGATAGTCCCGCCTCGACCGTCATCTTTTCTCCCTTCAGGGCGGAATGTTCACGAGAAGCGCGGCGCGTACAAGGCCCACCGGAGGGCTCAGCCGGGGAAACGGCCCTCGAAGACGATCTCGTCCAGCGGCTTGCGCGCGCTCGGAGCCTCCCGCGCCCGCAGCTTCTCGGGCAGCGCCGCCGGATCGCCGAGCCGGCCGATCGCCACCGCCGCCTCGATCCGGAACCGCTCCGGCACCGCCAGAGCGCCCTGCGCCCGCTCGAACTCCACGCCCGACATGCCGTGGGCATGGTAGCCGAGCCGCGCCGCCTGCAGCGCGAGATGGGCCCAGGCCGCCCCCGCATCGAAGCTGTGGCTGTGCGACGGCGCCTCACCCGATCCGCTCGTCATCAGCCGGTCGGACAGGACGTAGACGAGCACCGATGCACTCTCCGCCCACTGCCGGTTCCACGGAATGAGGAGATCGAGGAATAGCGCCCAATCGGGCCCCTCCCGGCGGGCGTAGAGGAAGCGCCAGGGCTGGGCGTTGAAGGCGGAGGGCGCCCAGCGCGCCGCTTCGAACATGGTCAGCAGGTCCGCCTCCGGCATCTCGGACCTGTCGAACGCCCGCGGCGACCAGCGGGCGAGGAAGAGCGGATCGACGGGATGATCGGACCGGCGGCCGGTCATGCACTCGCTCCTTTGCGCCGTCCCGAGGAGCCCGGCGCCGGCAAAGGGCTGGCGCACCCGACAGGATTCGAACCTGTGGCCTCTGCCTTCGGAGGGCAGCGCTCTATCCAGCTGAGCTACGGGTGCCGGGCCGTGTGGGCGCTTAGCAAAGCCCTCTCCCGCCCGCCAGAGGTTTCGCTTCCCCGGCGGCGAGAGCCTATATCCCCTTCGCCGCCCGCACCTTCTTCTCTGCGGCCCGGTCCCCCGGCGGCGGGGTCTTCGGCTTGTAGCGGCAGATGTCGACGATGACGCAGCGCCAGCATTCGGGCGTGCGCGCCTTGCAGACGTAGCGGCCGTGCAGGATCAGCAAATGGTGCGCGTCGCGGCGGTAGGGCTGCGGCGTGACCCGGTCGAGCTTCATCTCGACCTCGACGACGTTCTTGCCCGGGGCGAGGCCGGTGCGGTTCGAGACGCGGAAGACATGGGTGTCGACGGCGAAGGTCACGGCGCCGAAGGCGGTGTTCATCACGACGTTGGCGGTCTTGCGGCCGACGCCGGGCAGCGCCTCCAGCGCGTCGCCGTCGGCGGGAACCTCGCCGAAATGCCTGTCGATCAGCGCCTGGCTGAGGGCGATGACGTTCTTCGCCTTGGTGTTGAACAGGCCGATCGTCTTGATGTGCTGCTTCAGCCGCTCCTCGCCGAGCGCGACCATCGCCGCGGGCGTGTTGACGGTCTGGAAGAGTTCCCGGGTGGCGATGTTGACGCTCGCGTCCGTCGCCTGCGCGGACAGCACGACGGCCACGAGCAGTGTATAGTCGTTGACCGACTTGAGCTCGGTCTCTGGATTGGGCGTCCGCTCCGCCAGCCGGCGGTAGAGCTCCGCGACTTCGGCCGCCTTCATGCGCATTCGTCCAAGGCCTTGCCGAGCCGCGCCAGCCCCTCCTCGACGATCTCGGGCGGGCCGCCGACGCCGATGCGGAAATGATCGGGCATTTCGAACCAGCGGCCGGGCACGATCGACGTGTCGAAGCGGGCGCGCAGCAGCTCGTCGAGCGTCTCGGGATCGCCTGGAAGCAGGCGTGGAAAGGCGGTGATGCCGTGCACCATCGGCGCGCATTCCACGTCGCTGCGGCGCGCGAAGAAGGCGTTGGCGAGGGCCCGGTTGCGGGCGAGGCGCTCGGCGGTCCCGGCGCCGACCTCATCGAGGTGCGCGAGGGCGATGCAACCAAGCCGCTCGCCCGCATGGACCTGAGCCACCCCGAACAGTTCGTTCAGTCGCCACATCCGCTCCGCCAGGGCCGGCTCGGCCAAAATCCAGCCGCAGCGTATGCCGGAGAGGCCGTAGACCTTGGTCAGGCTGTTGGTCGCGACGAACCGGTCCGAGAGGCGGACCGCAGACCGCGGCGCCTCCTCGAACGCAGCGTCGCGATAGACCTCGTCGACGAGAATGCGCGGGCCGAGCTCCGCAATGCTGCGCAGCATTTTCTCGTCCGCATAGGCGCCGGAAGGATTGTGGAGGTTGGTGATGACGATGAGCTTCGTCGCGGGCGTGACGGCGCGGGCGACCTCCTCCGGATCGAGTTCGAAGGCCGGCGCACGGCGTTCGAAACGCGTAATGCGGGCGCCAAGGAAGCCGAGCACCGCGAGCATCGGCTCGTAGGTCGGCTGCTCGACCAGCACCTCATCGCCCGGCGCGACGAGCGCGGCCATCGCCAGCATGTTCGCCATCGACGTGCCGTCGGCGGCGACCACCCATTCCGGCGGCACGCCCTCCTTGGCGGCGATGGCTTGCCGCAACGGCGGGTAGCGGTAGGCGCTGGCTCCGGTCAGATCGAGATCGGCGAGCGTCAGCTCCAGCCGCTCGAGCGCGAAATGCGGCACTTCGCTGGAGGCGAGATGGTAGCGGACCGGCCGCTGGTTCTTCGCCCAGTGCATGTAATCGGACTGGAGGATGCGCGCATTCATGCGGGCCGTCGTCGCAGCCAGTAGAGGCAGGCGGGAACACCCGCGAGCAGGATCGCGAAGCCGACCAGGCTGTTGGCAAGGTGGTTCCACACCGTCGCCGCCACCACCAGCCAGCAGGCGACGACGAAGAGGCCCGTGGTGAACGGGTGCCCAGGCGCGCGGAACATGCCCTCCTCCCCGGTGCCGCGGCGGCGGAAGACGAACAAGGCCGCGCCGGTGAGGCCGAAGAAGATGAAGTCGACGGAGACCACGTAGCTCAGGATCTGGCCGTAGCTCCCAGACAGGGCGATCACCGTCGCGGCCACTCCCTGCAGGGCGATGGCCACGACCGGCACCCGCGTCCTCTCGCTGACCCGGGCGACGGTGCGGAAGAAGAGCCGGTCCTCGGCCATGGCGAAATAGACGCGCGGCGTGGTCAGCATGCCTTGGCTGAGGAAGCCGAGAGTCGAGATGGCGATGCCGAGCGCGATCAGCGCCGCCCCCTTCTCGCCGAGCGCCAGCCGCATCACCGAGGCGGCGGGAGTCTCGGACGCCGCGAGTCCCGCCGGCCCGAGCACCCAGACGCAGACGAAGGCGACGGCGGTGTAGAGGAGGATCACGCCCGCCACCCCGAGCAGCACGCCCCGCGCAAGATCGCGGCGCGGGTCGCGCATTTCCCCGGCGACAAAGCTGGTCGTCTGCCAGCCACCGTAGGCGAACATCACCGGCGTCATCGCGGCGCCGATGGCGGCAAGGAGGCCGAGCGGCGCGGAATGGTCCAGCAAGGGAGCCGCCGCCGTCTGCGGGTGGACCGGCGCGAACCACCAGCCGCAACCGACGAGGAGGAGGATGGCACCGATCTTGAGCAGCATCAGCCCGCTCTGGACGTTGCTGCCCGCCTTGACGCCGAAGCAGTTGACGAGGGTGAGCAGCGCCAGCGTGCCCGCCGCGATGGCGCCCTCCGGCACGTCCCAGCCGGTGAGCACGACGAAATAGCGCGCGAAGGTGATCGCCACCGCCGCCATCCCGCCGGACTGGATGACGAGCAGCAGCGACCAGCCGTAGAGAAAGGCGGGGAGCGGCCCGAACGCGTCGCGGAGATAGGCGTACTGGCCGCCCGTCTCCGGCCGCCGCACCGCCAGCTCGGCATAGACGAGGGCGCCGGCCATGGCGACGATCCCGCCCAAAACCCAGGCGCCGACGATCAGGAACGGCGTGTGGACCGCGCGCGCCACTTCGGCCGGGTTGATGAAGATGCCGGAGCCGATGATGCCGCCCATCACCAGCATCGTCGCGTCGAACGGGCCGAGGCGCCGGAGCAGCCGGGGCGCCCCCTCCTCCGCCATCAGAGGCCCAGCACGTCCGCCATCGTGTAGCGGCCCGCCGGTTTCCCCGCGAGCCACAAAGCCGCGGCGATCGCGCCGCGGGCGAAGATCATCCGGCTGTCGGCGCGGTGGGCGAGCTCGATCCGCTCGCCCTCGCCGGCGAAGATCACCTGGTGCTCGCCGGCCACCGTGCCGCCGCGCAGCACCGCATAACCGATCGTCCCCGCCTCGCGCGCCCCGCCTTCCATGCGGTCGAAGCGGCTCAATTCCTGCATCGTCGCCCCCCGCCCCTTCGCGGCCGAAGCGCCGAGCAGCAAGGCCGTGCCGGAAGGCGAGTCGCGCTTGTCGCGGTGGTGCATCTCGACGATCTCGATGTCCCATTCCCGCCCGAGCCGCGCTGCCGCTTCCTCGACCAGGTGGCGCAGCAGGTTGACGCCGAGCGACGTGTTGGGCGCGTGGATCACGGCGACCTTCTCCGCCGCAGCGTCGATCAGGCGCTGATGATCCTCGCCGAGCCCGGTGGTGCCGACGAGGATCGGCTTCCCTGCCGCCCCCGCCGCCTTGAGATTATCCTCCAGCGCCTCCGGCACCGAGAAGTCGACGAACACGTCCGCCTCTCCGGCCTCGCTGAGCCGGATATCGTCCCGCCCCTCGGCGGCCATGGCGATGGCGCGGCCCATCCGGCCGCCGGCGCCGAACACATTGATCAAGATCATGGCTCCTTTGTGGGCGAGGGCGCCCGCGAGCGCAACCGCCGGAACCTTCCTTCCGCCCTGTCATTTCTAAGGCGAAATCGTTTCACGAAGGACATGATGGCCAGTATCTTCCAATGGGGTCCGGCGCCGGCCGCGACCCACCCCGCGGCCGACGCGTTCCTCCAGCGCCGGCTCGCGCGCTGGAACCGCGACCGCCTTGCGCCGCAGCTTCCCGCTGCCGACTGGCAGGCCGAGATCGACCGCGACGCCGAGATGCGGCACCTCGAAGTGGCGTTCCTGGAGACGCTGCGCCGCGAAGCCGCGCGCGCTGCCGCCGAGGCACCGACTGACGCCGACGGCTTCATCGCCTGGTATGAGGGGCTGAAGGAGCGCGGCCCCGGCCAAGGCGACCCGCTCTTCCCGTGGCTCGCCGAAGAGGCGCCGCTCGCCGATCTGCGCTGGTTCCTGGAGCAGGAGGCGGCGGGCGAGGCCGGCTTCGACGATCTCGTCGCCATGACGCAGGTTAAGTTCCCGAAGCGCGCCAAGCTCGAGCTCGCCCGCAATTATTGGGACGAAATGGGCCGCGGTAACCCGAAGGGGATGCACGGGCCGATGCTCGACGCGCTGGTGACGGCGCTCGATCTCGAACCGACGATCGACGACACGCTCCCCGAGAGCCTCGCCCTCGCCAATGCGATGACGGCGATGGCTACCAACCGCCGCTATGCCTGGCATTCGGTGGGCGCGCTTGGTGTCATCGAGCTGACGGCGCCGGGCCGTTCCGGCTGCACCGCCGCGGCGCTACGCCGCCTCGGCTTCCCGCCCAAGGTGCGGCGCTATTTCGACCTCCACGCCAGCCTCGACGTTCGCCACAGCGCCGCCTGGAACGCCGAGGCTCTGCGCCCGCTGGTCGAGGAGGATCTCGCCCGCGCCCGCGCCATCGCCGAAGGGGCGCTCATTCGCCTCGCCTGCGGCGCCCGCTGCTACGAGCTCTACCGCGCCCGGCTGTGGCGCGGGAGGATCGCCGTCGCCGGCAAATGAGCTAAGGAGCGGCATGGCCGACGCCCTGCCGCTCCTGTCGTTGAAGCAAGCCCGCCGGATCGCGCTCGGCGCGCAGGGCCTGGCGCGGCCGCGGCCGGCGGGGCCGGTGAGCGAGCGGCGGCTGCTTGCGCTGGCCGAGAAGCTCAACCTGTTCCAGATCGACAGCGTCAATGTGGTATCGCGCGCGCACTACCTGCCGGCCTTCTCCCGCCTCGGCGACTATCCTACCCAATTGCTCGACCGCGCCGCCTGGGGAAAGCCGCGGCGGCTGTTCGAATATTGGGCACACGAAGCCTCGCTCCTCCCGTTCGAGCTCCACCCGCTGCTGCGCTGGCGGATGGCAGAGGCGGAGCGCGGCGAGGCAGGATGGAAATCCCTGCGCAGCTTCGTCGAGGAGCGCCGCGGCGAGGCGGACGCCATCCTCGCCCGAATCGCCGCCGAGGGCCCGTTGGCGGCGTCCGACCTGGAAAAGGGCCGAACCGGCTGGTGGGAGTGGAGCGGCGCCAAAAGGGTGCTGGAATGGCTGTTCTGGGCCGGGAAGATCACCACCGCCACCCGCCGCGGGAGCTTCGAGCGCGTCTACGACCTGCCGGAGCGGGTGCTCCCCAGGCGCATCCTCGCCCTTCCCACGACCTCCAAGGCCGAGGCACAGCGCGCCCTGCTGGAAAGGGCGGCCCGCGCGCTCGGCGTCGCGACCTCGCGGGATCTGCGCGACTATTTCCGCCTCTCGCCCGGCGAGACTGCACCCGGCATCGCCGAGCTGGCTGAGGAAGGCGTGCTGCAGCCGGTTCGGGTCCAAGGCTGGCGCGACGTCGCCTACCTCCATCAGGACGCCGCCAGGCCCCGTGCAACCGAGGCGCAGGCCCTGCTCGCTCCGTTCGACCCGCTCATCTGGGAACGCTCCCGCGCGGAGCGCCTGTTCGGCCTCCATTACCGCATCGAAATCTACACGCCGGCCGAGAAGCGGGTGCACGGCTATTACGTCCTTCCCTTCCTGCTCCGCGACGGCATCGCCGCCCGTGTCGACTTGAAGGCCGACCGGAAGCATGGACACCTCCTCGTTCAGTCCGCCCACCGCGAGGCGGGCGCGCCGGAGGACACGACCGAGGCACTAGGCGCCGAACTCCGCCTGATGGCGCAGTGGCTCGGCTCGAAGGAGGTGCGGGTGGAAAGGAAGGGCGATCTCGCCGAAGCCTTGCAGCGCGAATTCTGACGTGGAGAGACAAGTGGACCGCGTCGTCATACTGACCGGCGCCGGCATTTCCGCGGAGAGCGGCCTCGCCACCTTTCGCGGTCCCGAGGGCACCTGGGAAGGTCACCGCGTCGAGGATGTCGCGACGCCCGAAGCCTTCGCGCGCGACCCTGTCCTGGTCCAGCGCTTCTACGACGCCCGCCGCGCCCGGCTGAAGGAGGTGGAGCCGAACGCGGCCCACCGCGCCCTCGCCCGCCTCGACGCCGAATGGCCGGGCGATCTCCTCCTCGTCACCCAGAATGTCGACGATCTGCACGAGCGTGCCAGGTCGCGGCGGCTCCTCCACATGCACGGGGCTCTTCGCTCCGCCTGGTGCCTCGCCTGCGACACGCATGTATCTTGGGACGAAGAGCTGTCGAGCGGCCCCGCCTGCCCCGCCTGCGCCACCCCGGGGCAGCTGCGGCCCGACATCGTCTGGTTCGGCGAAATGCCCTACGAGATGGACCGCATCGACGCCGCGCTGCGCCGGTGCGACCTGTTCGTCTCGATCGGCACGTCGGGCGCCGTCTACCCCGCCGCCGGCTTCGTCCAGACCGCCCGCTACGCCGGCGCCCGCACCCTCGAGATCAACCTCGACCCCAGTCTCGGCAGCATCTGGTTCGAGGAGGTGCGGACGGGGCGCGCGGGCGACTTGGTGCCGGAGTGGGTTGAGGAGGTGCTTGGAGGCGCTTGAACGGTTGGAGCATCCTCCACGACACGCTATGATATTGGCAGGAGAAGCCGCGTGACTGAGCAGACCGACATCCGCCTCGCCCGCCACTTCCGTGTCTTGATCGAGGACAAGCTGGCATCGGGACGATGTGAGAATCCAAGCGCGGTCGTCGAGGAGGCGGTGCGCCTGCTGGAACGATATGAGGCGCAGGAGGAAGCGCTCGCGCGTGCCCTCCAAGAAAGTCTCGACAGCGGTGAGGCAGAGCCCTTCGACATGGAAACATGGCTGGCCGAGCAGGATCGCCTCGACGCCGCTCGGGCATGAAGGAAATCAGGCTCCGGCCTGGCGCCGTCGCCGATCTCCGGGAGATCCGCTATTACACCCGCAGAAAGTGGGGGCGCGTCGCAGGCGCGAGCCTATCTTGAGGATCTTGGGCGTGGGATCCAAGCCATCGCAGCGGGGGAGGCGATTGCGACGTGGGTGAAGTCGCGCGGCCGCCTGTTCGGACGCTGCCGATGCCAGGAGCATTACATCTTCTTCCGCGAAACCGCCGATATGCTGGACGTGGTGCGCATCTTCCACGCTAAGATGGACGTGGTCCGGCGGCTCGCCGACGAATAGCTATTCCACCCAATCGAGCCCGATGTCGCGGTAGAGCCCCCTATCCTCCTCCCATTTCGGGTTGACCTTGACGTGGAGGAAGAGGTGGACCTTGCGCCCGAGCAGTTCGCCGAGTTCCTTGCGCGCCGCCTCGCCGATGGCGCGGATGCGGGTGCCGCCCTTGCCGAGCACGATCGCCTTCTGACTGTCGCGGCCAATGAGGATCTGCTGGTGAATGGCGACCGAGCCGTCCTTCCTCTCCTCGAACTTCTCGGTCTGGATCGCGCTTTCGTAGGGCAGCTCGGCGTGGAGCTGGAGGTAGAGCTGTTCGCGGGTGACCTCGGCGGCGAGCATGCGGTCGGTGGCGTCGGAAACCTGGTCGGGCGGGAAATGCCAGGGCCCTTCCGGCACGCGGGCCGCCAGCGCGCGCTTCAGCTCCGGCACCCCGTCGCCCGTGGAGGCGGAGACGAAATAGACCTCCTCGAATTCGAGCCGCTCCCCCAGCTGCGTCGCCAGCGCGAGGAGCGATTCCTTCTTCACCAGATCGACCTTGTTGAGGACGAGGATCTTGGCCTCGCGGCGACCCTTGATCTGCTCGACCATCGCCTCGATGCGGCGCGAGAAGCCCGTCTCCGCGTCGATGATCAGCGCGATCAGATCCGCCTCGGTCGCACCGCCCCAGGCGGCGGCGACCATCGCGCGGTCGAGCCGCCGCTTCGGCTCGAAGATGCCGGGCGTGTCGAGCAACAGGATCTGCGCCTCGCCCTCGATGGCGATGCCCATGATGCGGGTGCGCGTCGTCTGCGCCTTGGGGCTGACGATCGCGACCTTCTGTCCGACGAGCGCATTGACGAGCGTCGACTTGCCCGCATTGGGCGCGCCGACGATGGCGACGAGGCCGCAGCGCTCGCTCATTTCAATTTCTCCAGCATGGCTTCCGCGGCGAGCTTCTCGGCTTCCTGCTTGCTAGATCCGATCCCGCTCGCCTCGCCCAGGCCCCGGATCGTCACGGCAACGGTGAAGCGCAGCGCGTGGTCCGGGCCGCTCCGATCCGTCACGATATATTCGGGCGGCCGCCGGTTGTTTGCCGCAGCCCATTCCTGGAGGGCGGCCTTGGGGTGCTTGGGCGCCGCGGTGAGGCGCTCGACGCGCGTCTCCCAGCGGGCCCGGATGAACCGCCGCGCCGCTTCCAGCCCCTGGTCGAGATAGAGAGCGCCGATCAGCGCCTCCGTGACGTCGCCCAATACGTTATCGCTCTGGAACACGCCGTCGTCCTGCGCCTGCTTGCCGAGCCTGAGGTGCGAGGGCACGCCGAGCTCTCGCCCGATCTCGGCGCAGACTTCGCCGGTCACCAGCGCGTTGAGGCGTTGCGAGAGCTTGCCCTCCGCATCGGGGAACCGCTCGACCAGCCAGTGCGCGACGACGAGGCCGAGCACCCGGTCGCCGAGGAACTCCAGCCGCTCGTAATTGTCGCCGCCATGGCTCGGGTGCGTCAGCGCGCGCTCGTAGATCGCGAGGTCGCCCGGCGTCTCACCCAGCGCTTCGGCAAGCCAGGAGGCAAGCGGCGCGCTCAATAGGATTTCCCGACGCGGTCCCAGCGCGCGGCCGAAAACCAGGTCCAGGGCTTGAACCAGCTCGACGAACCGTCGGTGGAGAAGAAGATGAGCAGCGGCCGCCCGATCAGATTGTCCTCCGGCAGGAAGGAGACGCCGCCCACCTCCGGCGAGAAGCGGCTGTCGGCGCTGTCGTCGCGATTGTCGCCCATTACGAACACATTGCCCACTGGGACGCGGTAGACCGGCGTGTCGTCGGCGACGCCGTGGATCTGGTCGAGCACCTCGTACGACTTGCCGTCGGGCAGCGTCTCCCGGTAGCGCGGGTAGCGGCAGAAGGTGCGGCCGTTCTCGACGTCCGGCTGGGGCGCATAGCCGCCGACATAGCGGCACGGGCTGTTGGCGCTCTCCTCCATCAGGAAATCGGCCACGCGCACCTTCGGCACCGGCTTGCCGTTGAGGATCAGCACCCCGTCCCGCACCTGCACGGTGTCGCCGGGCAGACCGATCAGCCGCTTCACATAATCCTGACCACTCGCCGGATGGTGGAAGATGACGATGTCACCGCGCTTCGGCTCGGCGCTCCACAGCCTTCCCGAGAAACTGGCGAGGCCGAAGGGAAAGGCGTAGCGCGAATAGCCGTAGGGCCATTTGGCGACGAACAGATAGTCGCCGATCCGCATCCCCGGCAGCATCGAGCCGGACGGGATCATGAACGGCGCGAACACGAAGGTGCGCAGCAGCACCGCCGCCAAAAACAGGACGAGCAGGAACCGCGTCGTCTCTGCCAGGCCGCCGCGCGCTTTCGATATTTTCAGTGCTTTCGCGCCGCTCGCCATGGCCGCAGCCTTTCGCGCGGCGGACGGGGCAAATCAAGCATCCTATTCCCCTCGCCCCCTCCCCTTCCTATAGCGCCGCCATGGACGAGACGAACCGCGCCTGGGCCGCCCTCGAAGCCGCGCCGCGCGCCGCGCTGACCGCCCTGTTCGCGCGGGAGCCCGGCCGGCTGGGGGCGCTCAGCCTCGACGAAGGCGGCATCCGCTTCGACTTTTCGAAGACCCACTTGGACGCCGGGCTCGTGGCGGGCTTCGCCGCGCTCGCCCGGCACCAGGACCTCGCCGGCGCCCGCGACGCCCTCTTCGCCGGCAACATCGTCAACCCCACCGAAGGCCGCGCCGCCGAGCACAGCGCCGAGCGGGGACAAGGCGCACCCGAGAGCGTCGCCCGCGCATCCGCCCTCCACGCCCGCATGCGCGCGCTCATCGACGCGATCGAGGCGGAGGCGTTCGGCCCGATCCGCCACGTCATCCACATCGGCATCGGCGGTTCGGCGCTCGGCCCGGATTTCCTGATCGACGCCTTGGGCCGCGGCAGCGACCGCTACGAGGCGGCCATCGTCTCCAACGTTGATGCCGCCGCGCTCGAGGAAGCGGTCGCCGGCTTCGACCCGCAGACCACCCTCCTCGTCATCGCGTCGAAGACCTTCACCACCAGCGAGACGATGCTCAACGCCCGCTCCGCCATCGCCTGGCTGGAGGACGGCGGCGTCGAGGATCCCTATGGCCGAATCGTCGCGCTCACCGCCGCGCCGGACAAGGCGATCGAGTTCGGCATCGACGAGACTCGCGTCCTGCCGTTCTCGGAGAGCGTCGGCGGCCGCTACTCCTTGTGGTCGGCGATCGGCTTTCCGGCGGCGCTTGCGCTCGGCTGGGAGGCGTTCGAGCAATTGCTCGAAGGCGCGGCGGCGATGGAC
Source organism: Allosphingosinicella sp. (assembly GCF_036403745.1). GTDB lineage: Bacteria > Pseudomonadota > Alphaproteobacteria > Sphingomonadales > Sphingomonadaceae > Allosphingosinicella. Next base: position 14,033 of record NZ_DASWQI010000095.1, read on the forward strand.
CGCCATTTCCGCCTCGCGCCGCTCGAGCGGAACGCGCCGGTGCTCGCCGCCTTCGTCGACCGCTATTATGCCAATATCCGCGGCGCCGAGACCCGCGCCGTCTTCGCCTATGATGAGCGGCTCCGCCTCCTCCCCTCCTACCTCCAGCAGCTGGAGATGGAATCGGACGGCAAGTCGGTGAAGCTCGACGGCAGCCCCGTCGGCCGCGCCACCGCGCCGATCACCTGGGGCGGCGTCGGCACCGACGCCCAGCACGCCGTCTTCCAGCTCCTCCACCAGGGGACGCACCTCGTCCCCGTCGAGTTCGTGGCAGCGATCGAGCCCGGCCACAGCTATGACGAGGAGCATCACCGCCAGCTCCTGATCAACTGCTTCGCGCAGGGCGCCGCTTTGATGGCCGGCAAGGCGAGCGACGACCCGCACCGCTCCTATCCCGGCGACCGCCCCTCGACGACGATCCTTCTCGACCGAATCGATCCGCCCACGCTCGGCGCCCTCCTCGCCTTCTACGAGCACCGCACCTTCGCAAATGCAGTGCTGCTCGGCATCAACCCGTTCGATCAGTATGGCGTCGAACTCGGCAAGGAGATGGCGAAGTCGATCGACGGCGGCGGCATGGACTTCGATCCGTCGACGGAGGCGCTCATCGAAAAGGCGCTGGGCGGCCTCGACGAATGAAGCGGGCGCTGCTCGCCCTCCCCGTTCTCCTCTTCGTCGCTGCATCGTCGGCGATGGCCGCGGAGACGAGGATCGAGCTGTTCCGCAACCGCCTCTTCATCCCCGTCAGCGTCAACGGCACCCGGGTCACCGCCTTGCTGGACTCGGCGGCGGAAATGTCGGTGATCGACGACACTCTCGCCCGCCGCCTGCGCCTCCGCCTCGGCAGCGATCAGGCGGTGAACGGCAGCGGTGGCGCCGAGAAGGGCCGCTTCGCCCACGGAGTGTCCTTGTCCGCGGCAGGCCTGCGCCTCCCCCACATGACCGCCGTGGTGCTGGACCTTCGCGACCTTTCGCAGCGCCTGGTCGGACGGCCCGTCACGCTCATCCTCGGCCGCGAGATATTCGACTCGGCGCGCCTGCGCATCGACCTCGCCCGCGGCACCATCGCCGCCGTGCCGCGCACCGTGCAGCCGGGGGGTGAGCGCTACACCCTCGTCACCGCCCACGGCGTCGAGAACTTCCCCGTCAGCGTCGAGGGCGGCCCGCCGGTTCGCGCCGAGTTCGATCTCGGAAACGGCAGTGAGGTGCTTGTCGGCAAGGCCTATGCCGAGCAGACCGGCCTCCTCGCTCCCAAGCGCATCGTCGGCCGCAGCGACGGCGGCGGCATCGGCGGCAAGGTCAGCCGCGACATCGTCGTCCTGAAATCCCTTACGGTCGGCGGACGGACCTTCGAGAACGTCCGTGCCGCCATCGATGCGACGGGCACCGCCGGCGACGTCAATGTCGGCACCTCAATCCTTCGCCACTTCGTCATCACCACCGATTTTCCGCAGCGTACGCTGTGGCTGGAGCCGAGAACATGAAGTTCGACTACGACCTCTTCGTCATCGGCGCCGGCTCCGGCGGCGTCCGGGCCTCCCGCGTCGCCGCCGCCCACGGCGCCAAAGTCGCGGTCGCCGAGGAATTCCGGGTCGGTGGCACCTGCGTCATCCGAGGCTGCGTGCCCAAGAAATTGCTCGTCTATGGCGCCCATTTCGCCGAGGACCTTGCCGACGCGCGCCGCTTCGGCTGGGACGTCCCCGAATGCGCGTTCAACTGGAAAACGCTGCGCGACAACGTCCTCGCAGAGGTGGACCGGCTCGAGGGGGCCTATGGAGAGACCCTCTCCAACCACAATGTCGAGGTGATCCGCGAGCGCGCCGTCGTCACGGGCCCCAACCAGGTCCGCCTCGCCGGCGGCCGCACACTCACGGCAAAGCTCATCCTCATCGCCACCGGCGCCACGCCGGTCGTGCCCAGCTTCGAGGGCGCCGAGCACGGCATCACCTCGAACGAGGCCTTCCACCTCGACCGGGTCCCGAAGCGCGTGGTGATCGCCGGCGCCGGCTATATCGCCAACGAATTCGCCGGCATCTTCCACCAGTTCGGCGCCCACGTGACCCTGGTGAACCGCTCCGACGTCATCCTGCGCGGGTATGACGAGACGATCCGCGACCGCCTCCTCACCATCTCCATCATGAAGGGCATCGACTACCGCTTCCACGTCAAGTTCCAGCGCATCGAGAAGCGGGAGGACGGCATTCTCCTCGTCCACATGGAGGGCTGCGACACGATCGAGGCGGACTGCGTCATGTACGCGATCGGCCGCACGCCCAACACCGCCGACCTCGGCCTCGACAGCGCCGGCGTCCAGCTCGACGACAAGGGCGCCGTCGTCGTCGACGCGGACAACAAGTCCACCTGCGACTCGATCTACGCGGTCGGGGACGTCACCAACCGCGTCCAGCTCACCCCCGTCGCGATCCGCGAGGGCCAGGCCTTCGCCGACACCCTGTTCGGCGACAAGCCCACTCGTGTCGACTATGAGAACATCCCGTCGGCCGTGTTCAGCCACCCGCCCCTCGCCGGCGTCGGCATGACCGAGGGCCAGGCCCGCAACAAGCTCGGCTCGGTGCGCACCTACACCTCCGATTTCCGCCCGATGAAGAACGTCCTCGCCGGCCGGAACGAGCGCGCCCTCTACAAGCTCGTCGTCAACGCCGAGACGGACGAGGTGGTCGGCCTCCACATGATCGGCCCCGACGCGCCCGAAATCCTCCAGGCCGCGGCGATTGCGATCAAGGCGAAGCTGAAGAAGAGCGATTTCGACCAGGTGGTGGCCCTGCATCCAACGATGGCGGAAGAGCTCGTGCTGATGCGATAGGTCTGCGGTGGATCCGCAACCGCGATCGTCATGCCGGCCTTGATCCGGCATCCACCTTCTTCTCCTTGAACCGAGCGACAAGAGAGGTGGACCCCGGATTAAGTCCGGGGTGACGAACGTCTGGTGATCGTGGCCTCGCTCAGCCCCCAGCATCCGGCACGGCGCTGTTGCCCTCCTCCGCCGCCTCGGGCACCGGCTTCTCGTCGAGGCCGAGCCAATCCCGCGGCGGGAGGCGGTACAGCATGTCCATCACCTCGAACTCGAGGCCGCCGGCCTGGCTGCTCGAGCCGTTCCACAAGGCGACGACGCCGCTCTTCAGCGCCGGATCGAACATGATCAGCGAGCGGTAGCCCTTCACCCCCCCGCGGTGGGCGATGACGCGGTGGCCGGCATAATCGTAGACCCGCCAGCCGAGGCCGTATTGGGCGGTGCGCACCCGCTCGCGGAACTTGCGCATCCGCCCAAGCTCGCCCGCCGTCGCCACCCGTCCGGTCTGCACCTCGCGCAGCACGTCAGGCGGGATGACATTGGGCGCGAGGCCCATCTGGGCCTCCATCCAGATGGCGAGATCCTTGATCGAGCTGTTGACGCCGCCCGCCCCCGGAATCCGGTAATAAGCATCGCTGACCTCCACCGGCTTGCCGTGCTTGCCGCCCGTATAGGGCCGCGCCCAGCTCGGCGCCGTCACCAGCGAATTGCGGTTGAGCGAGGCCGAGCGCATGCCGAGCGGGCCGAAAATCCGCTCCCGCACGGCTTGCTCGTAGGTCTTGCCCGTCGCTTTCTCGACGATCTCGGACGACGCGTCGTAAGCGACGTTCTGATAGGCCCAGCAGGTCCCCGGCGGGCAGATCGGGTTGAGCTGCGCCAGCATCGAGCGGAGCATGTGCGGGTCCTGCCCTTCCTCCAGCTTGTTGTCGTTGGCGTGGCTGAACAGCCCCAGCCGGTGCGAGAGGAGGTCCGCCACCGTCGCCCGGTTCTCGTTCCCGGCGGGAAGCTTCAGGGAGGGTGCATAGCGCCCGACCGGCTCCACCAGCGACAGCTTCCCGTCATGGGCAAGCAGCGCCACCATGTCGGCCGCGACGCCCTTCGAAACCGACGCCCAGCGGAACAGGGTGTTCGGCGTAACCTTGTCGCCGCTGCCGGCGACGGTCTCGCCATAGCCTTTGAGGAAGCGGATCTCGCCATTCTCCACGACTCCGACCGCCATGCCGATCATGTTGGGCGCGTCCATCAGCCGGGTCAGCCGATGGTTGAGGAGATTATAGTCGACCAAGCTGTCCTTCGCCTGCTGGCGCTCGTCGATGCGGGCGAGGTCGCGATCGGAGATGCCGACATTGGGCGCCGCGACGGTCGGCCCGCCCGGCGCCGGCGCCACCGGCCCGTGGTGCCTGGCGGCGGCCCAGAAGAGGATGAAGAGGACGAGGATGCCGCCAAGCGACAGGTACGCGAACTTGCGGGACAGCGGGCGAATCCTTCGGCGGGCTGAAACAAGAAACCGGGCCGGCGATGCCTCGCCGGCCCGGTCCATGCAAGCATTCAGAGACGCTTGGACGCGAACACGCGCTTACCAGATGTGGATGCGCTGCTCCGGCGGCAGATAGAGGGCGCCGCTCGTCACGTTGAAGGCCTTGTACCATTGGTCGAAGTTCCGCACGACGTTCGGGCGCAGCTGGCCGGGCGAATGCGGATCGGTGGTGAGCTGCTGCATCATCGCCGCTTCCCGCATCTTGTTGCGCCACACCTGGCCGAAGCCGAGGAAGAAGCGCTGGTCGCCGGTATAGCCGTCGATCACCCGGTCGGCCTTGCCGTGCAGCGACAGCTTGTAGGCGTCATAGGCGACGGCGAGGCCGGCGAGGTCCGCCATGTTCTCGCCGAGCGTCAGCTCGCCGTTGACGTGCGTGCCCTTGACCGGCTCGTAGCCGCCATATTGCGCGATCACCTTGTCGGTGCCGGTCTTGAACCGCTCGACGTCGGCGGCCGTCCACCAGTCCGCGAGGTTGCCCTGCGGATCGTACTTGCGGCCCTGGTCGTCGAAATGGTGGCTGAGCTCGTGGCCGATCACCGCGCCGATGGCGCCGTAATTGACCGCCATGTCGGCGTTCGGATCGAAGAAGGGCGGCTGCAGGATGGCGGCCGGGAACACCACCTCGTTCATCACCGGGTTGGCGTAGGCGTTGACGGTCATCGGGGTCATGAACCACTCGCCCTTGTCGACGGGCTTGCCCATCTTCGCGAGCTGGCGGTTATATTCGAAGGCGCGCGCGCGGAACGCGTTGCCGACGAGGTCGCCGGGGACGATCTGCAGCGCCGAATAGTCGCGCCACTTGTCCGGATAGCCGATCTTCGGGGTGAAGGCGGCGAGCTTGACCCGCGCCTTCGCCTTGGTCTCGGGCGCCATCCACGTCAGATTGGCGAGACGGGCATCCATCGCGCGAATGAGGTTGTGGACCAGTTCGTCCGCCTTGGCCTTGGTCTCCGGCGTGAAGTAGCGCGAGACATAGGCCTGGCCGACCGCCTCGCCGAGGACGCCGTTGACGACGCCGACGCCGCGCTTCCAGCGGTCCGGCAGCTGCGGCGTGCCGGTGAGGACCTTGGCGAAGGCGAAATTCTCGTCGACGAACGCCTTGGGCAGCATCGGCGCCGAGGCGCGGATGGTGCGGACGGTGAGATAGTCCTTCCAGGTGTCGATCGGCGCAGAGGCGATGATCTTCGCCGTGCCTTCGATCGCGCTCGGCTGGGCGACGATCACCCGGCTCTGGTCGGCGAAGCCGGTACCCTTGAGGTACGTCGTCCAGTCGAAGCCTGGCGCCATCTGCGCCAGCTCGGCGAGGCTCTTGGGGTTGTAGAGCTTCTCGGTCTGGCGGCTCTGGACGCGGCTCCAGTGGGTGGCGGCGATGTCCTTTTCGAGCTCGAAGACGCGCTTGGCGCGCGCTTCCGGCTCCGAGATGCCGGCGAGCCGCAGCATGTTGGTCACATGCTCGACATATTTCGCGCGGATCGGCTCGAACTTGGCCTCGGTGTAATAGTCGCGGTCGGGAAGGCCGATGCCCCCCTGGCCGACATAGGCGGCGTAAAGGCTGTTATTCTTGAGGTCCTGCTGGATGCCGATGCCGATCGGGCTGCCGACGCCGGTGCGGTTCGCTTCGGCGAAGGCGGCGGCGAGATCGGTCTGGCTGTGGATCGCGTCGATGCGGGCGAGATAGGGCTTGAGCGGCTCGATGCCGGCCTTCTCGATCGCCGCTTCGTCCATGTAGCTGCGGTAGAGATCGCCGATCTTCTGCTCGTTGCTGCCCTGGGCGGCGGGCTTGGAAGCGATGTCCTCGACGAGGGTGCGGGTGCGCGTGTTCGACAGCTCGGCGAGAACGCCGAAGCCGCCCCAGCTGGACTTGTCGGCCGGGATCTCGGTGGTGCGGTCCCAGGTGCCGTTCACATAATTGTACCAGCTGTCGCCCGGGTTCGCGGTCTTGTCCATCCCGGAAAGGTCGACGCCCCAGGCGCCGAGCTCGGGCTTGCCGGTGGCGGCGGCGTGCGCCGCATGGGCGGCGGCGGGCTTGGTCTGCGCGACTGCGTACGAGCCGGCGAGCAGGGCGGCGCAAGCCACGCCGCTCAGCATTATCTTCTTGATCATAAAAAGGAATCCCCTCCTCAGGTGGTGCGCGGCCCATAGCCGAATGGCGCCATTTTTAAAACCCGCTTTCGACGAACGACGCGCCCATGCCGTTCGTCGAAAGCGGGCGGCGGCCCCGCCTGGGTCGCATTCTCCTGCCCGCCTCGCCAGTCAAGTGGGCCGCCAGGTCGGCGATGCGGCATCAATTCCCCTCCACTCGCCGGCGAATCTCGTGCACAAAGCGGCGAGATTGCATCCGTGCGCGTGACACCGATGCCCGGGAGCGTTTGGATTTCGATGCTGTTCGCCTGCGGCCCGTGTCGCGGTCCCACCGACTACACGCCTTCGCTCCGGTGCCGGAGCAGCGGCCGGTGAGTCTCAGCCCCCAGTTCCTGGACGAGCTGCGCGCTCGCACCTCGCTGTCGGGCGTGGTCGGCCGCACCGTGAAGCTCCAGAAGGCAGGGCGGGAGTTCAAGGCCTGCTGCCCGTTCCACAACGAGAAGACGCCGAGCTTCTACGTCAACGACGAGAAGGGCTTCTGGCATTGCTTCGGCTGCGGCGTCCACGGCGACGCGATACGCTGGCTGACCGACGCCCGCGGCCTCCCCTTCATGGACGCGGTGAAGGAGCTCGCCGAGGCGGCGGGCATGGAAGTGCCGGCGGCGGATCCGCGCTCGCAGGAGCGGGCGGAGCGGGCGACCGGCCTCTACGAGGTGATGGAGGCGGCGCAGCTTTGGTTCGAGGAGCAGCTCGGCGGCATCGAAGGGGGGGATGCGCGGGCCTATCTCGAGAAGCGCGGCATCTCGGAAGGCACCCGCCGCCGCTTCGGCTTCGGCTTCGCGCCCGACGCGCGCGGCAAGCTCAAGGCGGCGCTGAAGGGCTTCGGCAACGCGATGCTGGTCGAAGCAGGGCTGCTCATCCAGCCCGAGGCCGAGCGCGAGCCTTATGACCGCTTCCGCGGACGACTCACCTACCCAATCCGCGACCGCCGAGGGCGCACCATCGCCTTTTCCGCCCGCATTCTCGGCGCCGGCGAGCCAAAATATCTGAATTCCCCCGATACGCCCCTGTTCGACAAGGGCCGCACCCTGTTCAACATCGACAAGGCCGCCGCCGCCGCGCGCCAGGCGAACCGGGTGGTCGTCGTCGAAGGCCAGATGGACGTCATCGCTCTCGACCAGGCGGGAATAAGCGAGGCGGTGGCGCCGCTCGGCACCGCGGTCACCGAGATGCAGCTCGGCCTACTCTGGCGCCTCTCCCCCTGCCCCCTCGTCTGCTTCGACGGCGATAGCGCGGGGCAGAAGGCGGCGATCCGCGCGGCCCTGCGCGCCCTCCCCCATGTCGGCCCCGGCCGCTCGCTGGCCTTCGTCACCCTCCCCGCCGGCCAGGATCCCGACGACCTCGTCCGTGCCGAAGGCCGGGCCGGCTTCGAGGCGCTGCTTGAAGCGCCCGAGGCGCTGGTCGACCGGCTGTGGAAGCACGAGGTCGAGGCCGAGCCCCTCGCCACCCCCGAGGCCAAGGCCGGCCTGCGCCGCCGGCTGATGGACCACGCCTCGACCATCACCGACCAGGATGTGCGCGAGCAATATCGCTCCGAATTCCTCGCCCGCTTCGCCGCTTTGACCCGCCCGCCGGAGCGCAAGCCGCAGCAGCCCTGGCAGGAGCGCAAGGGTTTCGGCCAGCAGCGCGGCGGCAAAAGCTTCCAGCCCCGCCAGCCCCTCACCGCCGCGACCAAGAGCGTCGGCAGCACCGGCCTTTACGGACAGACCGCCCGCGCCGTCCTCGCCGGCCTGCTCCATTTCCCCGCCGCGATCGGCGAGCATTCGGAGGCGATCGCCGCCCTTCCCATGCCCGACAAGGGCAGTGCGGCGCTGCGCGATGCGCTCCTCTCCGGCGCCCTTCTCCACGGCGCGCTTGATCCCGCGGCCCTCGATACCATATTGGTCTCCGCTGGCGTCGCTCCTCTGGCCGAGAAGCTGCGCCGGGCACGAGGAATGGCTTTCTCCTTCACCCGCCGCGATGCCGAGCCGGAACGCGCCCTGCGCGATCTCGTTCTGGTCATCGACACCTTGGCGGCCCAGCCCGGCCTCGACGCCGCGCTGGACGCGGCGACGGCGCGGTTGAAGGCGGAGGGGGACGAAGCGGCCTTCCAGGAGCAGCAAAGGCTCCGGGCGGCCCGCGACGAGGCGGAACGGCAGCTGGCGGCGCTCATCGAAGGCGCCGCGGCGGGGTGACAGGATAGAGAATGGCGAAGACGACGAACGGTAGCGGCGGCGACGGCGAGGACACCAAGGACGGCGGCGACGCCCCTCTCCTCGACTTGAACGAAGCCTCGATCAAGAAGCTGATCGCCCGCGCCAAGAAGCGCGGCTACGTCACCTATGACGAGCTGAACGACGCCCTTCCCCAGGACCAGATGTCGACCGACCAGATCGAGGACGTCATGGCCTCGCTCAACGAGCTTGGCGTCCAGGTCGTCGAGAATGAGGAAGCCGACGAGGACGACGAAGGCGGCGAGCGCGCCGCCGAGCCCGAAATCGACGCGTCCGACGACGACGGCAGCTCCGGCGAGGGCGAGCGCTACGTCATCGAGAAGAAGAAGGAGACGGTCGACCGCACCGACGATCCGGTGCGCATGTACCTGCGCGAGATGGGCGCGGTGGAACTGCTCTCCCGCGAGGGCGAGATCGCGATCGCCAAGCGCATCGAGGCCGGCCGCGACACGATGATCTGGGGCCTGTGCGAGTCGCCGATCACCTTCAACGCCATCATCGACTGGTCCAATGCCCTGAACGAGGGCCGCATGCAGCTGCGCGAGATCCTCGATCTCGACGCCATGCTGTCCAAGGGCCCGACCCCCGAGCAGGTCGCCAGCGCCGAGGAAGGCGACGAGCCCGAGATCAGCGAGAAGACCGCCGGCCCCTCCTTCAAGGAGGAGGAGGATGTCGAGGAGGCTCCCGTCGCCGAGGAGGATGACGAGGAGGAAGGCCTGGTCGACCGCCGCGCCCGCCCCAATTTCGAGGAAGAGGAGGAGGACAACACCCTCTCGCTCGCCCAGATGGAGGAGACGCTGAAGCCGCAGGCGCTCGAGCGCTTCGCCAAGATCACCGACCTCTACAAGAAATTCTCCAAGCTCCAGGGCTCCCGCATGGACGCGATGTCCGGCGGCCGCGATTTCGCCAAGGGCGACGAGACCAAATACCAGAATCTGCGCGAGCAATTGACCGCCGAGGTCGAGAGCATGCAGTTCCACAACGCCAAGATCGAATATCTCGTCGACCAGCTCTACAGCTACAACCGGCGCTTGACCGCGCTCGCCGGCCAGATGCTGCGCCTCGCCGAGCGCCACAAGGTGCCGCGCCGCGCCTTCCTCGAAAGCTATCTTGGTCACGAGCTGGACGAAGGCTGGGCCGAGCGCGTCTGCTCGACCGACAAGAAGTGGAACGCCTTCTGCACGACGGAAGGCGCCGCCATCGAGCGCATCCGCGGCGAGATCGCCGAGATCGCCCAGGCGACCGGCATGAGCCTCGCCGAGTTCCGCCGCATCGTCAACCAGGTCCAGAAGGCCGAGCGCGAGGCGCGCATCGCCAAGAAGGAAATGGTCGAGGCGAACCTGCGCCTCGTCATCTCCATCGCCAAGAAATATACCAACCGCGGCCTGCAATTCCTTGATCTCATTCAGGAAGGCAATATCGGCTTGATGAAGGCGGTCGACAAATTCGAATATCGCCGCGGCTACAAATTCTCGACCTACGCCACCTGGTGGATCCGCCAGGCGATTACGCGCAGCATAGCCGACCAGGCCCGCACGATCCGCATCCCGGTCCACATGATCGAGACGATCAACAAGCTGGTCCGCACCAGCCGCCAGATCCTCCACGAAATCGGCCGCGAGCCGACGCCGGAAGAACTGGCCGAGCGCCTCTCCATGCCCCTGGAGAAGGTCCGCAAGGTGATGAAGATCGCCAAGGAGCCGATCTCCCTGGAGACCCCGATCGGCGACGAGGAAGACAGCCACCTCGGCGACTTCATCGAGGACAAGAACGCGGTGATCCCGGTCGATGCGGCGATCCAGGCGAACTTGAAGGAGACGGTGACGCGGGTGCTGGCCTCGCTGACGCCCCGCGAGGAGCGGGTGCTGAGGATGCGCTTCGGCATCGGCATGAACACGGATCACACGCTCGAGGAGGTGGGGCAGCAGTTCTCGGTGACGAGGGAGCGGATCCGGCAGATCGAAGCGAAGGCGCTGAGGAAGCTGAAGCATCCGAGCCGGTCACGGAAGATGCGGTCGTTCCTCGACCAGTAGCCCCCCTGCTCCCTCTCCCCGGCGGGGAGAGGGCTGGGGTGAGGGGGGGCTCTGAGTCCGACGCAGCGGTCCCCCGCTGACACTCACTACTTCATTCTTTGCGACTTGGCGGCTTTGCGCGAGCTGATCCGGCGCCTGAGCGTGGCACGTGTTTGGTTGTTGCCTCACGCAAAGAAGCAAAATCGCGAAGCGCCCGTGGTCGAGGATATCCAGGGACTGGCGACGATCGTCGTCGATTGCGGCATCAAGGTGCATGAAGCCTTGGGCACGGGTTGCTCGAATCCCTATACGAAGCCTTCCTCGCACCGCGGTTTGCTGATGTCCGATGACGTCCTCGAGGATTTCCTTGCTCAGAAGTACCCCAAGCGCGAGGCGGCGGTCTAGCGCCGGCGGCTGGCACGGGGTAAGGTGGTCAACACCGATGGCGCTATCCGTCCGCATCTGCGGTGACAAAGACTGACTCCAGACCCCGGAGCTCTTGGATAAACTCGCTCCGTTAAGCAGCATCTCAAATGGCATCTCAGCCTTGCCCCACCTTCACGCGCTGCTAAGTGTGTGCGCAAAGGGAGGAAGCTAGATGCGCAGGGACATACTTGAAGCGGCTACCCGCCGGGTCGTTGCCGACCTGAAAGAGAGCGGGATCGCTGCTATGTTTCTAAAGGGGACCGACGGGTTCCGACAAGGTAACGCGGAAGAAAGACAGAAGTCCGCTTGGATTTCACTGTCGGCAATCACCGATTTCATCAATAAGGTGTCTTCTTATAGTGATGCGGAGATATCTATTCTGCATATTTTTCAGCTGACCGACTTAGCAGACCCCGAAGCTTGGCAGGCGGCTATTAGGGAGCCGGACATTGACTTCCTGTTTCAGAACAACAATCGTGTTAATAATGTTGTCAACTTTTTACCTATGGTGACAGAACTCTTACGCCGTGAGTATGACCCTAAGATGGCGGAGCCCTCAGCCTCGGAACTGGAAGTCCAGACGGTTATATTGGCAGATGAGGGGGGTGACAGTCTATCAGCACCAACACGACTCATCGAGTTACTCGCCTCTGTAGAGAGTATTTACAAAATAATTGCAACGGTGGAGGGGATGCCCGACGCGAAGCTTGCTGTCGTTGGCCTAGATTCCGGCAGCGAGAAATCGTTTGACTTCCTAGGGTTGGCACGACTCATGCACGAATTAAGGGAGACACTTAAGGAGGTCTACAATATGGTAGCTTTCCATCGGCAGAATGTTACCCTTAAGAATCTACAAGTCGCCGGCGAGACAATGTCAGTTGTCCAAAAGATCGCTAAGATGGAGCAAAATGAATTGATTCCCGAAGAAGAGGGGAGGCGGCTGAGGCATGCGCTATACACGAATCTCGAAAAGTTTGCAGCAACCGGAGCATATACCCGAGAAATGGACGGACCTCGTCAACCAGCCTCGTTGGTAATGAAGCCGCAGCCGTTCTTGTTGACTGGTCCTATCGGGGAAATGGATCGTGCGCAGGGAAATGATGTGGAAATCACGAGCGCGGCTACTGAAGGCGATGGTGTGCCTTCCGTCGATCGTGATTCCAGCTTCACGGAGAACGAGTTAGCCGAGGCAGCCAAACTTCTACGCGCAGCTAGAAACTCCGCCCCGACGCCAAAGCGCCGAACGAGAAAGCAAGGAGGCCGAAGTTCTGAGTAGTCACCGCCCTTCGGCATATTCTGTCCGGAGGCCAGGTCACGTCAGGACGGGTCGCTTCCATCGCCTCGACTGGTCTCTCGGAGCGGAATCTCAATGTCGACGCGCCTTCCCCGATCGGCGGTGACAGGTACGTACCTATTACCGAAGGCTATGCCGTGACGGTCGACGACGAAAGAGCCGTCACGGAACTGAATTCCGTGACGCGTCGGACGGGTTCGCTCGGCTGAGGCCTCTCGCCCCGCCGGCCGGCCTGCCGCGTCTCTTGCGGAAGCTCGGCTTCCGCTTGGCGCTCCAGGCCTAGAAAAGCCACCCCCCAAACCCCAAATCCCTGAAGCAGAACAACAAAAACAGGAGCCCCCGATGGCAGGCGGCTGGTCGCGCGATGGCGCGGTGCAGGATCAGATCGACGATACGGTGATGGACGCCGTGCTGGCGGCGCGGGCGCGGCTGGCCGCGGCGGCGTCGGCGGGCGGGGGCGAGACGGAGTGCGTCGAATGCGGCGAGGAGATTCCCGAGAAGCGCCGGCTCGCCATGCCGGGCGCCCGGACCTGCGTCGCCTGCCAGTCGGGCCGCGACGCCCGCGCTCCCACCGTCGGCATCAACCGGCGCGGCAGCAAGGACAGCCAGCTGCGCTGACGCGGCGGTGACGGCCTCTCGAAGCGGGCGGCGGCAGTCGAGGGAACATAAAAAGAACTTTCCTACAACCCCCCTCTTCCGGCATATCCTGTCGGATGCGCGAATCGGTCCCCGACGATCCCCTTGCCTTCGAGCCGGTCCCCGCCGACTCCGGCGCCGGTCGCTTGCGGCAGCCGCCGCGGAATCGGAGCGGTGTTGCGTCCTCGCGAACGCGACTGTGCGTGCAGCTCCGGGATGCCGCCGCCGAGCCGCGTTGGTGTGACCCTGGTGTGACCTTAGGTCATCCCATGCGCCAGCGGGACCGGCGCCGGCTCCCCCGCCGGCTGCACCAGCATTGTCTCCTCCGCCTCCCCGCCCCGCCACCGCGCGACCAGAGCCTCTGGGTCGAACGCCACCCCCACCGGGTTGTCCGTCGCCGCGAGGAAGGCCTTGCCCTCCTCGGCGCTGCAGGCGTCGACCTGGAATTCCATGCGGTTGCCGTCGGGGTCGGTGTAATAGAGGGACAAAGTCGTGCCGTGGTGGACCGGCCAATAAGGGTGGATGCCGGCCGCCTTGAGGCGCTCGTAGGTGGCGAGCAGGTCGGCGACGCTCCCGTACGTATAGGCGACGTGGTTGACGCCGATCTGGCCGCGGTCGTCGGCGCCGCCGCCGTCGGGCTTCATCAGGTCGAGGTTCGCGAAGGCGAAGCGGTGGTGTTCGTCGTCATAGGTGAGGAAGGCGATGGCCGGGTCCATGTTGACGATCTCGGCCTCGAAGACGTCCTGGTACCAGGCGATCATCGCTTCATACCTGCGGGTCATGTAGACGACGTGGGCGAACTTGACCGGGCGGGCCATGGCGGCGCTCCTCGTTCCTCGGGGTTGGAATGCGCGGCGACAGGCGGGCGGCCGGGCCACGCCGGGCCGCCTCGCGGGGCGGGTCGTACCACCGGCGTAACGAGATGTCCAAGCGGCGCGTGTCCGATGTGGCGCGGGCTCGTACCCGGCGCCCGCACGGCCGCGGCGGCACGGATGGGCCAGGGAGCCCCGGCGACAGTCGCAACGGCCGTCGCCTTTTCCCGAGCCCTCAGGGAACCGCCCCCTCCCCCACCTTCCCCGCCAGCGCCCGCGCCACCCGCCCCGCCAGCGCCCTCAGCGCCGCGACCGTCTCCGCCGGCTTCACCGCGCGCGGTTCCGGGTCGATGGCGCACAAGGTGCCGTAGAAGCGGCCGTCGGCGAGCAGGATCGGGATCGAGGCGTAGCTCTGGAAGCCGTAGAGGGTGGGCACCGGGTGGCTGCGCCAGGCGGGGTCGGCGCCGACATAGTCGATGAACACCGCCTCGCCCGAGCGGCGGATGTCGTCGCAGATCGTCGTCTTGATCGCGAGCTCGTCGCCGGGATCCAGGCCGAAGCCGATCCGGTCGAGCACCTGCGCGGCGATCCACCTGTCCTCGGTGACCCGCGCGACGGCCGCAAAGCCCATGCCGGTGACGCGGCAGACCTCCTCGAGCACTGCCCGGATCTCCGCATCGTCTCCTTGGGCGGCGACCGCGGCGGCGAAATCGTCTTTCATCGGGGGGTTATAGGGGCGGCGGGGCCGGGGCTGCAAATCGACGCGACCCGCACCTGCCGGCCCGTCCCCTGATTTGGATCAATTCCAGTGGCGGGGGGCGGCGCGGGCGGCTACAGGCGCCCGGACATGCCCCGGGACGAGAGTGAGACAGGCCCCGAGGGCGGGCGGCGCACAAGCGCAGCGCCGCCGCGCCTCAGCGTCGTCATGCCGGTGCGCGACCTTGCCGGCTACGTCGATGCCGCCGTCGCCAGCATCCTCGGCCAGACCCATGGCGATTTCGAATTCCTGATCCGCGACGACGGGTCCGTCGACGGCACCCGCGAGATCCTGCACCAATGGGCGGCGCGCGACCCGCGCATCCGCCTGTTCGAGAGCGACGAGAGCCTCGGCCCGGCTGAAAGCTCGAACTTCGTCGTCCGCCACGCCGCCGGCCAACTCATCGCCCGGATGGATGCCGACGACGTCGCCCACCCCGATCGCCTGCGCCGCCAATTGGAGGCGCTCGACGCCCACCCCGAGGCGTGCCTCGTGGGATCGCTGTTCGAGGGAATAGACGAGCAGGGCCGGCGGGTGCGGCCGCGCGACCGCTCCCGGCTTGCGGCGCCGACCGCGTTCGCTCCGTTCCCCCACGGCTCGATCATGTTCCGCCGCGCCGCCTTCGACACGGCCGGCGGCTACCGCGCCGACGCCGACTTCTGGGAGGATCTCGACCTCTACCGGCGGATGGCGGCGGCGGGCGACCTCCTCGTCATCCCGGCGGCCCTCTACCGCCACCGCTCGTCGCCGCACAGCACGCGGCTGACCTCGTCGCGCCGCTCGGTCGAAGCGTCGATCGACCGGATGTACCGCCGCGTCGCGGGCGAAAAGGTGGCCGGCCGCAGGAACCGCCGGCTGAAGCCCGACGTCTGGCTCTCGCTGGGCTCGACCCTGCTGTGGGCGGGACGGCGGCCCGGCGTCCTCCTGCCGCTGCTGAGGCGGGGCGCGATCGGCATGGACCGGCGCTCCCTCGCCATCGTCGCCTGGGCGCTCTGGGCCGAAATCAGCCCGAAGACCCTCCGCTATTGCCTGCGGCTCGCCACCGAACGGCGGGACCGGCGCATCGGCGCGCGGTTCCACGACCACGAGGTCTATCGCTGGGAGCCGGTCTGAACCGGCCCCTCCTCCGTGCACGGACCCCGCCCCCGCACAACGCCTTGCCCCCGCACGAGACCCTGCTATATCCCGCGCCGTGCCGTGGCCCGCGGGCGTGGCGGAACTGGTAGACGCGCCAGGTTTAGGTCCTGGTATCGAAAGATGTGGGGGTTCGAGTCCCTTCGCCCGCACCAGTTTCGCCAGACTCGAAACCGTCCGGGGGACGGTTTCGGCTTGCGAAACTCCCGAGCGGAAGCGAGGGCGGTGGCGCCAGACTCGAAACCGTCCGGGGGACGGTTTCGGCTTGTGCAACTCCCGAGCGAAAGCGAGGGCGCGCCGACCCCAGCGGCGGAAATTTCCGAGAGACGAAGGTAAGAGCTTCCCATGCAGACTGTCGAGACGTTGAACGAGGGCCTCAAGCGCGCCTACCGGATCACCATTTCCAGGAAGGATATCGACGCCCGCGTCGACGGCGAGCTGAAGCGCGTCGCGCCGCAGATCCGCATGCCCGGCTTCCGCCCCGGCAAGGTCCCGGCCAATCTCGTCCGCAAGATGCACGGCCCCGCAATCGAGCAGGAGGCGCTGAACAGCGCCGTGCAGGACGGCGTTCAGCAGTTGATGAACGAGAAGCAGCTGCGCCCCGCGATGCAGCCCTCGGTCCAGCTCGAGGATGGCGGCCCCGGCAAGGACGCGGTCGTCAAGGTCGAGCTCGAGACGCTTCCCGATGTCGGCGAGCCGCAGATCGAAGGCATCAGCCTGGAACGCCTGACGGTCGAGCCGACCGACGAGGAAGTCGCCGAGGCGCTCGAGCGGATGGCGAGCGGCCAGAAGAGCTACGATCCGGCCGGCACCGACCACGCCGCCGAGATGGGCGATCTCGTCGTCATCGATTACGAAGGCTCGGTCGACGGGGAGCCGTTCGAGGGCGGCAAGGGCGAATCGATGCGGGTCGAGCTTGGCTCGGGCCGGCTCATTCCGGGCTTCGAGGACCAGCTGGTCGGCGCCAAGGCGAACGAGCAGCGGACGCTGAGCGTCACTTTCCCGGAAGACTATCCGGTCGCGTACCTGAAAGGCCGCGACGCCAAGTTCGAAGTGACCGTCGGCGAGGTCCAGCGTGCCAAGGAGATGCAGCTCGACGACAGCTTCGCTCAGGCTATGGGGCTCGAGGGCATCGACCAGCTCAAGGGGCTTTTGAAGGGCCAGATCGAGCAGGAGCTGAACGGCCTCACCCGCACCCACATGAAGCGCAAGCTGCTCGACCAGCTCGCCGCCAGCCACGATTTCCCGGTGCCACCCTCAATGGTTGAGGCGGAGTTCGCGCAGATCTGGCAGCAGCTCGAGCATGAAGCAACGCACGAGGAGGATCCCGAAGCAGCCCGCGCCGAGATGGAAGCGGAGCGCGACGATTATCGCGCCATCGCCGAGCGTCGGGTGCGCCTCGGCCTGCTCCTCTCCGAGATCGGCCAGCGCGCCGGCGTCCAGGTCAGCGATGCCGAGATGAACCAGCTCGTCGCCCAGGCGGCGCAGCAATATCGCCCCGAGGACCGCCAGCGCTTCGTCGAATATCTCCAGAACGAGCCGATGGCCGCCGCCCAGCTGCGCGCGCCTTTGTTCGAGGACAAGGTCGTCGACTATCTGTTCTCGAAGGCCGAGATCAGCGATCGCGCCGTGACCCGCGACGTCCTCCAGGCCGAGATCGAGTCCGTCGAAACGGGCCACGTCCACGGCCCGGACTGCAACCACGACCACGGCCACGATCACGCCCCCAAGGCCAAGAAGGACGGAGCCAAGAAGGCCAAGGCCGAAGCTCCGGCCGCAGAAACCGAGCCGAAGCCCGCCAAGAAGGCTTCGGCAAAGAAGGCGGAAGCCGCTCCGGCCGAGCCCGCTGCCGAGGAGAAGCCCGCCAAGGCTCCGCGCGCCAAGAAGGCCGCCGCCGAGGAGGCCGCTCCCGCGCCTGAGGAAAAGTCCGCTTCCCCCAAGAAGAAGCCGGCGGCTAAGAAGGCCAAGGGCGGGGCCTGACCGTCCGCGCCTGAGGGGGGCATGTGAGGGGGGAAAGCAAGATCCGCATCGCCGTCCTCCTGCCGTGCTATAACGAGGAGGCGGCGATCGCGCGGACGGTCGCCGAATTCCGCGCGGCGCTGCCCGGGGCAACCGTCTACGTCTACGACAATAACAGCCGGGACCGGACGCGGGAGGTTGCGGCCGAGGCCGGCGCCATCGTCCGGGCGGAGCGGATGCAGGGCAAGGGCAACGTCGTTCGGCGGATGTTCGCCGACGTCGAAGCCGACGTCTATGTCATGGCGGACGGCGACGCGACCTACGACGCCGCCGCTGCGCCTGAGCTTGTCCGCCGCCTCGTCGACGAGCAACTCGACATGGTGGTCGGCGCCCGCCGCTCCGAGGTGGAGGAAGCCTATCGGCGCGGCCACCGCCTCGGCAACCGGCTGCTCACCGGCATGCTGGCGCGCATCTTCGGCCGGACCTTCACCGACATCCTGTCCGGCTACCGGGTCTTTTCGCGGCGCTTCGTGAAGAGCTTCCCGGCGCTGGCCCGCGGCTTCGAGACGGAGACCGAGATCACCGTCCACGCTCTCGAACTCGCCATGCCGGTCGCCGAGGTGGTCACGGCCTACGGGGCGCGGCCTGAAGGCTCACATTCGAAACTGTCCACCTACCGCGACGGCTGGCGGATCCTGCGCACCATCCTGCACCTGTTCCGGATCGAGCGGCCGGTGCTGTTCTACGGAGGTTTTGCGGCCTTGCTGGCGGCGCTGGCGGTGGTGCTCGCCGTGCCTTTGGTCATCACCTACGCGCACACGCATCTGGTGCCGCGCTTCCCGACCGCCATCCTCGCGACCGGGCTGATGATCGTCGCGGTGATCAGCTTCGCCGTCGGGTTGATCCTCGACACGGTGGTGCGCGGCCGCCGTGAAGTGCGGCGGCTCTTCTACCTGAGCTTTCCCTCTCCGGGGGAATAGGCGCCCGCGCCGGCAATGCGGGCGGGCGCCTCTCCTAGCGTTACCAGCCGTTGTGGCGCGACCAGCGAATGCTGCGGCTCAGGGTGTCGAGCCGCGTCTGCAGCGCGGCCGCTTCGCCCGGGTTGAACCGGCCGCCGCCGCGCTGGCGCAGGCGCTGCGCGTCGAAGCGGATGCGGCGCAGCTCGGCCTGGGCGCGCATGCCCTCGCGGCGGTTGAGCGAGCCGTCGGCGATGCCGCGGTCGATGCGCTGCTGGAGGAAGCTGATCCGCTCCCACTGCCCGCCCGGCGCGCCGCGCCAGAAGGCGTTCGAATTCCAGCCCGGCTGGGCCGTGGCCGGCACCGTCGCGGCGCCCGCCGCAAGCATCGCGCCGGCAATCGCAGCACTCACAAAAACGCGTTTCATGCTTCAATCCTTCCTTGTGTGACAGGCCGGCGCTGGCGCCCCGGCGTCCCTCTGAACGCGGAAGAACGGCGGGGGTGCCATGAATATTCGGCAACGCGACGAGCCGGCGCGGTGGAGATGTGAGCCGTCCGGTCAGCGGCGCTTCATGTAAAATGGTTCATCCCCGAACCAAGCGGCGCGCGCGACGTTACCCGCCGCACGCAAGGCCGTGACGGGGCCCCCTCGCCCCGGCCGCCGCACGAGAAGGATGAATAGAATCATGGCGTACCGCGTCGATACTGTGACCGCCGGCGAGACCCTGCCGGACATTGCCGGCGCGACGATCCTGGCCGAGGCCCTTCAATCCTTTACCCGTCTCGTCGTCACCGGCGCCTACGACCGGGTGCTGGTGCGCGACGATGCCGCCGGCCTGGTTGTCGCCGAATGGCGCCGCCACGGGCTCGGCGCGCCGGCGACATTCCACTGAGCGGGAGACAGACATCATGGTGAGCCTCTTCATGGCCGGGCTTCTGGCGGCCGCCGCACCGCACGCCGACGCCGGCATCTTCGGCACCTGGGCCAATCCCAAGAACAGCGTGATCGTCCGCACCGCGCGGTGCGGCGCCGCGGTGTGCGGCCGGGTCGTCTGGGCGACTCCGCAGGCGAAGGAGGACGCGGCCCGCAAGGGCGGGGTGCGCAACCTGATGGGCCTGGAGCTGCTCCGCGACTATCGCCCCTCTGGGCCGCACAGCTGGCAGGGCCGCGCCTTCGTCCCCGATCTCGGCGACGAGTTCGATTCGGAGATGGTCCAGACTGGGCCCAACCAGATCGAGATCAACGGCTGCCGCTTCGGCGGCCTCGTCTGCAAGACCCAGGTATGGCACCGCGCGGCCCTGCCCACTGCCGGACGCCGGGGCTAGCGGAAGACGTCGGCCAGCCGGTCCGCCGGCGGGCCCTCTTTCCAGTTGCGAAGCTCGAAATAGAGCTCCGTGCGCACCAATGTGAACAATGTCGTGGTCAGGGTCGCGTAGACCACCTGCACGGCATAGCCTCCCAGGCTGAGCAGCAAGCTATCGGCGGCGGCGTGGAGCAACAGGCGGCTCCCGCCCGCCTGAAGCAGCCACGCCGGGACCCAGAGAATGAGCTGCAGACCGAAAACCCTCCATCGTGCGCCCCGCGTAAGCTCCTGACTCCGTGCCAGCGCCTCGGTCGGTGACTGTCTTTCCAGCACCACCACCGGGGTCGCGACGGACCAGCTGAGATAGAGAATCAGACCGGGCACGAGAAAGGCGAGCATGGCGACACCGACGCCGAGGCCGGAGAGCAGCGCCGTGACGACGAGCGGCAATGCCCGCGAGAGCCCGATCTCGAAACATTCGCCGACCCCGGCGCGCCGTCCCTCTTCGTGCGCGACGGCGAGGCGGACCAGCCCGCCTTGTGCCGCCGACGCCGCCACGAACAGCAGCAAGCCGGTGACGATCGCCACGCTGATCCCGACGCCCGCGCCGAAGGGCCCGTAATCGTGATCGC
Source organism: Allosphingosinicella sp. (assembly GCF_036403745.1). Taxonomy (GTDB): domain Bacteria; phylum Pseudomonadota; class Alphaproteobacteria; order Sphingomonadales; family Sphingomonadaceae; genus Allosphingosinicella. Next base: position 34,698 of record NZ_DASWQI010000095.1, read on the forward strand.
GCAGCCGCACCCACTCATAGCTGATCACCGCCATCGGGATGGCGCTCAGCACGAAGGTCATTCCGAAGGCGACGAGCGAGTTGGCGCGAAGAACCGCAAAGCTGCGCGCGAAGATCCGCTCGATCGAGACCTCCGCCCCCGCCGCGCCAGCCGCCGCTCGTGTCGCCAATTGCCCCTCCCTATAGGCGCTTAAGCTGCCGCGGCGGCTGCGGGGTGTCCAGTGCAACCGACGCGTTCAGGCTGCGTTCGGGCGGGAACAGCTAAGTTGACAGGCTGAATTCGAGAGGCCACTTTGCTCGCAATGAAGACGATGTCCGCCTTTGCCGTCTCCGCCCGTCCGGCCGCCGCCGCGACGGTCGCTTATTATTACGCCTTGCGATACCGGACGGGATCCTAGCGCACGCTCTCACCAGCCAAGCCAATCCACCCCGTCCGGACCTCCCGGGCGGGGTTTTTCACATTTGGAGAGACACGATGTTCGCCGACTTTCGCGATGCCACCGCCCCGGCCGGGGACGATTGGACGATTCCGCAGAACTGGTCCCACTACACGGTCGAGGACCACCGGGTCTGGGACCTGCTCTTCGCCCGCCAGCAGGCGCGGCTCGCCGGCCGCGCCGTCCGCGCGTTCGAGGAGGGGCTCGACGTCCTGCGCCTCTCACACTCCGGCATTCCCGATTTCGACGAGCTGAACGCGCGCCTGTTCGCCCGGACCGGCTGGACGGTGGTGGCGGTGCCGGGGCTGGTCCCGGACGAGGTCTTCTTCCGCCACCTCTCCCGCCGCCAATTCCCGGCGGGCAACTTCATCCGCTCGGCAAAGCAGCTCGATTATCTCGAAGAGCCCGACGTCTTCCACGACGTGTTCGGCCACGTTCCCATGCTCACCAACCCCCGCGTCGCGGACGTGCTGGAGATGCTCGGCCATCGGGGGCTGGAGGCGCTCGACAAGGGGCAGCTCCACCGGCTGTCGCGCCTCTATTGGTACACGGTCGAGTTCGGCCTCGCCCGTGAGGACGGGGCGCTGAAGATCTACGGCGCCGGCCTGGCGTCGAGCTTCGGCGAGGCCGGCTTCGCGCTGGAGGACGAGGCGGTGGCGCGACACCGCTTCGATCTCGCCCGCGTCCTGCGCACCCGCTACCGCTCGGAGGCCTTCCAGCTCTGCTATTTCGTCATCGACAGCTTCGACAGCCTGCTCGACGCGCTGGAGAGCGCCGACCTCGACGCGCTCTACGCGACGCTCGACGGCCTGCCGGAGCTCGACGCCGGCTGACCGGAACCGCGGCGGCCCTGAAGCTTTCCCTCGGCACGGCAAGCGGGAGCAGCGACATGCGCAGGCGGCAATTGGGATCGAGCGACCTTCAGGTCTCGGAAATCTCGCTCGGCTCGTGGCTGACTTTCGGCGTCGGCGTCGAGGCGGACCGGGCACGGGCGGTGGTCGACAAGGCGTTCGAACTCGAAATCAACTTCATCGACACCGCCAACGTTTACGGACGCGGTGCCGCGGAAACGTTCCTAGGCGAGGCGCTCAAGGGCCGGCCGCGGGACAGCTACGTGCTCGCGACCAAACTCTATTTCCCGATGTCGGCGACCGATCGCGGTCTCTCCGCCGCCCAGGTCGAGAAGCAACTGGACGCGTCGCTACAGCGGCTCGGGACCGACTATGTCGATCTCTACCAATGCCACCGCTACGATGCCGAGACGCCGCTCGAGGAGACGATGGCGGCGCTGACCCGCGCGGTTAGCTCGGGCAAGGTGCGCTATATCGGTTTCTCGGAATGGCCTGCGGAGAAGATCCGCGCGGCAGTCGAGATGGCCGGGGTCGAGAAATTCGTTTCGAGTCAGCCGCAATATTCGCTGCTCTGGCGTGAGCCGGAGGGCGAGGTGATCCCGCTCTGCGCAGCGAACGGCATTTCGCAGATCGTCTGGTCGCCGCTCGCGCAGGGGGTGCTTACGGGCAAGTACGCGCCCGGCACGACGCCGCCGCAGGGCACGCGGGCGACCAGCGACGAGATGGGCGGGTTCATGGACCGGCTGATGCAGGACGAAGTCCTCGAGGCGGTGCAGCGCCTCAAGCCCCTCGCCGCGGAGGCGGGGCTCAGCCTCGCCCAGTTCGCCCTCGCCTGGGTGCTGCGCGACCCCAACGTCGCCTCCGCCATCGTCGGCGCGTCGCGTCCGGAGCAGCTGGCGGAGAATGCCGCCGCCTCGGGCGCACAGGTGGATCTTGGCCTTTTCGCCGAGGCCGAACGCATCGCCGCCGCGGCGTCGACCTGAGCCGCTGGGAACTTCCCGGCGGCGTAACGTTTCCACCCCCGGGCCCGGGGGCTTCACGGAGTATGTGTAATGAAGAAGCTCGTCCTTAGCCTGCTTGCGGCGGCCACCGTCGTCGCCCCACTCGCCACCGCCCCTGCCGACGCACAGCGCCGCGACTGGCGCACGTACCGCAACTACGACTACAACAACGCCCCCGGCGGCACCTATTATGCCGACCAATATTATCGCGACGGCCGCTATTATCAGGAGCGCCGGCTGACCCGCGACGACCGCATCTATCGCGGCCGCAACGGGCGCTATTATTGCCGTCGGTCGGACGGCACGACCGGCCTCATCCTCGGCGGCGCGCTGGGCGGCCTCCTCGGCAACAGCCTTTCCAATGGACGCTCCTCGGTGGTCGGCACCTTGCTCGGCGCCGGCGCGGGCGCGGCCCTTGGCAGTTCGATCGATCGCGGCAACGTCCGCTGCCGCTAAGGGAAGCCGGGCGGCGGCACGCGCCGCCGCCCCACTTCACACCAAAGTCGGCGCTTCGGCCATGCCTGCCGCGCCGAAGAGGCGGCGATAGCGCTCCACCTCCGCCGCCGGTCCCGTCGCCTTGCGATAATTGTCGCTGAGCTTGACCGCCGGATGGCCGTTGGCGGCGGCGAGCTTACAGACCAGCGAGATCGGCTTCAGCGCCTCGCCGTCGCCCGGATCGCAGCCGATGAAATCGTTGGTCAGCATCGTCCCCCAGCCGAAGCCGAGCTTCACGCGTCCTGAAAAATGCGCGTGCACCGCCGGAATGTCGTGGCCGCCCGGCGCCTCCCCCGGCAGCGCGACATCCATGCCGTCCGAGAAGATGATCAGCTTGCCCGCCGGATCGACCGCCATCCTCTCCCAGAAGGCGATCAGCTCCTCGCCGGCCGCGACCGGCTCCTTCGAATCGGGCCGGGCACCGGTCCAGTTCGCCACCCATTGCGGCGCGTCCGCGAGGAATTGCGTGGTGCCGAACGTGTCGGGCAGGAAGACGAGCAGCTCGCCGCGATAGCTGTTCTGCCATTGCTGCAGCACCTTGTACTGCGCCTCTTTGAGGCAGGCATCGTCGTCCGGCGGGCAGATGGCGGCGAGTCCCATCGGCAGCTCGTGGGCATTCGTCCCCTTGGCTTCGAGCCCGTGCGTCATCGCCAGATAGGCATTGGAGGTGCCGGTGAACCCCTTCCCCAGCACCTCGGCGGCGGTCAGCACGCAATGCTCCTGCCACAGGAAGGAGTGCCGGCGGCGCGTGCCGAAATCGGTGAGGTTCAAATTCTCCAGCGCCGCCAGCCGCTCGAGCTTGGCGTAGAGCTTCACCTTGGCGCGGGCGTAGAGAATATCGAGCCGGCTGCGGCTCATCCGCTTCAACAGCGCGCGGTTGCGCATCTCGTTGACGATGGAAAGGAGCGGGATCTCCCAGAATGTGGCCTCGCACCAGCGGGCGTGGGTCTCGAAGCGGATCTGGCCGGTCTCCGGATCGGCGATGAGTTCGTATTCCGGCAGGCGGAGACGCCGGAGGAAGTCGATGAAGTGGGGGGTGAACATCCCCTCCTGGCCGTAGAAGGTCTGGCCGCGCAGCCAGATCAGCTCGTTCGGCTCGAAGCGCAGCGACCGGGCGTGGTCGAGCTGCTCCTTGAGCTCGCCCATATCGATCAGCTCGGCGAGGCGGACATCCTTCGTGCGGTTGGAGAGGGTGAAGGTCGCATAATCGTTGAAATGCTTCTCCTGGATCATCTGCGCCATCAGGATTTTGTAGAAATCCGTGTCCATCAGTGTGCGGACGATCGGATCGAACGGGAAGCTGTGGTCCCAGGCGCGGCGGGCGAAGTCCATGGCGGCGGTGCTTAGCAAGCGCGCGCGGCTGGGGTAAGGCGCGGCGTGAACGTCAGGAGAAGGGCATGAAGTTCGTCATCGTCGTCGACACCCAGCGCGATTTCATGGCCGCCGATGGCGCTCTCTCGGTGGCGGGAGCCGAGGCGCTGGTGCCGGCGGCGGAGCACTTCCTCGCAGCGCTGCGGCCCGAGGACACGGCCGGCATCCTGTTCACCTACGACACCCACGAGCCGGAGGTGTACGCCAACTCGCCCGAAGCGGAGCAATTCCCGCCCCATTGCGTCAAGGGCAGCGCCGGGTGGGACAACATGCTGAGCCCCGATACGGTCGATGATGCGATCCCGGTCTATCGCCTCGAAAAGGGCGTCTTCGACATGTGGGCCGAGCCGGACATTGTCCTGTGCGACGAGCGACGGGCGGAAGCCCCTCCCCTCCCCCGCGATGCTTTTTTCGAACGGCTCCGGCGCGACGGCGTGCGCGACGTGACCGTGATCGGCGTCGCCGCGGATTATTGCGTGAAGTGGGCGGTGGAAGGGCTCCTCGCCCGCGGGTTCGACGTGACGGTGCCCGAGTCGCTGACCCGCGGCATCGCCCGGCAGATTCGCGATGTCGCCGCCGAGGATTTCGCTGGGCGGCTCCTCGTGACCGCGTAGCGGCTCAGGCGGGAGAGATCGGGTCGGAGGCAGGGAAAGTCTCTTCCAGCGCTTCGTCGATCAGCTTCTCCCGGCGCTTGCGCTGGTCCTCGCCCAGCTTCGAGTCGCCCGGCGCGTCCGCCGCGGCGTCGTCGGCACGGGCGGCGCCGCTGCCGGTTTCGTAGACGTTGGGCTGCTTGTCGTCGTCGGCCATGTCACGGACCTCCTGAGCGCGCGTCAGACGTAGAGAAGCAGCAGCGGCAAGGCGATTCCTGCCGCGAGGATGGCGAGGTTGGTCCGGCGGGCGTTCGCATTGGCGAGAGCGATGGCAATGCCGAGCAGCGTCGAGACGAACAGCGCGAGGCCGAACAGCCCGACGAACAGCATCAGCCCCGCCTTGCGCCCCCCGCCTTTGGCTTCGCCCTTCGCGGGGGGACCCTTCGCTTCCGGACCGGCGGGCGCCTTGGCCTTGGCTTCAGCCGCGGGCGGACCCGCTTCCGGACCGGCGGCGGGCGGCGGGCGCGGCGATGCCTGGTCCTTATGGACGCTCGCCATCCACACGATCCACGACGGCGGGCTGCCGCCATAGCCCTTCGGCTCCTGCCAGCGGTAGGTCTGCAGCGCACCGCTTAGCGAGAAGAGCAGCAGGGTCGGCGCGAAGAACAGGCCGAGATATTGGTGGAGGCGGCGAAGCCGGCGGTTTGTGGAGCCCTTCATGCCGCCGCGCCTAGGCGAGGGAAACGCCGGCGGCAAGCGGCTCAGGGGTTGCGCGGCGTCGTCTCCCCAAACGGGAGCAGCTTGGCGGACGGCGGCAGCGACGGGACCGGCCATTCGCCGGTGGCAAGCCAGGCTCTCGCCGCATCGCACACGGCGAGGATGAGCGCTCCGTCCGGCTTGTGATCGGCGTCCATCAGCACGAAGGCGCCGCCGCGAAGATGGGCGGCGCCGGCGGCGGCGTGCAGCGTGCGGGCTTCGGTGATCGGCACAATGCCGTCGGCGCTGCCGTGGACGAGGATCCACGGCGCCGTCAGCTGCGGCACGGCGGAAAGGTTGTCATAGGCATTGGGGACGAAGGACCGCACCATCTTCGGCGCCATGGCGCGCAGCCGCGTGAACGCCCCCACCGTGACCAGCGCGTCGAGGCGGGTGCGGCGGGCGAGGCCGACCGCAACCCCGCCGCCGAGGCTGTGGCCGAGCGCCCAGACGGCGCCGCTCCCCGCGCGCTGATGCGCCAGGGCGAGGAAGGCGTCGGCATCGGCGGCGAGGCCAGCCTGGTCGGGCCGGCCCGGATTGCCGCTATAGCCGCGATATTCGGCGGCGACGATGCCGTATCCCCCCGAGACGAGTGGCGCGAGCCACCGCACGGCATCGGCGGCGCTCGATCCATTGCCGTGGAAGACGAGCAGCGTCGGCATCCCCGCGCCGGCGGGAAGCACGATGCCACGAAGGTCGAGGCCGTCGGCGGTGCGGACCGTCACCAGCTCTGCGCCCCCCGGAAGTCCCGCCACCGACAGCGGCGCGGTCGGCGCGGGGTAGATACGGTCGCGAACCGTGCCGGCCGTTGCGGGAGAGACGAGGAGAAGGGCGGCGACCGCTGCGGCGGCGAGCCGCCCGAACCTCACGCGGCGCGGCGCAGCAGCCGGGGCCGCGGCATGCCGACCGGGTCGCCATAGGCCCTCGGCAGCAGCGCCGCGCAGCCCGCGCACTCGGCGACATGGCGTCCGACGATCCACTGTTCGGACCCGCATTCGGCGCATGGCGGCGGCGCTTCCGCGCTCCAGGGCCCGCCCGACCGCCGCTCGATCGCCTGTTCCTGCCGCTCCATTTCGCTCCCCTTGCCCGAGCATGCAGCCTAGCAGCGAGGAAGTTACCGAAAAGCGACTTTTCACGAGAGGAATGAGGAGCTTGCGACGAGTTGCGCAGAGGCCACAGGTGGCCGTCGGTGCGCCGGAAGTTTCGAACTTTCCTGAAAAAGAAAAAAGTGAAACTTCCGTCGAGCAAGCTGAATCGCACGCGACGATCGGCCGCGACTCGCCAGGGCCGGCCCACAGGAGAGGGAGAAGGCGTTTCACGTTCAGCATCCGACAGGAACATAGCACGAACTGCTCCGTGAGGCAACGCGTTCTGGCCCTTCGCAGGGGTTTCTTCGGGATCGTGGAGGGAGCGCGGCACCGACGGGTGTCGGGTTGTTACCGTGCGACTGCTGGGTCGTTACCGTGTCGGTGCCGGGTCAGTGCCGTGCGACTGCCGGGCCGTTGCCGGGTCGGTGCCGGGTGGAAACCGAAACGATGTGGGGTTCGCATTGAAACGCCAGGGCACCTGAAAACCCGAATGACGGTTCGTCGAACCACCCTAGTTGAAGCTCCATTCAACTTCTGCTGCCCAGCGGGTTCCCGCAGGTTCCGAGCGGGTGCTACCCGGCGTTGGCGGAATTGCGGCGATCGCGTACACGAACGAGATGATTGGTGCGTTGCTCCTTGCAGCCATATTCGCACCGCTCGGCCTTGCCGTCGCCCCACCACTCCCGCCACCGCAGAAACCCCGGCGGGAGCTGCCGGCGGAGGTGGCGGCTGCGCCCCCCTCCGGCGAGGGCTATCAGCCGCCGGCCTATCATGACGGGAAGGCGCATTACGAAAAAAGCGAGACAAGCCTCGGCCGTTTCACCGTGGTGCGCTATGTCGAGGACTGCCGGGATGTACCGATGCTCGACTTCGGCTGCTGGCTGACAAAGGAGGCTCAACTCCGCTGGCGCGACAGCTCAGACAGGATCGGGTTTGAATTCGTCGACAATGGCCGAGGCGTTCGCTTCAGGGCCGAGGGGCGGAGCGCACAGGGCGGGACGGTCTGCATCATGCAGCCGGTCCTCGTCGGCTACGACCCGAAGCCGAGCACGATCGAAAACTGGCGAAAGCTTCAGCCCTTCATTGGCGAGCAGCTTCGGGCTTGCGAGGCAATTTCCCGCGCCGACCTGAACCGCGCCCTGGGCGAAATGGCAAATGCGGCTGCGGACTACGCAGCGGCAGCCAAGGCCTGGAAGAGCGTTTCCGTCGAACTCTTCGGACCCAACGGAAGCCGCTGCGTGGCCGAGCGGGCGAAGGCACACACAATGCCGCCGCGTTTCGAGTGCACGAGGTACTCGAAGCCGTGAGCGCCGCGGCGTGGGTCAAGCGTGGCGCGATCCTCGTCGCGGCGTCGGCCTGCCAGCCAGTCTCCGCACAATTGCCTTCCACCGTGCCGGCAAACCCGGCTTCGACGCTGCCGAAGGTGGTACCGGATTGCGAACCCGGAGGCGCCGAAGGTGGGATCGTGGTTTGCGGACGCAGGAGCGGTAACGAGCGATACCGGATCCCGGAGAGCCTGCGCTCCGAGCGTTCTCGCGGCGAGAGCAATGCGTGGACCGCTCGTCAGGCGCTTCTGGAGGACGCTGCAAGGGCGGAGCGACCGGGAAGCAACTCTCCCGTGGGTGCCGGCGGGCAGACGGGAGAACGCGAACAAATGCTTCGCGCGTGGTCGATCGCGTGTCCGAAGGTCGACGGGAGTTGGTGGAAACACAAGTGCCGGACCCAATGAACGCCCGCACTGCTAGGGATTGCGACGGCCCGCGCATGGGAGCCCGCCTTTCAAGACCCGATCGGCATTCAGCCCGATCTGGTGCGCAGCAGCCCTTCATAGTCGCGCTTGCCGAGTGGCACGCCGCGGGCGCGGAGGATATCGTAGGCGGTGACGGCGTGGAAATGGAAATTCGGCAGCGAAAAGGAGAGGATCAGGGTCTCCGACGTGAAGGCGAGCCGGCGCGGGCCGATCTGCAGGTCCAGCGCCCTGCCCTCCCAGCTGTTGACGTCCTCTGGGGTAAAGGCTTCGAGGGCCGCTTCCGCGCTGGCGATCATCCCCTGCAGCGCCGCGTAGGGGACCGGTCCGGCCAGCGCCGGCGGGGCGAAGCGGCCGGTCTTCGCCGCCTCCAGCCCCCACACCGCATGGTGCCAGGCCGCTTCGATCTGGAAGTGGAACGGGGCCATGTCGTCGACCAGCCGCACACCGACGAACTCCTCCGGATCGCCGCCCGCCTCCGCGCAATGCGCGGCGGCCCGGCCAAGCACGCCACCGAGCGCCCGCACCGTCTGCAGAAAGGTCGGGACACTGAGGTCGTAGAGCGAAATTGGCATGGGCTTCACCTTTCCTCGAGAGGCGGGGCGTGCCTTCCTCAGCATCTGCGCGAACGGCGGCAAGGGCAAAGGCCGGCTGGGGCGACAGCCGCCTCGCCGGAGCCGGGGCGTAAGGGTTGAAGGGTTCGCGCGGAGAGCGCGGAGGATCGCAGAGGCGCGGAGGGTGTCGGCCCTGACCCCCCGGTCGATCGTAGGCTCGCTGAGCCTGGTCAGCTCCCGCTTGGTGACAGGTACGTGCCTGTCACGTACCTGTCACCTCGTGCTACGCTCGGCCACCCACCCCCGGGCCCTCCCTTACAGGGTGGGGAGTAGAGAGAGTCGGCGGACAGTCACGGTGACTGTCCCCGATGCCCCTGCGCGACGGCGCGCGGCCCCTCCACCACCCGGGTGGTCCCCCTCCCCATCCGCGGCGCGGACAGGGAGGACTTGTGGTGCCCACACCGCCGTCCCGTGCGAGGATTTCCGCAGCGTTCACGGCCTCCGCTTCAGAAGCGGGCCGACGACGTCGATGCGGTCGGTCGAGACGCCGCCGCGGAAGGCGGGGCCCAGCCTCGCCACCTGCTCCGGCGTGTCGATGCCGCCGAGGCCGGGGTCGTGGCGGTCGACGGGGGCGATGGCGTAGACGTCGGAGCCGGCCGCCTCCATTCGCGCCAGGAGCCGGTTCGGCCAGCCCCACGCGGCCCAGCGATAGTTGATCGGCACGAAGACCACGCTGTGGCGGCAGGCGGCGGGGACGTAGCCGGTCCAGCCAAGGAGGAGGTAGGCCTTCGCGCACCCCTTCAGAGAGCCGCGCGACATCGTCTTCAGGTCGGGCCGCAGGGTGCGGAGCCGCTCGGCGGGCCGCTCGCCGCCATAGAAGCTCAGCCGCTCCACCCGCGCCCAGGGCCGCGCCGCGAGCCAGGCGGCCATTGCCTCACCCTCGCGCGGGTCGTTGCTCTTGAAGTTGATCAGGAAGCGCCGGTTCGGGAAGGCGCGAAGCACCTCGTCGAGGGATGGCATCAGGCCCGCCCCCTTGCCCCGAAAGGGAAAGGTCCTGCCGCCATCCGCGGTGTAGCCATAACCGACGTCCAGCCGCTTCAATTCGGCCATGGACTTGCCGCGAGTCACGCCGTGGCCCTCGGTGCGGCAATCCACCGTCCAGTCGTGGAAGACCGCGAAATTGCCGTCGGCGGTCGGATGGACGTCCAGCTCGACCACATCCGCACCCAAAGCGAAGGCGGCCTTCATCGACGGCAGCGTATTCTCGAGGAAGGCGTGCGTCGGCGGGTCGATCCGGGAGGCAGTGCAGGTCTCGTTGGTCAGCCCTTCGCGCCGGTAGGTCTGGTGGACGCCGCGGTGAGAGAGGATCGTCAGCCCTTCCGTCGGGTGCGCGGCCCAGGAAGCGTTGTTGAGGTAGATGCCGCTGGCGACCACGAGGCCCGCGCCGAGCCAGACTATCCGCTTTCTCACCGCCACGCCCGCCTCCCGCGCCTGATATGCGTAGCTAAGCTACGGACTTTCCGGCCACTGTCAATCCGCCTCCAGCCGCGCCGCGACCGTCTCTACCGCGGCGAGGACATCGGCCACGCTTTCAGGCTTCAGGAGGGAGAGAATGGCCGCGGTGACGGCGATGCGGCGGCCGCTGATCCCCTCGTACACCGCCCTGCCCTCATCCGTCAGGGTGAGCAGGCGGGAGCGGCGGTCGCGCGCGTCGGCGACCCGGGCGACGAGGCCCTGCCGCACCAGTGCGGCGACCACCCGGCTCATCGTGGGGTGCGACACACGCTCGCGACGGGCGAGCTCGACCAGCGGCAGCGGCGATTCGACGTGGAGCGCCGCCATCGCCGAATATTGGGCGCTGCCGATGCCGCCCTCTCCTTCGCGCCGCCGGGCCAGCCTCAGCAGCCGGGTGGCGAGGGTCTGGAGCCTCGCCGCAGCCTCATGGCCGGGCTCCCTCAAGGCGCCGCAGCGGCCGTTGCAGGGGCGGTGCGCTTCGGCTTCACATAGTGGTCGAGCCAGTCGGTCATCTGCCAGAGCGTCTCCTCGGTCGATTCCATGCCGCGATAGCCGTGCGGCTCGTTGGGGAGCACGACGTAGCGGACCGTGCCGCCATTGCCCTTGAGCGCGGCGTAGAAGCGTTCGGACTGGATGGGGAAGGTGCCGCTATTGTCGTCGGCGCCGCCGTGGATGAGGAGGATCGGCGCCTTGATCTTGTCGGCGAAGGTGAAGGGCGACATCTCGGTATAGGTCGGCACCGCCTGCCAATAGGTGCGCTGCTCGGCCTGGAAGCCGAACGGGGTCAGGGTGCGGTTGTAGGCGCCGGAGCGGGCGATGCCGGCGCGGAACAAATTGGTGTGGGCGAGGAGGTTCGCGGTCATGAAGGCGCCGTAGCTGTGGCCGCCGACCGCCATGCGGTCGCGGTCGCCGACGCCCAATGCCACCACTGCGTCGACGGCCGCCTGCGCATCGGCCTGGAGCTGCACCACATAGGTGTCATTGGGCTCGGCGCCCTTCTCGCCGACGATCGGCATCGACGGGTTGTCGAGGACGGCATAGCCCTGGGTGAGCAGGAAGAGGTGGCTGATGCCGCGCGGGCGGGTGAAGCGGTTGCCCTGGTCGACGGTCTGCCCGGCGACGCGCGGGTCGGTGAACTCGGCCGGATAGGCCCAGAGCAAGGTCGGCAGCGGTCCGTCCCGCTTCGGATCGTAGCCCGCGGGGGTGTAGAGGGTGCCCGACAGCTTCAGCCCGTCGGCGCGGGCGTAGGTGATGGTGCGCTTGGTCGCCTTCGCCAGCTCCGGCGCCGGGTCCGGGAAGGCGGTGACGGGGTTCGCGGGGCCCTTCCCCCCGACGGTGCGGACGAAATAGTTCGGCGCGAGCAGCGCGCTTTCGCGGCGCGTCAGGAGCTTGCCGCCCTTGTCGTCGAGCAGGGCCACGACCTCTTCGTAATAAGGCGCGCTCGCCGCCCAGAGCCGCTGTTGCGGGCCGCCGGCGGTCGGGAAGGTGGCGAGGAATGGGAAGGCGCCGGCGGCGCTTGCCCCCTCCCCCGTCACGAACACGGCGCGATGATCGGCGGTGAAGCGCATCACCGGCTTGCCGGCGGCGTTCGCCTCGAGGATGGGACGGCCGGGGTCGCCATATTGGTCCTGATAATTGCGGGTGGCGAGGAGGCGCGCTTCACCCGGATGACCGGGGCCGACGGCGTAGCGGCCCTCGGTGCGGGTGCGCCATTGGCGGTCGACCACCATAGCGAAGCCGTCGTCGCCCCAGAAGGTGCGGGCGTAGCGCCGCTCGGTGCGGGCGAGCTCGACCGGCGGCGCGTCGAACGGCGCCGCCTGCATCAGCAGCCGGTCGTGGTGCGGCACCTTGGCCTTGGGATCGCCGCCGTCGAGCGCTTCCGTCCAGACGAGGGTGGCGGGGGCGTCGGCCCGCCATTCCGCCTCGCGCGGCCCTTTCACGACGGCGTCGAAATCGACCGGCAGGTCGTCGGCGAGCGGGCGGTCGACCAGGGTGCGGACAGGACGGCCATCGGCGGTCCAGATTGCGATCTCCGTCGGAAAGAATTCGGCGGGGTGGAGATAGGAATAAGGGCGCTTCAGCCGCTGGACGAGGAGGAACCGGCCGTCCGGCGACAGGCTGAAGTCGGAAAACAGGCCGGGCTCGCCTATGGGGGTCGCGGCACCGGTGAGGTCGACGCGGGTGAGCCGGCCGGTGAAATAATAGTCGAACAATTGCTCGTCGACGGAATCGGCGAGGAGGTCCTCATAGGTGCGGGCGGCGGAGGTGCGGCCCTTGCTCTCCTGAACGATCGGGCCGGTGGGGGTGTTGCCGCGAACCGGCGGAGCGCCGCGATCGGCGAGGATCGTGTCGACCAGAACGGAGCGGCTGTCGGGCGCCCATTCGTAGGCGCTGCCGAACGCCGCGTTGACGCCGCGCACCAGCGGCCGCGCCGCCCCGCTGCGGTCTGCGATCCACAAAGCGAGGCCGTTCGGCTCCTGCATGACGAGGGCGAGATGCTGGCCGTCCGGCGACCAGCCGGGCGAGCTGAAGCGGGCGCCGGCGGGGAGATTCACCGCAACGGTCGCGCCGGTGGCGAGATCCTTGAACGAGAGCGCGTTCAGCCATTGCACCCGCACTTCCGCCGGCCCGTTGGTGGCAGGATCGATGCGGAAACCGGCGAGGCGCAGGATCGGCTTCGAGAGGTTGACGATGCTCGGCAGATTCTCCCGGCCGAGGATGGCCAGAACGCGGTGGTCGCGGCTGACCAGCACGCCTGGCGTCGGCGCGGCGGCGAGGATGCGCGCGATGGCCGGCGGCGCGTGGTGGTAGCCGTCCGCGGCGAGGGCCGGGGCACAGAGGAAGCAGGCGGCTGCAAGCGCGGCGGCGCGCAGGGACGGGCTTTTCGGCAAGATTGGAACCCCTTCGAACGGATCGAAGGGAGCTTAGCTCCTCGGCGGCTTGTGTCCAGCGGGCGGCTCGGCGTCCCGGGCCTCGGCTTCGCCGTGCACGGGAAGCGCCCAGCGTATCTGTTCGCGCAGCTGCTCTTCGAGGTCGGTGAGACCCGCCTGGCGGGCGGCGGCGCGCTTGTTCAAAAGGTCGAGGAGGATGCGCTCGCGGGTCAGGCGGCGTTCGGCGCGGCCGGTGTCGAGCGCCTTGGCGAGGCGAAAGGAGAGCGAGCTCTTCTGGGCTCCCATCTCAGGCGGCGCCGTGGAGGTAGGGCTGCGGGTGCGTGGCGACCGTCGCGACGGTGAGCTGCCAGGCCATCGGCGGCTGCCCCGGCGCATGCTTGTGGTGGCTGCGATCGGGGAGCAGGCCGATGCCTTCCGACGCGATCTCGGTGCCGCAGCCTGTGCAGCGGTAGATGCCTCCGCACGGCACGAACGAGGACGGCTGCAGCGGCTGGTCGAAGGACGTGCTCTTCGACTGGGCCAAATAGTTGGTATATTTGAAGATCGCCAATTGCGGCTCCCGGCACAAGGGGTTGAAGCCCGAGCACCGGTTCTAGCCGCCGCGGCGTTGAAACTTGGTTACCGCACCGGCGGGAGCGGGAGTCGCGGCGCAAGCGGAACGCACGCCGCGCGACGTCGTGCTGGCCAGACCTGCCTTCGGGCTGCTATTCAGCGAGCGGAGGAAGCCAGCCATGCTCAGGGTCGCGGCACTCGGCGCGCTTTCGATGGTGGCGGCAGGCGCCGCGTGGCCAACAGGGGAGAATGACGCGCCCGCCGTCTTCGCGGGCTATCTGGCGCCAGTAAACGTGGCGGACGCCTCTCATGGGCGCACCTGCCTGTTCTTCGATGTCGCGGCGACGAGACCAGACACCCTACTCGTGTTTTCCAGAGGCCTGGGCACATCGCCCGTGGCGGTCGCGCCACAGGGGAATTGCCCGCCCCCCGGCAAGGCGTGGAAGCAGCGGGCCGCCCTTCGTTTCGCTCGCCCGTTCGTATTTACGCGACTCGCGGTCCAGCTCGAGCCGTCCGTGCTCCGTTCCGGCGCGGCGGTGCAGGGCGATGTCGTGGCGCTCAACTCCCGGGGGCAGGCGGCGATTGCGCCGGTCTCCATCGCTGGAGTTCCCGAATCGGTGCCATTGACAGCCGCAAAGTGGTTTTTCGGCCTCCTCGCTCCCGCGCTGCTGACGGCCGCGATCGGCTTCGCCGCCGCCCGTGCCAAGCAGTGGAAAGACGAGCGCGACATGCTCGCCTCGTTCCTCCAGCTGGAGGACGAGAAGATCGGACAAGCCGGAGACGAACTGAAGGCCGTTCTCCATGCAGAGCATATGGAGAAACCGGGGCAGTTGGCGTACGAGATCCTGGCGAAACACGAGATTCTTGGGGCGCTTCCACGAAGGCCGAGGAAGAAGATTGTGTCGAGTTGCAGGAACGGGCACTTGACCGTGCTCGTCAACGAACTCAGGATGTGGATGCCCGCTCTAGCGGAGAAGCTTGATTGATCGGAGGGGATCGTGAGTATGAGCGCCTAGGTGTACGGTCATGCCACTTGGCTTTTGGCGAGGGATCCGTTTCCCCACTCGCAAGCGGCGCTCTCGCCGCAGCAGGACGCCTGTCAGCTCGCTTATTATTGGGACTTCTACGATTGGCGAGACGCAAGCCGTGCGGGAGAGCTCGACTCGAACGGCCGTGTGAAGGTTTTCAGCATCGCCACCGGCAACACGACCACTTTTCTGGTCAGCGGGCCCAATGGCTGCGGACGCAGCTCACTCGAAAACCTGCTCCTCTACGAAGTCCGAGAACGCGCGAATCTCGACCCTCTCGTGGTCCGGATAAAACTGCTCGTCACCGACCAGGACAAGGCGACGCGCGGATCGGTGCTGGTGCAAAACCTGCAACGAGTTGTCGCGAAGCGGGACGCTGCGGTGGGCAAGGTGCTACTGGAAACCTTCACGAACTGGAAGGAACTGGCAGCCCCGGGGACAGCGCCTGATCCGGCCAACCTTCTTCCCCTTCTCAAAGACGACATTCAGGACGGCATCCCCGGTGCGCAGATCGTCGTTCTTCTCGACGCATTGAACCACACGATCAGCAAGGATGCGGCCCTCGAGGCGCTGGATATGGTTCAGGGGTTCGCCGACATCGCCATACTTTCCGTAACGGTACCCGACCATGCGAGCTACGTCAGAAGCCGCTTTTCCCTTCGCCAGCAACCGGTCGCCTGGGTGAACGCCCCGCGCATCGAGGCGGACCAGTTCCAGAGCTATGTCGAAAGGCGGTTCGCCGCCGAGCGTCCCCCCGGAGCGAACCCTCCCCGCCCGGCCTTCCCCTTCAACCCGGCGGCCATCCAGCAGATCTTCGCCGCGTCAGGCGGCAGCGGGACGGTCCCGATTCCGATGCGCCTTGCCATCCAGAAGGCGAGCGGGGCGCTAGCCGGGAAGCTCGCTTCCATGTCTGACCCCGCCCGCTCTCCTGAAGTCACCGCGGCGGACGTCGCCCAATCGTTCGAGTGACGCCATGCTCGACCGGCTCGACAATCCGTTTCCGGCGAAAGCGGTCACCACCTACGGCTCGAGCGCACAGGAATTTGCCGAATTCTCCTATATGCGGAGCCTGCGCGACGAGCTGATCACCTACCTGCGCGCCTATCCCGCGCCGGCGCCCGCGCTCGCTCTTTGTGGCGGCCATGGTACGGGCAAGACCTCGCTGCTGACCTGGCTCAGCCGGACCGCTTCCGAATTCCAGAGCGTCCCAGTTCGATCGATCTACGCCAAGACCGACACTCCGAACATGGTGGAGACGTACCGCACCCTGCTCCAGAACTTTACCCGTCGCGACCTGCTCGACCTCGTTGCGGAGGCTCTTGTGCGCCAAGGGCAGCGACGCATGCAAATGGCTGCGGCCACCGTCGGCGAAGGAGACAGGATCGAAGAAACGCGCTCGCTGGAGACGGCATTCGAAGGAAGGCTGCTGGATCCGAACGAGTTGCATCTCGAGCTTCGCAATGCGCTCGAAAAGGGAAGCCTCTCTTCCGCGGTCTCGAGCCGCGTCGCCTTCGCGATCGGCCTGCTGGAAGATCCGGCGTATGGCGATGCCGCATTCGAGTGGCTGTCCGGCGCGCCCGCGGAGTTGCCCGGCGAGTTGTTCAAGACGTCCCTGTTCGGCGCGTCGGAAGATGCCGCGCAGGTGGCGATCGATGCGCTCGAGACGCTCGCCACCCTGTTTCGGGAGGCGAACGTCCCACTGATCGTTTTGCTCGATCAGGTCGAAAACTTCATGCCGCCTGACAATACCGCGACCAGCAGCTCGATAGTGAAGAAGCTTGCCGAACAACTGGGGGGCAAATCGGCGATGCTCGTGCTCGCCGGCACGTCGCGGGCTTGGGAAGAGCTTCCGAGGGATGTGTGGCCGCGCTTCAAGGGCCGCGCGACCATCGGGGTAGGGAATCTGTCGATCGCCGAAACCGATCTCCTTTTGTCGGTCTACCTAGACGGCAAAGCGCATATCGCATCGGATGTGGTCGCGGCGATCAACGACATCTCGGGCGGCAATACGCGCGAGATTCTCCAGATCGGCTATCACGCATGGGAGCTCAAGCAGGGAAACACGGAGATCCTGACGATCGAGGACGTCGCCATCGCCGCGCGAGCGGCCGGCACGATCGAGGATCGAGCCCAGCTTGCTCAGCAGCTTTTCTCCCGTTGCGCGCGCGAGATGAAGCTTTCCGCGTGGCGCCTCGATTATCCGGCGACAGACTTGGTCGTATGGGCGGTGGAGTCGAAGACGGGTGCGCGGGTGGGGGTCGTCCTCGCCACGGCAACGGACGCGGCCGGCGAATCCCGCCTCGCCCAACAAGTGAGTTCGCTCGCGCACCAACTGCAGAGCAACGGCGAAGCGCAGGAGCTGATCGCCGTCACCGTCGGCTATGCCAGTCACGCCGTCCAAGCCTTGCTTGGTGGAGCCGTACGCCCGATCGTTTTCCGCGAGGAGAGCTTCGCGGTGGAGTTGCGGGAGCAGCTTACGGGCTGCCTCGCAGAGGTTCCAGCACTTCAAACGCCTTCAGACGACCTGAATGAACGATTCCGCAAGGTCGAGGCCGCGCTGGCCGAAATTCAAAGGATTCGGGAAGGCAATGAGGCGCAGACGGCGCAGCTCCTCGCCCAACGCTCCGCGGAACTCTCCTCGACCGAGCGGCAGAACCGGAAAACGGTGACCAAAGTCGAGCTTCGGGACGGCCTCGAGCGGCTAAGCGTCGCTCTGCAGCACGGCTTCCTCGGCGACGAGCGCCAAGCATTGCGAGAGTTGCTGATCGATAACGAAGCCTATGTGCAGAATGACGGGTTCGACGTTCTGGGCAGCATCTATCTCGACGCCGTCGATACTGAGGGCACCCTGTTCAGAGCGGAAGAACGCGAGACGTCGAGTCAGGCGCAGGCGCTCCGCACGCTTCGACTGGAGCTCCTTGCAAAGATGCGCCAGAGCCTCGGGTCCGGCCGCCGCGATGCGAGCACCCTTCTACACCGCATCGCTGCCCTGGCCGTGGGGGTGACGACCTTGCCATTCTTTTATGTCATGCTGTGGGGCGTCCTGCCGCGGGAGACTTATTATGGCGACGGGATTCGTTCGTCCGGGGTATCCCAGTTCCAGCTCCTGATACTCTCCGGCATCTTATCCTTGTTTGCCGCAGGCGCCGCTCTTCTGATATTTGATTTTATGCGGAAGCCGGAGGTGCGATATTCTCGGTACAGGACTAGGGTCAGTA
This sequence comes from Allosphingosinicella sp., assembly GCF_036403745.1. GTDB lineage: Bacteria > Pseudomonadota > Alphaproteobacteria > Sphingomonadales > Sphingomonadaceae > Allosphingosinicella. Next base: position 52,791 of record NZ_DASWQI010000095.1, read on the forward strand.
GAATTCGCGACGAAGCCGCGCGGAGAGCCTAGCGGGCCAAGCCCGGTTCAGCTGGACCTCAAAGCCTCCCTGAGCAGTTCGTTCACTACCTGCGGATTGGCCTTGCCGGCCATCGCCTTCATCGTCTGGCCGACGAAGAAGCCGAAGAGCTTGTCCTTGCCGGAGCGGTATTCGGCCACCTTGTCCGGGTTGGCGGCGAGCACCTCGACGATGACCTTGTCGATCGCGCCGGTGTCGCTGGTCTGCCGGAGCCCGCGGGCCTCGACGATGGCGCCGGGGTTCTCGCCGGTGTCGAGCATGATCTCGAACACCTGCTTGGCCAGCGTCCCGGAAAGGGTGCCGTCGGCGATCAGGCGGAGAAGCTCGGCGGCCTGGGACGGGCTGACGGGGCTCTCGGCAAGTGTCTTGCCGAGGCGGTTCAAGGCACCGAACAGCTCCGACGTCACCCAGTTGGAGGCGCGGACGGCATGCCCGTCGCCGACCTTCTCCAGCAGCACCTCGAACCAGCGGGCGGTGTCGACGTCCGCGGTGAGCACCGCCGCGTTGTACGCCGGGAGACCGAGGACCTGCTCGTAACGGCGGCGCTTGGCGTCGGGGAGTTCCGGAAGCGAGCCGCGGCACTCGGCGAGGAAGGTGTCGGCGAGTTCTACGGGCAACAGGTCCGGATCGGGGAAGTAGCGGTAATCGTGCGCTTCTTCCTTGGAGCGGAGCGAGCGCGTCTCGGCCTTGTCGGGATCCCACAAACGGGTTTCCTGGACGATAAAGCCGCCGCCCTCCAGCACGTCGACCTGGCGGTTCGCCTCATAGTCGATCGCCGCCATGATGAAGCGGACCGAATTGACGTTCTTGGTCTCGGTGCGGGTGCCGAACGGGTCGCCGGGCTTGCGCACCGAGACGTTGACGTCGGCGCGCATCGAGCCCTGTTCCATATTGCCGTCGCACGAGCCGACGTACCGGAGAATGGATCGAAGCTTGCGGACGTAAGCCCCTGCTTCCTCGGGAGAACGCATGTCGGGCTTCGAGACGATCTCCATCAGGGCGACGCCCGAGCGGTTGAGATCGACGTAGGACATGGATGGGTGCTGATCGTGCATCAGCTTGCCGGCATCCTGCTCCAGATGGATGCGCTCGATGCCGACACGCTTGGCCGAGCCTTCGTCCTTCTCGTCGACGAGGATCTCGATCTCTCCCTCGCCGACGATCGGGTGGTAGAGCTGGCTGATCTGGTAGCCCTGCGGGAGGTCGGCGTAGAAGTAATTCTTCCGGTCGAAGCGCGACCAGGGGTTGATCTGCGCCTCGAGCGCCATGCCGGTGCGCACCGCCTGGCGGATGCACTCGGCGTTCGGCACCGGCAGCATCCCCGGCATCGCCGCGTCGACGAGGCTCACCTGCGTGTTCGGCTCGGCCCCAAACTCGGTCGAGGCGCCGGAGAAAAGCTTCGCCTTGGAGGTGACCTGGGCGTGGACTTCGAGGCCGATCACGACCTCCCATTCGCCGGTGGCACCGTGGATGCGGTAATCAGACATGGGAAGATCCAGGAAGGTGTGGGTTCGCGCAGAGACGCAGAGACGCAGAGGGGCTGCAGGGAACCTTGAGGCGAAGCCCTTCCGAATGGACAGGATTCGAATATGCGCTGCGCGCGACAGTGACGCGGCCTCTCTGCGCCTCTGCGTCTCCGCGCGCCAACATCGGCCTATGCATCACCACCACGCCTCCGGGCGGGCGGTGAAGCCGGCGCGTTCTTCCAAGGCCAAAGCGGCGTTGAGGACGGATTGCTCGTCGAGCGCCTTGCCGACGAGTTGGAGGCCGAGGGGGAGGCCTTCGGCGTTGAGGCCCGCGGGGACCGACATTGCGGGCAGGCCGGCGAGGCTGGCGGGGACGGCGAAGACGTCGTTCAGATACATGGCGATCGGGTCGTTCGACTTCTCGCCGAGCGCGAAGGCCGCGGAGGGCGCCGTCGGGGTGAGGAGGAGGTCGCAGCTTTCCCAGGCCCGGTCGAAGTCGCGTGCGATAAGGGCGCGGACCTTCTGGGCCTGGTTGAAGTAGGCGTCGTAAAAGCCTGCGGATAAAACGTAAGTGCCGATCATGATGCGCCGCTTGACCTCGGCGCCGAAGCCGGCGGCGCGGGTCGCCTCGTACATGTCGGTAAGCGAGCCCTGCTCCGGCTGGACGCGGCGGCCGTAACGGACGCCGTCATAGCGGGCGAGGTTGGACGACGCTTCGGCCGGGGCGATGATGTAGTAGGTCGGCAGCGCGTATTTGGTGTGCGGGAGAGACACCTCGACGATCTCGGCGCCGGCGTCGCGCATGAGGGCGATGCCCTTTTCCCAGACCTCGTCGATCTCGGCGGGGACGCCGTCGATGCGATATTCGCTGGGAATGCCGATGCGCTTGCCGCGTATGTCGCTGGAGAGGGCCGCCTCCCAGTTCGGCACCGGCAAATCGAGCGAGGTTGAATCCTTCGGGTCGAAGCCGGCCATCGCCTCGAGCATGATCGCGCAGTCCTTGACGTCGCGCGCCATCGGGCCGGCCTGGTCGAGCGAGGAGGCGAAGGCGACCATGCCCCAGCGCGAGCAGCGGCCGTAAGTCGGCTTGATGCCCGAGATGCCGACGAAGGCGGCGGGCTGGCGGATCGACCCGCCCGTGTCGGTGCCGGTGACGCCTGGCGCGAGCCGCGCCGCGACGGCCGAGGCGGAGCCGCCCGACGAGCCGCCCGGGGTCAGGGGCGCGTTGCCACCATCGCTTCGCCGCCAAGGGGAGAGGACGGGCCCCCAGGCACTGGTCTCGTTCGACGAGCCCATCGCGAACTCATCCATGTTTAATTTGCCGAGCATGCCGGCGCCGGCGCGCAGGAGGTTGCCCGAGACCGTGGACTCGTACGGCGGCGTGAAGCCTTCGAGGATGCGGCTGCCGGCCGTGGTGGCGACGCCTTCGGTGGCGAACAGATCCTTGATGCCGAGCGGCACGCCCGACAGCGGCTTTAAGTCGCCCGCAGCCCGCGCCGCGTCGGCGGCGTCGGCGGCGGCGAGGGCGCGCTCCGGCGTCTCGACCGTGTAGGCGTTGAGCGCCCTCCCCTTCGCGACGGCGGCGTTGAACGCTTCGGCCACCTCGCGGGCGGAAAAGGCGCCGTCGCGCACGCCGTCGCGGATGGCGGCGACACCGAGATCGGTGAGGTTGGCCACTATTCGATCACCTTCGGGACGGCGAAGAAGCCGTGCTCGGCCGCAGGAGCATTCGCCAACACCTTTGCGCGGATGCCGCCGTCGGTGACGGCGTCTTCGCGCAGGCGCAGGAAATTGGGGATGACGGCGGTCATCGGTTCGACGCCGGCGACGTCGACTTCCTGCAATTGCTCGACCCAGCCCAAAATGTTGTTCAGTTCGGGCGCGAGCGCAGCGACCTCGGCATCGCTGACGGCGATGCGGGCGAGGCGCGCAATGTGGCGCACGGTGGCGGCGTCTACGGACATGGCGTTCCTTGTGGCGGGGCCTTCCTCGTGGCGGGCACGGGGGAGGCCGAGGCGGCGCTAGCATTCGTGCTGCGCTGCATCAACACTTGCCATAACCCTTGCCATCAGGCGGTCGATGCTGTTGGGCGCGGCGCCATGCTGGCAAGGCGTTTCCTGTGGGTGGTGGCGATCCTCACCATGCTCGTCATGGCGGGGGCGCTCGGCTATCGCCTGTTCGAGGCGCAGCTGATGAAGCTGGCCATGATCCCGGGCGAGCGCTTCGAGGCGAAGGCCGCGGCGCCCCTCGCCTACGACAAGCCGGCCTTGTGGATCGCCCGGCCCGATATCCCCGGCAACCCCTCGCTGTGGACGCCGCCGGGTGTGGCGCGCGGCGCGGCGGTGCGGGCGGAGATCTTCTTCATCCACCCCACCTCCTACCTCCAGCGCGCGCAGTGGAACGCGTCGATCGACGACAGCGAATCGCAATGGCGGGCACGATTGTTCGTGCAGAGCCAGGCGAGCGCCTTCAACGGCATCGGCGAAGTCTGGGCGCCGAAGTACCGGCAGGCGACGTTCGGCGCGTTCCTCACCACGCGGGCGGATGCGGCGAAGGCGCTGGATTTCGCCTATCGCGACGTCGCCGCCGCGTTCGACTGGTTCGTCGCCCATGCGCCGAAGGACCGCCCGATCGTCCTTGCCGGCCACAGCCAGGGCAGCCTCCACCTGACCCGGCTGCTGGCGGAGAAGGTAGCGGGGACGTCGCTCGCGAAACGGGTAGTCGCGGCCTACGTCGTCGGCTGGCCGATCTCGGTCAGCGCGGACCTGCCGAAGCTTGGCCTCCCCGCCTGCGCGGCCCCCGACCAGGCCGGCTGCATCCTCTCCTGGCAGAGCTTCCGCGAGCCCGCCGATCCCAAGATGATCACCGACGTCTACGACCCCTCCACTGGCCTCACCGGGGCGCCGCGGCGGGGCACGCCGATGCTCTGCACCAACCCTCTCACCGGCGCCCTCGGCGGAGCGGCGCCGGCGGCCGCGAACAAAGGGATCCTCATTCCGAATAAGGAACTCACCGAGGGCAAGCTCAGCGCCCCCGGCGTCCCCGCGCGCTGCGACCCGCGCGGCTTCCTGCTGATCGGGGAGCAGGTGCCCGACCTCGGACCTTACGCGCTGCCCGGCAACAACTACCACGTCTACGATTATGCCCTGTTCTGGGCGAACATCCGCGCCGACGCGGCGGCGCGGCTGGCGGCCTGGGAGAAGGGGCGGTGATCACCGCGTCGGCGGCCGAGTATCGCGAGGCGCTGCCGGAGGGCGGGCGGCTGCTCGGGATGGACGTCGGCACCAAGACGATCGGCCTCGCTCTGTGCGACGCCGGCTGGACGATCGCATCGCCGGCCGAATTGCTCACCCGCGGCAAGTTCACCGCCGACATGGAGCGGCTCCGGGCGCTGGCGGCGGCGCAGCGGGTCAAGGGGCTGGTCGCCGGCCTGCCGCTCAACCTCGATGGAACGGACAGCCCGCGCACCCAGTCGGTGCGCGCCTTCGCCCGCAACCTTGCGCCGCTCGGCCTGCCGCTGCTGCTGTGGGACGAGCGCTGGTCCACCCAGGCGGTGACCCGCACCCTCCTCGACGCCGACGCCAGCCGCGCCCGCCGCGCCGAGCTCGTCGACAAGATGGCCGCCGCCTACATTCTCCAGGGCGCGATCGACGCGCTCACCATGGGCTAGGGTGGCCGTGAGAGCCTCGCGCCGCTAGAGCGGCCCGGTGAGCCTCCCTTCCCCCCTCCGACGCGCAAGGGCGTGGATCGGGCGCCGGTTCGATCCGTCGCGGCCGCTCGGCAGGCGGGTCTGGCACCTGCGCCTCCACGGACCCTTCCCGCGGCTGCGCACGCACCGTCTCGTGACGCGGCTGCTCGGCCCGCAATATGCCCGCTCCAGGCGGCGGATCGAGATCGACCTCACTTATGCCTGCAACCTCAGCTGCGCGAACTGCAACCGCTCGGTCCCGCAGGCCCCCGGCGCGGAGCGGATGACGCCGGCGCGAATCGCCATGTTCATCGAGGAGTCGGTGCGGGCCGGCACCCGCTGGGAGCGCATCCGCCTGCTCGGCGGCGAGCCGACGCTGCACCCGGACTTCTTCGAGATGCTCGATCAGCTTCGCGCCTATCGCGACGAACAGTCGCCGGAGACGCGGATCGAGGTCACCAGCAACGGTTTCGGGCCGAAGGTCGCCGCCGTCCTCGCCCGCATTCCCAGCGACGTGCGGATCAACGCTTCCGAAAAAGACGAGCAGGGCGGCGAGCAGCAGGCGTTCGCCTCGTTCAACGTCGCGCCGCGCGACCTTCCCGCCTACGCGGCGAGCGACTTCACCAACGGCTGCCGCATCGCGTCGGAATGCGGCATGGGCCTTGGAACCACCGGCTACTATCCCTGCGCCGTCGCCGCGGGGATCGACCGGGTGCTCGGGCTCGATGCGGGGCGGCCGGCGCTACCCGCGGGCGAGGACGGGATGCGCGACCAGATGCGGCTGTTCTGCAGCTGGTGCGGCCACTTCAAGCGCGACCTGGAAACGGGCATGCCAGGCCAGCAGACGTCCGAAAGCTGGCAAGCCGCGTATGCGGCCTTTGCCGAACGGCGCCGCGGCCGGCGGCGTCAGTCCGCGGCGCCTTCCGCCTGAAGCCGGGCAAGGAAGCAGCCCGGCGGGGCCGGCGCCTCCTTGAAGCCCTTGATCAGCTCGTTCCAGAGGTGGACGGCGCGAGTCTCCGGCCCCGCCACCTGCTCGAGCGCGATGCCGGGATCGAGAATCCAGCGGGCGCGGTCCCAGTGCATCGGATAGAAAACCGCCGCCGGCAGCGCGCAGCCGGCGAGGCCGTGCCGCTCGGCCAGCCAGGTCAGCGCGAGCGGCCCTGCCGAGCCCCACGGCATGCGCGACAGGCCGGTCCGGCCGCTACGCTTAAGACGAAGCCAGGCGGCGATGCGCGGACGCAGCGCCAGCCAGGGCGGCACCTCCCGCTCCTCGAACAGTCGAAGCAGGGGCGGCAGCAGCGGCGAGTCGGGGGGGAGGCGCAGCACGGCATTGTTGATGTGCCCCGGCGCGGCCCAGCCGAAGACGTGGCCGTCGAGGCCGTCGAGCCCGTCGAGGCCGTCCAGGGGCTTCACCAGGTAGATGTCGCAATCGATCCAGAGGCCGAGACCGCGGCGCTGGAGCTCGTAGCGAAAGCGGTTGGCGAAGAGGGCGTGGCTGCCCGCTTTGTGCATGACGATCGCCTCGCGGGGCACGATGGCGGCGGCGTCCCGGACCTCGACACCGGCAGGGACCCCTTCCGGGATGTCGTAGCACCACAGCAGGAGAGGATGCCCCTGGCGCAGGACCGAGCGCAGGCAGGCGCGTTCGACCGGCCCGAGGCGCGGGCCGATCCACAAGGTGTTGCAGACCGTGGCGCTCATCGCGGCCCGAGGAACCAGCGCGCCAAGGCGGCGCCGCGGCCGAGGCGGCTGAACAGGCGGCCGCCGTCGAGATAGCCGAGATCGCGCTTCTCGCGCACGAACCGCTCGCGCCATTCAAGGGTCGCGGCGTCGCGCTGAACCCGCACCTCGACCTGGGAGAGGTCGATCGGCGCCGGCGCGTCGAGACCGGCGAGCCGTGCGATCGCGTCCACCGCCTCCTGCGGCGCCTCGACGACCTGTTCGTAGACGAGGCGCAGCGGCGCGATGCCGTTGCGGGCGAACCAGCTTTCCCACCGCGCCTGGCCGTAGACGATGCGCGCCAGGCAGTCGGCGATAAGGGCGGAGTCGTAGCGGGGCTCGCCTTCCCACGGATCGCCCAGCTTGTACTGGCCGGTCTGGACGGCGCGGGCGAGGGAGATCGCCTGGCCAAGCACATCGGCCCGGGTCAGGGAGACGAAGCCGAGACCCGGCAGGCGCTCCGCCCAGCGGGCCGCCGCGACCTGCTCGAAATGCCGCGTGAAAACCTTGAGGCCGTAGACGCCGTTGGGAGTCGCCGCCGCCTCGACGAGGCGCGCGAGTATAGTCTCCGGAGCAGCCACGACCTCCCGCGCGACGGCGGCGTCATGGAAGAATTCCGTCGGCCGCCCGAGCAGCCCGGTCGAGCGCAGCAGGTGGCACAGGAAGATGCTCCCGGACCGCGCCTCGCCGCAGATCGCATAGCCGCGCAGGGGCGGCATGTCGGGGGCGCGCGTCATCGCCACCGGGAGAGCCCGAAGCGCGTCGCTGCGTCAAGCCGCCGCCTTGCCGCCTCCCGCCCTGCCCGCTAGACGGCCAAGCCGATGCCGCGCCCCTTTCCGCACCGCCATCTGCTCGGGATCGACCCGCTTTCCGCCGAAGACATCCTGTTCCTGCTCGACGAGGCGGAGCCGTGGATCGACTTCGGGCGGCAGGCGCGGAAGGAAGACCGGCGCCTCGCGGGGCTCACCCAGTTCAACCTGTTCTTCGAGAATTCGACCCGCACGCTTTTCTCGTTCGAAGTGGCGGGGAAAAGGCTCGGCGCGCAGGTGGCGAACTTCCATCCCGGCGGGTCGAGCGTCAGGAAGGGCGAGAGCCTGATCGACACCGCCCTTACCTTGAACGCGATGCGCCCGGACGTCATGGTGGTCCGCCACAATGAGAGCGGTGCGCCGCAGCAGGTCGCCGAGGTTGCGGGCTGCCCAGTGGTGAACGGCGGCGACGGCACCAACGAGCATCCAACCCAGGCGCTGCTCGACGCGCTGACCATGCGGCGGCGCAAGGGGCGGATCGAAGGGCTCACGGTCGCGATCTGCGGCGACATCCGCCACAGCCGGGTCGCCGGATCGAACCGTAAGCTGCTGCCGAAGCTGGGCGCCGAAGTGCGGCTGGTCGGGCCCCCTGCCCTCCTTCCCGACGATGCGGGCGGCGCGGCCACCTTCACCGATCTCGACGAGGGCATAAAGGACGCCGACGTGGTGATGATGCTGCGCATCCAGCGCGAGCGGATGGAGGAGAGCGTCTCGGGGACCCTCGCCGACTTCCACGCCCGCTACGGCCTCACTTACGCGCGGCTGGACCGGGCCGCGCCGGATGCTTTGGTCATGCACCCGGGCCCGATGAACCGCGGCGTCGAGATCGAGGGCGCGCTCGCCGACGATCCCGACCGCTCGGCGATCCTCGACCAGGTCGAGAATGGCGTCGCGGTGCGGATGGCGGTGCTCGACGTGCTGACGCGGGCGCGGCGGGAGTAGATCCCCCTTTGACGGGGACAGTCTATTGACTGTCCCCGCTGTACCGGCGCTGGAGGGGACAGTCAGATAGACTGTCCCCTGTCTCAGCCGTGGCGGGTCGCGGAATAGCGGCTGGCCCATTTGACCGGCGCGTCGCCGGCGACGGCGCGGACGAAGCAGGCGCCGCCATGGGCGCGGACCGAGGCGCAGATGCGATCGGCGGCGCCGCGATTGGCGAAGCCGGCCACCGACAGGCGATGGAAGGTGCCGCGTCCGGCGACGCTGAAGGTGGTCGACAGCGCCGTGTTGCCGGCAAAGCCGTAGCGCCGATAGGCCTGCGCCCAGGCGCGCTCGACGGCGGCCGAGGTCGAAAAGGCGCCGAGCTGGACGGCGAACTTGCCAGGGACGACCGGCGCCTGCACGCGCGGCGGCGCCTTGCGGGCCGGGATGGCGGCGAAATGCGGCAGCGACGCGAGCTTGAGGCGCGGCGCGGCGCCGGGGCGGGCTTCGCTGGCGAGAACCGGCTTGGTCGCTTCGGCCCACTGCACCGAAGCGGCTGCGGGGGCGGCCGGCGCGGCAGGCGCGGCGATGGTGACGGGCTCGGCCACAGGCGGGGCGAGCACCACCTGCACCGGCTCGGGCTGACGCGTCTCCGGCGCGAGCGCGGCGACGGCGACGGGGGCCGGCTCAGGCGCGGGATCGGCGGCGGCGAAATGCTGCGGCGCCGGATCGGCGAGGGCGAGGCGGGTCGGCTGGCCGGGATCCGCGACCGAATGGGTGCCGAACAGGGCCGCGACACGCTCGGCCGGGGCCGAAGGGTTGGCGAGCGCCGCCCATTTCTGCAGGCGGCCCGCAAGCTCGGCGGGAGAGACGTCCTGCGCAGCGGTGGCGCGGGCCTTGGCCCAGTCGCCGGACAGGGCATAGGCGAGCGCCAGATTCTGGCGGACGCGGCCGTCGGCGCCGGGGGCGCGGGCCGCGGTCTCGAGGATGCCGATCGCCCGCTCGGTCTTGCCGGCGAGCGCATAAGCGAGGCCGACGTCGCCGGCCGGCGAGGTTTCGCTGATGCCGTCGAGGGTGGCGACCGCGGCCGCGGGGCGGCCAAGGGCGATCTCCGACAGAGCGATACTGAGGCCGGCGCGCTTGTTCTCCGGATCGAGCTTCAGCACGTCGCCATAAGTGGTCTCGGCAGACTGGAAGCGGCCGGTTTTCAAATAGAGGTCGGCGAGCAGCATGCGGTAGCCGACGTCGCGCGGCGCGAACGCCACCGCTTCCTCGGCCGCGCTCAGCGCCGGCGCGAGCTTGCCGGCGTGGACGAAGCCCTGCGCCTTCTGGAACGCGTCGTTGGCCTTTTTCGCGGCCGGCGCTTCGGAGGCGATTGCGGGGTGATAGGCCATGGCGGCCGGCTTGCAGGCGACCATCGTGGTGGTGAGCGCCAGCGCCGAGACCGCGAGCTTGATTGCGACTTGCCGTTCCATTCGAAACCCCTCCGCTTATGCTTTATCGGCCGCGCCCCGCCCCGGCCGGCACCCGCTCCGCGAGCGCCTGCACTTCGGGCAGGCTGTTCAGGAATTCGTCCAATGCGCCGGTGACAAGCTGCTGCGCCGAGCGCCGCGTGACGGCGCAGGCCAGCCGCAGCTGCAGATGCCGGTCCGGATCGAGGCGGAGCGTGAACGCCGCCTTGCCCCGCGGTGCCGGCAGCCGGCGGTTCGAGATCGAGACGACCGGCGCCGGCTCGGGCGCTGCGCGCACCGGCTCGGGCTCTGGCTCGGGCTCGACGGCGACTTCGGGCTCACGCTCGAACGCGGCTTCGGGTTCCGGCTCAGGCTCAGGCTCGGGCTCGACGGCGACTTCGGGCTCAGGCTCGAACGTCGCTTCGAGTTCCGGCTCGGGCTCAGGCTCGGGCTCGACGGTCACTTCGGACTCAGCCTCGAAAGCGACTTCGGGCTCTGCCTCGAAAGCCTCCTCGGGCTGCGGCTCCGGCTCCGGCTCGGCCACGAAGGCCTCATCCTGCTCCGGCTCGTAAGCTTCCTCGGCCTCGTACGCCTCGTCGGGCTCGGCTTCGGAGAAGCTCTGCTCGATGGCGCGCTGCTGCTCGAAGACTGGCGGCTCGCCCGGTTGCAAGGCAGGCGGCTCGTAGCTCGGCTCCGAGACGGCGTGAAGGCGCGGCGCGGGAGTCAGCGCCTCGACCGACGAGGGGACGTGCTCCGCGGCCGGGTGGCCCATGTCGTTCCAGCCGAGATCCTCGAGGCTGCCGCCGAAGCTGCCGAACCCCTGGGGGCGCATGGCGGGCTTGGCGGTGCCCTTGCGGGCGAGGAGGCCGGAGGAGAGGGAGGCGAAGGGTTTGGCTTCAGCCATGGTCTGTGCCCCCCTCACTGGCCGACGACGCGCCGGCCGAAGCCGGCAGCGGGTCGAGGCATTGCGGGGTGCTGCGAATAGCCGCCGGTCGGCGGCGCGAAGACGGTGCGGCGGAAATTCTTTTCGAGCCGGTCGGCGACATAGTCCCACAGCTCGACGACTTCCTTGGCGGAGCGGCCGTTGGGGTCGACTTCCATCACGGTGCGGCCATCGATCATCGAGGCGGCGAAATCGGTGCGGTGGTGGAGGGTGACCGGGGCGACGGTGCCGTGCTGCGACAAGGCGACGGCGGCTTCGTGGGTGATCCGCGCCTTGGGGGTCGCGGCGTTGACGACGAAGATCAAGGGCTTGCCGGCGCGTTCGCACAGATCGACGGTGGCGCCGACGGCGCGCAAATCGTGCGGGCTCGGCCGGGTCGGGATGAGGATCAGCTCGGCGACCTGGATGACGCTCTGGATCGCCATGGTGATGGCGGGCGGCGTGTCGATCACGGCGAGCTTGAAGCCCTGCTGCTTCAGCACTTCGAGATCGGCGGCGAGCCGCGCGACCGTGGTCTGGGCGAAGGCCGGCATCTCCGCCTCGCGCTCGTTCCACCAGTCGGCGAGCGAGCCCTGCGGGTCGATGTCGATGAGGACGACCGGCCCGGCGCCGGCGAGCTGGGCCTGCACGGCCAGGTGCCCGGACAAGGTCGTCTTGCCCGAACCTCCCTTTTGCGATGACAGTGCGAGAACGCGCATGACTTCCCCTTGGCTCATCCTTCCCCGGTCCTTTGCGCCGGGGACGGCTAAATTTCGGTTAATGACGGGATGCCCCCACGGCACCTCGCCCCACCGCAAACGAGGATGCACGCAGGATCGCTAAGAGCGCGTTAACGAAAACGCGCTAGGCAGGGCGCAACAGGGTAAGACCAGCATTTCGCAGGAGCTTTTACGACATGCGCATTCCGGCTCGGCAGATCGCGGCAGCGGCCGCCATCCTTCTTGCCACCTCCGCCTTCGCGGGCGTGAAGGAAGGCGTCGACGCGTGGCAGGCGGGGAATTTCGGCGCCGCCGTCAAGGAATGGCGCCCGCTCGCCGACAAGGGCGATGCCGACGCCCAGTTCAACCTCGGCCAGGCCTACAAGCTCGGCCGCGGCGTGCCCGCCGACCTCGGCACCGCGCAAAGCTGGTATGAACGAGCGGCGCAGCAGGGCCATGCCCAGGCGCAGGCCAATCTTGGCCTCATCCTGTTCCAGAACGGCGACCGCACCCGTGCGCTGCCGTGGATCCGCAAAGCCGCCGACGCCGGCGACCCGCGGGCGCAGTACGTGCTCGGCACCGCCCTCTTCAACGGCGACCTTCCCGGCGCGGGCAAGGACTGGCCGCGCGCTTATGCGCTGATGAGCCGCGCCGCCGCCCAGGGCCTGCCGCAGGCGGCGGGCAACCTCACCCAGATGGACAAGTTCGTGCCCCTGCCCCAGCGCCGCCAGGGCCTTGCCCTCGCCGCGCAGATGGAGCGGACGCAGGCCGCGGCAGCCGCCGCGCCGCCGCGTACGGCCGCCGGACGGCCGACCCCGTTCAATCCCAGTTCGGCGACCGCCTCGACGCTGCCGGCACAGCGGCCGGTCCGCACCGCGCAGGCGGCGCCTGCGCCCAGGCCCGCACCGGCCCATCCCGCGCCTGCCGCGGCGCCTGCGGGTGGCGGCGGCGGGTGGCGGGTCCAGCTCGGCGCGTTCTCGAGCGCGGCGAATGCGCAGAAGCAATGGGGTACGCTGAGGGCCAAGATCGCGGCGTTCGGCGGGCTGCGGCCGATCACCCAGCAGGCCGGGGCGGTGACGCGCCTCCAGGCGGGGCCGCTGGCGAACCGCGCCGCGGCCGATCGGGTCTGCGCGGCGGCCAAGGCGGCGGGCTCGGCCTGCTTCCCGGTCGCGCCTTAACCGCAGGTCGCACCTTAACCGAATGTTCGCGCCTCGCCGCTAGCCTCATCCCCCGGGACAGGAGGGGACGCATCATGGGTGCAGTCGGACGGATCGGCGCGAAGAGCGCGATGGCGACGCGGTGGCGGCGCCGGCGCATGTGCGTCCTCCTCGCCGACACCCCCTCCCCCGCCGCGATGCGCGACATCTCGGCGCGCGGCGCGTTCCTCGAGACCAATGCGCGGCCTTCGGTGGGCGATCGCGTCGCGCTCCAGCATCCTGAGGCGGGGACGATCCCCGCCGTGGTGCGCGCCGTCGCCCGCGACGGCGTCCAGCTCGCCTTCGATTGCGGCGAGGCTTCGGTGGCCTTCGCGCTGGCGGCGATCACCGCGGACATGAGCCGCCCCGCTTAATCGGCCTCCCAGTCGCCGCGCGCATAGCCCAGCGCGTAGAGGAGCACCGTCAGGTCGCCATGGACAATGCGGGCGCGGGCCGCAGCCGCTGCGGCCGGCTTGGCGTGGTAGGCGACGCCGAGGCCGGCCGCCTCGATCATCGGAATATCGTTGGCCCCGTCGCCGACCGCGAGCGCCGCCGTCGCCTCGAGGCCGTTCGCGGCGAGGGCGTCGAGGAGGGTCTGGCGCTTGGTCTGCGCGCCGACGATGGGGGTGGCGACCTTGCCGGTCAGCCGCCCGTCCTTGACCAGCAGCCGATTCGCGAGGACGCTCTCGAAGCCGATCTCGATGCCGACCGGATCGGCAAAGGCGGTGAAGCCGCCGGAGACCAGAACCGTCGCCGCGCCGTCCCGCCGGAGCGTGCGGACAAGGGCGCGGGCGCCCGGCGTCAGGCGCACCCGCTCCTCGCGGCAGCGGTCGATGGCCGAGGCTTCGAGGCCTTCTAGCAATTTGACCCGGGCCTTAAGCGCCGCTTCGAAGTCGAGCTCGCCGCGCATCGCCCGCTCGGTGATGGCGGCAACTTCGGACTTGAGACCGGCATAATCGGCGAGCTCGTCGATGCATTCGACCTGGATCATCGTCGAATCCATGTCGGCGATGAGCAGGCGGCGGCGGCGCTCGGCCTCGGGCTGGACGATGACGTCGACTTCGTCGAGCGCGCCCTCCAGCGCGATGCGCGCCGCGTCCTCGCCCTGGCTGAACAGCAGGTCGCAGGCTTTTTCCTCGTCGATCCAGCTGCGCGCGAAGCTATGGGCGCCGACCATCGCCATGCGATCCTCGGCCGCAGAAATATCGCCGTCTCTCAGCCGCTCCTTTGCTATCAACGTGGCGATGAACATCGACGACCTCCCGGCCCTCGCGCTTATCGCGGGGCCAACGGCCAGCGGCAAGTCGGCGCTCGCGCTGGCTTTGGCTGAAGCGGAAGGCGATTGCGTCATCGTCAACGCCGACAGTGCCCAGGTTTACAGGGACTTGCGGGTCATCTCTGCGCGGCCATCCGAGGAGGAGGAAGCGCGATTTCCTCACCGCCTCTACGGGACGCGGGACGGCGGCGACCCGTGCTCGGCGGCGGATTGGGCCGAGGAGGCCGGAGCGGCGATCGCCGAGTCCCATCGGGTGGGCAAGCTGCCGATCCTCGTCGGCGGCACCGGCCTCTATCTGCGCACCCTCCTCGACGGCATTGCTCCCGTGCCGGAGATCGATCCCGCGATTCGCGAGGCGGTGCGTGCGCTGCCGGTGGCCGAAGCGCACCAAGCGTTGCGGCGGGAGGATCCTGGTGCGGCCGGCCGCCTGCGGGCGTCCGACACGAGCCGCGTGGCACGGGCGCTGGAAGTGGTGCGCTCGACGGGTCGGACCCTTGCCGACTGGCAGCGCGAGCGGGTCGGCGGCATCGCCGGTACGGTGGCGCTGCGCCCTCTCCTGCTGCTGCCGCCGCGGGCGTGGCTGTATGAGAGATGTGATGCGCGTTTCGACACAATGATGTCGGAAGAAGGACTTGCTGAGGTTTCCTCACTCATCGCGCGAGACCTGCCGCCGACGCTGCCGGTGATGCGGGCGATCGGCGTGCGGGAGATTGCCGCCTTCCTCCGCGGCGAGGCGACGCGCGAGGAGGCACTGGCCGCCGGCCGCCTTGCGACGCGCCGCTATGCCAAGCGCCAATACACCTGGTTCGCGCACCAGCCGCCAGCGGACTGGCCGCGCTTCGCCGAACCGCTTGGGCCGACGACGCTGGCGGATGCCCTCCGGCTGGTTCGGCGCTAGGAAGGGCTCCATGCACGCCTATCGCGACGCCGACGCCGACCTTTCGCTGATCCGCGGCCGCAAGGTCGCCGTCGTCGGATACGGCAACCAGGGCCGTGCTCAGGCGCTCAACCTGCGCGACAGCGGGGTGTCCGTAACCATCGCACTGCGCGAGGACTCGCCGAGGCGCGGCAAGGCGCGCGACGACGGGTTTGACGTCATGACGGCAGCCGAGGCGGCGGAGGCGGCCGACCTCGTCGTCATGCTCGCCGAGGATGAAGGGCATGCGTCACTCCACGCAGAGGCGATCGCGCCGAACCTGCGGCAGGGCGGCGCGCTGGTCTTCGCGCATGGGCTCAGCATCAGGTTCGGGCTGATCGACCCCCGGCCGGATCTCGACGTGCTGCTCGTCGCGCCGAAGGGGCCCGGCACGGCGCTGAGGAGCGAATATGAGGCGGGGCGCGGGCTCATCGCTCTTTTCGCAGTGCACCAGGACGCGACGGGCGGAGCGGAGGCGCTCGCCCTCTCCTACGGCGCCGCGATCGGCAGCGGGCGGGCCGGAATGCTCGCGACCAGCTTCGCAGAGGAATGCGAGGCCGACCTGTTCAACGAGCAGGCCGTGTTGTGGGGCGCGATCCCCGAGCTGATC
The DNA here is from genome assembly GCF_036403745.1 of Allosphingosinicella sp. Classification (GTDB taxonomy): domain Bacteria; phylum Pseudomonadota; class Alphaproteobacteria; order Sphingomonadales; family Sphingomonadaceae; genus Allosphingosinicella. The sequence goes on from NZ_DASWQI010000095.1 coordinate 68,523, forward strand.
CACGCCGGCTTCGAGACCCTCGTCGAGGCCGGCTTCTCGCCCGAAATCGCCTATTTCGAGTGCCTCACGGAGGTGAAGCTGCTCGCCGACCTCATCGCCGAGCGCGGCATCGCCGGCATGCGCGAGGCGATCTCCAACACCGCCGAGTTCGGTGCGCTCGAAGGCGGCGCGCGAATCGTGACGCCCGAGACTCGGGCCGAGATGCGCCGCATACTCGCCGAGGTGCGCAGCGGGTCGTTCACGAAGAAGCTGATCGCCGACGCGGAGGCAGGCTATCCCCGCCTCAGCGCTTCACGCGGAGAGGCGGCGGCGCACCCGATCGAGGCGGTGCGGCGGCGGCTTCTCGACCTCGGCGGCGGGACATGAGACTTCTGCCCGCCGCAGGTGCTGGCCTCGCTCTCCTGGGGCTCTTGATGGGCGCTTCGTGGCTCCTCCTCCGACCTTCGACGGTTGACGCGCAGGACGAGCCGTTGCTGCGGCGTGCTCTCCAGGACGGGGCGCGGGTCGAGCAAGTCTCGCCGGAGACTTTGCGACGCTCGCGATGGATCCGCGTGGCGCACCGCGGCCGCGACGACTGCGTCGACCTTCGCACGTCCCGAACCGACCCGACCAGCGGCAGCCGCTTCTGCTACGAACGCGCGACAGGCAGGCTGATCGAAGAGCGCGTGATGGGGGGATTTTGAGCGCCGCCGCCTCTCCTGCCCCCCAGCTTGCCCCGCGCCGGCGCCGCTCTAGGATCCGGCGCGTGGTCGATATCCTGCTGATCCTGTTCCTGCTCTACGCCGCGGTGTGTGCGGCGGCTTATGCCTATCAGGGCAGGATGCTGTTCCCGGCACCGCCGGCGCGGGACGAGAGGTCGCTGCCGGCCGGCGCCGAGCGGCTCGCGCTGACCACGCCGGACGGGGTGAGGCTGGTCGGTGTGCGCCTTCCGGCGCCGGGCCCGCACGCGCCGCTGCTGCTGGCGTTCGGGGGCAACGGCTGGAACGCCGACGCCGCCGCCGAATATCTCCGCCAGGTCTATCCGGAGGCGGAGATCGTCGCCTTTCACTTTCGCGGCTATCCGCCGAGCGGCGGGACGCCGACATCGCGGGCGCTCGAGGCCGATTCGCTGCTGGTCCACGATTCGGTCGCGCGCCGTTTCCCGGGCAGGCCGATCGTCGCGGTCGGCTTCAGCATCGGCAGCGGCGTGGCGGCCTATCTCGCCGGCCATCGCCCGCTCGGCGGGCTGATCCTCGTCACCCCGTTCGATTCGCTGACCGAGGTCGCCGTCGCGCAGATGCCGTGGCTGCCGGTGCGGCTGCTCTTCTCGAATGCGATGGAGCCGGCGGCGGCGCTGCGCGGCAGCCGGGTGCCGACCGCCATCTTCGCCGCCGGGCGCGACGAACTGGTCGCCGCCGCGCGCACCGCGGGGCTGCGGCGCGCGGTGCCGAACCTCGTCTACGACCGCACCATCCCCGGCGTCGGCCACAACGGCATCTACCAGGTGCCGGCGTTCCAGGCGGGAATGCGGGAGGCGCTGAAGAAAATTCGGGAACACTGATGTTTTCCACTTGTTCCTTGGGAACAAAGGCTGTACAAGGCTGCGAATCGCGTTGAATGGGCGGCGCGCTTTGGTAAGACGGGGAGCGAGGCCATGGCGGCATCGTTGAAAGTGGTCACGGGAACTTCCGACACTATGGACAAGCAAAAAGCGCTCGACGCCGCTTTGGCGCAGATCGACCGCGCCTTCGGCAAGGGCAGCGCGATGAAATTGGGATCGCGCGAGGCGGTGGAGATCGAGACGATCTCGACCGGGTCCTTGGGGCTCGACATCGCGCTCGGCATCGGCGGATTGCCGCGCGGCCGGGTGGTCGAGGTCTACGGGCCGGAAAGCTCGGGCAAGACCACGCTCGCCCTCCACGTCATCGCCGAGGCGCAGAAAAATGGCGGCACCGCCGCCTTCGTGGACGCGGAGCATGCGCTCGACCCCATTTATGCCAAGAAGCTTGGCGTCGACATCGACGAGCTGATCGTCTCGCAGCCCGACACGGGCGAGCAGGCGCTCGAGATCGTCGACACCTTGGTTCGCTCGAACGCGATCGACGTGCTGGTGGTCGATTCGGTCGCGGCCCTGGTGCCGCGGGCCGAGATCGAGGGCGAGATGGGCGACAGCCATGTCGGCCTCCAGGCGCGGCTCATGTCGCAGTCGCTGAGGAAGCTCACCGGCTCGATCTCCAAATCCAAGTGCCTCGTCATCTTCATCAACCAGCTGCGCATGAAGATCGGCGTCATGTACGGCAATCCGGAGACGACGACCGGCGGCAACGCGCTGAAATTCTACGCCTCCGTCCGCCTCGACATCCGCCGCACCGGACAGATCAAGGACCGCGACGACATCGTCGGCAACACCACCCGCGTGAAGGTGGTCAAGAACAAGGTGGCGCCGCCGTTCAAGCAGGTCGAGTTCGACATCATGTACGGCGAAGGCATCTCCAAGGTCGGCGAGATCCTCGACCTCGGCGTCAAGGCGGGCATCGTCGAGAAGTCCGGTGCCTGGTTCAGCTACGATTCGATCCGCATCGGCCAGGGCCGCGAGAATTCGAAGACGTACCTGCGCGAGAATCCGGACGTCGCCGCCCGCCTCGAACGCGCCATCCGCGGCAAGACCGACGAGGTCGCCGAAGCCCTGATGGCCGGCCCCGCACCGGACGACGACATCTAGGTCGCGCCGAGACGCAGAAACGCTGAGGGGCCGTGCCGGTGCAGACGCCGGTGCGGTGCCTTCGGCGGCTTCGGCTTCGAGGTTTGTTCACGCGAAGGCGCGAAGGCGCGAAGGGAGACCTTCCACCGCGCGGCGGTTTTCCGACGCGGCTGAGCCGCGACTAAGGTAAGGCCCGGCTCCGCCGGATTCGGAGCCACTCTTTTCTGCTTCGCGCCTTCGCGCCTTCGCGTGAAAACCCTTACCTTCTCCACAGCGCTAGCGTCGATGGATAGGTTGTAAGTTCGGTTCGCGCAGAGACGCGGAGGCGCAGAGAGGCCGGGCCGTCTCCAGGGCCAGTGCTCTTCTTCCGACGCAGCCGCTTCTAAGCGCTTCGCGCAGGCGAAGTTTTCACCATCGACACCGCTCGCACCGGCCTCTCTGCGCCTCTGCGTCTCTGCGTGAACCCTATCCTGCCCTCGTCCGGAACCGCCCGAGGTGTGAACCGAGTGTGACCTTACAGTGGCTTGACGGTGCTTCAGCCCCGCCCGAACAGCCGCCCGCGCTCCGTTACCGCCAGCACCACGAGGCCAGCCGCGCCGAAGCAGGCGAAGCCGCCGATCATGGGGAGGGTGGTGCCGTTGAAGCTCTGGCCGATGGCGAGGCCCAGGAGGGCGCCGCCGATCGTGCCGATCGTCCCCTGCACCGACGAGGCGGTGCCGGCGATGTGGCCCATCGGCTGCATGGCGAGCGCGCCCAAATTTGCCGAGGCGAGGCCGAAGCAGGCCATGGTGAGGCCCTGGAGCAGGATGAACGCCGGCAGGCTCTCGCCCACCCACGCCGACGCGAGGTGGAGCGCCGCCATGAACGTGAAGCCGCAGAGGCCGGCATGAGCGAGGCGGCGGGTGCCGACCCGCTCGACCAGCCGCGAATTGGCGTAGGAGGTGACCGCCATCGGCCCCGCGACGCCGGCAAACGTCGCGGCAATGAGGCCGGGGCGCTGGAAGACGTCGAACACCACCTGCTGGATCGAGTTGATGTAGCCCATCAGCGCGCCCATCATCAACGTGAAGGCGAAGGTGTAGCCGAGCGACTGGCGGTTGGTGACCGTCTCCCGCGCCGCGCCGAGGATCGCCGCCACCGACAGCGGCCGGCGATATTCCGGGTGCAGCGTCTCGGGCAGCCGGATCGCCGACCAGGCGACCATGACGCTTGCGAACACGGCGAGGCCGAAGAAGATCGCCCGCCACGGCGCGAACAGCAAGGTGAGCTGCCCGAAGCTCGGCGCCAGCACCGGCATCAGGAGGAAGACCAGAAAGGCGAGGCTCATCAGCCGCGCCATCGCCGGGCCCTCGTAGCGGTCGCGGACGATCGAGACGACCAGAACGCGGCTCGACGCCGCCGCCGCGCCCTGCAGCGCCCGCGCCGTCAGCAGAAGCGCGAAGCTCGGCGCCGCGGCGCAGGTCAGCGCGAAGGCCACGTAGAAGCTGATTGCGACGAGCAGCACCGGCTTGCGTCCAAACCGGTCCGACAGGGGGCCGTAGACGATCTGGGTGGCGCCGAAGCCGAGCACATAGACCGAGACGATGAGCTGGCGCTGGTTCTCTGTGGCGATGTGCAGCGCCTGGCCGATGGCGGGCAGCGCCGGCACCATCGCGTCGATGGCAAGCGCGTTGAGCGCCATCAGCCCGGCCATCAGGGCGACGAACTCGCGAAAGCCCGGCCGCAACGGCGCGACGTCTTCGGAGGCAAAGGTCTGCGGCTTGTTCAACACGGCTCTCGGGCTGGAAATTGGTTTGGGGATCGGGGTGAACCGGGGGAAAGGCTCCGGCCGCGATCCGGTTCCCTAGAGGTCATTGATTGTCGAGGCCAGAGTTTCACGTTCCGCCCAGGCAGCACTGAAACGAGCGTGGCCTCGCGGGGCTTGCTCGCTTAAGGAAGGCAGCGTGATACGGGTCCATCATCTCGAGAACAGCCGGTCGCAGCGAATCCTGTGGCTGCTCGAGGAGCTCGGCACCCCCTATGAAGTGCGCCGCTACGCCCGCAATCCGAGGACCATGCTGGCGCCGCCGGAACTGCGGCGGGTGCATCCGCTCGGCAAGTCGCCGGTGATCGAGGACCTCGACGCGCCGGCGCCGGGTGGTGGCGGGCGGGTGGTCGCGGAGACCGGCGCGATCGTGGAGTATCTCGTCGAGCGCGAGGGCGGGCGGCTCGGCCCGCCGGCGCGGCGCGAGGAGGTGCTGCGCTACCGCCACTTCCTCCATTATGCGGAAGGGTCGATGATGCCGCCGCTACTGGCAATGCTGGTTGTCGGGCGGCTCGGACTGCTCGGCCGGCCGGCACGAGCGCCGCTCCAGAAGATGTTCGACGTCCATCTCGACTGGCTGGAGAGCGAGCTTGCCGAGCGGCCGTGGTTCGCCGGCGAGACGTTCACCGCGGCCGACGTGATGATGAGCTTCCCGCTGGAGGCCGCCCGGCATCGCGCCGGCCTGGACGACGGGCGGCCGAACCTCATCGACTGGCTCCACCGCATCCACGCCCGCCCGGCCTATGCGGCGGCCCTGCAGAAAGGCGGACCTTATGCCTATGCCTGATCTGAGCCGCCGCGGCTTTGCCTTCGGGGCGGCCGCCCTGGCCGGCACCGCCCTGCTGCGGCCGGGCGCGGCGCTGGCGCTTGCCGATCCGGAGCTGCGGCCGATGACCGGCGACGCCGCGCCGATCACCCGCGAGGAGCGGCTGGCGCGGGTGGCGAAGGCGCAGGAACTGATGCGCCGCAACCGCATCGGCGCGATCGTCATCGAGCCGGGCTCGTCGCTCGATTATTTCACCGGCGTGCAGTGGCACCGCTCCGAGCGGCTCACCGCGGCGGTGCTGCCGGCGCGGGGCGAGGCGGTGATCGTCACGCCCTTCTTCGAGGAGCCCTCGGTCCGCGAGACGCTGTCCATTCCGGCGGACGTCCGGCCGTGGCAGGAGGACGAGGATCCTCTGCGGCTGGTGGCGGGGGCGCTGCGCGACCGCGGCGCGGCCTCGCTGCCGGTGGGGATCGAGGAGACGGTGCGCTTCTTCGCGGTCGACGGGCTGCGGAAGGCCCTCCCCTCCGCCACCATCGTCAACGCCGCGCCGGTGGTGCGCGGCTGCCGGATGGTCAAGACCGCGCACGAGCTGGCGCTGATGCAGAAGGCGACCGACATCACCATCGCCGCCTACCGCTACACCTACCCCCGCATCCGCGAGGGGATGAACCCGGCTGAGATCGGCGCGATCATGAACGGCGCGACCAAGGCGCTGGGCGGCGATCCGGAATTCGCGCTGATCCTGCTCGGCGAGGCGAGCGCCTATCCGCACGGCAGCCACAAGCCGCAACGGGTGCGCGAGGGCGAGATCGTGCTGATGGACTGCGGCTGCACCGTCCACGGCTACCAATCCGACGTGTCGCGCACCTTCGTCTACGGGCGGGCCAACGACCATCAGCGCAAGGTCTGGGACCAGGTCCACCAGGGCCAGCGCATCGCGTTCGGGGCGGCCCGGATCGGCGCGCCGGCCGGCAGCGTCGACGACGCGGTGCGCCGCCAGTACGAGGCGTGGGGCTACGGGCCCGGCTACCGCCTGCCGGGCACGTCGCACCGCACCGGCCACGGCATCGGCCTCGACGGCCACGAGCCGGTCAACTTGGTGCACGGTGAGACGACGCCGCTGGCCGCCGGCATGTGCTTTTCCGACGAGCCGGGAATCTACATTCCCGGCCAGTTCGGCGTCCGGCTGGAAGATTGCTTCCACATGACGCCGGACGGCCCGCGCTGGTTCTCGAGCCCGCCCCCGAGCATCGAGCGCCCCTTCGACTAGCTCTTGCCTCCCCACGAGCAACGCTCGTGGGAGGGGGACCACCCGCAGGGTGGTGGAGGGTATTCTCTCAAGCGCCGCGGGGTGAGAATACGCCTCCACCACCTTCGGTGGTCCCCCTCCCCATCGCTTTGCGATGGGGAGGCAAGTTAAGCTCGTTCCTCCGCCCCCGCCGGCAACGGCGGCCGGTGGCTTGGCGCATGCGGCGGCTCTATGTCAACCGGCTCCGGCGCTTCCAGCTGGCCCTCCCAGCGCGCCACCACCGTGCTCGCCACCGCATTGCCGACGACGTTGGTGGCGGAGCGGCCCATGTCGAGGAAATGGTCGACGGCGAGGACGAGGAGGATGCCGGCCTCGGGAATGTTGAACTGCGCGAGCGTGGCGGTGATGACGACGAGGCTGGCGCGCGGGACGCCGGCGACGCCCTTCGAGGTCACCATCAGCGTCAGGAGCATCAATATCTCCTGCGCGAGGGTGAGGTGTACGCCGTACGCCTCGGCGATGAAGATCGACGCGAAGGTCATGTACATCATCGAGCCGTCGAGGTTGAACGAATAGCCCAGCGGCAGGACGAAGCTGGCGATGCGCGGCGGCACGCCGAACCGCTCCAGCGCCTCGAGCGTGCGCGGGAACGCCGCTTCCGACGAGGCGGTCGAGAAAGCGAGCACGATCGGGTCGCGTATGTAGCGGACGAGCAGGGCGGTGCGGCGGCCGACGATCAGGAAGCAGACGCCGATCAGGACCGCCCAGAGCAGGATCAGCCCGGCGTAGAAGCTGCCCATGAAATAGCCGTAGGTCTTGAGGATCGACGGGCCGCGCTCGGCGATGCTGGCAGTGACGGCGGCGAAGACGGCGACGGGGGCGAAGCGCATCACATAGTCGGTGACCTGCAGCACCACCTTGGCGAGCGCCTCGAGGGCGCGGACGAGCGGCCGCGCCGGCTCGCCGACCGCGGTGATGGCGACGCCGACGAAGATCGAGAAGACGACGATCTGCAGGATGTCGTTCGAGGCGAGCGCGCTGACCATCGATTCGGGGAAGATGTGGGTGACGAACTTTTCGAGCGTGAAGGCGGCGCGGTCGACCTTGCCTGCGTCCCCGCCCGCGGCGACGAGGTGGAGGTCGACGCCCGGCTTGAAGGTGCGCACGAGGATGAGGCCGAGGGTCAGCGAGACGAGGCTCGCCGAGACGAACCAGGCGAAGGCGCGCAGGCCGACCCGGCCGAGCGCGCTGGTGTCGCCCATGTGGGCGATGCCGACGATGAGGGTCGACAGCACCAAAGGCGCGATGATCATCTTGATGAGGTGGAGGAAGATCTGGGTGAGGATCGAGAAATAGCCCGCGACATTCTTCAGCTGCGCGTCGCCGGCCGGGGTGCCGCCGTGGAGCGCGACGTTGAGCACCCAGCCGACGAGGATGCCGAGGACGAGCCCGGCGAGGATGAAGTAGGTGAGGCGTTTGGCCACGGGTCTTTGCGCTCCTCGTCGGGTGGGCCTCGCAAGGAAGGCGATTGCGCGGCGGCGGTCAAGCGCGTCCGACGTCATCCCCGCCGAGGCCCCTTGCGCGGCCATGCGAAGCCGTTACCAAAGCGCCTCCCCCTTCCCTCCCCGTCGTCCAGGAAAATCCATGCGCCTCCTGCCTTTTGCCGCCGCCCTTTCGCTTGCCGTCGGCAGCATCGCCTCCGCCCAGCCGGCGCCGGCGCCCGATTTCTCCGCCGACCGGTTCAAGTCGCACGTCGCTTTCCTCGCCGACGACCTGCTCGAAGGCCGCGACACGGGCTCGCGCGGGCATGAGATCGGCGCGGCCTATGTCGCCAGCCAGTTCCTCGGCCTGGGCTTGAAGCCCGGCGGCGCCAATGGCGGCTGGTACCAGCAGGTGCCGTTCCGCGCCTCCGTGCTAAACGGCAAGCCGCGCTTCACGCTGACCGGACCTGCCGGCGAGGCGGTGTGGGACAATGGCAGCGAGATGGTGACCGGCGCCAGCCTCGACGCGGAGAAGGAGGATCTCTCGGCGCCGGTGGTGTTCGCCGGCTATGGCGCCGAGGCGCCGCAATATGGCGCGGACGATTATCGCGGGCTCGACGTCCGCGGCAAGATCGTCGCCGTGTTCGCCGGCCTCCCCAAGGGCCTGCCGAGCGAGATCGCCGCCCATCTCGGCGACACCAAGAGCGAGGTGGCGGCGAAGCACGGCGCGGTCGGCATCGTCACCTTGTACACGGGGGAATTCGCCAAGGCGCGGCCCTTCGCGGCGGTTGCAGCGCGCGCCGGTGCGGGGCGGCCGACGCTGGACTGGGTGCGCAAGGACGGCCGCGCCGGCGCCGGCGGCGCCCGCTTCTCCGCGACCGCAAGCGACACGGCCGCCGCCGCCCTGTTCGCCGGGGCGCCGCGCAGCTTCGCCGACGTTCGCGCGGAGATCGACCGCGGCGTCACGCCCAAGGGCTTCGCGCTCAAGACCAACCTTCGCCTGGAGCGCCAGTCGCGCTGGACGACCATCCAGAGCCCGGAGGTGATCGGCCTCCTGCCCGGCTCGGACCCCAAGCTGCGCGGCGAATATGTCATCCTGATGGGCCATCTCGACCATCTCGGCATGCGCAAGAACGGCAAGCCCGGCGAGGACGTGGTCTACAACGGCGCGCTCGACAACGCCGCCGGCGTCGCGACGATGCTCGAGGCGGCGCGCGCCTTCGCCACCGGCCGCGAGAAGCCGCGCCGCTCGATCCTGTTCATTGCCAATACGGGCGAGGAAAAGGGCCTGCTCGGCGCCAGCTATTTCGCCTCCAACCCGACGGTCCCGGTGGAGAAGATCGCCGCCGCCGTCGATCTCGACATGCCGCTCCTCCTCTACCGCTTCACCGACGTGATCGCGTTCGGGGCCGACCATTCGACGGTCGGCGAAGCGGTGCGTCGCGCCGCCGGGGAGATGGGCGTCGGCCTGTCGCCCGATCCGATGCCGGAGGAGAATATCTTCGTCCGCTCCGACCATTATGAGTTCGTCAAGGAGGGCGTGCCGGCGATCATGCTCGCCACGGGCTGGGCAAACGGCGGAGGCGAGAAGTGGAAGGGCTTCCTGCGCGGCGCCTACCACCATCCGAATGACGACATGTCGCAGCCGATCGACTGGGAATCGGGCGCCCGTTTCGCCCGCCTGAACTACCTCATCGCCCGCCAACTCGCCGACGCGCCGCAGCGGCCGCTCTGGTACAAGGGCGATTATTTCGGCGACGCCTTCGCGCCCGGCCAGCCCCGCGCGGCGCGGCCCGCGGGGGTGCACTGAGGGGATCTCCCTTCGGGCGTTAGGAGAGACTGAGACTTCCGCCCGTAAGCGGAGACCGATCAGCCTTCCAACGCCCTTTCGATCGCCGGCTCGATGGCGTCCAGGGTGAAGGGCTTGGAGAGCACCGGCGCCGAGGCATGTTCGGCCGGCGGCGGCTCGATATGGCCGCCGGTGGCGAGGATGTAGGGGATGCCTTTGGCGGCGAGGCGGTCGGCGACCGGCCACACGCGCTGGCCGTTCAGATTGACGTCCAAAATAGCGACGTCAAAGCCGCCCTCCTCGACCCGCACCAGGGCGTCGGGAACGGTCTCGCAGGTCCCGGCCAGCTCGTGGCCGAGCGAGGCGAGGAAATCTTCGAGCATCATCGCAATGAGCGATTCGTCTTCGACGATGAGGACGGAGCGGGAGACGGTCACGGGCGCCGCGATTAAGGCAGCGGAACGATTTGGGAAACCCTTATTTCGCAACCGCCTGTACGCACCCACCGGTTCCAGCGAGAGCCGTTTCGAACCGGGGCAGAAAGACGGGCGCCGGACCGCCCCGTTTCACCTCGCATAATGAACGCGCCGTTAGGCACGAACCCACCTTGCCCGTTCAGCTTTTGCCCGTAATCACGCCTCCACTACCCCGGGAAAGGAGACTGACGCGCCGTGAAGCTCATCGTCATGAAGAAAGGCGGAGAGCCGGGCGAAATCGCCATCAATCCGGAGCGCGTCACCTACGTGCGGACCGCCTCCGGACCGTTCACCGACGTCTATTTCGGCGAACAGCGGGTGACGGTGGAAGGCACGTTCAACCAGGTCGTCGCCAAGCTGACCGGCGCCGTCGAGCCGCACGAGCCGGCCCCCGCCATCAAGTCCTGGCTGCCCGTCCGCTGACCCGCGCCGCCCCCGCCGCAGCACGCCCAAACCGCTTGCGCGCCGGCCCGCGGCGCCTATCCTCTGCGCTCGGCCGACGGAGGCAGCGATGGCATATACGGTGATCTGGCTGCGCGGCCCCCTTCCGCTGGGCACCAAGACGTTCGACATCCTCGAGGACGCCGCAGCTTATGCGGAGGAAAATCTCGCCGACGTCCAGACCCAGTTCAACGCGACGGCGGTCAAGATCGTCGACGATGAAGGCACGCCCCATTATCTGAAGGCGATCAGCCGCTAGCGAATGGCGGTTTTCCGCGCCGAAACGCGCATTTTCCGGAACCTCCGCGCCTCCCGATCTTTTGACCGCGAACGCCAGTCCCGCCCGACGCGCGATATCGCCCGGGCCGGCCGAGAGGACGAGCGATGGACGAGATCAGGTTTCTGCACCGGCAGGCCGAAGACTGCCGCCGCGCCGCCCGCGAGGTGGAGCAGCCCCTCGAGCGCCGCGGGCTCGAGCAGCTCGCCGACCATTATGAGCGCGAGGCGCGGCGGCTGAACCTGGCCGAGCTCAAGGCGGGCTTCTGAGCCCCACCCTCTAAACATTCGCCTCAGTGGCTCGCCGAGGCCGACAGCCGCCGCGCGCTGAGAATAACGATGCGCGGGCTGAGCATCTGCCCCTTCATCACCCCCTCCCCTTCGGTCGGCGACGTCGGCGCGACGAGGATGCGGCGCACCACGTCCATGCCCTCGACGACGCGGCCGAACACGGCATAGCCCTGCCCGTCGCCGGCCGAGCCGGGGCCGGCGTCGAGATATTTCTGGTCCCCGACCATGATCGTGAAGTCGCCGCGCGCGCTGCCGAGCGCGAAGCGGGGCACCGAGAGGGCGCCGTCGACATGGCTGAGGCCGGTCTGGCTGGTCGGCTCGTGGGCGATCGGCGGGAACAGCTTGCGCGGATCCCGCACCCCGCCCTGCACGAGCCCGGCGTCCGGTCCCGTCTTCATCGCGCGGTAGAATTCGGCCCCGTCCAGCCGGTGCGTCTCGACATAATGGAGGAAATTGCCGGCCGTCACCGGCGCCTTCTGCGTCTCCAGCGCGACGACGATGTCGCCGCCGCTCGTGTGCAGCAGCACTCGAACGGCGGCCGGTACCGGCGCGCGGGCGGGCTGCGCCATGGCAGGCGCAGCGACGAGCAGGAACAAGGCGGCAAGCACGCGGCGGATCATGCAGGCTTCTCCTGGCCGGCGACGCTGCGCCGGTAGCCGTAGAGGAAGTAGAGGCCGAGGCCGACAACATGCGCGCAGAAGAAGTAGATCTGCGTGGTGCGCGGCAGGCTGTAGAAGAGGTACAGGCAGCCGAGGATGCCTATGCCCCCGATCAGCCAGGGCAGCGGCGTGCGGAAGCGGCGCTCCGCCTCCGGTGCGCGGCGGCGCATGATCAGCATGCAGGCGCAGACCGCGATGAAGGCGGTGAGCGTCCCCGCATTGGCGAGCGCGGCCAGCTCCGACAGCGGCACGAGGCCGGCGAGGATGCCGACAACGATGGCGGTGAAGATGGTGATCCGCACCGGCGTGCCCCGCTTAGAGACCCGGGCGAGGTTGGCGGGGATGAGCCGGTCGCGCGCCATCACGAAGAAGATGCGGCTCTGGCCGTAGAAAAAGGCGAGGATCACCGTCGGCAAAGCGATGACGGCGGAGATGCCGAGATAGCGCGCCGCCCAGGGCTGGCCGAGCTCGCGCAGGATCAGGGCGAGCGGCTCGGGGCTGTTTGCGAAGCGGGTGTAGGCGATGGCGCCGATCGCGCATCCCGCCACCGCCATGTAGATGATCACGCAGGCGAGCATCGAGCCGACGATGCCGATCGAAAGGTCGCGGCCCGGATTCTTGGTCTCCTCGGCGGCGGTGGCGATCGCATCGAAGCCGTAGAAAGCGAAAAAGATGATCGCCGCCGCGGCCATCACGCCGACCTCGGCGGTCTTGCCGTCCGGCCCGACGACGCTGTGCTTGGGAAAGCCGAAGGGCTGGAACGGGTGGAAATTGGCCTCCTTGAAATAGGGCAAAGTCACCGCGACGAAGACGATCAGCGCGACGATCTTCACCAGCACCAGCACGGCGTTCAATGTCGCGCTCTCCTTGGTCCCGTAGATGAGCAGGCCGGCGACCACGGCGATGATGAAGATGGCCGGCAGATTGAGGATGCCGCCGAGCTCCGGCCCCTGCGCCAAGGCGAGCGGATAGTTAAACGCGTCGTGGAGCAATGGCGCCGCATAACCGGACCAGCCGACCGCCACCGCGCTCACCACCAGCGAATATTCGAGGACGAGGCTCCAGCCGACAATCCATGCGAGCAACTCGCCGACCACCACATAGGTGTAGGTATAGGCGCTGCCGGAGGCGGGGATCATCGTCGCCATCTCGGCGTAGGCAAGCGCCGCGCAGGCGCAGATCAGGCCGGCGATGGCGAAGGAAAGGATCACGGCCGGGCCGGCCTTCGCCGCGCCGACGCCCGTCAGGGTGAGGATGCCGGTGCCGACGATCGCGCCGACCCCCAAAGCGACGAGGTGCGGCCAGCCGAGGCTCCGCTTCAGCCGGTGCTCGGGCGCCAAATCCTCGTCCCGGACCACCGCCTTCCTCGCGAACAGATTGGCCAATGCCTTGCCTCCCCTTGTTTGGCTGCGGTGATAGGCAAAGCCGCGGCGGCGCGAAAGCCGCCATTGCGGTCGCTGCGGGCCCCGTGCACAAAGCCGCGATGTTGAGGAACGTGAAGACGCTGGTCGCGCTGCTGCCGCTCGCGCTCGCGGCCTGTACCGCCCAGGTCACCCATCCGACGAAGAGCCTCGCCGAGCAGCAGGTCGACATCGACCTGTGCACCCGCGACGCCAACCATAAATATTGGATGGATCCGATCGCGGCCTTGCTCCACGCCTATGATTGCCTGGAGGCGAAGGGCTACCAGCGGGTCAACAAGGCGCTGCAGGCGCGGGTGCAGCAGACGGTGGGGCCGACCGCCCCACGCCCGCCCCGCCCGGCGGACGAGCCGGCCGTCAGCCGGCCCGCGCCGGCTTCGCCGCCGGCGCCGGCTCAGCCCTGCCGCGTCCCCTGCGTCGGCTGAGCCCCGCTCGCGCGGATCAGGCCCTGGTGCGCAGCGAATCCCGGATTTCACGGAGCAGCAGAACGTCCTCGGCAGGACCTGCCGGCGCCGCGGCTTCCTTCCTCGGCATCATCCGCATCGCATATTTGACCATCAGGTAGATGATGAAGGCGAGGATCACGAAGTTGACGGCGACGGTGAGGAATTGGCCGTAGCCGAGCATCGGCACCCCGGCGGCCTTGAGCGCCGCATAGCTCATCGGCCCGTGATAGGTCGCCGGCACCGGCTTCAGCAGCACGAAATAATTGGAAAAATCGAGCCCGCCGAAGATCGCGCCGATGATCGGCATGATCACGTCCTCGGTCAGCGACGCGACGATCTTGGCGAAGGCGGCGCCGATGATCACGGCGACGGCGAGGTCGATGATATTGCCTTTGGCGATGAACGCCCTGAATCCGCTCATGGTCTGCACTCCCCCCTGATGGCGCCCAGCAGCGCCCTTCGAACCCGGCGAGCTTAATCCAGATAAAGCGGCGGCGCCAATGCGGGCGCCGGGGGCGTCACGGATCGGCTGTAGAGCACGGAAGATATCGTCGCTAAGATCGAGGCGATGGCCCTAACCGTAACCACGGACCTTACAGGAAGCGTCGCGTTGAACGTCTGCGATGGGCCCCTTGGACGATGATGACTGACTTCTCCGTTCTGGCGCCCTTCGTTGATGACGACCCTCAGGGCTATGCGGAGTTGCTGACCTCGTGCGGCGCGGTCATCGATGCTTGGCTAGACGCCGGCGGCGAGCCTACGGACGATCAAGTCGTTGGCTTCTATGCAATCTTCAGCCAGTCGCTCGACCTGACGCCGGCGGGCGATGCGGCCGAGGAAGCGAAGTTCTATTCCTGGGCGTATCCGCTGTTCGTTCGCAACAGAGACGAGGTGCGCGGGCTGCTCAGGCCAGAGGGTCCATGACTTCGCAAATTTGAACCTGAGACGCTAACCGAGCCGGCTCAGTAGATGTAGCCCTGGCGCTCCAAGAAATCTTTGTCGTGACGCACGGCGACGCGGTGGGTGCGGTGGGGCGGGCCGCGGCGGGCGGCGTAGATCGGGTGGTGCGGGGTCGGTTCCGGCGCGGGAATGGTGACCGGCGCGGGTGCGGCTTGCGGTGGAGGCGGAGCGGCCGGTGCCGGCGCGGGTGCCGGCTTTGGCGGATCGACGCGGCCGGCATAGGCGTCGGCGCGGATCTCGGCGGCTTCGGCGGGCGTCACCAGGCTCTTCTCGGGCGGTAGAGGCTGGCTGCGCATGTCGGGGGCGGCCATGGTCGCGGCCCGCGCCTGCTCCGCCTCGCTGAGCTGCGGGGCGCCGCCCTTCGACGCCATCAGCGCGATCATGCCGGCGAGAACGGCGGCGACCAGCCACCCGCCCCAGCCGAAGAAATTGGACGCGCGCGGCGGGGGCAGCGGCTGGTACGCGGCGAGCTGGATGTCGCGCTGCCGGATCCATTCCTTATGGTCGTAGGCCGAGCGGCGTTCGGGATCGCGAAGGGCGGCGTAGGCGCGGTTGATGTCCGACGCGCTCGGGCCGTCGTTGGCGCCGCCGCCCTGGTCGGGATGATATTTCTTCATCAGCGCCCGATACGCTGCCTCGATCACCACGAGCTCGGCATCGGGCGCGACGTTCAAGATTTCATAGTGGGTGCGGGCGGCCGCCATCGGAGCCCTCTCTGCCGCACAAAAGCGCGAAATTCCAGAGGGGTCGTCCGCCGGTCCGGCCCTCAGTGCGTCGGGACAGGCCCTGCTTCGCCGCCATCGCCGCCGCGATGGACGCGGATGCTTTCGGGCGCCTCGCCGACCGGTGCCGGGTCAGCTGCAGCGACCTGCACCGGCGCGATCCGCCGCGTGCCCGCGCGGTGGACGCGAACCCCGGCCTCCGCCTCCAGCGCGGTCTGCGCGGGGTTGGCGTCTGCGCTGGCCTCCCGGTGTACGGCGACTCCGAAGACGATCTCCGGCTTGGGACCCTGCTCCGGGGCGTCGGGGCTGGCCGGCTGCGAGGAGCGCCAGGCCGCATAGGCTTCGGCGCCCACATAAGGCCGGCGGAACGACTTGGGATCGCCCCACTCGCCGCGCCAGCGGTAGAAGATGTGGTTGCCGATCGTCACCGCCTTGGTCAGCGCGTCGGCCCACCAGGGGTGGATGGCGGTGGTGTGATAATGGGTGGCGAGGCCGACCGGATCGTAGACGTAGCCCGACAGAGCCTCCTCGGCGATGCGGCGGGCGCGCTCCCATGGTCCGGGCTGGCGGCCGCGGGCGAGCGAGCCGTCGCATGTGAAGCTGAACTGGCAGCCGGTCGTGCGGTTCGAGCCCTGGTAGACGACGCCGCACACGCTCTTGGGGAAGGCGGGATGGCGGACGCGGTTCAGCACCACCTGGGCGACGGCGCGCTGGCCGCCTTCACTCTCCGAGCGGGCTTCGTAATAGATGGCGGCGGTCAGGCATTCGAGTGCGGTCTGGGCGTCATGGTCGGACGCCTGTCGGAGGTCGAACGGACTGGCCGGCGAGCCGACGGCAATGTCCTTGGCAAGCTCGGGCAGAGGCGGCGGCTCGACGGCGGCGGTCGGCACCGGCGCGTTCGCCGCCTTGGCGAGGGCGGCGGCGTCGAGCTTGTCCGGCGCCGTGTTCGCCATCGCCTGCGGGACGCAGGACGCGGCGAAGAGCAGCATCGGCAGCCCAAGCATCGACCGGTCGAACATGCGTGAAATGCCCCTCGTGAAGAGGGTGTCGTTTTACGGGCGCAGAGTTGGGGAATGGTTAACAAGGGTGACGGCGCCGGCGGACGCGTTTTTGCCTTGTTTTTGTCTTCGCCGCGATATCAAATTTTTCACCGAGACAGGCTAGCGAGCCTTTGTTACGTTGGGTGCGGAAAGGACGACCATGGGTTCGATGCCGATCTCTGCCGCGACCCGCGCCGGTGCCCCGCACCGGGTCCTTCCTGCCGTCCGACTTCCGCTTACCGTCTGCGGCGGCGCCTTTTGCGTCTCCGCAGCCTTTCCGGCGTGCATGCAAATTACGCCGGAGGCGACATAGGCGGCCGAGAAACGGTCGCCCAGGCGGGCGGCCCCAGGTTTCAACTGAGACCATAAGAGGGAGAGGGGACGCCCCCCTTCCCTCTTCTTCTCCCTCATCATCGCGCCGCCCCGGCGGCGAAGGGAGAAGAAAGATGTTCGCACGCACCGACAGATTGTTGCTGAGGCCCGGCTGGCGCGAGGACGCGCCCGCTTTGGCCGCCGCGGTTTCGGAACTGGCCGTCGCCCGCAATTGCGATGGGGCACCCTGGCCCTATTCGGTGGCCGAGGCGGAAACGTTCCTTGCCGAGGCGAGCGCCGACCCCGCCCGCACCACCCTCCTCGTCTACCGCCGCGGCTTGGGGGCGCCCGAGCTTGTCGGCGCCGTGGGGCTGGCGCACATGGGCAACGGCCAGGCGCTGTTCGCCGCCTGGACGGCCCGCCCGCATTGGGGCCGCGGCTATGCCAGCGAGGCCGGCGCGGCCTTGCTCGACATGGCGCGCCACAGCCTGCGGCTCGGCCACGTCCTCGCCTGGAGCTTCCTCGACAATCCGGCGGGCGCGCGGCTTCTCGACCGGCTGGGCTTCGCGGCAACGGGCGAGATCGTCCGCGCCACCAGCCTCGCCCGGGGCGGCGCGGCGACGCCCTGCCGGCTCCACGTCCGCCCGCTCGGCGCCGCGATCCGCGGTGACCAGCAAGCGGCGCTTGCGGCCTGATCGTGCGGCAGGCGCTGGCGTCACCCGGTGCAGCCCCACATCGCTTCGAGCTTCTGCGGCGTGGAATCGGGCGGGCCGCCGGCGAGGGTCACGCCGGCCGGCGCGGCGCCGATCGGGTGGAGGTCGCGGCCGCCGATGCTGATGGTGATGCCAGGACCGCGGAAAAAGGCGCCGGTCGCGTCCACCGGCCCGCCCTGCGCCAGCACCGTCACCCGTCCGTCGACCCGCGCCAGCGCCTCCTTCCCCTTGGCGACGAGCAGCATTTTCTCCCCCTGCCGCAGCCGGCACAAAGGCTTCTGGCGGAAGCGCGGCGCGATCTCCGCCTCGGCAAGCATTCCGAGCCGCAGCGGCGGCGGCGGCTTTTCCTCCACGACATTGCCCTTCATGAGGTTGCGGATCTCCTCCGGCGACGGGGCTGTCGCGGTCTCGGAAGCCCGGGAGCCGCACCCGGCGACCGCGAGGAGGAGCGTGGCGCCGCAGACACCGCGGCGAAATAGGAAGGAACGCAACACGAGCCCTCAACGCATCGGAGGCGCTTCGGTTCGCCGGAGTCGTTTCGCGGCCGCAATCCTGCTATGGGCGCGGCCGGTTCAAAAGGGAGAGATGCAATGCCGCAATTCGTCATCGAGCGGGACATGCCCGGCGTCGGCGGGCTTGGCGCGGAGGAGCTGAAAGGCGCCTCGCAAGGCTCGTGCAGCGTGCTGCGCCAGCTCGGCCCCGAAATCCAGTGGGTCCATTCCTACGTCACCGACGACAAGATCTACTGCATCTACCGCGCGCCGAGCGAGGACCTCATCCGCCAGCACGCCGAGACCGCCGGGTTTCCGGCCAATTCGATCGCCGAAGTGCGGGCGACGATCGACCCCACCACGGCCGAATAGATCACCACACGAACGGGATCAGCCGGTAGGGCACCTGCGCCTGGTAGACGCCATATTCGGGCGAGGTGGAGAGCACTTCCTCCTCGGCCCGGATGCGCAGGATGATCGCCGCCCAGCAGCTCACATAGACGAGCGCGTTCCACGCCGAGACGTTGGCGCTGAGGAAGCCGATATTGGCGATGACGTAGCCGAGATAGATGGGATGGCGGACGAGCTTGTACGGCCCCTCCCGCTCGATCCCGCGATTGGCCGGCACGATGCCGAAGCTGCGGCGCAGGAACAGTTTCGCCGAGATCGCGCAGAACAGCCCCACCGTCATGATCGCAGCGGCGACCGAGCTCGGGACCAGCATCGCGTGGGTGGGCGCGATCAGCAGCGGCGCGAACGTCCCGAGCACTGCCAGCGTCCAACCATAGACCGTGTTCAGCGTCTTCCCCGGCCGGCGGATGAGGATCATCAGCGCCGTCACCCCTTCCGACACCATGATCAGAAGGTAGCAGATCGATTCGCTGTAATGCGGCAGGATGCGGATGTTGAAGCCGATGATCATCGCGAAGACCAGGGCCCGCTCGGCGAAATCGAGCAGCAACGCGAGCCTTTTCTCCCGCGCCTCGCCGAGGTCCTTCGCAATCGCAGCCGTCGCCATTCCATATCCTCAAGCGCTTCGAGGCCGGCGCTAACCACAAGAGGTTAAGGAGAGGTGGCGATCCCGCCATTTCGGCGAGACCGCGCGCCGCAATCGAGCCCGCGCCATTGCCGCTCCGCCGGCCAATTGCTATCTCCGGTGCGGGAGATTTTTTCCGGGAGAATTCAATGGTCTCGTTCCGCCTGACGGGCGCGCTGCTGCTCGGCGCCGCCTTCCTTGCCGCCCCCGCGCTCGGCGCCGAGCCGGCCAAGCCGCGCTACGGCGTATGGGGCGTCGACGAGACCCTGATCGACCGCAGCGTCAGGCCCGGCGACGATTTCTTCGGCTATGCGCTCGGCGCCTGGCTGCGCGACGCCCCCTTCCCCTCCGACAAGTCCCGCATCGGCTACAATTACGACCTCCCCGACGAGACCGAGCGCGAGGTCCGCCGCATGGTCGAGGACGCCGCGAACCAGCCAGCCCAGCCCGCCTTCGTCCGCCAGATCGTCGATTATTACGGCGCTTGGATGAACGAAGCCGGGATCGAGAAGGCCGGCCTCACCCCTGCCCGCCTTTATCTCGACCGCATCGCCGGCCTCAAGGACAAGAAGGCCCTCGTCCTGCTGATGAGCGAGCCCGGCTACGCCGCCCCGATCGGCCTCGGCGTCGGCGCCGACGTCAAGGATCCGACCCGCTACGCCGTCTACGCCCAGCAGGCGCGGCTCGGCCTGCCGACGCGCGATTATTACCTGCTCACCGGCGCCAAGTATGACAGCATCCGCAAGGCCTATCGCGACTATCTGGTCCGCATCCAGGAGCTCGCCGGCATTGCCGACGCCGGCGCCAAGGCCGACCGCTACATCGCCCTCGAGACCGCGCTCGCGAAGGAGCAGTGGACCCCCGAGCGCCGCCGCGATCCCGTCGCCACCTACAATCCGATGACGCTCCCCCAGCTCGCCGCGCTCGCGCCGCAGTTCGACTGGCCGGCCACGCTCGCCCACATGGGCCTCGCCGGCCAGACCCGGGTGATCGTCGGCGAGCCGAGCGCGGTCGCCGCCGCCGGCAAGGCCGTCGGCGACCTGCCGCTCGAGACGTGGAAGGAATTCCTCGCCATCCGCTTCCTCAGCGACAACGCCCAGTTCCTGCCCAAGGCCCTCGACGACGCCCGCTTCGCCTTCTACGGCAAGGCGCTGAACGACACGCCGGCCCAGGCCGACCGCTGGAAGCGCGGCATCCGCCTTCTCGACGCCAATCTGGGCGAGGCGGTCGGCCAGCTCTACATCAAGAACCATTGGACGCCGGAGACCGAGCGGCTGGTCGACGAGATGATCGAGGATCTGCGCGCCGCCTACGCCGACAAGATCAACCACGCGGCATGGATGGACGAGCCGACCCGCAAGGAGGCGCTGGCCAAGCTCGCCTCGTTCGATCCGCGCGTCGGCCATCCCGTCAAATATGTCGATTATGCGCCGATGAAGGTCAGCCGGACCAACGCGCTTGCCAATGCCATGGCGGCGCGCAAGTTCAAGTGGGACCTCGACCTCTCGCGCTTCCCCAAGCCGATCGACCGGACCTTGTGGGACATGAACCCGCAGACCGTGAACGCGTATTACGACCCGACGCTGAACCAGGTCACCTTCCCGGCCGCCCAGCTGCAGCCGCCCTTCTTCGACGCGGCGGCGGACCCGGCGGTGAATTACGGCGAGACGGGCGCGACGATCGGCCACGAAATGGGCCACGGCTTCGACGACGAAGGCCGCCAGTTCGACGCCCAGGGCCGCCTCCGCGACTGGTGGACCAAGGCGTCGGCCGACCGCTACAACGTCCATGCCGAGGCGCTCGCGAAGCAGTTCGACGCCTACGAGCCGATCCCCGGCGTCCACATCAAGGGGCATCTGACGCTCGGCGAGAATCTCGGCGATCTCGGCGGCCTTGAAGCGGCCTACGCGGCCTACCGCCGCTACGTCGCCCGCCACGGCGAGCCGGCCATGATCGGCGGCATGACCGGCGACCAGCGCTTCTTCCTCGCCTACGCGCACAGCTGGCAGGGCAAGGCCCGCGAGGGCGCGCTGCGCTCCCAGCTCCTCTCCAACCCGCACAGCCCCGAGCAGTACCGTGTCAACGGCATCGTCCGGAACATGGACGAATGGTACCGCGCCTTCGGCGTGAAGCCCGGCGACAAGCTCTACCTCCCGCCGGAAGAGCGCGTCCACGTCTGGTAAAAGGCCTCCAGTCCTCCCTGTGAGGCGCAGCCTCATGGGGAGGGGGACCATGCGAAGCATGGTGGAGGGGCTGTTCTAATTCGCGCAGCCGGGACGCCGTCTCTCTGCCTCCCCATCGCCAGATGGGGAGGGGGACCAGCGAAGCTGGTGGAGGGGTTTTTGGCGAGGCGCGCTCCAAATACCCCTCCACCACCCTGCGGGTGGTCCCCCTCCCCACCCGCTTTGCGGGCAGGGAGGCAGAGAAGCCGCCGAGCTAGGAGTCCGGCAGCTCCAGCCGCGGGAAGATCGGCGTCGGCGCATCGAGCGGTGTGCCCCCAAGGCGCGCGTACCGCTCAGGATCGGCGAGCGCCGCGAAGCTTCGCGCCTCTTCCGGCACCCCCATCTGCCCCAGCAACTTCGCCGCGCCCACGGGGATGACCGGCTGGATCGCCACCGCCAAGTCCATGATCGCCGCGGACAAAGTCGCCAGCACGGCAATCATCCGCTCCGGGTCGGTCTTGCGCAGCGCCCAGGGCGCCTGGGCGTCGATATATTGGTTGCAGGCGAACACCGCGCGCAGCCACGCCTCGATGCCCTGGCTGAGCTCGAGCCTCTCGAAATGCTCCGGCAGCTCCTGCGCCGTAGCGCGCGCCACGAGCGCGAGCAGTTCCGCATCGGCCGGGTCTCCTTTGCCGCCCTGCGGCAGCACCGCCCCGCCATTCTTGACGATGAAAGACAAGGTGCGCTGGGCGAGGTTGCCGAAGCTGTTGGCGAGGTCGGCATTGACCCGCGTCACGATCGCCTCGGGGCTGTAGCTGCCGTCCTGCCCGAAGGTGACGTCACGCACGAGGAAGTAGCGCAGCGCGTCGACCCCGAACGCGTCGGCGAGGCCGAGCGGGTCGACGACGTTGCCGACCGACTTCGACATCTTCTCGCCGCGCAGCAGGACATGGCCGTGGCCGAACACCTGCTTGGGAAGCGGCAGGCCCGCGGACATCAGGAAGGCGGGCCAGTAGACCGCGTGGAAGCGCACCACGTCCTTGCCGATGACGTGCATATCCGCCGGCCAGAAACGCTTGTAAGTCTCTGACTCCATGTGCGGATAGCCGACGCCGGTTAGGTAGTTGGTGAGCGCGTCGAGCCAGACGTACATGACGTGCCGGTCGCTGTCCGGCACCTTGACGCCCCATTCGAAGCTGGTCCGAGAAATGGAGAGGTCGGAAAGCCCGCCCTCGACGAACCGCATCACCTCGTTGCGCCGCGCCTCGGGTCGGATGAATTCCGGATGCGCCTCGTAATGCGCGAGCAGCCGGTCCTGATAGGCGGAGAGGCGGAAGAACCAGCTCTCCTCGACCGTCCATTCGGCGAGCGTGCCCTGCGGCGAGAGCTTCTCGCCGGTCTCGGCGGTGTGGAGCTCCTTCTCGTCATAATAAGCTTCGTCGCGGACCGAGTACCAGCCTTCGTAGCGCCCGAGGTAGATGTCGCCTTTCTCAGCCATCGCGCGCCAGATCGCCTGGCTCGCCGCATGGTGGGCGGGCTCGGTGGTGCGGATGAAGCGATCGAAGGAAATCTGAAGCCGCTCGTCCATCGCCTTGAACAGAGACGACATTTCGTTTGCCAGCTGCGCCGGTTCGATGCCGCGCTCGCGGGCTGCCTGCGCCATCTTCAGCCCGTGCTCGTCGGTGCCGGTCATGAAGAACACGTCGCGCCCCTTGAGGCGCTGGAACCGGGCGACGACGTCGGTCGTGATCGCCTCATAGGCGTGGCCGATATGCGGCGGGCCGTTCGGATAGCTGATCGCGGTGGTGATGTAGAAAGGTTCGGCCATGGCCGCGGCTTTAGCGGCAGGTTCGGCGCTTGAGTAGGGGCCGCACCGGCCCGCGCTCAGGCGGGGCGCCGCCCCTTCTCCGCCAGCGACGCCAGCATGCCGCCAAGCTCGAACACCACGCTCTCCGGCTCGAGCGACAAATGGGTAGCGCTCGAGGCGAGGCTCTGCGCCCGCTCCCAGGTGCGCAGCGCCTCCGCCAGCGCCGGCCCGCACCGCGTCCGCGCCTCGCGGGCAACGAGAGAAGGAGCGCGCGCGAGAAAGACCTCGTAGCGCGGCTGCGCGGATTTGAGCGCAAGGCTCTGCGCCAGCGCGCTGCGGCGGGCATTGGTCGCGTCGCCATCGCGGACGATCGCCTCCATCGCGCGGTCGAGAGCGGCAATGTCGAGCCCGCGGAACTGCAGCGCGCGGCCCGGGGAGCCGGCGGCGGCGGCTTTCAGATCCTCGATCTCCCGCGTCTCGGCGTCGGGCAGGGCATTGCGCAGCGCCGACGTCATGGCGTCATCCTCGAGCGGCGACAGGCGGAGCTGGCGGCAGCGCGAGCGGATCGTCGGGAGCAGCCGCTCGGAAGCGTGGCTGACGAGGAGGAAAAGCGAGCTCGGCGGCGGCTCCTCCAAATTCTTGAGGAGCGCGTTGGCGGCGGCGCGCTCGAGATCGTCGATGGCGTCGATGACCACCACCCGCCATGGCGACATCGAGGCAGTGGTCGAGAACAAGCGGGAGAGCGAGCGCACCTGGTCGACGCTGATCGACCGGGCAAGGTCGCCCGAGCCGTTGTCCCGCGCCAGCCGCTCCAGCCGCATCAGGTCGGGGTGGCTCCCCGCCGCCGCCAGCCGCGCCGCCGGATGCGCGTCCGGCACGTCGAGCCCCGGCTCGGAGACCGGCCCCTGCCCCTGCGCCAGCACCCGCAGCGCCGCCTTCTCGGCGAACAGGGCCTTGCCGATCCCTTCGGGCCCCGAGATCAGCCAGGCATGATGGAGCCGCCCCTGGTCGAGGCTGTCGCGAAACGCGGTAACCGCCTCGTCATGCCCGAAGAGCGGGGTCACAGCAGATCCTCGATGGCGGCTAGAACACGCGCGGTGACGTCATCGGCGCTGCCGGACGCGTCGACGCGCCGGAACCGCCCCGGCTCCTCGTCGGCAAGCTGTTCGAAGGCCGCGGCGACGCCTGCGTGGAAAGCGGCGTCACGCGCACCGATGCGGTCGGCACCGTCTGCGTCCCGGAACCGCAGCCGCTGCTCCGTCTCCTTCGCCGGCAGGGTGAGGAGCAAGGTCCGGTCGGGCAGATAGTCGCGGCTCCCGAACCGGTGCAGCGCGCGGATCGCCTCGGTGCCCAGGCCGAGCGCGCCGCCCTGGTAGGCGAGCGAGCTGTCGAGGAAGCGGTCGGAAAGCACCCAGGCGCCCCGCTCCACCGCCGGGCGTATCGTGCGGGCGACATGGTCGGCGCGGGCGGCGGCGAAGAGCAGGGCCTCCGCTTCCGCCGTCCACCGCTCCTCAGGCCCCTCGAGCAGCAGGCGGCGGATCAGCTCCGCCCCTTCGCTGCCGCCGGGCTCGCGCGTTTCCAGGACGTCGAGGCCGCGCCCGCGGAGCACCTCGGCGAGGCGCCGCAGCTGGGTTGACTTGCCGGCCCCTTCCCCGCCTTCGAGGCTGATGAAGCGGCCGGGCGGCACCTCAACCAAAGAGCGACGTCAGCCCGAGCCAGATGCGGCCGAAGAAGCCCGCCTGGCCGACGGCCTCCGCCGCTACCAGCGGCATGGTCTGCGGCGGCGTGTCAGGGGTCGAGACGACGAGGTCGGCGACATGCTGGCCCTTCGCGATCGGCGCCTTGATCGGGCCGTCATAGACGACCTTGACGCGCACGTTGGCGCCGAGGCCGGCCGGCAGCGTCACGGCGATGTCGCCGGGCGCGATGAGGGCGACCTTCTTGGCCGAGCCGAGCTGGACCTGCGCGTCGGCAACCTTCTGGTTCGCCTTGAACAGGGGCTGCGCCTTCCAGGCGTGGAAGCCCCAGTTCATGAACTTGACCGATTCCTCGATCCGGGCATTGAAGCTCGGCAGGCCGGCGACGACCATGATCAGCCGCCGCCCGTTCTGCTCGGCGGAGCCGGTGAAGCCGTAGCCCGCTTCGTCGGTATGGCCGGTCTTGAGGCCGTCGGCGCCCGGCACCCGCCCGAGCAACGGGTTGCGGTTCCCTTGCTCGATCGGCTGGTTCCCGCCCATCGTCTTGCCCCAGGTGAACGACGTCTGGGTATAGAAGCGCTTGTAGAGGTCCGGCGTCGTCTCGATCGTCGCGCGGGCGAGGCGGGCGAGGTCGTGCGCGGTCACGTAGGTGATTCCGGCGTCGGGCCAGCCGTTTGAATTGCCGAAATGGCTGTTGGTCATGCCGAGCCGCTGCGCTTCCTGGTTCATCAGGTTCGCAAAGGCGGGCTCGGTGCCCGAAATGCATTCCGCGATGACGACGCTGGCGTCGTTGCCCGACAGCGTCACGACGCCATGGAGCAGATTCTCGACGCTGACCTGCTCGCCGGGCGACAAGAACATGGTCGAGCCGGCCGCGGGGCCATGCCACTGCTTCCAGGTTTCGGGCCGGACCTCGCAATTCTGCTGGAGCTTCAGCTCGCCCTTCTTGATCAGGTTGAAGGCGATGTGGACGGTCATCATCTTCGCCATCGACGCCGGCGGCATGCGCACGTCGGCATCCTTGGCGTAGAGCGTCGCGCCCGAAGACAGGTCGATCATGTAGGCGACCCGGGCCGAGGTTTCGAAAGGTGGCGCGGCGGCCATGGCCGGAAGCGCGACTGCGGAGCCTAAAGCCCCTATGATCAAGAACTTACGCATCACTTCTCCGACAGAATCTAATGTTGGCGCCAACATCCGTGCGCGGCACTTTCGCCACC
The DNA here is from genome assembly GCF_036403745.1 of Allosphingosinicella sp. Taxonomy (GTDB): domain Bacteria; phylum Pseudomonadota; class Alphaproteobacteria; order Sphingomonadales; family Sphingomonadaceae; genus Allosphingosinicella. The sequence continues at coordinate 94,459 of NZ_DASWQI010000095.1, forward strand.
TTTTTAACCGCGAAACCCGCTCCGCGCCACCCGCTTAGCGCGCCACCGCATCGGCAAGCAGCCCGACCGAAAGCGCATAGAAATTGGAGCAATTATAGTCGAGGATCACCCGGTAATTGGCGGTCGTCAGATAGGCCGTCCGGCCCGGCCCGTCGGGCTCGATCAGGGTCGCCATCTCCGCGTCCCGCGGCCAGTTCCCCGCTTGCGGCACGAGGCCGAGCCGCCGCCACTCGGCGAAGCTCAGCCAGCGGCTGTGCCGCTCGAACACCCGCGGGCAGCGCGGCGCCGCGACCCGGGAGCGGAGCGATGCCCGGTTGAGTCCCGCCGGGACGTTGACCGCAATCCCCCACGGCACCCCCGGCCGCCATCCCGCCTTCGAGAAGTAATTGGCAATCGAGGCCAGCGCATCGGGCGCGTTGCGCCAGATGTCCGCCTGCCCGTCCCCGTCATAGTCGACCGCCGAGCGCAGCCACACCGACGGCAGGAATTGGGGATAGCCCGTCGCCCCCGCCCAGCTCCCCCGCAGCCGCGCGCGCGGCACGCCGCGGTCCATCATCTTCAGCCCCGCGACGAACTCGTCGGCAAAGAGATCCCGACGCCGGCCCTCATAGGCCAAGGTGGCGAGGGAGTTCAGGAGGTCGAAATTGCCGGTCACCGCGCCGTAGCTCGTCTCATGCCCCCAGATCGCGACGAGGATGGACGGCGTGACGCCATAGCGGCGGCCGATCTCGCGCAGCTGCGGAAGATAGGTCTGGTAGCGGCTCCGGCCGGCGGCGACGAGCGCGGCGCCGACATGCTGGGCGCGATAGGGCGCGAACGGCGGGTTGGCGTTGCTCCCCGCAATCACCCCCGGCTGGCCCTGGTCGAGCTGGATCGTGCGGGCGCTGAATTCGAGCGTTGGGAACACCGCATTGACCGTCTCGCGGCGCACCCCGGCGGCAAAGGCGCGGGCGCGAAGCTGCGGCAGGAAGGCCTGGAAACCCTGGTCGCTCAGCGAGGATTGCGCGGCGGACGAGGCCGCCGGCATGGCTGGAGACGCCAGCGCTATGGCCGCCACCGCTTTAAGGAACACCGCACGCATTACACACCCTCCGCCAAGCCCCTGATGCCACAGGGCCGGCCCTCCTGAATACCCGCTTCAGCCCGCAGGTTGCACGATCCGGCCCGGCAGCGCGCGCCAGCGATCTTCGTTCAGCCGACCCGCACCTCGCCGCGGCACCCGAGCGACGAGGCAAGCTTCGCCAGCCGCCGGTCGACCGTTTCTCCGAACAGATCGCCTTCTCCCTTGGCGAGGGTGAGATACACAACGTCCCCTTTGCGGGAGAGACGGCTGCGCTCCAACGTGCGGGCAAGGCCGCCGCTAAGACGCTGGCCGAGCCGCATGGCAAGCCCCCAGCGCGCCGCGCGCTCCAGCTCCGGCTTGCCGCACAAACCGGCGACGTTCGCATCGGGGAAGGAGCGGCCGCCGCCGAAGTTCGAGAACAGGGCCTGCGCCATCATCACCCGCTCGCACGCCTCGACGCCGACCCAATTGCCGTGGAGCGCCATCTCGACGCCGCGCTCGGCGCGAAAGTCCGGATGCGCCGCCCAGGCGACGTCGGCGAGCAGGCAGGCGGCGAGGCGGATGCGGGCGGCGGCGGGCCCGTCGTCGAAGATCGGCGCGATCCAGCGGTCGAGCCTGTCGCCATGCTCCCCAAAGCGGCTGAGGCCGCGGCCGGCGGCGCGGGTCGCCTCGATCAGCGGGTCGCGGGCGCGCTCGGCGGCGGAGAGCGCCTGATAAAGGAAGCCCTCCCGGATGCCGAAGCTCGACACGACCAGCTCCGAGGGCTCCAGCGTGTCGACGAGCGCCGTGAGGACCATCTTCGCGGCCGGCAGGGTCGGGATGCGCGAAGCCGTGAGCATGCGGAGGCTGCGCAGATCGGCCTGGTCGAGATTGGCGATGAGCTTCCTGAGTTCGGCCGGGCGGCTCGGCGCCATCCGGTAATCGTGGGTGATCGGCAGCGGATAGCCGGTCGAGATGATGTCGAGCCGGGCCAAGGCGCGCCAGGAGCCGCCCACGAGGTAGAGCGGCCGGTCCTTGCCCCTCTTGCCGAGCTTCGAGGCGGCAAGCGCCTCGGCGAGGCAGGCGCGGACCTTCTTCTCATTGGCTGCGTCGGGTTCGCCGATGCGCAGCACGCCGAGCGGAAGCGAGATCGACTTGCGCACTTCCCCTGGGCGGACTTCGGCCAGCTCGAGGCTGCCCCCGCCGAGGTCGCCGACGATCCCCTCCGCATCCGGGATGCCGGAGAGGACGCCCATGCCGGCGAGAACGCCTTCGGCCTCGCCCGAAATCACCTGCGGATGCAGCCCCAAAGCGCGGATATCGTCCAGGAAGGCCGGGCCGTTCCTTGCGTCGCGCACGGCGGCGGTGGCGAGGACGTGCGGCTGCTTCACGGCCATCGCCTCGACCAGCAGCCGGAACCGCCGCAGCGCCGACATCGCCCGCGCCCGCGGCCCCTCCGCCAGCTCGCCGGTCTTGTCGAGGCCCTGCCCCAGCCCGGCCAGGACCTTCTCGTTGAAGATGATCGAGGGTGCGCGCGGCGCGCCCGAATAGACGACGAGGCGAACGGAGTTCGAGCCGATGTCGATGACGGCGATGGGTTCGCGATGGGGCAAGGACGGCTTCCCTCAGCCCCGGCGGAAGCGCAGCTTGGGAACCGAGCCGCTCGAGCGCAGCGCCGCCCCGCGCCCGGATAAGGACGGGTTCGTCATGAAATAATGGTGGAGGTTGAACGGCTTGTCGCCATTGCTTTCAATGCGCTCATATGTGCCGTCCGGGAGCAGGCGCCAGCTTTGCTCATTGTCGATCAGATTGGCAACCATCACCTGGTCGAGCACCTGGGCATGCACCGTGGGGTTCTCGATCGGCACCATATATTCGACCCGCCGGTCGAAGTTGCGCGGCATCCAGTCGGCCGAGCTGATATAGACCCGCGCCTCTCGGTTCGGCAGCTCGTCGCCATTGCCGAAGCACCAGATGCGGCTGTGCTCGAGGAAGCGGCCGACGATCGACTTGACCCTAATATTCTCCGAGAGGCCGTCGACCCCCGGCCTGAGGCAGCAGATGCCGCGGATGACGAGGTCGATCTCCACCCCCGCCGCGCTCGCCTCGTAGAGTTTGTCGATGATCGGCGGGTCGACCAGCGCGTTGAGCTTGGCCCAGATCTGCGCCGGCGCGCCTGAGCGGGCGAAGGCGATCTCGCGGTCGATGAGGCGGCAGAGCTCGTCGCGCAGGCCCAGAGGCGAGATGGTGAGCAGTTCGAGCCCGCGCGGTTCCACATACCCAGTGATGTAGTTGAACAGCTGCGCCGCATCGCGGCCGAGGCGCGGGTCAGCGGTGAAGAAGCTCAAGTCCGTGTAGATGCGCGCCGTGACCGGATGGTAGTTGCCGGTACCGAAATGGCAGTAGGTGCGGTAGCCCTTCTCCTCGCGCCGCACGACGACGGAGACCTTGGCGTGGGTCTTCCAGTCAATGAAGCCGTAGACGACCTGCACCCCCGCCCGCTCCAGGGCCGATGCCCAGAGGAGGTTCTGCTCCTCGTCGAACCGCGCCTTAAGCTCGACCACCGCCGTCACCGACTTGCCGGCCTCCGCCGCGTCGATCAGCGCACGGATGATCGCCGACTGCTTGCCGGCGCGGTAGAGCGTCTGCTTGATCGCCACCACGTCGGGGTCGGCGGCGGCCTGCTTCAGGAACTCGACCACCACCTCGAAGCTCTCATAGGGGTGGTGGACGACGATATCCTTCGAGCTGATCGCCGCGAAGCAGTCGCCGCCATGCTCGCGGATCCGCTCCGGGAAGCGGGCGGTGAAGGGCGCGAATTTGAGGTCGGGCCGGTCCTCCTCGTAGAGCGCGTCCAAGTCGGCGACGCCGACGAAGCCGGTCGATTCGGCGACGAGGGCGTCGGTAGCGGCGAGGCCGTCCTTGACCAGCTGGACGAGGGGGGCGGCCATGCCCGCGGCGAAGGTGAGGCGGATGACGCGGCCGCGGCGCCGGCGCTTGATGGCGCTCCTGAAGTAGCGGACGAGGTCCTCTGCCTCCTCCTCGATCTCGATGTCGCTGTCGCGGATGATGCGGAAGGCGCCCTCCCCCACCAGCTCGGCGCCCGGGAAGAGGGTGCCGATGTTGCGGCGGATGAGCGTCTCGATCGCCATGTAGCGCGCCTCGCCGCCGGGGAGGCGGAGGAAGCGCGGCAGGCTGGGCGGCACCATCAGCAGCTCGCGGATGCTGGCGCCGGTCGCGATGCGCTTCAGGTCGAAGACGAGCGAGAAGCCGCGATTGGGGATGAACGGGAACGGATGGGCCGGGTCGAGCGCCTGCGGCGTCAGAACCGGAAAGATCTGCTCGCGGAAATGGCGGTCGAGAAAGGCCTGCGTCTCGGGGTCGACGGCGTCGTCGCGGCCGAGGACCACCACCCCCTTCTGGGCAAGGGCACCCCGCAGGTCCGCCCAGACCTGCTGCTGGGCCAGCGTCAGCCGGTCCGATTCGGCGGCGACGGCGGCAAGCTGCTGGTTGAGGCTCATTCCGTCGACCGAGACTTCCTCAACGCCGAGCAGCCGGTGCGCCTTCAGCCCGGCGACGCGCACCATGAAGAATTCGTCGAGATTGTTGCCGGAGATGGAGAGGAAACGGAGCCGCTCGAGCAGCGGATGGGCGGTGTTGCAGGCTTCCTCGAGCACGCGGCGGTTGAAGGCCAGCCAGGAGAGCTCGCGGTTGAAGTAGCGGTCCTTGGGTGCAAAGGCGGCGAGCGCAGATTCCGGCTCCTCAGCCTCGGGGGCACGCGGAACGGCGGCGTCGGCCATCTCAGAATTTCGCCCGTTTCATGATCCCGGCTTCCTGCAGCGCCCGCTTCGCCATTGCGACGGTAATGCGACGATGGTGTGACAAAGCGGCGCGGTCCAACGCATCCACCACCTGCTGAACGGCGATGTAGGAGCGTTCGATCCGCGGCAGCAGGAAGGCGGGCAGCTCGAGCGGAACGGCGATGCCGCGGTCGCCGAGCAGCTTCATGATCAGGTTGACGATGAGGTCGTCGTCCGGCTCGGCAATCTCCACGTGCGGCGTGGCGGTGAGGCGCGAGCGCAGGTCCGGAAGCTGGATGTCCCACGCGGGGGCCGGCCGGTCGGCGACGATCAGCAGCGGCCGCCGCGTCTCCTGGGCGTGGTTCCAGGCGTGGAACAGCGCCTCCTCGTCATGGTCCTCGGCATTGTCGAACAGGCGCCCGCCGGTCTTGCGCACGAAGATTCGGCCGAGCAGGCTCCGGCCCGATTTGCGCGGCCCCGTCAAAAGCGTCGCCATGACCGGCCAGACCGACCATCGCTTCAGATGGTCGAAGGCGGCGCGGTTGGCATCGGAGAGGAGGAAATCCTCGTCGGCATCGGCGACCGGCCAGTCCAGCGGCAGCGCGATCTGCGCCACCTCAATCGCCCCCGCCCCTCGAGATGTGCAGCGACGCGCCCGAGCCGCTCACCGCCCATCCCTGCCCCTGCAAGGCGGCGGCAAGGGCCGCCGAATCGCCGGTATAGGTCACGCGGATCACCGAGGTTCCGCCCAAGGCGAGGCTGGTGGTGATGGCGGAGGTGACGCCGGGCACGCGGCTGACGGCGAGCTCGGCCCGCGAGACCGCACCGGCATCCGGAGTCGAAACCTGGATGCTGATGCTGGTCGCCGCGCCGCTCGGCTGCTGCGTCGGCGCCGCCGGCGTCTGCGTGGTCGCGGCCGGCGCCTGCTCCTCGATCGCCTCGACTTCGGGCGGCCGCTGGACGATCAAGGTCGGGTCCGGGCGCAGCGCGCCGCCGGCCAGGGCCTGCGCATAGATCTCGTCGAGGCGGCGCACCCCTTCGTCGAGGAGGCGCGGGATGGCGGCGCTGTTCTCGACCCGCAAGGTGAAGGAGCCGAGCACCCTATTGTCGGGACCGAAGCGGGCGATGAACGTGCCGATCGCCGGTCCGCCGGGGAACAGCCGCTGCAGCCGCACTTCCGGCATGACGACGTCGGCGGCGCCATACTGATCGAGCAGCATCCGCCACCACGCACGGCCGGGCCGCTTCGTCTGCATCTGGTTGAGCAGCAGGGGATCGATGCCCGATCCGGTCGGCCGGACATAATCGACCGGCGTGTTGCCGGTGCGGAAGCGGGCCCAGGCCCATTGCCAGGGATTCTTATATTCGAAGGTGGTGAAGCTGCCGCCGGTGAGCATCACCGGAATGACCAGCAAGGGCGCGGAGCGGCGGACGACGCCGCCGACGCCGAGCAGCTCGCCGGTGCGGGCGCGGTCGAACAGCACGCCCAATGTCGCGATATAGCGGCGGGGGCCGATCTGCTCCTGCTCGACGACGATACCGGCGACCATATTGTCGAGGCTGCCGTCGGGAAGGTTGGGCGCTTCGCCGATGGGGCGGCCGTTGGTCTTGGCCCACAAAGCCCGCCAGCCGCGCCGCTGCGCCTCGCGCCAGCCTTCCTCGCGCGCCTTCTGGGCAGTCGGGCCGGTCGTGTCGACCTCGATACCGGTCACCTCGAAGGTGCTGGCGCTGTCGATGGGGGGAATGCCGCGGTCCGAGCCTTCGAGTTGCGCATTGGATCCGCCGGCGGTCAGGCAGAGGGCGGCGATCGCGGCGAGGTACGGAATTCTGCGGGGAAGCGTCACGCTGCGCCTTTTGGCGAGTTGAGCGTGGAAATCCAAGCGGGATGTGGCTAGCGCATCGGCCATGAGCGAAGGCGAAAGCTACACCTATGCCAAAGCGGGCGTGTCGATCGCGGCCGGCAACGCCCTGGTGAAGGCGATCGCGCCGCTCGCCAGGGCCACCGCACGGCCCGGCGCCGATGCCGCCCTAGGCGGATTCGGGGGCTTCTTCGACTTGAAGGCCGCGGGCTATCGGGACCCGCTGCTCGTCGCGGCAAACGACGGCGTCGGCACCAAGCTGAAGCTCGCCATCGACAGCGGCCGCCACGACGGCGTCGGCATCGATCTCGTCGCGATGTGCGTCAACGATCTCATCGTCCAGGGCGCCGAGCCCCTGTTCTTCCTCGACTATTTCGCCACCGGCAAATTGGAGGCTGGCGTCGCCGAGCGGGTGATCGCGTCCATCGCCGAGGGGTGCCGGGAGGCAGGCTGCGCGCTAATCGGCGGCGAGACGGCGGAGATGCCGGGCATGTATGCGCAAGGCGATTACGACCTTGCCGGCTTCTGCGTCGGCGCCGTCGAGCGTGACGAGGCGCTGACCGGCGGCGGGGTGGCGGCGGGCGATGTCATCCTCGGCCTCGCCTCGTCGGGCGTCCATTCGAACGGCTTTTCGCTCGTCCGCCGCCTCGCCGCCGACAAGGGCTGGAAGCTCGACCGGCCGGCTTTGTTCGACCAGGAGCGGCTCCTCATCGAGGCTTTGCTCGCCCCCACCCGCATCTACGTGAAGTCGCTCCTGCCGCTGGTGCGCGGCGGCAAGGTCAAGGCGATGGCGCACATCACCGGCGGCGGGCTTCTGGAGAACATCCCCCGGGTGCTGCCGGACGGCCTCCACGCTAATGTCGATGCCGATGCCTGGCCGCAGCCGCGGCTGATGGCCTTCCTGCAGGCCCAGGGACATATCGAGCCGGAGGAGATGGCGCGAACCTTCAACTGCGGCGTCGGCATGGCAGTGATCGTCTCGCCGGAGGATGTGAATGACATCACGCAAGCGCTTGAGACTGCCGGTGAAGCTGTCTTCCAGATCGGTTCGATAGAGCCCGGCGATAAAGGCTGCACGGTCTCAGGCTCCGGCGGCACCTGGTCCGCGCGCGCAGAGTGGAGCGGCACCCATTATGGCTGAGCGCGTGCGGGTCGGCGTGCTCCTGTCGGGGCGCGGCACCAACATGGTCGCTCTGTCGGAATATAAGCGCCGCGAGCCGCGAGCCTACGACCTCGTCCTCGCCGCCTCGAACGTTCCCGAAGCGCGCGGCCTCGTCGCCGCCCGCCGCCTCGCCATCCCGACCTGGGCGCAGAGCCACAGGGGCATGGACCGCGCCGCCTTCGACTGCGTCCTGGACGCCGAGCTGCGCCGCCACCGCGTTGAGGTGGTGGCGCTGGCGGGCTACATGCGCCTCCTCTCGCCCGAGTTCATCCACGCGTGGGAGGGGCGGATCCTCAACATCCACCCGTCCCTCCTCCCGGCCCATAAAGGCCTCGATACCCACCGCCGCGCCATCGAAGCGGGCGATCTCGTCGCCGGCTGCTCGGTCCATATCGTCACCGAGGCGCTGGACGACGGCCCCGTCCTCGGCCGCGCCGAAGTCCGCATTCGCCCCCGCGACACGCCGGAAACCCTCGCCGCGCGCGTGCTCGAAGAGGAGCACAAGCTCTACCCCGCCACGCTCGATTACTTCTGCGCGCGCATCCGGCGCCCCCCGATCGTCGAGGGCGCCGATGGTGGCGCCTGAGCGCCGCGCGCCGCGGGTCCACGGCCTCGACATCGTCCGCGCCGCCGCCATCGCCTGGGTGATGATCTACCATGCGATGAACCTCGATCTGGTGCCTGAGCCGGACCACACGCTCATCCTGTTCGGCTGGATGGGCGTCGACCTGTTCTTCGTGCTGAGCGGCTTCCTCATCGCCAGCCAGCTGCTAAAGCCCTGGGCCAAAGGGGCGAGACCGGACTATCGCCGCTTCTTTGCCCGCCGGGCGCTGAGGACCCTCCCCGCTTTCGTCGCCGTGCTGGCGCTCTACTTCCTCCTCCCCGCCGCCCGCGAATGGCCGGACATCCAGCCCTTCTGGCAATTCGCCACCTTCACGGAGAATCTGCTGTTCGAGCCGACCGGCGCGAAGGCCTTTTCCCATGTTTGGTCGCTGTGCGTGGAGGAGCAATTCTACCTTGTCTTCCCCGCCGCCGTCGCCCTCCTCGCGCTGCGCCCATCGGCCGGCAAGACGGTGTCGGTGATCGCGGCGCTCGTCCTCCTCGGGGTGACGCTGCGCAGCTGGCTCTGGCTCCGCGACGTGGCGACAATCCCCTTCGATCCCACCTCGCCGCCCCAGTGGCGGCCGTACATGACGCTCATCTACTACCCCACCTGGAGCCGCCTCGACGGCCTCCTCGCCGGCATCGCCATCGCGTCGCTCAAGATTTTCCGCCCGAGCCAGTGGGAACGGATCGTTGAGCGACCGAACCTGCTTCTCGCCCTCGGCCTAGCCGGGATCGCCGGGTCGATGCTGCTGTTCGGCAGCCAGATCGCGGGACTCGGCGGGGCGGCTTTGGGTTTTCCCCTGCTCTCCGTCGGCATCGCCCTCATCGTCGCAGCGGCGAGCACCGATCGCGCCCTGATCGGCCGCTACCGCTTCCCTGGCGCCGCGGCGCTGGCGACCGGCGCCTACAGCCTCTATCTGACTCAGAAGCTCGCCTATCACGCCGTCGCAACGTGGCTGGCGCCGCTGCTCGGAGCGACCGGCTACGCTCGCCTCGCCCTTGCGCTGGCTGCGGCCCTCGCGGCCAGCGCGGTGCTCTACTGGGCGGTCGAGCGGCCGTTCCTGCGGCTGCGGGACCGTCTGGAGGGACCCTCGCGCAGCCCGATCGCGCGTGGCGCCAATATCATTTCGGAGGAAGCCGCACTGAACGACCCGGAACCGACCGCAGCCGAGCGCAAGGAGGCGGCGGCGATCCGGCGGCGCTGGATCAATATCGGCGAGATCCTCGCGGTGATCGGCGTGGTCATCTCGGCGCTGGCGCTGTGGAACGGCTATTCCGAGCGTAAGTCGAACGAGGAGGAGCGCGCGGCGGAGAAAGCGAAGCAGTCGACCGTGTCGCGCCTCCTCATCCTCAAGGCGCACGGGGAAGGCCGCCGGCTGGACCTTTCGCCCCACAATGGCGAGCAGGCGATCCAGGGCCAGACCATCCTCTTCCCCGCCACCCTCGGCGTCGGCGCCATCGACACGACCGAGGCGCGGATCGAGGCGGAGTGGGTGAAGCAGGCGGTCAAATCGGCCGACGAGAAAGCCAAGGCGCCGGGCGACGCTCGCATGCCGATCGCCATCACCACCCGCTTCGTCTCCGGCGGCACCGCGGTCACCGACGCCGCCCTTTACGACGTCGGCTACAAGCGCAGCGGCGGGGGCCTGTTCGGCGGCACCAACATCGAGCTGCGTGGGCTGGCACTGATCGGCCGCGTCAAACCGGCCGAAGCGCAGGCGCGCGTCGACGCCTTATGGCTGGCGCGCCACCCGGATACGTAACCGGGCGACGCAGCGCGTCAGCCGACGATCTCTTCGGGCTTGAAGAAAAAGTCGATCTCGATCGCCGCATTCTCGGCGCTATCGGAGCCGTGGACGCTGTTCGCCTCGATCGACTCGGCGTGAACCTTGCGGATCGTGCCCTCGTCGGCATTGGCCGGGTTGGTCGCGCCCATCACTTCGCGGTTCTTCGCCACCGCATTCTCGCCCTCGAGGACCTGCACCACGACGGGGCCTGAGGTCATGAAGGACACCAGGTCGTTGAAGAACGGCCGCTCGCGGTGGACGCCGTAAAAGCCCTCGGCCTGCTCCCGCGACATGCGGATGCGGCGCGAGGCGACGACGCGAAGGCCGGCATCCTCGAGCATCTTGGTGATGGCGCCGGTCAAATTGCGGCGGGTCGCGTCGGGCTTGATGATCGAGAAGGTGCGTTCGGTCGCCATGGCCGGTCAAAGCTCCAGTATCGGGTGAGGAATTGGCGCGGTCTCTAGGGGCCGGGGCCGCGGGGCGCAAGGCTAAGGCGGACCCCGTCATACCGGCGAAGCCGGGATCTCCCGGAGGAAAGACACAGCGGGTCTCCACGAGATTCGGGCTTTCGCCGGGATGACAATGCGGCGCTACGGGCCCTGCACCCATTTACCGCGCTCGTCCTGCTTCCAGTACCGCGCTTCGGCGTCGGGATTGCCCTTGAGGTTGCGCCAGGCGGCGCGCGCCCCATCCAGACGCCCGGCGTCGAAGAAGTAGAAGGTGCGTGCGAAGGTCAGCGCCTCGTCGCGCCATGTGCCGTCCGCCAGCGCGATATTCGTCGCGCCGTTCGCCGCTACCGGATCCGCTGAGAGCAGGATCGGCTGCGCCTCCGGATTGACGCGGCCGTGCGGGAGGAAGGAATCCTTGGCGAAGGTCCAGAGCTGCTCGTCGAGGCGCGGGAGCTGCCCCTCGTCCACCACCACCAGCAGCCGTCCGCCGCTCGCGAGAACCTTCTCCGCTATCGCAGGAAGGACTCGCTCGAGCGGGGCGGCCGTGAGGTGGTAGAAATCGACGATCAACGCTCGAAGTTCGCCGCCACGAAACGGTCGAGCAGGGCCACGCCGAACCCGGTCGCGCCCTTATCGTAGAGGCTCGCCGCCTTGTCCGACCAGGCCATGCCAGCAATGTCGAGATGCGCCCATGCGACGCCGCTCTCGATGAAGCGCTGGAGGAACACCGCTGCGGTGATCGACCCGCCCTCCCGCGGCCCGACATTCTTCATGTCGGCGATCGGCGATTCGATCAGCTTATCGTAGGCATCGCCCATCGGCATCCGCCACAGCCGGTCGCCGGTCTCGGTGCCGGCGGCGATCAGCTGGCCGGCGAGGCCGTCGTCGTTCGAGAAGATGCCGGCATATTCGTGGCCGAGCGAGATCACCATCGCGCCGGTCAAGGTGGCGAGATCGACGATCACTTCGGGCTTGTGCTCGCGCTGCACCCAGGTGAGCGCATCGCCGAGGACGAGGCGCCCTTCCGCGTCGGTGTTGATGACCTCGATCGTCTGGCCCGAAAGGCTGGTAACGACGTCGCCGGGACGCTGGGCGTTGCCGTCGGGCATGTTCTCGGCCAGCGCGCAGACCGCGACGATGTTCGCCCTGGCCTTGCGGGAGGCGAGCGCGACCATGGCGCCCGCCACCGCGCCGGCGCCGCCCATGTCCCACTTCATCGATTCCATGCCGGCGGCCGGCTTGATCGAGATGCCGCCGGTGTCGAAGGTGATGCCCTTGCCCACCAGAGCGACCGGCTTTCCGCCCTCACCGCCGCCGTTCCACTTCAGGACGAGCAGGCGCGGCGGGCGGACCGAACCCTGGCCGACGCCGAGCAGTGCGCCGAAGCCGAGCTCCGCCATGCGCTTCTCGTCGAGCACCTCGATCTCGACGCCCAGCGGCTCCATCCGCTTGCGGCAGCGCTCGACGAAGGTCTCGGGGTAGATGATGTTGGCGGGCTCGGTGACAAGCTCACGGGTAAAGGAGAGGCCGTCGAGCAGCGCCTGCTGATCGCCCCACGCGCCCTCTGCGCCCTCGCCCGCGCCGACGACCACGATCTCCTCCAGCGTGGGCTTCTGCTTCTTGGGCTGCTTGGTGCGGTAGATGTCGTAGCGCCAGCTGCGCGCTGCGGCGGCGAAGGCGAGGCGGGCGGCGTCGGCGGCGGAGACGTCGAGACCGGTCAGATCGACGACCAGCCGGGTTTCGCCGGACGTCAGCAGCTTGGCGGTGAGCGCGCCGCCGACCCGCTCCCACAGCGCCGCCTCGTCGCGGCTGGAGCCCAGGCCGACAAGGATCAGGCGCCGGACCGCGTCGCCCTCGGCCACGAAGGTCTCGGCGACGGCGCCGAGCTCGCGCTCGAAGCGCTGACTCTCTGCGGCGCGGGCGACGAGGGTGCGGTCGCTGGCGGGGAGGCTCGCGAGGCGGTCGGTGAGGAGGTCGTCGCCGCGCACGGGAAGCGCCAACGCATAGGCGCCGGTCGGGCGGTCGGAAGCGAAGCGGACGTTCATGGGCTGGAAAGCTCCTCGGGCGCGAAAATGGTTCCGACCCTCTAGGCACAGCCACGGCGGGTTGCAAAGGCTCTCGGGCAGCCGGATCAGGTTGCGGCGGCGCTCTTGCGGTGCGATAGGCCCGCCTCGCGCGTGGCTCCTCTCGGCGGGATAGTGAAGAAGCTCCATTTCATCTGCCTGACCGCCCTCCCGCTGCTGATGGGCGTCGCCGCGCCCGCCGCCGCGCAGACCGAGGCGCGCCCGGCGAGTCAGGAAGCGGAAGGCGCCGCCCATGCGCCGACGTCCGACCCGCTGCGCGCGCAATCGCCGGCGACCAGCCCCGAGAAGGCGCCGTCGAGCAGCAACGGTCCGGCCACTGTCCCTGCGGCGGCCCCAGCAGGTGCCGCCGAGGGGGACACGCGCGAAGTCGCCTTCGCCTCGGACCGCGTCGAATATGACGAGAAGGCCGATCTCGTCACCGCGGTCGGCGACGTGCGGATGAACAGCGAGGGCAACAATCTCAAAGCCGACCGCGTGGTCTGGAATCGGAAGACCGATGAAGCGCGGGCCTTCGGCAACGTGCGGGTGGTGACGCCCGAAGGCCATGTCCTCTACGGCGACGACGTCGTCCTCACCAACGCGATGAAGGATGCGGTCGCCAACAACCTCCTCCTCGTGCTCGAGGACGGCGGCCGGCTCGCGGCGGTGAAGGCGGTGCGCAAGGACGGCTACACCACCCTCTACCGCGCCGCCTACACGCCCTGCGCGGTGCTGAAGCCGTCGGGCTGCCCCAAGAACCCGACCTGGGAGGTGACGGCGGTCAAGGTCCTCCAGGACCCGGTCAAGCACCGCATCTATTACCAGGGCGCCTCGCTCGACATCCTCGGGCACCGGATCATCCCTCTGCCCTTCCTGTCGCACCCGGACGGCGCCGGCCATTCGAGCTCCGGCTTCCTGGTTCCCGACTTCAAATATAACAGCCGCAACGGCCTCGAGATCGCCGTCCCTTATTACCTGCGCATCGCGCCCAATCGCGACCTCACGGTGACGCCGCACGTCTATACCGGCGTCCTGCCGATGCTGCAGGCGAACTACCGCGAGGTCGACCATCTCGGCGCCTTCCAGGTCGGCGCCTGGCTCACCTACGGCACGCCGGTTCCGCTGATCGTCACCGCAACCACCCCGCCGTCGAGCGAGCGCGTGCGCTTCTACCTGGACGCCAACGGCAAGTTCCAGCTCGACCCCTATTGGAGCGTCACCGCCGCGCTGCGCTACGTCACCGACCGCACCTTCCTCGCCCGCTACGACATCTCGCGCGACGTCCGCCTCCGCTCGGTGATCAATGCCGAGCGGATCGACGAGGACAGCTACATCTCGATCGCCGGCTGGGTGTTCCAGGGGCTGCGCATCACCGACACCCAGGGCCAGCAGCCGATCGCGCTTCCCGCCATCGACGCGCGTTGGCGGATCCCCGCCCCGTTCGTCGGCGGCGTCGTGCAGCTGCAGGCGAACAGCCTCGCCATCACCCGCACCGCCGGGCAGGACACGCAGCGCGCCTTCGCCTCCGCGCTATGGGAGCATCGCAGCATCACCGGCCTCGGCCAGGAGCTGATCTTGACCGGCTTTGCGCGCGGCGACGTCTACCATACCGACGACGCGGCGGCGACGGTGACGCCGATCTACCGCGGCACCGACGGCTGGCACACACGCGGCATCGTCGCCGCCGCCGCCGAGATACGCTGGCCTTTGGTCGGCGAGGCGTTCGGCGGCACCCAGCTCCTCACCCCGCGCGTCCAGCTGGTCGCCACGCCGCCCACCAAGAATCTCGAAATCCCCAACGAGGACGCCCGCTCGGTGGATCTCGAGGATTCGAACCTGTTCGCCCTCAATCGCTTCCCCGGCTACGACCGCTGGGAGGATTCGAGCCGCATCACCTACGGCCTCGACTATGCGCTCGACCTGCCCGGCATCGCGGTGCGCACCACGATCGGCCAGAGCTACCGGCTCAACAGCCGCACCAGCATCCTCCCGCAGGGCACTGGCCTCTCCGATCCCTTGTCGGACATCGTCGGGCGGACGACGGTCAAGATCGGCCGGGTCATCGACATCGTCCACCGCTTCCGGCTCGACAAGGACAATCTCGCCATCCGCCGCAACGAGATCGACGCCGTGTTCGGCGGCAGCCAGACCTATGCGACGATCGGCTACCTTCACCTGCGCCGCAACATCGACCAGTCGATCGAGGATCTGCGCGACCGCGAGGAGCTGCGCCTGTCGGGCCGCATCAAGTTCCTGCGCTACTGGTCGATCTTCGGCTCGACCACCATCGACCTCACCAGCAAGAAGGAGGACCCGCTGTCGCTGTCGGACGGTTTCCAGCCGGTCCGCCACCGCCTCGGCATCTTCTACGACGACGAGTGCATCGAATTGGGGGTGACGTGGCGGCGGGACTATGACACCAGCACCACCTTCAAGCGGGGGAACACCTTCCTGATCAGGGTGGCGCTGAAAAACCTGGGACGTTAACCTCGCCGGACCGCGTCAGCCGCGGTTCAGCAAGCGGAGGCCATCGTAGCGGCCTCAATTCACTGGAGGAATGATGAAGCTCGGCACTTTCCAGAGGGCGGCGATGCTGATCGCGGGCACCTGCGCGGCGGCGGCAGCCGCGGCGCCGCAGACGCGCGCGCCCGCGCCGGTGCGCCGTTCCGCCACCAAGCCGGTCGCCGCGACCCCTGCGGCATCTGCCGGTCCGGCCGCACCCGGGCCGAGCGCGAGCAACCTCCACCTCCCCAGCAACCCGCAGTTCGTTGCCGACACCGGCTCGGTCCGCAAGGCGACCGCGATCATCAACGGCACCGTCATCACCGGCACCGACGTCGACCAGCGCCTCGCTTTGTTCGTCATCGCCAATGGCGGCGCGCAGCTCCCGCCCGAGCAGCTTCCGGCGATCCGCGAGCAGGTGCTGCGCGATCTCGTCGACGAGACGCTGGAAATCCAGGCCGCCGAGCAGGAAAAGATCAAGGTCACCGACGCCGAGATCAATCAATATTTCAGCCGCTACGCCCAGAATTTCAAAATGAACCCGCAGCAGTTCACCGCCATCCTCAAGGCCAACGGCTCCTCGACGACGACGGTCAAGCGCCGCATCTGGGGCGAGATCGCCTGGTCGCGCCTCCAGCGCAACCGCATCGAGCCCTACGTCAACGTTAGCGAGGACGAGGTTAAGCAGGTGATGAACCGCCTGAACGCCGCCAAGGGCACCCAGGAATATAAGATCGCCGAGATCTTCCTGTCGGCGACGCCCGAGACGGCGGCGACCGTCCGCGCCAACGCCGACCGCATCCTCGCGCAGCTGCGCGGCGGCGGCGCCTTCCAGGCCTATGCGCGCCAATTCTCCGAAGCCTCGACGGCGGCGACCGGCGGCGAGCTCGGCTGGGTCCATGCCGAACAGCTTCCCGAACCGCTGGCGGCGGCCGTCAAGCAGATGCCGGTCGGCGGCGTCAGCGAGCCGATCGCCATTCCCGGCGGCTATTCGATCATCGCGGTCGAGGACAGCCGCCAGGTGCTGACCGCCGATCCGCGCGACGCGACTTTGAGCCTCAAGCAGATCAGCCTCGGCTTCCCCGCCGGCGCGCCGCGTCCGGCGATCGACGCCAAGATCCAGGAACTGGTCCGCACCACCCAGGCGATGGGCGGCTGCGGCGGCGCCGATGCCGCCGCGCAGCGCCTCGGCGCGGAGATCGTCACCAACGACCAGGTCAAGGTGCGCGAACTGCCCGGCCAGCTCCAGACCACCCTGCTCGGCCTCCAGGTGGGCCAGGCGACGGCGCCGTTCGGCGCAGTCAACGAAAAGGTCAGCGTGCTGGTCCTGTGCGGCCGAGACGACCCGCCGGCGCAGGGCGACCTCTCCTACGAGCAGGTGTTCAACCAGCTGACGGAGGCGCGCGTCAACATGCGAGCGCGGCGTTACCTGCGCGACCTGCGGCGCGACGCCGTCATCGACTATCGCTGAGACGGTGACGCTGCCGAGGCCGCTTGCGGTGGCGATGGGCGATCCCGCGGGGATCGGGCCTGAGACCATCGCCAAGGCGTGGCAGGAGCGGCAGAAGCTCGGCCTGGCCCCCTTTTTCGCGGTGGGCACGCCGGAAGCGTTCGAGCAGGTCTGGCCGGGGCCAGTCCAAATCGTCTCCGATCCCGACGCGGCGGCCGCGGCGTGGCACGAGGCGCTCCCCGTCATCCGCATCGACGGCGGCGGCGAGGTGCGGCCGGGCCAGCCGACGCTCGAAGGCGCGCGCAACTCGCTCGATTCGCTGGAGCTCGCCGTCGGCCTCGCCCGCTCCGGCGTCGCCTCCGCCCTCGTCACCGGCCCGGTCTCGAAGGCGCAGCTCTACGCCGTCGGCTTCACCCACCCGGGCCAGACCGAATTCGTCGCCGAACGCTGCGGCATTGCCGGCGAAATGGTGGCGATGATGCTTGCCGGCCCGACCCTGCGCACCGTCCCCGTCACCACCCACATCGCGCTGAAGGACGTTCCCGCGGCGCTCAGCACCGAACTGATCGTGGTCAAGGGCCGCACCGTCATCCGTGCGCTCCGCCGCCTGTTCGGCATCGAGCGGCCGCGCCTCGCCGTCGCCGGGCTTAACCCGCACGCCGGCGAGGACGGCGCCCTGGGCCGCGAGGAGATCGACATGGTCGCGCCCGCCGTCGAGCGCCTGCGCGAGGAAGATGCCGAGGTCACCGGCCCCCACCCGCCCGACACGATGTTTCACGGCCGCGCCCGCGCCCGCTACGACGCCGCCTTGTGCCTCTATCACGACCAGGCGCTGGTGCCGCTCAAGACCCTCCATTTCGACGAGGGCGTCAACATCACGCTCGGTCTGCCGCTGGTCCGCACCTCGCCCGACCACGGCACCGCCTTCGACATTGCAGGCCGCGACCTCGCCAACCCCAGCGCGATGATCGCGGCGCTGCGCATGGCCGCCGACTGCGCGCGGCGCGTCGCCGGGGGGTGAAGCCCCTACCCCCTTTGCGGGAGGTGATCGCGCGCCACGGCCTCAGCGCGTCCAAGGCGCTGGGCCAGAATTTCCTCCTCGACGAGCAATTGCTCGACCGCATCGCCCGCGTCCCCGGAGACCTGGCCGGGCAGCGCGTCTACGAAGTCGGCCCGGGCCCGGGCGGCCTCACCCGCGCCCTCCTTCGCACCGGTGCAGAGGTGGTGGCGGTGGAGCGCGACGCGCGTTGCCTGCCCGCGCTGGCTGAGGTCGCCGAGGCCGCCGACGGGCGGCTCCGGGTCATCCAGGGCGACGCGCTCCGCATCGACGAGGCTGCCGAAGCCGGCGTCGGCGCCCACGTCGCAGCGAACCTTCCCTACAATGTCGGCACCGCTCTCCTCGTCCGCTGGCTCGGCGGCGAGGAATGGCCGCCCTGGTGGGCGTCGCTGACTTTGATGTTCCAGCGGGAGGTCGCCGAGCGCATCGTCGCCCAGCCCGACACGAGCGCCTACGGCCGCCTCG
Source organism: Allosphingosinicella sp. (assembly GCF_036403745.1). Taxonomy (GTDB): domain Bacteria; phylum Pseudomonadota; class Alphaproteobacteria; order Sphingomonadales; family Sphingomonadaceae; genus Allosphingosinicella. Next base: position 112,701 of record NZ_DASWQI010000095.1, read on the forward strand.
CCATCCTCGCCCAATGGCGGAGCGTGCCGCGCCTTGCCATGAAGGTCCACCGCTCCGCCTTCGTGCCGCCGCCCAAGGTGATGTCGGCCGTCGTCCACATCGTTCCGAAGCCCGCGCCCGCAGGCGTCCGCGCGGCGACGCTGGAGGCGCTCACCGCCGCCGCCTTCGGGCAGCGCCGCAAGATGCTCCGGCAAAGTCTCAAGGGCCTGAGCGGCGCCCTGGAGGCGCTGGAAGCAATGGGGATCGACCCCTCCCGCCGCGCCGAGACGCTGTCGGTGGACGAGTTCGTCGCGGTGGCGCGGGAGATGTCGGCGCACATCTAATTCGGGTTCCGCTCAGGCCGTCCTTCTGCCTGCTCATCGACCGATGGGGAGGGGGACCACCGGAGGTGGTGGAGGGATAGCTGCCCCAGCATCAGAGGTTCTCGCGCGAAACGCCGGCGGTGGAGCGAGGTTACCCCTCCACTACCTACAGTGGTGCCCCTCCCCGCTGCTTGGCGGCAGGGAGGCAGAGAGGAACCCGAGGCTTTTACTTCGGTCGGCGTCAGTCCGCCTTCGGCGCGCCCACATCCGGCTTCTGCGCCGCGAGCACTTCCGTGGGCGGCCCCTTGGCGATGGCGGCGGCGAGTGTCTGGGCCTGGGGGCAATTGCCTTTGCACAGCGTGCGGACGCGGGCGAGGTTGGTCTTGGCGCGCTCGACGGCCCCGCGCTGGACCAGAGCCTCACCCTGGCCGGTCAGCGCGTCGATGTCGTTGGGCTCGAGCTGCAGCGCCTCATAATAGAATTTGACCGCCTTGCCGGGCAGCTTCTCGCCCTGCGCCGCGCGGGCAAGGCCTATGTACGCCTGGCGGTTGCGGGCATCGACGGCGAGCGCGCTTTCGAACTGGTCCGTCGCCTCGAGCCAGCGGCCCTGCCCGACCAGGGCCATGCCCTGCTGGGTGAGCGCGGTGGAGCGCGGATCGACCCGGTCGTCGGCGCGCTGGCCGGAGCCGGCGCTGCCCATGGTCGCGAGGATGACCGCCGCGGACATTGCGATCGGGGTGAGGCGCATCAACATCTCCATATTCGGCGCCCAATGAAAGGCTTGGCACTTTCTAGCACGGCCTCCGCCAGCGGGCGACGAAAAAGCCGTCGGTGCCGTCATGGCCAGGGGTGAGGAGGCGCCCCGGCCCGGCGGCGCGTCCGCCGGGGATAGGGGCGATTTCCGGAACCGCCGATGAACGGCCGCCAAACGCTTCCGCCTGCCCCCGCCCCTCTTCGCTCGTGAGCGCACAGACGGCGTAGACGAGGATGCCGCCGGGCCGGACGAGCTCCCATGCGAGTTCGAGCAGATAAGCCTGCGCGGCGACGAACCGCGCCAGCCGCTCCGGCGTCAGCCGCCAGCGCAGCTCCGGATTCCGCCGCCACGTGCCGGTACCCGAGCAGGGCGCGTCGACGAGAACGAGGTCCGCCACCCCAGAAAGCTCGGCGAGCGCGGCCCGCTCCTTGCCCGGATCGAGCAGCCGCGGCTCGACGATCGACACCCCCGCCCGCTCTAGCCGCGGGCGCATGCGCGACAGGCGCCCACGATCGGTGTCGGAGGCGACGAGCCGCCCCCGGTTGGCCATCTCGGCGGCCAAAGCGAGGGTCTTGCCACCGGCGCCGGCGCAGAGGTCGACGATGGTCATGTCCGCCGCCGCCCCGCAGGCGAGCGCGAGCAGCTGGCTTCCCTCGTCCTGGACCTCGATCAAGCCCGAGCGCCACGCCTCGGTCTCCTCGACGCGGGTGCCGTCCGGGAGCCTGACGCCGACCGGCGAGAAGGGCGACGGCTCGGCATTGGCGAGCCGCTCGAGCGCCTCCTCGCGTGTTCCCCGCAACCGGTTGACGCGCAGGTCGAGCGGGGCGCGGCCCATCAAGGCGGGCCATTCGGAAGGTTCGACGAGCGGGTCGAGGCGCGGCTGCAGCCACTTCGGCATCGCCTCGGCGGGCGGCGATACCGCCTCCCCCTCCGGCGCCGGCGCCGGGGCATGGGCCGACCCGTCGAACGAAGCGAGCAGATCGGGGTCGCCGGAGGCGATGCCGAGCAAGGCTGCCCGCCCCGAGGGCGGCGCTTCCGCCCAGCCGCGGACGGCGCGATAGACCAGCTCGCGCACCGCCCGCCGGTCCTTCGACCCGGCATAGCGGCGCGTGGAGAAATAGCGGGAGATCAAGGTGTCGGCCGCCGCCCCGCCGCCCCGCGCGGCGGCGATCACCTCGTCCAATATCTCGATCGCCGCTCCGGCGCGCGCGGCGGGGGTCATGGCTTATTGGGTCGGATAATTGGGCGCCTCGCGGGTGATCGACACGTCGTGGACGTGGCTTTCCCTGAGGCCCGCATTGGTGATCCGCACGAACCGCGCCTTGTCGCGCAGCTCATCGAGGCTGGCGGCGCCGGTATAGCCCATCGCCGCCTTCACGCCGCCGACCAGCTGGTGGATGACGTCGCGGGCATGGCCCTTGTAGGCGACCTGACCCTCGATCCCCTCGGGGACGAGCTTCAGCTGGTCCTTGATGTCGTGCTGGAAATAACGGTCCGCCGAGCCGCGGGACATGGCGCTCACCGAACCCATGCCGCGATAGGCCTTGTAGGACCGGCCCTGGTAGAGGAACGTCTCGCCCGGTGCCTCCTCCGTCCCGGCGAGCAGCGAGCCGACCATCACGGTGGACGCGCCGGCTGCGAGCGCCTTGGCGATGTCGCCGCTGGTCCTGAGCCCGCCGTCGGCGATGATCGGCGTGTTGGTGCGCTGCGCCGCCTCGGCGGCATCGAGGATCGCGGTCAGCTGCGGCACGCCGACCCCGGCGACGATGCGAGTCGTGCAGATCGAGCCCGGCCCGATGCCGACCTTCACCGCATCGGCGCCCGCATCGATCAGCGCGCGAGTCGCCTCGCCGGTCGCGACGTTGCCGGCGACGATCTGGACGGCGTTCGAGATCTTCTTGATCCGCTCGACGGCCGCGGCGACGTCCGCATTGTGGCCGTGGGCGGTATCGATGACGATGAGATCGCATTCTGCGTCGATCAGCGCCTCCGACCGCTCGAAGCCCTTGTCGCCGACCGTCGTCGCCGCCGCCACCCGCAGCCGGCCCGAGCTGTCCTTGGTGGCGTTGGGGTAGGTCACTGCCTTCTCGATGTCCTTGACGGTGATGAGGCCGATGCAGCGCCGCGCGTCGTCGATGACGATGAGCTTCTCGATCCGCCGGCGGTGCAGCTCGCGCCGCGCCTCCTCCTGGGTGACGCCGGGGCCGACGGTGGCGAGGTCGTCCTTGGTCATCAGCTCGGCGACGCGCTGCCTGGGATTGTCGGCGAAGCGGACGTCGCGGTTGGTGAGGATGCCGACGAGGCGCCCGTCCCGCTCGGTGACCGGGATGCCGGAGATGCGGTGGCGGGCCATCAGCTCGAGCGCGTCGGCGAGGGTCTGGTCGGGCGAGACGGTGATCGGATTGACCACCATGCCGCTCTCGAACCGCTTCACCGCGCGCACCGCCGCCGCCTGCTCGTCGACTTCGAGGTTGCGGTGGAGGACTCCGATCCCGCCGAGTTGCGCCATGGCGATCGCCATCTCGGCCTCGGTCACCGTGTCCATGGCCGAGGAGACGATCGGGATGTTGAGCCCGATCTCCTTGGTGATCCGCGTGCGGACGTCCGCCTGGCTCGGCAGCACCGATGATTCGGCCGGAGTGAGCAGGACGTCGTCGAAGGTCAGGCCGAGCGGAATTTCCATCTATCGTGTCTCTTGGCTGCGG
>NZ_DASWQI010000096.1:0-9076 GCF_036403745.1 Allosphingosinicella sp.
AGGCCATCTGATCGAGGGGCCGTGGGTGACTCGGCAGAACGGGCGCTACTGGCTCTTCTATGCCGGCAATGATTTCGGGACGCCGGCCTACGGCATCGGCGTCGCCGTCGCGGACCATCCGCTGGGACCCTACGTCAAGCAGCCTGAGCCGCTGCTCAAGTCGACGGCGCGCTGGTGGGCGCCGGGCCACGCCTCGGTGGCGCCGGGTCTGGATGGGGCGCCGCAGCTCTTCTTCCACGCGTTCTTCCCGGGCCAGGGCGGCTACAACGCATTCCGCGCCCTGCTGACGGCGCGGCTGCGCTTCGGCCGGGATCGCGTCGAGGTGATCGGCCACTGAGTAGACACCCTGCCTCCCTGCCGCAAAGCGGCGGGGAGGGGGACCAGCGAAGCTGGTGGAGGGGTAAGCTCCAGCCCTGCAGCTCACGCGGGAAACGACTGGGTCGACGCTTACCCCTCCACCACCCTTTGGGTGGTCCCCCTCCCCACGAGCCGTCGCTCGTGGGGAGGCAAGATCAGAACTTGGTGCCGAGCCGGATCCCGATCGTCCGCGGGCGGTAAGGCACCACGTAGATGCGGTTGAAGCATTGGCCGCATTGGTCGAATCGGGTGATCTCGGCGCGGGTGTCGAAGGCGTTCTCCGCGAAAACCTCGGCTGTGAAGCGCGAAAAGTCGATGCCGAAGGCGAAATCCGCCATCGTATAGGCTTTCAAGCGGCCGAGCAGGGCGGCCGGGCCGGTGCGCAGGTCGGCGCTCGATGAGCTCTGGTGGACGACGACCGATTGCACATGCGCCTTCACGTCGGTTGCGAGCGGGAATTCATAGCGCGCCGTGCCGCTCGCCTTGAACTTGGGCGTGACCGGGAGACGCGTGCCCGCGGGTGCCGAAATCGAATTGCCGGCGCCGGAGCAGGTGAAGGTCGGGTCGTCGACCGCGCAGACGTTCTTGAGCAGCTTGGCGTCGGTATAGGCGGCGCTGCCGAGGAAGCTCAGGCCCTGGACCGGGTGCCAGTTGATATCGAGTTCCGCGCCCTTGATGCGCGCGCTCGGCGCATTGTGGATTTCGGTGAAGCTGTTCGGCCCAAGGAAGGAATATTGGAACTTGTTCCAATCCTGCTGGAAGATGGCGCCGTTGATCGTCAGCCGGCGGTTGTCCCAGCTGGTCTTGAAACCGACCTCGTAATTGGTGAGCGTGTCGGCCTGGTACGCGCCGAGGTCGCCGCGGCGGTTGATGCCGCCCGGCCGGAAACCCTTCGACCAGGTGGCGTAGAGAAGGTGGTCGGGCGTCGCCTTCCACGTGAGGTTTATACGATGGGTGAGGCCGTCGCCCTTCGCCTGTTGCGGCTGGACCGTGCCGTTGCTGAACACGCCGAGGTTGGTGCAGGGGGAGCCCGCGACGATGGGCGCCAGCAACGTGCCGCTCTTGTTCGCGGTCAGCCTCTGGCCAGTGGTCGTGAAGCACTGGATGACGCCCGTCTTCGAGCTTCCGACGGCGTTGAACGGGCCGTCGGTGAAGCCCGACCCCGGATTGCGGCCGAAGCCGAAGAAGCCGATCAGCGAGTTGTCGTATTTGTAGGCGCGAAGGCCGCCGGTGAGGGTGAGGTTCGTCAGGATATCGAAACTCGCCTCGCCGAACGCCGCATAATCCTTGTCGATGCGGTTCTGCTGGGTCAGCCACAAGGTGCCCGGAAAGCCGTTGACGGACATGTTCGGCGCGAGGTTCGTCACCTGATAATCCTGGTGGATGAGGTGCGTCTGCCGCTGATAGAAAAGGCCGCCGACGAAGCGCAGCCGCCCGTCGGCGGGAGAGGCAATGCGCAGCTCCTGGCTGTTCTTGGTGAAATGGTCGCGGCCGATGATGTGCTGCGAGGGGTCTATCGTATGTCCCGCGGCGTCGGTGATGTACAAATAGCCGGCGATGCCGCCGAAGCTTGAATAAAGCTGGTCGTAGGCCTCGGCATAATCGGTATAGTCGCTCGAGGAGTTGATCTTCCGCTCGAAATAGGCGCCGGAATAGGTCAGGTCCCAATTGCTGATCCGACCCTGGATGGTCAGCGCCGCCTGGTAGAAGCGGTCGTGGCTGTAATCCGGATAGAAATGCTGGACCTTCAGATCGCCGACGCTCGGCTCGAAGCCGAAGGTGCCGTGATTGCGCTGGTCCTGGCCCATGATCGTCGCCGTCGCCGTCCAATGGTCGGCGAGGTCGATGCCGAGGGCGGCGCGGCCGCCGGCGAATTCGACGTCGTTGAAATTCTTCTTCACCAGCGCAGCATTGTTGGCGACGATGCCGCCGGGTTTCGGGAAGAAGGCGCGGGTGCCGGCGACATTGTCGATATAGCCGGCGTCGTGCTGATACCAGCCGACGACGCGCAGCGCCGCACTCCCGCCGAGCGGCGCGTTGATGAAGCCTTCGAGCTTCCCGCCGAAGCCGCCATGGGCGACGTCGTTCACCTCGCCATTGACGCCCCCATAGAAGTGCGTTTTGTCGGGCTTGTTGGTGATGATGCGGATGGTGCCGGCTTCCGACGAGGCGCCGTAGAGCGTGCCCTGCGGCCCGCGGAGCACCTCGATGCGGGCGACGTCGTAGATATGGACGTCGACCGTGCCGCCGATCGTCGTCACCGGCTGCTCGTCCAGATAGACGCCGACCGAAGGCAGCGAGCCCGAATGGTTGCCGTCGCCGCCCGAGGCAACGCCGCGTATGTAGACGTTGGCGCTGCCGGGGGTGGCGGTCTGGAAGGAGACGCTGGGCGTCAGCTTGGTGTAATCGTTGAAGTTGGAGACGTTGGCTTCCTCCAGTCGCCGGGTGCTCAGCGCCTGGATGCTCATCGGCACGTTCTGGAGATTCTCCTCGCGCTTGGTCGCGGTGACGATGATCTCGTCGCCGGTGTCGGCGGCGGGCTGGGCCTTGTCGGAGGTGTCCGCAGCGCCGCTGGCGGGGCCGGTGCCCGGGGGCGCGCCTTGCGGGGGAGGCGGCGGATTGGTCTGGGCGAAAGCGGGGCCGGCGAGCATCGTCGTGCCCAGCAAGGCGAGTGCCGCGGCGCGAAGTCCGGTGGCAGGCTGCATGCGTGTATCCCCCCTGTAGCTCCCGCCTGCAAGGCTGCTTCGCTTTGCGGCCGGGGTCAAACCATTTCGGTTCCGTTTCGGCTTCCGCGCAGGCTGTGTTGCAGCACCGCCACGCCGTCAGGGCGCGTCCGGGTAGGCGGCGAGGACCGGGCCGAGGGCGTCCTTGAGCGGTCCGAGCCAGCATTCGTAGCGGCGCCACTGGTCCTGGCCCTCCCGATTGAGCGGGCGGCGGACCTGCTCGGAGCTGGCGGTGCGGACGGCGCGGCGGTTCTCGTGAAAGGCGAGGCAGGCGGGGTCGAACTCCAGGCCTAGGGCGGCGAGGAGCCGGCGCACTTCGCCCTCCGGGTCGTCGAGCAATCGCTCGTGGATGACGCGGTGGACGCGGCCGGGGAGGACCTTATCGAAATGCGCCGTCAGGGCGACATAGTCCGCATAATAACGCCCCATGTCGGTCAGCGAATAGCTGAAGCCCTGGCCGCGGGCATAATGCTGCTTGAAATTGGAGAAGCAGCAATCGAGCGGGTGCCGCCGCGCGTCGACGATCTTCGCGTTGGGCAGGATCAGGTGGATGAGGCCCACATGCACCCAATTGTTCGGCATCTTGTCGATGAAGAAGGGCCGGCCCTCGCGGCGCTGCACCTGCGTCCGCTCGAGATACTCCTCGCCGAGCGCGCGAAGCGCGTCCGCTGAGAGGGCGGCGATCCGCTCGGCCCATTCCGCCTCATCCCTGCCGGCGGCGCGGCGGGCGAGGAGCGGGATGTCGGGCAGCTCCATCGTTCCCTCAACCAAGGGGTGGCTGGCGAGGATCTGCTCGACGAGGGTCGAACCCGAACGCGGCATGCCGACGACGAAGATCGGATCGGGCGCAGGGCAGCCCTGGCCGGCCCGCGCGGCGAAGAAGCCGGGCGTGAACAGCGCCTCGGCGCGGGCGACGTGGCGACTGGTCTCCTCCGGATCGTAGCCGACCTGCGCGTGACGGAGGCAATTGCCCTCGGCATAATGGCCGAACGACGCTTCGGCGTCGCCCGCATCCTCAAGCGCCTTGCCGAGGGCGAAGTGGAGGTGGAGCCGGTCCTGCGCAGAGAGGCCGGGCGTCTCCAGCGCTGCCGTCATCGCAGCGATGTCCTCCGGCCCCAGCTTTACAGTCTTGAGGTTTGCGAGGCTCCACCAGACTTCGCCCAGGGTGGGCGCGAGCCGGAGCGCGTGGCGGTAGGCGGCGACGCCGTCGCCGGTGCGGCCGACCGTCTTCAGGACATGGCCGTAGCTCATCCACACCTTCGGCTGGTCCGGATGCTTCGCCAGCACATCCGCGTAGAGGGCCACCGCCTCCTGATACGCGCCGACCCGGCTCAGCGCCGCAGCCTTCAAATTCTGCCCCCCGGCATTGTCCGGCTCCTGGTCGAGCAGGGTGGCGAGCGTGTCGAGCGCTTCGCTTGGGCGGTTCTGGCGGTAGAGGGCGGTGGCGAGGTTGGCGCGGGCGGTGGTGAAGTCGGGCGCCAGCTCGAGCGCGCGGCGCAGCAGCTTCTCGGCGTCGGCGTAGCGGCCGATGCGACCGGCCACTTCGGCAAGCATGCGGATCGCGGCGACGTCGAACGGATCGGCGGCGAGGTGGGGGCGGAGCAGACGCTCGGCGGCGGGAAGGTCGTTGGCGAGCAGGGCCTGGGCGGCGCGCACCAGCACGGGGTCGCGCACCGCCGCCGCCAGGGCCTGGTCCAGCCCCGCTGCGCTCAGCATTTCCACGAAATCGTCCCGCTCATACCCTCGTGTAGAGGAAGGCGGCGATGTCGCGCGAGTCCTGCTTGGTGACGCCGAGGTTCGGCATGGCGGTGCCGGGCGAGACGCGCTGCGGATCCTCGATCCACAGCCGCATATTGTCGGGGTTGTTGGAGAGCCGCCCGCCGATGATGCCGCGCGCGGCGACGCCGTCGAGCGGCGGGCCGACGGTGCCGGAGGCTTGCGGGACGTGGTGAACGGTGTGGCAGCCGCCGCAGCCATATTTGCCGAAGGCCTGCTGGCCGCGCGGCACGCTGCCCATGGTCATCGCCTGCGCCTTCGCTTCCAGCTCGCTTATCTCGTAGCGCTCGTCGGCGTAGAAGCCGAGGGCGAGGGCGGCGATCGCGCCGAGGACGAGGCCGCCGACTGCGAGCGGCTTATTCCGCTGGGACGGCATGCGAGACCTCGCTGGCCTTGAGCCACTGGTAAAGGAAATAGAGGGCGGCGGCGGCGTGGAAGGCGCCCCCCGGGACCCACATTACGAGACCGGCGAGCTGCTGGTCCTCGGCCGGGCTGAGGCCGGCGGGGGTGAGGCCGAGGGCGGCGTAGGGCGCGTACCAGGGGCTGGTCGAGAAGGCCATCAGCGCGCCCAGCGCCCCGCCGATCAGCGAGGTCAGGAACAGGCAGAAGGCGGCGAGGCCGTGGCTGGTGCGGCGGCCGTGGGCGACGGCCCACCAGAAGAGCAGGGCGGAGAGGAGGAAGGATAGATGCTGGGCGATGTGCCAGCCCTCGCTGTCCAGGGCGCGGTCGAAGAGGGGCGGCATATGCCACAGCCAGAGGGCCGCGCCCTGGATGAGCGTGGCGGCGACGGGGGCGGCGAGCCAGGTCCAGACGGTGCGGCCGCCGCGGTGGATGTTGGCGAAAGTGCCGCGCATCGTTGCTGAAAAGGCCCAGAGCAGGACCGGGCCGGGGCGGGCGAGGACGAGGAGGAGGGCGGCGGGGAGCATGATCAGTTCGTGCTCGATCATGTGCATGAGGAAGCTGTGCTCGCCGGCCTCGTGGAGGGGGGAGGCGGTGGCGGCGGCGAGGGTCAGCCAGCCGGCTGCGAACAGGATCGCGCCGCGGCGGAGGCTGGCGTGGCCGTTGGCGGAACGGCGGGAAAGCCGGACGAAACCGACGCAATACAGCGCCAGAAACAGCAAAAGTGGGACCCAGATCGACATTTCGGGGTGCCACGAACCACCTTCCGCACCACTTTCCGCGCCGTGCGCGAAGGCCGCCGAGGGCGCCGCGAGGGCGAGGAAGGCGAGCGCCTTCATGCGAAGCAGCGCGGGATGATCATGCCCGCGGCACTCTGGAGGATGATCGCCACCGCGAGCAGCGCCGAGGTCAGCATGCCGATGAGGGCGACGAACGGCCGCGGCTCCTCGACGCTGCCGGCGCGCCAGATGCGCAGCGACAGGAATGCGCCGCCGGCGATCAGGGCGAGCGCGAGGAGGCCGAGCAGCAGGCTCTCGAGCGGCGAGAAGGAGGGGCAGCCGGCGAAGGCGTGGTTGGAGCCGAATTGCTGCGAGCCGAACCAGGCGACGATGCCCGCGGCGAGCGCCGCCCAGGAAAAGGCGATCCGCTTGCCGTCGTCCTGGGGCGGCGGCGGTGTCGATGGTCCGGGCATTACGACACCCACCTCGGCACCCAATAGATGAGCGCGTAGATCGGCAGCCAGGTCAGCCAGACGAAGCGCCAGTACATCGCATTCTCCGCCACATCGACGATCCGCCGGTTCTCCGCCACGTGGCGGGTGTGGATGAGGGCGGTGAGCACCAAAGTGTCGGCGATGTCGGTGAGGATGTGGGTCAAATGGAGGAAGAGCAGGGTCCAGAGGATCGAGCCATAGGCATTGTCGTACCAGTGGACGTTCAGCGAATTGAACTCGAACGCGCGCAGCACGAGGAGCAGGGCGAAGATGGGGAGGAGGATCAGCATCCACTTCCGCACCGCGATGATATCACGGCGCTCAGCGGCGCGCTTGACGATGGTGTTGGGGATCTCGCTCAACAGGATGGTGACGGTGAAGAGTGTGCCGGCGAGCAGGTCAGCCGGCTTGTAGGGCTGCGGCGGCCAGCTGTCCTCCAGCCCCTGCAGGAAGAAATAGGTGCCGATCGCCAGCGCAAAGGCGGTGCCTTCGATCAGGAAGAAGGCGACCACCCCCCACCAGGTGAGGCTGCGGTGGCCGAAGGCGTGGCTCGGCAGGTGGGCGAGGTCGCCCTGGAACTGGGGGGGAAGCGCGCTCATTCGATCACCGGCTCCGGGCTGGGAGGCGTCTTCGGCCAGAACCAGGCGATCAGGGCCGCCGCGATCGGGAAGGTGCCGATCACCACCGCCCAGGGCGTGAAGATGGACGAGATGAACATGGCGGTGGTCGAGAGCGCGGCCCAGAGCGGCCAGATGCTCGGTAGCGCCGACGGCTCGCGCACATCCGGGATCGCGTCCATGACGCTGGTCAGCAGCAGCTCGCGCTCGTCGACCCTGAGGCCGGTCATCACCGGCAAATGGTTGCGATTGTCCCACAAGGGCGTGCGGCTGGTGACGACCGGGATGTGCGCGAAATTGTAGGAGGGCGGCGGCGAGGATGTCGCCCATTCGAGCCCGGCGGCGTCCCACGGATTGGGTCCGGCGATAGCCCCGCGGCGCGCCGAATTGGCCGCATTGATGATGAACAGGAGGAAAGCCGCGGCGACGACGAACGAGCCCATCGAGGCGAGCATGTTCATCTCGTCCCAGCCCATGCCGGTCGGGTAGGTGTAGACCCGCCGCGGCATGCCCCACATGCCGAGGAAGTGCATCGGGAAGAAAGCGAGTTGGAAGCCCAAAAACACCATCCAGAAGGCGATCTTGCCGAGGCCCTCGTCCATCATCCGGCCGGTCACCTTCGGGAACCAGTAGGTGATCGCGCCGAGCAGCGGAAACACGGCGCCGCCGATCAGCACGTAGTGGAAGTGAGCGACGATGAAATAGGTGTCGTGGACCTGGAGGTCGATCGGCACCGACGCCTGCATCACCCCCGACAGGCCGCCGATCACGAAGGTGATGATGAAGGCGAAGACGTAGAGGAACGGCACTTTGAAAACCGGCCGCCCGTCCCAGATGGTGGCGATCCAGCAGAAGATCTGGATGCCGGCGGGAATCGACACCGCCATCGTCGCCGCCGTGTAGAAGGCATAGCCGGTGCGCGGCAGGCCGGTCGCGAACATGTGGTGGACCCACACGCCGAAGGCGAGCAGCCCCACGGTCACCAAGGCCAGCACCATGGCGGGGTAGGCGAAGACCGGGCGGCGGGTGAAGGTCTCGGTGATGTGGCTGACGAAGCCGGCGCCGGGGAGGAAGATGATGTAGACCTCCGGGTGGCCGAAGAACCAGAAGAGGTGCTGCCAGAGCAAGGGATCGCCATGCTCATACTGGTTGTAGAAATGGGTGCCGATCAGCCGGTCGGAGATGAGCAGGCCGGAGGCGAGCGCGACCGACGGCATCGAGAAGATCACCATCAAGGCGACGACCAGCATCGTCCAGACGAACAGGGGCATGCGCGCCAGCGTCATTCCCGGCGCGCGCTGCTTGAGGATCGTGGCGACGAGTTCGACCGCCACGGCGAGCGCGGCAACCTCGGTGAAGGTGATCATCTGCGCCCAGATGTCGGTGCGCTTGCCGGGGGAGAATTGCGGGCCCGAGAGCGGCGTGTACGCGAACCAGCCGGCGTCGGGGCCGATGTTCAGCAGGAACGCGACCCAGAGGAGGGTGCCGCCGGCGAGGTACATCCAGTAGCTGAACGCGTTGAGGCGCGGGAAGCTGATGTTCCTCGTGCCGATCATCAGCGGCACGAGGTAGATCGCCATCGCCTCCATCACCGGCACGGCGAACAGGAACATCATCGTCGTGCCGTGCATCGTGAAGAGCTGGTTGTAGCGGTCCGGCGTCATCAGCGCCTTTTCGGGCCCGGAGAGCTGCATCCGCATCGCCAGCGCCAGCACGCCGCCCAGGCACAGGAAGACGAAGGCGGTGACGATGTAGCGCTTGCCGATCTTCTTGTGATCGGTGGTGGTGAGCCAGCCCCAGAAGCCGGGCGCGTCGGCCCAGGCCTTGTCCAGCCGAGCATGCAACGCCGCCCCTTGGAGCGCCTCGCCGTCCCGCGGGAGGTCGTGGCCGGAGAGGACGGTCATGGGAGGGTCTCCGCAGGGGCGGAGCGGAAACCTGCCTCCCCATCGCCAGATGGGGAGGGGGACCACCGAAGGTGGTGGAGGGGTAAT
>NZ_DASWQI010000097.1:0-1786 GCF_036403745.1 Allosphingosinicella sp.
AAGCGAAGTCGTGGCGAGCTGTGCCAGACAGGGCTATGCCGAGACCGCCGTCGTTGTTGATGCCGATGGCGTGCGTCAGTCCGTGCTGCGCGGCGATCGTGCTGGAAGCCATACGCTCGACAGTGCGAACGACAAGGCCTATACGGCGGCCTCATTCAAGGCCGATACCTCCGTACTGGTTGAGCGAGCGAAGACGGTACCGGGGTTCTCCGCGCTGTTCACACAACTGCCTCACTTGAGAGCCTCTTGCAGAAATCGGCAGATGGGTGGCCTTGCGCTCCACCGAAGCGATTTTAAGCAATCTGGAATTGTGACTTGGTGCTGAACAGCCGGAGAAGGCTGTCCGCGGCCAGGACCGCCACGCCGAACATCAGATGGCAGAACGCCTTGAGCGGTCCGCGGACCCGGAGATGGCGGCCTCCGAACTCGTCCTTGAGACGGCCGTTGGCGCGTTCGGCGGTGGTGCGCGCCTTGTAGTGCTCGTCATCGGGATCGGGAATGTTGACGAGGCGGCGCCGGGCTCGTTCCGCCGCAAGCTCCACCTTCAGCGCGGTGTCGCGACGGGTGTTGAAGTCGATCACGGGAACCCGGCCAGCGGCCAGGCAGTCCTCGACGATGATTTCGGCATCGTAGGCGGAATCCATGATGTCGTAGAGCCAGACCACGCGCTGCTGGCTCAGCCGCGTCAGCGGGATGGCGGCCTGGCTGTCGTGGGTCGAGGCGGCGGTGAGCACGGCGGAGATCGGCACCATACCGTCGCTGACGTCCAAATGCAGTTTGTAGCCGATCCAGGTTTCGGAGAACCCTTTGCTGTTGCGCTTGGTCCCGATGTCGCAGCCGGTCGGCAGCTCGGCGAGCATGGCCTCCAGCGTCTGCTGACGCTGCCGTTCCAGGCGCGTCGGCGGCTTGGGTTCGCGCACTTCGTCCTTGCGCGGGCGACCGCGCTGGGGTTCAGACGCCTCGGACGGCGGCTCGTCGGGTGGGCGGCGCTGCGGCGTCTCGCGCGTCTCGATCTCGGTCGCATCGCGCGCCACATGGCCGATGATGTGATCGCGCAGACCCGCGCGGACCAACTGCTCATGGACCCGCTCGGGCAGCCGCTGGTCAGCGAACTCGGCGAAGGCTCGGGAGAAGGTCGCCTCGCTCGGGACCTGAGCACGGCGTTCCCAGCCGCAGATGCGCCGCAACGAGCGATCGACGTGCAGCCGCTCGATCAGCGCTGCCGTGGTCGGAAGGTTGAGCACGGTCTTGGCGACGAAGGCGCGGGCGATCGCCGGACGGTCCTCGGGGACCCGCCCGCGCCCGCCCGGCGGTGGTGCCGCGAAGGCTTCCAGGCCGAGCGTATCCAGGATGATGACGAGCCGCTCGAGTTTGGTGGTGAGCGGATCGAGTTCCTCTTCCAGCCAAGGGAAAAGGCTGGGCTGGCTGTTGATCCACGCTCCGCAATACCGCTTCGCTTCCTCGGTCATGAATTGGATCCGATATGCCTGCGACTCGCACCGATTATGTATTCGTGCATCCACTATGTATAGAAAGATTTATTTTTGCCACCTACTCGTCAATATGAAAATCGATCACGATATATACAGGTTATGTGACTTGTCTCGGTAGATTTATCTCTGCAAGAGGCTCGGGGGATATAACGGGGAAGATCCTCGAGTCTCCGGCCTTGACGTCACGGTGTTTTTCTGGGATTTTCTACCTAACCAGGAGATGGTAACAGTTCCTTCCACGAATACATACATTAGCGGGGATGAGCTCGACGCGGACGGAGACGATGCCGAGC
>NZ_DASWQI010000098.1:0-96069 GCF_036403745.1 Allosphingosinicella sp.
AAGCGAAGCAATCCAGCCGTGTCAACCGGATTGCTTCAGCGCCCCGTATTGCTGATGTTGCGCCTACACGCCGCCCGGATAGTTCGGGGCTTCGCGCGTGATGGTGACGTCGTGGACGTGGCTTTCGCGCAGGCCCGCGCCGGTGATGCGGACGAACTGGGCCTTGTCGTGCAGGTCCTTCATGTCCTTTGCACCAACATATCCCATCGCGGCGCGCAGGCCGCCGGCGAGCTGGTGCATGACGTTGCCGACCGGACCCTTGTAAGGCACCTGGCCCTCGATGCCTTCGGGCACGAGCTTGAGCGTGTCCTTGATGTCCTGCTGGAAGTAGCGGTCAGCCGAGCCGCGCGCCATCGCGCCGACAGACCCCATGCCGCGATAGGCCTTGTAGGAGCGGCCCTGCCACAAGAACACTTCGCCCGGCGTCTCGTCGGTGCCGGCGAGCAGCGAGCCGACCATCGCGATGTCGGCACCGGCAGCGAGCGCTTTGGCGAGGTCACCGGAGAACTTGATACCGCCGTCGGCGATGACGGGGATGTCGGACTTCTTCGCCGCCTCGACCGCATCCATGATCGCGGTGAGCTGGGGAACGCCGACGCCGGCGACGATGCGCGTGGTGCAGATCGAGCCCGGGCCGATGCCGACCTTGATGCAATCCGCGCCCGCATCGATCAGCGCCTGCGCGCCCTCCGAGGTCGCGACGTTGCCGGCAACGACCTGCACGGAATTGGACAGGCGCTTGATGCGGTTGACCGCATGGAGCACGTGACGGGAATGGCCGTGTGCGGTGTCGACCACGACGAGATCGACGCCTGCATCGATCAGCCGCTCGGTGCGCTCGAAGCCGCTATCACCGACCGTGGTGGCGGCGGCGACGCGGAGGCGGCCCTGCGCATCCTTGCAGGCCAAGGGATGGGCGACCGCCTTCTCCATGTCCTTCACGGTGATCAGGCCGACGCAGCGATATTGCTCGTCGACCACGAGCAGCTTTTCGATACGATGCTGGTGCAGCATCCGCCGCGCCTCGTCCTGGCTGACATTCTCGCGCACGGTGACGAGACCTTCATGCGTCATCAGCTCGGAGATTTTTTGCTGGCGGTCGGTGGCGAAGCGGACGTCGCGGTTGGTGAGGATGCCGACCAGCCGCCCGTCGCGCTCCGTCACCGGCACGCCGGAGATATTGTAGCGCTCCATCAGCTCGCGCGCCTCGGCGAGCGTCTGGTCGGGGCGGATGGTGTGCGGGTTGACCACCATGCCGCTCTCGAAGCGCTTCACCGCCCGCACCGCCGCCGCCTGCTCCTCGGTCGAGAGGTTGCGGTGCAAGACACCCATGCCGCCCAATTGCGCCATGACGATCGCCATGTCCGCCTCGGTCACCGTGTCCATGGCCGAGGAGAGGATCGGGATGTTGAGCCCGATCTCCTTCGTCACCCGCGTCCGCGTATCGGCCTGGCTCGGCAGCACGGTCGACGGACCGGGCTTCAGCAGCACGTCGTCGAAGGTCAGGCCGAGCGGGATGTCCATGAAAGCGCCTCGTCGGGGAATCGCGGGCCCTCGCCTATAGGAAGGGGGCGCGACGTGCGCCAGTGGCGCCTCGTCAAGCCGTTACAGATCGCCTTCCTGGAAGGGGATGCGGCGAATTCCGCCGGCCTTGGCGATCGCCGCCTTCACGTCCGCTCGCGTCTTGAGCATCGCCAGCTTCGCGCCGAAGCTGGGCGGTAAGGTTGCCGGCGACGGATCGTAATCGCTGAGCGTCTGCAGCATGCGAACGCGCCGGTTGGGATCCTCGAGGCCGCGGATGAAGAAAGCGGCCGCGTCGTCCATTCGGCCGACACAAAGGTCGAGAAGGCCGAGCGCCTCAGGATGATCGTCCGGGTGCGCCCTGGCAAAAGCGATGTCTGCCGCCGCGGCCTCATCGTGGTGGGCCGCCGCGTTCGCGCAGCCGCGGGCGAGGTGCATTTCGAGGATCCCGTACGGACTCGCCTTGCGCGCCGGGTCGTCGAACGGGGCAAGCGTCTTCAATGCCTCTTCCGGATGACCGAAACGGACCTGGAGGTGGGCGAGATTGATGATTTGGCTGACATTGGCCGAGCCCTGCTCGGGGAGAGCCGCGCCGATGACGAATGCCTTCGCCGCATCGTCGTAGAGGCCGAGGGCTTCGCTGGCGCGGGCGATCTCGTCCCACGCCCAGGGCAGCTTCCTGTTGGCGTCTGTGAAGGCCGTCGCGAGGTCCGTCCGCGCCACGACTGGCCGCATCAGCGCCAACGCTTCCTTCGGCCGTCCGAGGCGCCGCAGTTCGGCCGAGGCGGCGACGATGGGCCCGAGCCGGTCCGGATGCCTGTCCGCCAAGGCGCGATAGTGCGCGAGCGATTGCTCGGCCGCCGCCCGCAGGTCGAAGTTCTTGGGGAGGAGCGGCGCGACCCGTGGATCGAACAGCGCGTCCAAGAGGACATAGGGATCGATCAGCGTCGCAAGAATCGCCCGCGCCCCGGTCGTGTCCCCCTCTTCGGCGAGCACCTCCGCGAAGGTTTCCTGGAACGACTGCGTCTCGCCCATCGATTCATCGGGCGCGTACGTGTCGGAGGCAAGCAGCTTGAGGAGACGCTTGCGCTCGGCCTTGAGGCCGGCTTTCTTCATCTCCTCGTCAAGGCGGTAGAGCCATTGCATCGGCGCGGAGTTGAGGGCGGCGCCGCGTCCTTGCGTCATCGCCTCGACGGTCGCAACCGCGGCGGCATATTTCTTCGCTTCCAGCTCCAGATAGAGGCGCAGGTGCCACAGCCCGTCCGGGCTCTCGTCGAAGCCGGTGCCGCGGAGGGCATGGGCGTAGGCGGAGTCCCTGGATCCGGTCTCGAAGGCGCATTGGGCGACGACGCCTTCGAGCACCGCCTCGAGCTTTGCCTCGAGCCTGCCGTGCCGCGACTTGAGCACGCCCTCGCCCAGGCTCAGCACCTTGCGGCAGTCGCCGGCGTCGTTCGCGGCGTCGATCGCTGTCAGGGTCTCGGCAAGCTGGCGATCCTGAGTCGCGGGGGCGGCGGCGCCCGCCGCGGCAGCGCCGGCAAGCAGCACGACCCCGGCAAAGGCACGTCCGAACCAGGTGCGAATCCCCACGGCGATCTCCCTTCGTCCCTGCTTGTACAGGCGCTCCCAAAGGCGGCAATACGGCGCGACACAGGCATTGGCGTCGGCTAGAAGCGGCGCATGACCAAGTCCGCTACCGATGTGATGCAGGAAGTCCTCTACGCCGCCGTCGTCGATGCGATCGGGGCGATGAAGGCGGCTTCCAAGGGCGTGCCCAACACCCTGCTGCGCGACCTCAACGCGATCCACGCGAACACGGCGGCGGCCGACCTGCCCGCCGAACTGCAGGCGAGCCTGCAGGCCAGCGTCCGCGCAGCGTTCACCAAATTCCTCAAGGACGGCTATTCGGTCGCGCCGACCGGCTCCGTCACGCCCCCGCCGCGCAGTGCGCCGCCCGTGCGCCGCGACGCACCTCGCCCACAGGGCCGGCCCGGCGGCGGCCATCGTCCGGCGGGCGACCGGCCGGGACCCGGCGGCGGCCGGCGGCCGCCCCGTGGCGGCGGCCCCGGCCGCGGCCCGAAATAGGGGCGCAGTAGGGGATAGGGGACAGCCTGTCTGGCTGTCCCCGTTCCACCGCGCGAAGGGCACAATTAGATAGACTGTCCCCAGTTCGTCCCGGGTGGCGGGGACAGTCAAATAGACTGTCCCCGGTGTTACGCCCGCACCTCGGCCCGCGCCCTTTCCTCCACCCGCCGCTCGAGGATGGTCAGCGGCATGGCGCCGTCCTTCAGCACTTCGTGGAAGCGCTTGACGTCGAAGCGGGCGCCGAGGATCGATTTCGCTTTCTCGCGCGCCCGGGTCCACGCCATGTGGCCGACCTTGTAGCTGCACGCCTGCCCCGCCTGGGTGCAGTAGCGCTCGACCTCGCGCTGCGAGCGCGGCCGGGCGAAGCCGGTGGTCTTGACCAGGTAATCGGTCGCCTGCTCGCGGCTCCAGCGCTTGGTGTGGATGCCGGTGTCGACGACCAGCCGCGCCGCGCGGAACAGGAAGGACTGCAGGTAGCCCGCCCGCTCCAGCGGCGTCCGGTAGGCGCCGAGCTCGTCGGCGAGCTGCTCGGCATAGAGCGCCCAGCCTTCCGAATAGGCGCTGAAGAAGCCCATCTTCCGAAGCGTCGGGATGTCCTTCGATTCCTGGGCGAGGCTGATCTGGAGGTGATGGCCCGGCACGCCCTCGTGATAGGTGAGCGAGGGCAGCGAATATTTCGGCCAGTCGCCCACGTCCTTCAAATTGATGAAGTAGATGGCCGGCCGGGAGCCGTCGAGCGAGGCGCGGTTATAATAGCCGTTCGACGCGCCGTCCTGGATCTCCACCGGCACCGCCCGGATCTCCAGCGGCGCGTTCGGCAAGGTTGCGAAATCCTGCGGCAGGCGCGCGTACATGTCGCGGATGCCGGCATTGAGGCTGGCGATCAGCGCGGTGCGCCCTTCTGCCGTGTTCGGGTAGAGCTGCGCCGGATCGACGTTGAGCCGCGCCAGCCGCTCGCCGACCGTGCCGTTCCGGTATCCGTTGGCGGAAAGGATCTTGTCGAGCGCGGCGCTGATCTCGGCCACCTGCGCCAGACCCATGCGGTGGACCTCGTCCGGCGAGAAATTGGTGGTCGTCGCCTGCTCGAGCGCGGCGGCGTAGATCGCCTCGCCCTGCGGCAGCCGCCAGACGCCGTCGCCGGGGCGGCTGGTCGGCCGCAGCCCGCGGATGAGGGCGATCTGCCGGTCGAGCGCCGGGTAGATGCGCGTCTGGACGATGCGGGCGGCGCGGCCCTGCCAGTCGCCGGGGATGCTCTTCGCGCGGGCGCGGGTGACGAGCGACTGGACGATGGAGCTGGTCGCCGCCGGCTGGCTCCTGAGCTTCTCCATCTGCTGCAGCGTCAGGTCGAGCGACCAGCCCGGCGCGAGGAAGCCGCGCGCGGCTTCGGCCTTCTGCACCGCACTGTCCTGGTCGAGCGCCGTCGCGAAGGCGTCGAGCCGGGACAGATAGGCCTCCGCGTCCTCGGCGCCGGCGATGGTGTGGGCGGTGTTGAGGAAGTCCGGCACCGAGAAGTAGGAGCCGCCCTGCTGGAAGATACGGTAGGGCCGGATCGCGCTGTCGATATGGAAGCGCTCGGGCGCCACCGTCTGCCCGGTCAGGGAATAGCGCACCACTTCGAGGTTGAGCCGCGCGGCCGGCGACAGCGTCTTGGGATCGAACGCGGCAAGCCGGGCCAGCGCCTGCTTCGTCACCCCAAGCTGGCGCTCCCGCTCCTCCGCCGTGCGGTCGGAGAGCCGCCCCTTCAGCGCCGCCCCCGGCCCCTTGTCGAGGCCAAGCGAGCTCGCCAGCTCGGGCGAGCGCGCCACCGCCCGGCGGAAGATCTCGTCGAACGCGGCGTTGAGTTCTGCGTCGCCCGACCCCGCCTGCGCGAGCGCGTCCGCTGGGAGCATGGTTAGCCCAATCGCGGACGCACCCGTGGCGATGAAAGTACGACGGTCCATGCGAAAACTCCCCGAAAAATCCTGTAGCGACGCGCTGCTTAGGACGGCGAAGCCGCCGCGCGCAACGCCGTCAACGCCGTCAACGCCGCGCCCGCGCCAGCAGGAAGCGCGCCTGGGCGACGTGCATCTTTTCGATCATCTCGCCTTCATAGCGCTCGGCCCCACCCGACGCCGCGGCGATCAGGCGCTCGGCGGCGGCGATCTCCGCCTCGCTCGGACCGAAGGCGCGGTGGGCGGCCTCGATCTGGCTCGGGTGGATGAGCGATTTGCCGTCGAAGCCGAAGCTCCGCCCCTCCTCGCATTCCTGGACGAACCCCGCATCGGCCTCGAGCTTGTTGTAGACCCCGTCGAAGCAGGCGATCCCCGCGGCCCGCGCCGCCAGCACCACATTCTGCAGCGCCGTGCGCAGCGCCGGACGGTTGTGCGTTCCCGGCCGCAGCCCGAGGTCGGCGGCAAGGTCGTTGGTGCCGGCGATGAGAGCCGCCGAGTCGCGGGCGATGTCGCCGGCGTGGAGGACGCCCGCCGCGGTTTCGATCATCGCCAGCATCGGGTGCTCGGTGAGGCGCTCCGCATCGTGCATCTCCTGCCGGCTGCGCACCCGCGGCAGCACGATATAGTCCGCCCGGCAGCGCCGCATCGCGATGGCGTCGGCCCCGAACCAGTCGCTGCCGACCGAATTGACCCGGATCGCAGTGACCGAGTCGCCGAACCCCTCGTTCGCCGCCGCGACCGCGGCACGGCGCGCCGTCTCCTTGTCGGCCGGCTTCACCGCATCCTCGAGGTCGAGCACCACCATGTCGGGCCGAAGCTCCCGCGCCTTCTCAATGGCGCGCGGATTGGAGGCGGGGAGGAACAGGACGGAGCGGCAGAGGCGGAGGCGCTGGGGCATGCATCCGAATCTGCTTGGAACCGGCCCCTTTTGTCTAGATGATATTCACATGGCCCATGGGAGGGGCTGGGGCATGACGACAATCCTGACGACCATCCTGCTGATCGCGCTGCTGGTGATCCTGGTGCTGTTCTCCGGCATCAAGATCGTGCGGCAGGGCTATCATTACACGATCGAGCATTTCGGCCGCTTCACGGTGGTCGCGCGCCCGGGCTTCAATTTCTACCTGCCCTTCTTCTACCGGGTCGGCCGCAAGGTGAACATGATGGAGCAGGTGCTCGACATTCCGGGGCAGGAGATCATCACCAAGGACAATGCCATGGTGGCGGTCGACGGGGTGGTGTTCTTCCAGGTGCTCGACGCCGCCAAGGCCGCCTACGAAGTCTCCGACCTCTACACCGCGATCCTGCAGCTCTCGACCACCAACCTGCGCACCGTCATGGGCTCGATGGACCTCGACGAGACCTTGTCGAAGCGCGACGAGATCAACGCGCGGCTGCTCAACGTCGTCGATCACGCCACCGAGGCCTGGGGGGTCAAGATCACCCGCGTCGAAGTGCGCGACATCCGCCCGCCGGCAGACATCGTCAATGCGATGGGCCGCCAGATGAAGGCGGAGCGCGAAAAGCGCGCGAACATCCTCGAGGCCGAGGGCATGCGCGCCTCGGCCATCCTCAAGGCCGAAGGCGAGAAGCAGTCGCAGATCCTCCAGGCGGAAGGCACGCGCGAGGCCGCCTTCCGCAGCGCCGAGGCCCGCGAGCGCGCCGCCCAGGCCGAAGCCACCGCGACCAAGCTCGTCTCCGACGCCATCGAGGGCGGGTCCAGCCAGGCGATCAACTATTTCGTCGCCCAGAAATATGTCGAGGCGATCGGCATGTTCGCCCGCTCGCCCAACGCCAAGACGATCCTCTTCCCGATGGAGGCATCGGCGCTGGTTGGGACCCTGGGCGGGATCGGCGAGCTTGCGAAGGAGGCGTTCGGAAGCGGCGCCGGCAGCACCACGTCGGCCCGTCCGCCTGAGCCCGGCGCGCCGCCGCCGCGGGGCACCGCCCTCAAGTGACCGGCCCAGACGCCCATTGGGTCTGGCTCGGGATCGCCGCCGCGCTGGCGATCTTCGAGCTGATCGTGCCGGGCGTCTTCCTCATCTGGATCGCCCTCGCCGCCGCGGGGACGAGCGTTCTCGCCTTGCTGACCGGCATCGCCTTGCCGTTCCAGGTGATGCTGTTCGCGATCCTGTCGATGGCGTCGGTCTATGCCGGCCGCCGCTGGTACGCCGCGCATGCGGTCGACAGCGACGACCCCTTCCTCAACGACCGCGCCGCCCGCCTCGTCGGCACGCGCGTCACCGTCGTCGCAGCGATCCGCGACGGCGAGGGCCGGGTCCGGGTCGGCGACAGCGTCTGGACCTGCCGCGGCCCCGATTGCGAAGAAGGCGCCGCCGTCCGAATCACCGGCTGCCAAGGCAATTCGCTGCGGGTCGAGCCGGAAGCGGTGCCGCTGCTGCAGCCAAAGGCCGATTGAGCCGGCGCGGCAGGAATTCTCTCGATTTCGGACACAGTCGCCCGCTGCGCTCCGCCGCGAGCGCTTGACAGCGAGCGGAACAAGGCGAACTTTCCGCGGCTTCCGGCCCATGGGACGGGCAGCAGCCCCTCCTCAGCTTGACCGGTCGTGTTTGTAGCGTCGCGTGCGGTGTCGCCGGAAGAGCTGTCGCTCGCACCCGGCCTGGGGGAGACGACGCGATGACGAGAACGATCTGGCTCTGCATGGCAGCGGCACTCGCGCTGACGGCATCGTCCGCCGCCGCGTCGGACAAGTGCAAGAACGGCAAATGCCCCCCCGCGCAAAACGCGCCGCAGCGCCCGGCGCAGCGACCGCAGGGCCAGCAGCGGCCCCAGATTCAGCAGCGGCCGCAGGTCATGCAACATCCGCAGGTCCTGCAACATCCGCAGGTCATGCAACATCCGCAGGTCTACCAGCATCCGCAGGTCTACCAGCATCCGCAGGTCTCCCAGCATCCGCAGGTCTCCCAGCATCCGCAGGCCGTCCAGCACCAGCCTTTCTACCGTCCCCCGCCGCCCGGCACGGCGAACCGTCCAGCCTACCGTCCGAACCCGTCTTATCCCGTTCAATCCGGCGCCCGACCGAAAACGTTCGGCCAGACGCCGGTGGGAACCTACCCGAAGCGGCCATATAGTCAGCAGCCCGTCAATGCCCGCCCCGGCCCTCGCCCCGGCCAGATCGGCAATGAGTATAACGGCCACAAGTTCGGCGAGCACGCGGGCCGCCCTCTCCACGCCGGATCTCGGCCCGGTTATCATTACCCCGGCGCTGTCGCGCACAGCCGCACACGCTATTATTCGGTGCGGGGCCACCGCTACAGCGCCTACCGGGTCGGCCGCTACCGCTGGCCCCACGGCTACGCCTATCGCCGCTACGGGGTCGGCTATCGTTTGCCGTCCGTGTTCTGGCTGCCCGATTATTACATTTACGATTATTACAATTACGGCCTGGCGGCGCCGCCGCCGGGCCGGCAGTGGGTGCGTTACGGCTCCGACATGCTGCTCATCGACACCTACACCGGGCAGGTGGTCGACGTCGTCTACGGCGCCTTCGAGGAATCCGCCGACGTCCAGGACCCGCCGCCGGAGGACTATCCGGCCGACGACCCGAACGCGCCGCCACCTAATTAAGTGCGGTGCTCGCGCGCCGGCCAGATGTGGAGGGATGGATGATCAGGACGCTCGCCGCCGCCGCACTCGCCTTACTCCTCGCCGGCGCCGCGCTCGCCAATGGCGTCGAGGACGGCAATGCCGGGCTCGAGGCGCTGAACCGCGGCGACTACGACCTGGCCGTCCGCCTGTTCACCCGCGCGATCGCCGCCGCGGACCTCAACCCGGAAGACCGCGAGTTCGCCTTCGTCAATCGCGGCAGAGCCTATCTCGGCAAAAAGGCGTACAAGCTCGCCGCCGCCGACTTCCGCCAGGCCGGGCGGATGAAGCCGGGCGATGAGGACGCGCAGGAAGGCCTCCGTCTCGCGCTCGCCGGAGCCCGGGGCGACGCGGTCCGCCTGCCGCCGCGCGCGCCGAGCCAGGCGCAGCTGATCGCCCGCTGGGGAGCGATGGGGACGCTCGCCGGGAAATACTGGCTGTTGAGCGGCGGTAAGGGGCCGCAGATGTGGGCCCGTTATCAATGGCAGGAGCCGGGGCGGCTGCTCGCCTTCGACGGCAGCGACCGCAAGGGCCGCCCGGTCGCAGGTCAGTGCGCGCTCGACGCAGCCGCTTCCACCATCGCGTGCGCGACCAGCTACCAGGGCGCCACCTCCGACAGCGCCGTCGCACTGCAGGCCAATGGCTGGGAGGAAAGCCTCTCCGCCAATACCGCGCAAGTGCGCCAGAGCGTCAGCCGGGCCGGGCCCGACGCGTTTACGGTCACCACCCAAACCTACCGCAACGGCACCTGGACGACCGCCCCTGTGCTGAGCCTCGCCGCCGTCCCCGAAGAGACGATCGCGGCGCTCAAATGGAAGGCGCATAAGGGATCACCGTTCGTGCGGTTCCTCGGCGACCTCGGCAAGAGCCTGCTGGCCGTCACCGTCGCAGGAGCGCCCGACCAAGGCCAGGGGCAGGACCAAGGCGACCCGAACGCACCGCCGCCGCAATAAAGCGGCGGCGCCGGATCAGGCGCTTTGCTTGGTGGGACTCTTCCCGGCGGACGATTGGGAGCGGCTCTTGCCGTTCCCGCCCCTCCTGTTCGATCCGCGCAACAGGGCCGCTGCACCGACTCCCGCCGCCGTCGCGACCGCCGCCGCGGCGGCGCCGATGCCGATGTTGCGCCAGGTGAACAGCCCCTGCTCACCCAAGGCCGACCCGTCCTGCTCCTCCTCGAGCAAGGCGGCGTTCGCGCCGTTGGCGGAGAGCCGCACCTTGTCGCCCTCGATGTCGGCGACGAGGCCGACGCTGACATAATGGTGGTGGCCCTGATGCGAGCCGCTGTCGGCCTTGATCAGCTTGATGCGATCGCCCGAGACCGAGTCGACCGTGCCGACATGGACGCCGTCGGCCCCGATCACTTCCATATGCTCCCGAATGCGGCTGAGATCCGCCATCGCCCTTGCTCCTTCATGGTGTGGAATGGTTCTGAGCAGCAACGTCGCGGGACGGCGAAGGATGCACTGCACCGATCACACCGCGTAACGACGGGCCCGCGAGTACAGCAGCGCTACGGTAGGCCGCCGTAACGCGCAATTCATCCAGATTGGCGAGTTTCATGTCGTCGCTCCGACTCCGTGAAGGTGCCCCATGACCCGCATGCGATCGCCTCGAGCTATTGCCGCACTCGTTCCGCCGGGGCTCCTTCCCTCCTGTGAGCTTCGCCGGGAGCAGCGTCTCTGCACCCTGTTTCGAACGGCCAAGCTCGTAGCGGCTGCCGGCGAGACGCTCTGCCGGGTCCGGAACATCTCGCCCAACGGCTTCATGGCCGACGCCTGCCCCGCGCCGGCGATCGGGGACAGCGTCGCTCTGCAATTGTGCGAGGGGCG
The DNA here is from genome assembly GCF_036403745.1 of Allosphingosinicella sp. Lineage (GTDB taxonomy): Bacteria > Pseudomonadota > Alphaproteobacteria > Sphingomonadales > Sphingomonadaceae > Allosphingosinicella. Next base: position 10,970 of record NZ_DASWQI010000098.1, read on the forward strand.
GAGCCACCCCGCCAAAATCGTGTGGGCGCAGGCCGATCGCTTCGGCGGCCAGTTCCTGGAAACGCAGTCGGTGCCCGGGATGATCGACGAAGCCTTCAGCAGCCCGCACCACCGCCACCGGGCGCTGCGCGTGGCCCCGAAAAACGCGGCCGCCACCATCCTCCACTCCGGCCAGGTGGCAAGAGCCTCGATCGTCAACATCTCCCAGACCGGAGTCTCGATATTCGGATTCGACCTCCTCCTCCCGGCCGGCACGCGGCGCGACGTGCAGGTGGAGATTGACGGGCTCGATCCGATGGCCGGCACCTTGTGCTGGGCCGCGGACGGCGCCGCGGGAATCCAGTTCAAGCGGCCGCTTTCCTTCGAGGCGCTTTCCCACTGGCTCTGGGCGACGTCACTCGCCGCAGGCCCGGACAGGCAAAGCGCGTCAGGCGCCTGAGCCCTCGGCGCCCGGCCGGTTCCGCAGCCGCCACGTCCGCGGCGGCTCGCCCGCCGACGCCGCGAACCAGCGGCTGAACGCCGCCGCCGAGGCATAGCCGGCGAGCAGCGCGACCTCGGTGACTGCCAAATCGGTATTCGCGAGGAGATCCCGCGCGACATTCCCGCGGATCGTTTCGACGAGGCCGGCAAATCGTAGTCCGGCCGCGCTTAGCTTTCGCTGGAGCGCGCGCGGGTGGATGGCGAGTTGCCCCGCCACCTTCGGCAGGGTCACCCCGCCGGCCGGAAGCAGGCCCCTGATCGCGGCGCCGGCCTGATCGGCGAGCGATGTCGTCGGCAGGTCGCGGGCGAGCAGGTCCACATAGCTTCGCGCATGCTCCACGAACTCGGGATCGGCCGAGGCATTCTCCCGGTCGAGCGACGCCGTCGGAATGACGAAGCCGTTGAAGCGCGCATTGAAGACCAGAGGGGCACGGAAAATCCGCTGGTGAACCCGCGCGTCGGCCGGTTCCGAATATTGGAAATGCACTTCGGCGGGATGCCACCCGCCGAATATCGCGCCGCCGAGGAACCGGCAGGTGAGCGCCATGCCGAGCTCGACGCCTTGTCGCTCCACCTCCGGGATGAAGGTGAGGACGATCCTCGTCTCCTCATCCTCGTCGACCAGCTCGAAATCGAGCGCCTGCGTCATCAGGCCTCGGTACGCGATCATCCGCCGGAGCACCGCGCGAAGATTGCGTTCGTGGCGCAGGAGCAGGCTGAGCGGCCCGAGGCTCGCGAAGCTGCGCAGCTCGGCAAGCCGCAGAGCGAAGGATTCGCAGCCGGACCTGAGGGCCGATTGGGTGAGCAACCGGCTGGCGGCGCTCGCCGGAATGCGGGTCTCGGCATCCTCCAGCAAGCCGGGGTCGATTCCCACCCCCCGGAGCATTTCGAACCCGTCGAGGCCGACCGACCGCGCCACTGCGACATAGTGCGTCAACGCGACAGCACGCACCTGCGGCACCTGTTCGGCGGGGTTCGACTGTGGCATCAACTGCTACGCGATTGTCGCGCTCCGCAAAGAGGACGGGAGCCGGCGAGGGTAGAAGCGGCTTCGAACCCGATCAACCCAAGGCTGCTCTATGCTCGCTCACCTCGCCTCGCCGTGGCCCTTCGCCGCGCCGGCGCTCCCGCTATCGGCCATCGGCCGCGGGGCCCCGGCTATCGGCACCTCGGTGCCCATTGCGCTACCCCGCAAGCCGGACTTTCCCGTCTACATCGTCGAGTCCGATCGCAACCTGAGGATCGGCCTGACGAGGGATCTGACGGCCGCCCGCTTCGCGGCGAGGCCCTTCTCGACGGCCGAAGACCTCGGCGCGGCGCTACCCGAGCTCGCCCCGGGCTGTGTCCTCGTCGACATTGCCGCCGCGCGCTGCCGGCCGGAGGGGCTGCGCGAAGGCGCGGGTGCGGAGGCGCTGCGCTTCCCGACGATCCTGCTCTTTTCCGATCTCGAGGAGCAGGATGCCGTCGCCGCGGTCCGTCTGGGCGCGGCCGACCTTTTGCGTCGGCCGGTACCCCTCGACGAGCTCATAGCCGCGCTCCGCCGTGCTGCCCCTAAGGTCCGGCAGCTTGGGACGCGCCGCGCCGCGGAGCGTGCGAAGGCGGCGGTCGACACCCTGACGCCGCGGCAGCGCCAGGTGATGGAGTGCATGATGCTCGGCCTCTCGAACAAGGACATGGCGAGGACGCTCGGCATCAGCTTCCGCACCGTCGAGATGCATCGCGCCCGCCTCCAGCACCGGCTTTCCGTCGGGTCGCTGACCGAACTCCTCACCCTGGCCTGGAGCGCCCGGGGGGCGGACGCGGATTGGGCCGCGTCGGAGCGTTAGGATTCAGCCCCGGGTCGGGCCACGCTTATCGGCTTCGGGTAGCCGGGATCACCAGCTGCCCTCCGCCACACGTCTTTGGCGCTCCACTTCCGGGGCGCTCGGCTCCGGCGGCGAGAAGCTGCCGGTTTCGACGCGGCCCGTGGGTTCGTAGGTCGCAATGATCGACCCTGCCGGGGTCACCTCATGCTCGACCATGCGGAGCGACGACGCAGGGGTCCCCTCGCCAAGGAGACGCTTGCCGATGCCGATCAGGACCGGGAAGGTCATTAACACCAACTGGTCGAGCAGGCCCGCGGCGAGCAGCTGGGGACAGAGAGTCGACGAGCCCTGGATGACGAGGTCGGGCCCGGCAGTCCGCTTCACCGCCGCGATGGCTTCCACGTCGGCGAGCCGCTCGCTGTTCCGCCACGACAAAGGCTGGTCGCCGGTCGTAACGACATATTTCGTCGCGCGGTCGAACGGGTCGCGGATGGCCTTTTCGTCGTCGGAGGCGAACGGCCAATAGGCGGCGAAGATGTCGTAGGTGCGGCGGCCGAGCAGCAGGTCGAAATCGCCGCCGAACAGCCGGTCAATGCGTTTGCCGACGGCTTCGTCGAAGATCGGCGCGAGCCAGCCGCCGTAGGAAAATCCTCCGGTCGGGTCCTCCGTCGGCGCCCCTGGCGCCTGCATCACCCCATCCAGCGAGACGAAGGCGGCACCGATGATCGTGCGCATGAAAATTCCTTCCGGAAGAACAGTGTATCGGGCGGAAGCGGGATTTGCACCCGATCCTATGGCCGTGAGGCGTTAGTGCGCCGGGCAATGCCGCGCCGGGGTCAGCCGGACGTTGCGGTAGGTAAGGCGCGCGCGGCGGGTCCGGTCCTCGGTCGAGATAGTCGCGTGTCCGCCGAAGGTCGCCGGCTCCACCCCAGTCGCGTCGCGAATGTCGGCCCGCTGCACGGGACCGGAAAGCGTCACCAGCACGAATGCGCGCAATTCCACCGGACTCCCGTGACGGAACCAGGTCGCGCCCTGGCTGCCCGCGCCGGAAAGCTCGCCGTCGGGCGTGGCGCCGCCTCCCGCCTTGATCCGCCAGCCGGAAGGAATGCGGCACACGGCGGCAAAATCGACGCCCCAGGTGTCGATCGAGAACCCCTCGATGCTTTCAGACGCCTTGAGCGCGATGCCGCCGACCGACAGGAGATAGGTCCGCGGATGGTCGACCTGAACGGGCGCGGCAGCGAGCGCCAGCGCGGCGAGGACAAGGTTCATCGTCTCTTCTCCAGTTTTCGCCACCGCCTCTCAAAAGGCGACGCTCGTGCCCCATCCTTCGGCCCGCGCCCGCTCGACCAGGTACCAGCCCGCGGCAAGGTCCTGGACGATCGAGCCCAGCGATTTGTACGCCGTGACGTCGTCGCGGCTCGTCCGGCCCCTGAGCGTTCCGGCGAACACTTCGCCGACCTCGCCGAGCAGATGGTCCTCGCCGATCACGCCTTCCTCCAGCGCCTTCAGGAACTCGGCGCCCTGGCGGCGGACGCCTTCTTCATGGTCGGCGAACAGGCGCGCCCTTTGGACGAGGGCGGTGTCGACTTCGACGGGGCCGGCGCGGCTCGAGCCGACGAGGTTGAGGTGGGTGCCGGGGCGGAGCCATTCGCCGCGCAGGATGGGCTCGGGCGACGCAGTGACGGTGCAGACGATGTCCGCCTCCGCCACGGCCGCCTCTGCCGTCGCAGCGGTGGCCCCGCCGACGTGCGCGGCGAGCGCTTCCGCCTTGTCCGGCGCGCGGCCCCAGATCGTCACGCGGTCGATCGGCCGCACGGCGCGGATCGCCTCGATGTGGCGCAGGGCCTGCTCGCCGGTGCCGAGGATGGCGAGGTAGCTCGAATCGTCGCGGGCGAGGGCGTCGGTGGCGGCGGCGGAGGCGGCGGCGGTGCGGATGCCGGTCAGCTCCGACGCGTCGAGAATCGCCGCGGGGGCGCCTGTCGCCGGGTCGAACAGCGCCACCACACCCTGGTGCGACGGCGCGCCGCTGTCGGCGGCGGGGAAGACGCTGATCAGCTTGGCGCCGAACGTCTCGTCCATCGCGCCCGGCATGACGCCGAAGGCGCGGCCGCCCTCCAGGTCCATGATCGCGCGCAGAAGCTGCTTCGTCCCCCCGGTCGAAAGGGCGATCATCGCCCGCCGCATCAGCGGGATGCAGGCGTCGTAGGAGAGGTGCGTGGCCACCTCCTCTCGCGAGATGACGAGCAGCGTCATCCCCACACCGCCCGCGCAAAGCCAAGGAAGTTCAATCCGAGGATCTTGTCGATCCGCCGCCCGGAATAACCGCGGCGGGCGAGGAGGCCGGCGAGCCGCTCGAACTGTCCCGGCCCCTGCAGGTCGAGGACGAGCGGCAGCGTGTCGGCATTCTCGCCGGGTGCGCCGATGCCGGCGGCGCGCCGCTGGGCGATCTGGCCGGCGACATGGCGGCGATAGGCGGCGAGGTCGTCGATCGCTGTGGTGCCGCCGTCGGTGCCGATGCCGACATGGTCCTCGCCGCAGACGTTCACGGCCTGGTCGATATGGGCGACGACGTCCTCCGCAGTCGCGCGGGAGGAGGCCGCTAAGAACGGCATGAAATATATTCCAATGAATCCGCCGCGAGCGGCCACTGTCCTGAGCTCCTCGTCGCTCTTGTTGCGGGGCACGTCGTTCAGGGCGCGGCAGCCGGTGTGGTTGATCGACACCGGCGCCGCCGAGGCTTGGGCAGCTTCGAGGCAGGTACGCTCGCCGCTGTGGGAGAGATCGACCATCAGCCGGTTCGCGTTGCACCGCGCGATGACTTCGCGGCCGAGCCTGGTCAGCGGCGTCCGCGCCGGCGCCACGGCCCCGCCGCCGAGCAGGTTCGCGGGATTATAGGTGAGCTGGACGACGCGCAGGCCGAGATCGGCGAACGTGTCGATCCGCTCGGCATGCTCGCCCACCATCGCGGCATTCTGGACGCCGTAGATGATTCCGATCCGACGCTCCCGCCGCGCCCGCACCAGATCGTCGGCGGTGAGCACCTGGGTGAGCTCGGCGCGGTGACGGCGCAGGCGCCAGTTCCAGACGCCGATCTCGCGTACCGTCTGCTCGAACGGATCGCCGCCGCCGGCGACATAGCCCAGGGTGACGTTGACCGCGCCCAGCCCCGACGCGCGGGCGTCGGCGAGGATGCGCGCCGACAGCGGCTTGCGCTCGGTCTCGCCGACGGCGTTCTTCTGGTCGGACTCGCTCCAGTCGTTGGGATCGGCAAGGCCGCCGAGCGCATTGACGATGAGCCGGCGAGGCGGAGGGGCCGGGGCCGCCCCCGCCACGGCGCTCGCCCCGGCCGCGGCAAGGAGGGTGCGCCGGTCAATCATCCTTCATCTCCTCCGGCCCGATCGGCCGATAGTCGGCGCGCGGATAGGCCCGCCCCCGCTTCACCGTCAGCACGACGCTGCGCATGTTGGCGAGGCTCTCCAGCGGGTTCCTGTCCAGCACCACCAGGTTCGCCAGCTTGCCCGCCGCGACGCTCCCCATCTCCCGCTCCTGCCGCAACGTGCGCGCACCGACGAGGGTGGCGGCCCGGATCGCCTGCAGCGGCGGCAGGCCTGCCGCCCCGAGCAACTCGATCTCGTCGAACAGCGACGGGTAGGCGGCGGCGCGCGGGCTGTCGCCGTCGGTGCCGGCCGAGATCGCCACCCCCGCCCGCCACGCCTGGTCGACCAGCCGCTCGGCGAGCTCCGTCGCGCCGCGCGGCGCCTCTCCCTTGCGCACCGCCTGCTTCTCGCGCTCGGCATAGACGCGGATGGTGGCGTCGAGGATCACGCCCCGCCGCCGCATCTCGCGAAACAGCGCCGCCATCGCCGCAGTGTCGCCCTGTGCGAACCTGGCGTAATCGATCGGGAAGCGATCCTGGTAGGATTGCGGGCGCCGGTCCATCGCCTGGTAGGCGAGATAGTTGATGTGGGAGACCGTCTCCGGTCCCGCCGCTACGACCTCGGCCGGGGTCGCCGGAAACACCATGCCGTGCGCCCACACCGCGAGCCCCTGCCGGTGCGCCTCCCCGGTCAGCCGCGCGACCAGCGAGGCGGAGAGGTTGGCGTATATCTTGAGCGCGATCGCCCCCGTTCCCTTCGCCCGCGCGATCGTGGCCGGGATGTCCGTCTTCTCGTCGACCGCCTGCATCCACGGCGCCGTGCCAGGCGCGAAGCCCTTCGAAGCGGCGGCGACGCGCGGATCGGCGAAGAAGCTCGGCCCCGCGACCAAAGCGGCGTAAGAGATTTCGGGCGCCGCGATCGCCCCGCTGCGGCCCATCGCATCGAGCGCCCGCACCTCGCGCACGTCGTCGGCCATGTCGCGGATCGCGGTGACGCCGGAATAGAGCTGGCGCCTGAGCAGGGCCAGGGCCTTCGCCCGCCCCGGCGGCGTCGCGATATGCTGGTGGCTGTCGATCAGCCCTGGCAGCAGATATTTGCCGGAGAGATCGACCACCCGCGCGCCGCGAAGCTGCCGCAGCGTCAGCGCGCGATCCCGCACCACCGAAGCGATCCGCTCCCCCGCCACCACCACCGCCATGTCCCGCCGCAGCGGCGCCCCGGTCCCGTCGATCAGCGCCGCGTGGCGATAGACGGTCCGCACCGCCGGCACCGGCGCCGCGGCGAGGGTGAGGAGCGAGGCGAGCAGCAGGGCGAGGATGCGCATTCCCCCACCCTGCCCGCCCGCGCCGCGCCTGCAAGGAAAAAGAGCGGCGCCCGCGGTCCTTCGCGATTGCAAAAGCGGCGGCGGGCGGCATGATGGGCCGCTCACGAAGGCGGGGTATTATGCGCGGACAGGTACTTGGGGTGGACACGCGGACCGGGGTCGGCATCGTCACCGGCGACGACGGCCGCCGCTACAGCTTCACCCCCACGGACTGGGCGCATCGCGGCGAGCCGGCCGTCGGCATGTATGTCGACTTCGAGACCAGCGACAACCGCGCCCTCACCATGTTCCCCGTACCCGGTATGCCCTCAGCCCAAACGGCGCCCGCCCCTGCCGTCCCGGACAACGACCGCAACAAATATGTCGCCGCCGCCCTCGCCTTCTTCCTCGGCACGCTGGGCGTCCACCGCTTCTACCTCGGCCGCACCGGCACCGGCATCGCCATGGTCGTCCTCACCTTGTCGGTCGCCGGGCTGCTGGTGTCGGTGCCGTGGGCGTTCATCGATATGATCCGCTACCTCGTCATGCCGGACCGCGAATTCGCCACCCGCTACGCCCGGGCGGGCTGAGCCCGCAGGCGACCTCGGCCTTCAATGCCCCGAAGAGGACGAGCTCGAGCTGGAGCCGTTCGAGAAGCTGAAGCTGAAGCTGCTGCTCGTGCTGATGCTCGTGCTGCTGCTGAAGCTCACCGAATAGCTGACGCTGTTGCTCGAGCTGTTCGACACCGATGTCGTGCAAGTGGCGGGCGGCGGCGGCGGACAAACCGGCGCACAGACCGCCTGGCACCCATGATGGTACCCCCGCCCCCCGGCGACCAGACCAAGCTCTTCGCTCCTCAATGCACGCATCGTCACTCTCCCTTTCGATCGCCGCCCGCCAGGAATGGCGCGGCTCTTCCGCACCGCTCCTTACCACGCCCGCCGCCCTCCAGCGACGGAGCCACGGTCCCGCTTTGGGACATACCTCTCGGGGCCCACCGATCCGCTTTCATTCGCAACCTACTCCATTTCGAACGTATCCGGCAAAAAACCCCTTTCAAAATTGTACCTTTTATGTTCTACTCTGCGGATGGACCAGAACCTCGATTCGCTCCCGCCCCGGCGGCTTATCGACACGGCGGTAAAGGCGCAGGTCGTCGCCGCGCTGCGCAAGGGGCAAAGCCGCGAGGCCGTCGCTGCCGCGGTCGGCTTCCCCCTGCAGAGCCTCTACGCCGCACGGTCGCGCGACCCGCTCTTCCGCCATGCGTGGGAATGGGCGATGGACCTCTACGCCTGGTACCAGCGGGTCGGCGAACCGCTGCCGCCGGCCGAGGACGGCGTCACCGTCCGCATCGCGCCCCAAGGCAACCGGCCCCTCCAGCGCCGCCGCATGAACTGGGTCAAGTTCAACGAATCGCGCCAGCAAATCTTCCTAGATCATTTTGCCGCGACCGCCGACGCCGGCGCCGCCGCGGCCAAGGCCGGCGTCTGCATCGGAACGGTTGAGTCCCACCGCCGCCGCAACCCGGAATTCGCCACCGCCTGGCACGAGGCCCTCGCCCACGCCGTCGCATTGCTCGAGGCGGAGTCGGTCCGCCAGCGTCTGGAGGCGCAGCGCCGTCTCACCGAGAATATCCATCCCGAAGGCGAAATGACGCAGGAGTTCGAGCGGGTGATGAAGCTCCTCCAGCGATGGGATCGCAAGACCGGGCGGCCCGGCCCCCGCCCGCGCCCGCCCGGGCCGAGCGAGGTCTGGACGTTCGACGACGCCATCGGGGCGCTCGAAAAGCGCCTCACCGCGCTCGGCTTCATCAAGCCCGGCGAAGGTCCCGATGCGCCGGAGCCGTCGCCGTGACGCTTGCCTTCCTCGCGCCGGCGCCCGGCGAGGCCTTGCCGATCTTCTTCAAATCCCTGATCCCGCCCGCACCCGGCAGGATTACCCGCGCCCGCGCCCTCTTCCTGCTCGGCATCCTCGGCAGCCTCACCCGGATCGAGCGGCGCGCGGCGCTGACCACGCTCCCGCCCCTCGCCCTTCGCGCCATCCGCGAGGAATGGTGGTGGCAGGTGCATGACGGCCAGGCGGAGCCTGAAGGCGACTGGCGATTGTGGGCGATCGTCGCCGGCCGCGGCTTCGGCAAGACCCGTGCGGGCGCCGAATGGGTGTGGGCACGCGCACGCGACGCCCCCGGGGCGCGCATTGCCCTCGTCGCTGCGACCCTGGAGGAGATCGAACGGGTGATGATCCGCGGCGAAAGCGGGCTCCTCGCCATCGCCCGCACGCACGAGCGGCCGCGCTGGATACCGAGCCGCGGCGTGCTCCTTTTCCCCTCCGGCGCCGAAGCCCACGCTTTCTCGGCCGAGCGCCCGGAGAAGCTGCGCGGGCCGCAGCATCATTACGCCTGGTGCGACGAACTGGCGAAATGGCCGAATGCCGACGCGACCTGGAACAATCTGATGCTGGCCCTGCGCCTCGGCACGCAGCCGCGCACCATTGTCACCACCACGCCCAAGCCGGTCCCTCTCCTCCGCCGCATCCTCGCCCTCCCCCGCGCCGAGCAGACCAAGGGCCGCACCGACGACAATCCCCACCTCCCGGCCGACTTCATCGCCGCGATGAACGACATGTTCGCCGGCACCCGCCTCGCCCGGCAAGAACTCGAAGGCACGCTCCTCGACGACTTCGAAGACGCCCTCTGGACCCGCGAGCTGATCGAGAAAGCGCGGGAACCGGATTATTTCGCGCAGAGACGCAGAGACGCAGAGAGTCTTGAGCCCGGCTCACGCCGCGAAGCGGCATTTCAAAGCGAGGCGGAAGCTGATGCGGCTTCGCCGGGGGCCAATGAAGGACACGGCCCCTCTGCGCCTCTGCGCCTCTGCGCGACCCCCCCTTCTTTCGTCCGCATCGTCGTCGGCCTCGACCCGCCCGCCTCCACCGGCGGCGACAGCTGCGGCATCGTCGTGTGCGGCAAGGACGAGGACGGTGTCGCCTGGGTCCTCGCGGACCTCACCGCCCGCGGCCTCTCCCCCGAAGCCTGGGCCCGCCGCGTCGCCGGCGCCGCCCAGGAATGGGGACAGCTGTATACAGGCGTCCCGGCCAGGGTGATCGCCGAAAAGAACCAGGGCGGCGACATGATCGCCAGCGTGCTCCGCGCCGTCGACGCGAACCTCCGCGTCCGCCTCGTCCCCGCGACGAAAAGCAAAGCCGCCAGAGCCGAACCCATCGCGCTCCGCTTCGAAACCGGCCGCGCAAGGTTGGCGGGCCACTTCCCCGAACTGGAAGACCAACTCTGCGCCCTCACCTGGTCCGGCTACCAGGGCCCCGGCAGCCCCGACCGGCTGGACGCGATGGTGTGGGCGATGACGGAGCTGTTCGAGAAGAAGGCTTTGCCGCGGATACGGTCGCTGTGAGAACCTCCAGACGCTTTGCCGCAAAGGAGGCTGTATCATCTCACGCAAAGACGCAAAGACGCAAAGACGCAAAGAGGCCGCGTGGGTCTCGCTGGCCGGCGCGGGTTCTCCGATGATTGTAATGGGGCCGGAGGCCCCTTTGTCCCTGCAACAATGAGGTTAGCCGCGGCGTCACAAGCGACACGGCACCTTTGCGTCTTTGCGTCTTTGCGTGAAACCATTCCGCCTATGGCCCCCGCGCCGCGCATGTCGTTAGATACGAGCGGGCAAGTGGGGAAAAGCGATGGACGTGGAAGGGCTGGCGACGATCGCCGTCGATTGCGGACTGAAGGTGCACGAGGCACTCGGCCCGGGGCTGCTGGAGTCCGTCTACGAGGCCGTGCTGGCGCAGGGCCTCGTTCGGCGGGGGCTGGCGGTGGAGCGACAGAAGCCGGTTCGGATTCGCATCGAGGGCCTGATCATCGATGAGGGGTTTCGCGCCGATCTGCTGGTCGAAGGCAAGCTGCTCATCGAGCTGAAATCATTGGAGCGCCTCGCGCCGGTACACAGCAAGCAGATCCTCACCTACCTGCGCCTCATGAACCTGCCGCTCGGCCTGCTGATGAACTTCGGCGGCGCCACCTTCCGCGAAGGCATCAAACGCATCGCCAACAATCATGATTTCACGACGCCTATGCCGTTTGGGGGCGGTGAGCCTCCAGAGCAGCGAACGGTACGGCCGCTGTAATTTTTCACGCAAAGACGCAAAGACGCAAAGAGTCCGAACGTGTCGCGCCGGCAGGCGAGACCTCTCCAACCATCTCGGGGCCGAAGGCCCCCTTTCGTCCTGCAACCATGACACTAGCCGCGGCATGGCAACCGGCACGGCACCTTTGCGCCTTTGCGTCTTTGCGTGAAACAAAGCGGCCCCCGAGCACCGCAGACCCGGACCTTACGCGTCCGGCACCTCCGCCAAATCCGGCTCAACCCACCCCCGCCGCGCCTCGACGGAAAACAGAAGCTCCCGCGAGTAGAAAGGCAGCGGCCAGTCCCGCTGCCCCTCCTCCGCCAGAAGCAGCCCGTTCGCCTTCTCCACCAGTGGCAGCGAAGCATCCGTCCGCGCCAGATACCCCCGCACCCCACGCAGGAAGCACTGGGTGATGGTTTCGTGATAGCCTTCGGTGTCGCTGTTCACCCCGCCGACGCTTTCATTGTAGCGGCGGATAAGGTGGGGGAGGTCGCGCTCCGGCACGATGTCTGGACGTTCGACGACCAGCCAGAGGGTGGTGGCGAGGTGGGCTTCGTGGGTCCACTCGGCCTTGGCGAGGGTGCAGGCGAGCATGCGTTCGCCGAGGCTGCGTATGGCAGCGTCAGAGGTGAACAGGCGCGGTTCGTCGGTCATCGTTCGGATTCCTTCCAGAACCGTCACCCCGGACAGGGGCTCCACCTTCGCTTCTCCCGCCGAGGAAGAAGAAGGTGGATGCCGGATCAAGTCCGGCATGACGAGGGTGGCATAGAAAAAGGGGCGCGCCGGCCTCTGCCGACGCGCCCCTTTCGGGTTCAAGTGGGTGGCGTCAGGCGGCCGGAATCGGGGCGGTCCGCGCGTGTTGATGGGCGGCGCGCGGGGCGGCGTCGCGGACGCCGGCGTCGACATGGCTTTCGAACTTGGCGAAATTGTCGATGAAGAGCTTCACCAGCTTGGCCGCCGCCGCGTCGTAGGCGGCCTTGTCGGCCCAGGTGCCGCGCGGATCGAGGATGGCCGTGTCGACGCCCGGAACGCTGACCGGAACCTCGAAGCCGAAATTCTCGTCGGTGCGGAATTCGACGCCGTTGAGCGAGCCGTCGAGCGCGGCGTTCAAGAGCGCGCGGGTCTCGCGGATCGGCATGCGCTTGCCGACGCCGTATTTGCCGCCGGTCCAGCCGGTGTTGACCAGCCAGCAGGTGACGCCGCCCTTGGCAATGCGCGCCTTCAACAAGTTGCCGTAGACGCTCGGGTGGCGCGGCATGAACGGCGCGCCGAAGCAGGTCGAGAAGGTCGCCTCCGGTTCGGTGACGCCGATCTCGGTGCCGGCGACCTTGGCGGTGTAGCCCGACAGGAAATGGTACATCGCCTGATCGGGGGTGAGGCGGGCGATCGGCGGCAGCACGCCGAACGCGTCGGCGGTGAGCATGACGATGTTCTGCGGCACCGGTCCCATGTTGCTGTTCGAGCAGTTGGACACGAACTCGATCGGATAGGCGCCGCGGGTATTCTCGGCGAAGGTGGCGTCGTCGAGATCGAGCTCGCGGGTCTCCTCGTCCATGACGACATTCTCGAGCACGGTGCCGAAGCGCTTGGTCATGCCGTGGATTTCCGGCTCGGCCTCGGCCGAGAGGCGGATCATCTTGGCGTAGCAGCCGCCTTCGAAGTTGAAGACCGCCTCGTCCGACCAGCCATGCTCGTCGTCGCCGATGAGGGTGCGGCTGGCGTCGGCGGAAAGCGTGGTCTTGCCGGTGCCGGAGAGGCCGAAGAAGACCGCGGTGTCGCCCTTGGGGCCGATGTTCGCCGAGCAATGCATCGGCATCACGCCCTCGGCGGGAAGCAGGTAATTCAGGATGCCGAACACCGACTTCTTCATCTCGCCGGCATAAGCGGTGCCGCCGATCAGGATCAGCTTTTCGGTCAGGTTCACCGCGATCACCGTCTCCGAGCGGACGCCGTGCCGCTCGGGCACCGCGCGGAAGGTCGGCAGGTCGATGATCGTGAATTCGGGCGCGAAGCCGGCGAGGTCGGCTTCCTCCGGGCGCACCAGCAGGGTGCGGATGAAGAGGTTGTGCCAGGCGAGCTCGTTGATCACCCGGACGCGGACGCGGTGCTCGGGCTGCGAGCCGCCGTAGAGATCGGCGACGAACAGGTGCTGCCGCTCGCCGAGCGCTTTCAGGAAATCGGACTTCAAGGCGGCGAACTGGTCGCTCGTCATCGCCTTGTTATTGTCCCACCAGATGGTGCCATCGGTCTCGGCATCGCGGACGATATATTTGTCCTGCGCGGAGCGGCCGGTATGCTTTCCGGTACGCACCACCAGCGGGCCATCCTTGGCGAGCAGGCCTTCGCCGCGGCGCACCGCTTCCTCGACCAGCTGCGGGGTGCCGAAATTCCAGCTGATTTCGGCCGGCGTTAGGATCCCCTGCTCGGCAAGCCCGTGGGCGGGCACGCGATTGGACACACGCAATCTCCCTTGAAATATCAGACAAATGCGCGGCGTTTCGGCCGCTTTTGGATGTGGCGCTCGCATAGTCGCGCGGCGGTTCGCCGTCAAAGGGTAGCGCGTGGCGGGCGGCTCCGATAAGGAGCGGCAGTGACAGGAATGGCGGCAACGATCGCGCTGGTCGACGATGACCGCAACATCCTCACTTCGGTGTCGATCGCGCTACAGGCGGAAGGCTTTGCGACCCGCGTCTATTCTGACGGCGAGGCGGCGCTGAAGGCGCTCACCGAGAACCCGCCCGATCTCGCCATCCTCGACGTCAAGATGCCGCGCATGGACGGCATGGAATTGCTGCGGAGGCTGCGCGAGCGGTCCACGGTCCCCGTCATCTTCCTCACCTCCAAGGACGAGGAACTGGACGAAGCCCTCGGCCTCTCCCTGGGCGCCGACGATTACATCTCAAAACCGTTCAGTCAGAGGCTTTTAGTAGCCAGAATCCGGGCAATTTTGCGGCGGAGCGAAGTGCGGGCGGAGGCGGCGGAGGCGCAGGCGGAAGGCGCCGCGGAGGCGGAGATCGTGCGGGGGCGGCTGGTTCTCGATCCGGCGCGGCACCGGGTGGGGTGGGACGGGCGCGACGTGACTCTGACGGTCACCGAATTCCTGATCCTCGAGGCGCTGGCGCAGCGGCCGGGCGTGGTAAAATCGCGCAATCAGTTGATGGACGTCGCCTATCAGGACGACATCTATGTCGACGACCGCACCATCGACAGCCACATCAAGCGCATGCGCCGCAAGTTCCGCGCCGCCGATCCGGCCTTCAACGGCATCGAGACCTTGTACGGCGTCGGGTACCGCTTCGGTGAGGAGTGAGCCCGACTTGGAAGCGGTCGAGCAGGAGGAAGGCCGCGTCCGCTGGTGGGGCCGGTGGCGGATCCTCCACCGCATCCTCGCCCTCAACATCTTCGCCGTCGCGATCCTCGCCGGCAGCCTGTTCTACCTCGATGGCTATCGGCGGCGTCTGACCGAGCAGGGGCTGCTCAGCACCCGCAACCAGGCGATCCTCGCCGCCGACGCGCTGGCGCTCGCCGAGGAGGATGAGGAGCTGCCTCTGATCCGCAAGCTCGGCGCCCACAGCCGCAGCCGCATCCGCGTGTTCGATGCGAGCGGCAAGGTGCTGCTCGACAGCTGGAACGGCATGCCGGCGACCTACGACCTGCGCGACCCGACGCGCGAGCCGTGGCAGAAGCAGTTCGCCCGCCGGCTGGACAATGTGCTGAACGCGGCCGTCGGCGCCCACCAGCCGCCCCTCCTTCCCACGCCGGAAAGCAACCGCCTCGAAGACTGGCCGGAAGCCAAGGTGGCATTGGCGGAGCGCGGTGCCGAGATGATGCTGCGCCGGGCGCCGGAGGGGACCCCGTTCCTCTCCGCCGCGGCGGCGGTGTCGCGCCGCCACGCCGTCCTCCTTCTTACCCGTAACGCCCGTCGGACCCGCAGCGTCGTGCGCGAGGAGCGCAGCACGCTCGGGCTGATCGTCCTCGCCGCCATCCTCCTCTCCTCGCTCCTGTCGCTGTTCCTGGCGCGGACCATCGCCCTCCCCTTGCGCCGCCTGGCGCGCGCGGCGACGCGGGTCCGGCTCGGGCGGGCGCGGGAAGTGCGGGTGCCGCGGCTTCCGGAACGGAGCGACGAGATCGGCATGCTGGCGCGGGCGCTGAGCGACATGAGCCAGGCGCTGCGCAACCGCATCGATTCGACCGAGGCCTTTGCCGCCGACGTGACGCACGAGCTGAAGAACCCCCTCGCCTCCCTCCGCTCGGCGGTGGACAGCCTGGAGCGCGTCGAGGACCCGGCGCTGCGCCGCCAGCTGCTCGACGTGGTCCGCGACGACGTGGCGAGATTGGACCGGCTGATCGTCGACATTGCCGAGGCGAGCCGCCTCGACGCGGAGCTGTCCCGCGCCCGCTTCGAGCCGGTCGATCTCGGCGCGCTGATCGAGTCGATGCTCGAAACCTGGGAGGCGCGCGGCGGCGGCCGCGGCGTCCGCATCGCCTTCGCCCGCCCCCGCGCCGGGAGCGCCATCGTCATGGGCGATGAGGCGCGGCTGGCGCGGGCGGTCGACAATATCGTCGACAACGCGATCTCTTTTTCGCCCGAAGGCGCGCTGGTCGAGATCGGCGCCGCGCACGCCGGCAGCGAGGTGTTGGTGACCGTGGAGGACGAGGGCCCCGGCGTTCCGGCCGAACGGCGGCGCGAGATCTTCCAGCGCTTCCATTCGGTGCGTCCCGAGGAGGAAGGGTTTGGCCGCCATTCCGGCCTCGGCCTCGCCATCGCCCGCGCCACCATGACCGGCCATGACGGCAGTATCGCCGTGGAAGAGCGTCGCGACGGCCGAGGCGGGGCGCGCTTCGTCCTGCGCTTCCCGGACCCGCAGTCGTGAGCGACACCGTCCGCGGCACCAGCGTCGCCATCCAAGGCCGCGGCGTGCTGCTGCGCGGCGACTCGGGCAGCGGCAAGTCGGACCTAGCCTTGCGGCTTATCGACCGCGGCGCGGTGCTGGTCAGCGACGATTATACCGAGGTACGGGTCCATGACGGCCGCCTGCTCGCCCGCGCGCCCGCCACCATCGCCGCCAAGATCGAGGTGCGGGGTGTCGGCATCGTCACCGTGCCGGCAGCCGCGGACGTGCCGCTCTGCCTCCTCGTGGACCTCGACCGGGTTCCGGAGCGGCTCCCTGACGGACCTGCCCCGGCTGAGGTCCTCGGTACGGTAATCCCCGCAGTGGCGCTCGCGGCGCTTGAGGCGTCGGCCCCGTTGAAGGTAGAAGCGGCGCTCCGTCTTTACGGCCTGAACCCTTGACCGCCGCTCCCGACCCGCAACGCATCCTCCTCGTCACCGGCCTTTCCGGCGCGGGAAAATCGACGGCGCTGAAGACGCTCGAGGATCTCGGCTGGGAGGTGGTCGACAATCTCCCCCTCTCGCTCCTCGAGCATCTCCTCTCCACCCCGCTCGGCAAGGGCAGCAGCCGGCGCCGCCGCCCGCTCGCCATCGGCATCGACAGCCGCACCCGCGATTTCGACGCGCGCCGCATCGTCGAGCAGATCAAGGCGCTGGCGGGGGACCACGCCTTCCCGATCGAGACGCTCTATTTCGACTGCGCCGGCTCCGAGCTCCTGCGCCGCTATTCCGAGACTCGCCGCCGCCACCCGCTCGCGCCCGACCGCCCCGCCACCGACGGCATCGCCGCCGAGCGCGAGTTGATGGAGCCGCTGCGGCGCTGGGCCGACCATGTCGTCGACACCACCGACACGACGCCGAACGCCCTCCAGCAGCAGGTCCGCGAGCGGTTCGGCAGCCCCGCCTCGGCGCCGACGCTGACGATCATGTCGTTCGGCTTCTCGCGCGGCATCCCCCGAAACGCCGACACCGTCTTCGACATGCGTTTCCTCCGAAACCCCTATTGGGACGATCGGCTGAGGGACCTCACGGGTCAGGACCCTCCCGTCGCGGCCTATATCGCCGCCGACGAAGGCTATGGTGCGGTGGACAAAATGGAGGACCTTCTCCTCGCCTTGCTTCCGCGCTATCGCGCCGAGGGCAAGTCCTACTTGACGATCGCGTTCGGCTGTACCGGCGGAAGACACCGCTCGGTCCACGTCGCCGAGCGGGTCGCCAACCGGTTGCGCGAAGCGGGATTTTCGCCCACGGTCGAGCATCGAGACCTGGCGTCGCGCCGCCGCGACGGGGTCGAGCGCGGCCGCGGGGCGGGGCCGCAGGATGGGAAGTTCGAATGATTGGTCTGGTGCTGGTTACCCATGGGCGCCTGGCGGCTGAGTTCGTCACCGCCATGGAGCATGTGGTGGGGCCCCAAAAGCAGGTCGAGGCGATCTGCATCGGTCCCGACGACGATATGGAGGGGCGGCGCAACGACATCGCCGACGCGATCGCCCGCGCCGACGACGGCAGCGGGGTGATCATCCTCACCGACCTGTTCGGCGGCACCCCGTCGAACCTCGCGATCTCGCTGATGAAATCGGAGCAGGTCGAGGTCATCGCCGGCGTCAACCTGCCGATGCTGATTCGACTCGAGGGCGCCCGCAAGTCCATGGACGTGCGGGCGGCGGTTGCGGCCGCGCGCGAGGCGGGGCGCAAGTACATCTCGGTCGCCTCCGAAATCCTCGGCGAGACCGTCTGAGCGTGGCGGAACGCACCGTCACCCTCATCAACCGCCGCGGCCTCCACGCCCGCGCCAGCGCCAGGTTCGTCACCCTCGCCGCCGGCCAGAGCGCCAGCGTCGAGGTGGAGAAGGACGGCTCCAAGGTCACCGGCACCTCGATCATGGGCCTGATGATGCTGGGCGCCGCAATGGGCGACACGATCACCATCCGCGCCGAGGGCGACGGCGCCGAGGCGGCCGTCGACGCGCTGACCGCGCTCGTCGAGGATGCCTTCGGGGAGGAATAATGCCCCGCGCGATCACCGCCTTCTCCAACCCCCTCGTCAAGGACACGCGGGCGCTTCGCGACAAGAAGCACCGGCGCGAGACGGGGCTGTTCATGGCCGAGGGGCTGCGCATCCTCACCGAGGCGCGCGAGGCGGGGCATATCCCCGTCACCCTGTTCTTCGGGGCGGGTACCCGCCATCCGCTGCTCGACGCCCTGATCGCGGACACCGAGGCCGCGCATGGCGAGGCGATCGAGACCAACGCCGACATCCTCCACAAGCTCAGCGGCAAGGACAATCCGCAGACGGTGCTCGGCGTCTATCGCGCGTTCGACCTGTCGCTGGCGAGGATCGACCGCGCGGCGGCGCCCCTGTGGATCGTCGCCCAGGCGCTGCGCGACCCCGGCAACCTCGGCACCATCCTTCGCACCGGTGATGCCGTGGGTGCCGGCGGGCTGATCCTGATCGACGACTGCGTCGACCCCTTCTCCGTCGAAGCGGTGCGCGCGACGATGGGGGCGCTGTTCACCCAGCGGATCGCCCACGCCTCGTGGCAGGAGTTCGTGCCTTGGCTCCGGGCCGGCCCCGGCGAGTTGATCGGCACCAGCCTCAAGGCCGAGCTCGACTATCAGGAGCCGCGCTACGCGACGCCCGCCTTCATCCTGGTCGGCAACGAGGCGCAGGGGCTGCCGGAGGATTACGAAGCCGAATGCGACCTGCTGGTGAAGATGCCCATGGCCGGCAAGGCCGACAGCCTCAACGCGGCAATCGCCACCGCCGTCATGGCCTATGAAGTGATCAACCAGTGGCGGCGCAAAGCTTAAAACGGCTTCATCGCAGCCGTTAACCATTCGTCTACCCTGCGGTGAGACGCTTCCGACTCCGGCCCTCCGAAGGGCCGCGAGAGTGGGAGTAAGTCCATGCGTCACCAGGTTCTGAAAGCCGCCGCCGGCCTTGCCGCCGCGGCCTTGCTCGTCGCCGCGCCCGCGGAGGCGGCAGGCTGCTGGAAGGCGGAAGGCGCCGCCGCGGCGAAGCTGCGCGACCTCCAGTCCCGGCTGATGGTGGCGACCCTGCGCTGCCGCGCCATCGGCGCCGACATCGAGGCCTCCTACGGCAATTTCGTGCGCAGCAATCGCCAGACGATCCAGGCCGCCAACGACCTCCTCAAGTCGCAGTTCGCGACCGGCGACAAGGCGGGCGAGCGCGCCTACGACAGCTTCGCCACCGCGCTCGCCAACCAATATGGCGGCGATCCGACGACGGAAGAGCTGTGCCACGGCTTCGCGGCGGCGGCTGAGGATGCGGCGTCGGCGGGCGGCGATCTCGCCAACCTTCTCACCGTCGCCGAGCGTCTCGGTCCGCCCCCGGCGTTGCCGGGCGGACAATGCCCGGTGAGTTTCGCGGCGATGATGCACGCGGCGGTGGATACGGTCGCCGAACGCTGACCACCTAGTCCTCCCTGTCGCGAAGCGATGGGGAGGGAAACCATGCGAAGCATGGTGGAGGGGCCACGCCCGAGCGGCCCCTCCACCACCCTTCGGGCGGTCCCCCTCCCCATGAGACTGCGCCTCACAGGGAGGACGAGAATCACATATAAAGATATCTTTATATTTGCATGCGCCGCCTCCCCCGGCTAGGGGAGCGGCGCGCGACCGCGGGCTTGGCCAGCGGTCTTTCTTTCGTTTTGAGGAGACTTTCCGTGGCGACGCAGGCCCAGACCCAGTTCGACGATTACGTGATCCGCGACATCGGCCTCGCCGCGTTCGGCCGCAAGGAGATCGAGATCGCCGAGACCGAGATGCCCGGCCTGATGGCGCTCCGCTCCGAGTTCGGCGCGTCGCAGCCGCTGAAGGGCGCGCGCATCACCGGCTCGCTCCACATGACGATCCAGACCGCCGTGCTGATCGAGACGCTGACCGCGCTCGGCGCGACGGTCCGCTGGGCCTCGTGCAACATCTTCTCGACCCAGGACCATGCCGCCGCCGCGATCGCCGCCACCGGTGTCCCCGTCTTCGCGATCAAGGGCGAAACGCTGGAAGAATATTGGGATTATGTCGAGCGCATCTTCGACTGGGGCCCAGATGGGAATGGGGGGGTCGAAACCTGCAACATGATCCTCGACGACGGCGGCGACGCCACCATGTTCGCGCTGTGGGGCGCGCGCATCGAGGCGGGCGAGGAGTTCCCGGCCCCGGAGAATGAGGAGGAGGAGGTCTTCCAGGCCACCGTCCGCCGCGTCATCGCCAAGTCGCCCGGCTTCCTCACCAGGACCGTCCAGGCGATCAAGGGCGTCTCGGAAGAGACCACCACCGGCGTCCACCGGCTGTACGAGCTCTCGAAGCAGGGCAAGCTTCCCTTCCCCGCCATCAACGTCAACGACAGCGTCACCAAGTCGAAGTTCGACAACCTTTACGGCTGCAAGGAATCGCTGGTCGACGCAATCCGCCGCGGTACCGACGTGATGCTCGCCGGCAAGGTCGCCTGCGTCGCCGGCTTCGGCGATGTCGGCAAGGGCTCTGCCGCCTCGCTCCGCAACGGCGGCGCCCGCGTCATCGTCACCGAGATCGACCCCATTTGCGCGCTGCAGGCGGCGATGGAGGGCTATGAGGTCGTGACCATGGAAGAGGCCGCGCCGCGCGCCGACATCTTCGTCACCGCCACCGGCAATGCCGACGTCATCACCGTCGACCACATGCGGGCGATGAAGAACATGGCGATCGTCTGCAACATCGGCCATTTCGACAGCGAGATCCAGATCGGCGCGCTCCAGAACATGAAGTGGACCGAGATCAAGCCGCAGGTCGACGAGGTCGAGTTCGCCGACGGCAAGAAGATCATCGTGCTGTCGAAGGGCCGCCTGGTGAACCTCGGCAACGCCACGGGCCACCCGAGCTTCGTCATGTCGGCGAGCTTCACCAACCAGACGCTGGCGCAGATCGAGCTGTGGACCAAGGCCGAGACGTACAAGAATGACGTCTACGTCCTCCCCAAGCACCTCGACGAGAAGGTCGCCGCGCTCCACCTCGACAAGCTCGGCGTGAAGCTCACCAAGCTCAGCGACAAGCAGTCGAGCTATATCGGCGTGCCCGTCGAGGGCCCGTTCAAGCCCGACCACTACCGCTACTGAAGCCGGGGCGCTCCCTCGGTCGGTAACTCCGAGGGGGCGTTTCAGGGCGTCGGATCACGGCGCGCAGTTCCTGCGACGACTTGGGCTCAGGAAGGCTCGGACCCGCCACCGAACTTTCGAACGGCGGCCTTGAGGAGTCCAAGCCAGGGCTCGAACTGACGCCACTCCCGATTTGCGTTCAGATCCAGGGGGCGGCGGAC
The DNA here is from genome assembly GCF_036403745.1 of Allosphingosinicella sp. Classification (GTDB taxonomy): domain Bacteria; phylum Pseudomonadota; class Alphaproteobacteria; order Sphingomonadales; family Sphingomonadaceae; genus Allosphingosinicella. The sequence goes on from NZ_DASWQI010000098.1 coordinate 32,276, forward strand.
TTGCTGCGCGCTCGCGGTTCGGACGGGTCGTGCGTTCTCGTAAAAGCTGATGCATGCCTCGTCGAACGGAAGATCCAGGTCGGCGAGCAACGACTGAACCTCTGGCCGAAAATCGTTCAACAGGGCCTGGTGATCGAGGCGGTAAACTGACTCGGGGAGCACCTCCAGGAAGTGTTTCATGAGCCGCTCGTAGTCTGCGTGATAGCTGGCCAGATCCTCGAACCGATAGCTGAACGTGTGGCCACGCGCGAACCACTGGCGATAATTCGACCAGAGCGTGGCCATGGTCTCCCGCCGCACATCGATTATCCTGGCGTTCGGCAGGATGAGGTGGATGAAGCCGATATACCGCCAGTTGTCCGGCAGCTTGTCGATGAAATGCGGCTTCCCGGTTCTGCGGTGCACGCCCGCCGCATCGAGGTAAGCCTGCCCGAGGCCGCACCATTCCGCCGGGCCAACCTGCTCAAGAACGGCGGGATACTGCAAGCTACGTTGATCCCACCGCTCGGCCAGGAGCCGGTGCGCGAGCATCGGGATGTAGGGCAGCTCCGCCGTCCCTTCCACCAGCGGATGGCTCGCGAGGATCTGCTCGACCAGGGTTGAGCCCGAACGAGGCAAGCCAGTGATGAAAATCGGCTCTTTTGATGGATGGCCGGCTCCGCGGCGCGAGTCGAAAAGCCGGCGCGTGAAGAAGGCGGCCGACCGATCGGCTTCGGCGGCGATGGCAGCGGCGTCATGACCAACGAGCGCCGCACGCCTGTCGTTGCCGCGTTTATAGTGATGGTAGGATTGCGCCAGGTGCGCGCGGTCCTGATTGGCCTTGCCGAGTGCGAAGTGCAGCAATGCCTCGTCGTCCGGGCCGGCGATTGCCGCCCGGGCAACGAGCCTCTCCAGCTGAGCTATCTCCGCAGGCAGGAAAACATATGTCTTGAGGTTGGCGAGGCCCCACCAGGCGCCGCCGCAGGTTTCCTCAAGCGAGATCGCCCGCCGGTAAGCCTGTACGCTCGCTTCGAACTTCCCAAGGGTGCCCTGGAGGTGTCCGAAGGAGAGCCACAGCTCTGCACGATCGGAATGCGTTCTCAGCAGCGCCTGACATTCGGCCTCGGCGCGCTCATAATCTCCGACCTGGCCAAGCAGCGCCAGACGCTGCAGTGCGACGTCCAATCTCTCCGGAAAGTCGGCCAGGACGTCGCGCAGCAACGCGAGCGCTTCCGTCACCCCGTCTCTGAGCGCCAACAGCTTGGTGAGGTTCAACTCGGCTTCCGTGAACGACGGCTGCAAGGCGAGCGCCCGGCGGAACAGCCGCTCCGCCTCGTGATAGATCCCGCTCCGGGCCGCAAGGTCCCCGAGCAGGCAAAGCGCGGCGACGTCGTCAGGAAACACCGCGAGATGGCGGCGCGCAATAGCCTCGGCATCAACGAGCGATCCTTCGTTGAGCCTGGCTATTGCGGCCCGCATGGAATTGCCCTGCGCCAGCCGCAACACCCGCGCGTGCGCAGCGCGCCGCGCCAGCAGGCGCGTGGCGTCCCCTTCCTTCACCTAGGCGAGTGGCACCGACGGGGCGGCCGGACCAGGAAGGTGAAAGCGCCCCCCATCAGTATTTGGCGGACACACCGAAGTATAGGAAGCGCCCGACGTTCGGATAGATGCCGCTTCCGCCACCCGCACCCGTCAGGCCGAAAGGCGGCAGCTGATTGAAAACGTTGTCGACGCCCATGTAGAAGTTGAAGTCCTTGTTCACGTCGATCTCGGCGCGAAGGTCGTGGTACGTGATCGCCGGGTAGAGGCGATACTGCGCCGAGAACTGATAGGGATTGGTGGGCGCACGACCCTGCAGACTGTTATAACTCTCATAAGTGCCGTTATACATAGGGCTGAGATAGCGGAGCTTATAACTCAGAACGACCGGCCCGGATTTGAAGCCCAGGTTGAACGTGAAGTTATTCCTCGGCGTACCGAGCTCCGACAGGGTCCGGTCCTCGAAAGAAGGATTGGTCGGATCGAGGTAATTGCTGCTTACGAGAGAGAGCGTGTAGATTCCGCGCAGCGAAATATCACCAATGTTCCGGATGTGGTGCTGGTACGACAGGTCGAAGTCGATTCCGCTGACTTTCAATTTCGCGTAGTTCAGTGGAATGACGTGAAGGCTGTTCTCGACATATTCGCGGCTGTTCAAGCCCGTGGTGGTATCCCGCGTGAAGAGCCCGCAGAACTGGTTGTTCAGAGAAGGAAGGTCGTAACAGGCATTGATGATCCCCTGGGCCGAGGGCGAGTTGATCACGTTATTGACCGTGATGTTGTAATAGTCGGCCGACAAGGCGAACCCGCGGAGAATGCCCGACTCGGGGGCGATGACGCCACCCACGGTGAACGAGTCCGATTTCTCGGCCTTGAGGTTCTGATTGCCACCGGACAGGTAGCCTGGCGTCGATTTGTAGACAAAATCGTAACCTGCCGGCACGCCTGCGGCGGTGCAATTCGCAGCCCGGTACTGACTACCGGACGTCAGATTACGCGCAGCGCACGGATCCGAAAAAGTGAAGTAGTTCTGCCCCAAAGGCGTGTAGAGGTCCGACAGGTTCGGAGCTCGCACCGCGCGGGAGTAATTAGCACGGAAGCGCAGCAGGGTGATCGGCGAGTACTCTATGCCGCCGTTGTAGGAATAGACCGTTCCCGTCGAACCCTTGTAGTCGGAAATCCGAGCCGCTGCGCTGATCGTCAGCCGCTTTGCGAAGGGAAGGTCCTTGAATATCGGGAGGCGGACTTCTCCGAAAGCCTCTTTCACCTCGAAGGACGGCGGTTTGAACTCAGGGATGGCATTATAGAAGGTGATGCCGGAGGCTGTCGCCTCGTCCTGCTTGTAATAAGCAGTCTCGCGGCGGTACTCCGCGCCGACCACGAAGCCGATCGGACCGCCCTGGAAGTTGAAGAAGCCGCCCGTGTCTCCGTTGACGAACCCGGTTACATCGAACTGAGTGATTTTCCCGAAAGCCGTCGAATTCTGCAGCAGGTACTGGCGAGCGGCGTTCGTCACGTTACCATTGCCAAACAGATTTACCGGAACACAGGTCGCGATATCGTTGGCGAGAGTCGACTGGGCGTAACTGGAGCTGTTGTAGGCGCTCGCCGATGCCGGATCGACCTTCGCCCTGCAAACGATGTTGCCGTTCGCAGCGCCGCCGCTTGCCGTCCCCTGATCGACGGCGTCGATGGCCAGCAGGTATCGCTGCAGGTTGATGTTGCCGAGAATGTTCGTGTGCTCGTCGAAGACGCCGTAGTTCGCCGACAGCTCGTAGTTCCATGTTTTGTTGAAATCGCCGCGTATCCCCGCGACGATACGATACGTCTGGCGTCTCGCCTGTTCGGCCCGGTTGGTCAGGTCGACTGCGTTTTTGTACATCGTGAAATTGAAGTCGTCGCCAGGTCCGGCGCCGTAATAATCACGAATGATTCCGCGCGCCTGCTCCTTCAGATAGGGGTTGTTGATGTTGAAGGTATCGCCGATCGCGCCGGTGAAGAACGGGCCGGAGGCGCTGCCGAACGAGTCGGTCCGCGAGTAGCTTCCTTCGATGAAGGGGACGAGGGCCCGGCTAATCTCGAAATGCCCGACGATGTTCGCGCTGTAGCGGTCGAGCCGCGGCCGGAAGGCGAACTGCGTGCCATCCCGAAAATTGTCCCCGTTTCCGCCGAGATAATCAGGGACCGGAGGCAGTCCTACGGGCGTGCCAGTCTGCTGGATGAGCGTGCCGTTCGGCTGGAAGAGGTAAGGCGTGTAGCTGTTGCCCCCTAGATAAGTAAGGAAGGTGCCGCCGTTCGAATAGATACCATTGCGAATATCACGAACGAAATCGAACTGGGGCGACGAAGCCGTACCGACTTGATTGATCTGCTCGAATCCGTTCGTCTGTGAGTATTCTTTACGGTTGCTGGCGTAGAAATCCTCCTGGTGGGCGTATTCGAAATTGACGGCGATGTTGCCTCGGCCGCCGGCGAAATTCCTACCTGCCAGCAAGCTTACGAAGTCATTGCCGGCGTCGCCATGCTGGCTGATACCCGCCTGTCCGCGGAGCTGGAGCCCCTGGAAATGATCCTTCAGGACGAAATTCACGACGCCCGCGAGCGCGTCCGATCCGTAGACGGCGGAATCGCCGCCCGTGATGATGTCGGTCCGTTCGATAAGGTCCGTGGGGATTGTGTTGGTATCGACCGACGCGGCCGTGTTGAGGATATCGCCCGCTACATGCCGGCGCCCGTTGACGAGGACCAGGGTGCGCTGGGTTCCCAGGCCGCGCAAGTCGAGAAGGTTCAGGCCGGACGTGCCCAGAAAGCGCGTCGAGTTCGCCTGGCTGAAGGTGCTGTGGAGCGCCGGCAGCTGGTTCAGAACGTCGCCGATCGAGGTTGAGCCAGTCTTGAAAAAGTCTTCGCCGCTGATCGTGGTCACGGGCACCACGGAAGTGAGGTTCGGACTGCGAATGCGAGACCCGGTGACGACGATGTTCTGGCCTTGCGACGTTTGTCCGTCCGCGCTCGTCGCGGCATCCGTCTGGGTCGTTGGACCGCCTGCCGTCGGCGCAGGCGTCGTTGCCCCCTGCGATGCAGCAGTGCCGCTCTGAGGATCGGTCTGCGATGCCGCCGCGTCGCTCTGCGGGTCGGTCTGCGGATGTGCGAACGCGTTCGGCGCAAGTCCGGCGGCCAAGCCGAGAAACGCGGCGGAGCGGAGAGCGTAGGAGCGGACAGTCGTTCTCATGGGGGGGACGTCTCCGGAGACAGGCGGTTAACTTTAGTTAGCGGTGCGAACGCACCTGTCAAACAGCGTCGGGCGTCCAGCCTCGCTTCTGGACCAGCCGTGACATTTCTGCAACGGGTGCGCTGGCGATGCCGTGCGGCGGCGCAGGCTGGCGGACACGGCGCGGCGGCACGCGATTGTTTTTTCGGTGACGATTCCGCCCGCGCGACCTAAGCAGCGGATTTTCCGCCCGCGCGACCTAAGCGGCGGATTTCGAGCAGGAGATTGGGTGGATGAAATATCCGGTGACGGCGGCGCTCGCCGCGGCTTTGGCGGCTGGTGCAGGCTCAGCGCAGACGCCGCCTACCCAATCTTCGAAGCAGGAGCAGCCGGTCCAGTCGACGCAGGCGCCCGAGAACCAGGCGATCCGGCCCGGCGAGCAGAAGGTCACCGGCCCCCTCACCCCCGCCATGGGCTCCGCTCCGGCCGCGAGCACCCGCGGCACGCCCGACAAGTGGGACGTCAACGCGCCTCCCGGCATGCAGACCCGGCAGATCCGCATCGACACCGCCGAAGGGTCGTGGATGAACGTCGACGTCTCCCCTGACGGGCGCACGATCGCCTTCGATTTGCTAGGCGACATCTACACCATGCCGATGGCCGGCGGGACGCCGCGGCGGATCGCCGAGGGTCTCGCCTACGAGCACCAGCCGCGTTTCTCGCCCGACGGCCGGCGGATCGCCTTCACGTCGGACCGCGGCGGCGGCGACAATATCTGGATCATGAATGTCGACGGCTCCGACAAGCGCCAGCTCACCAAGGAGGATTTCCGGCTCTTGAACCAGCCGAGCTGGAGCCCCGACGGCCGCTTCATCATCGCGAAGAAGCATTTCACCACCGGCCGCTCATTGGGCACCGGCGAGGTGTGGCTCTACCACGTCTCCGGCGGCGGCGGCGTGCCGCTCGTGAAGAAGCCGAACGAGGTCCACCAGAAGGAGCTTGGCGAGCCGATCTACGCGCCCGACGGCAAGAGTTTCTATTACACCCGCAACGTCACCCCCGGGCCGATCTTCGAATATGCCCAGAACTCCAACACCGACCTGTTCGACATCGAGCGCTACGACATGGACACCGGCGAGGTGACCAAGGCGGTGAGCGGCGTCGGCGGTTCCGTCCGCCCGACGCCCTCCCCCGATGGCAAGAAGATCGCCTTCGTCCGCCGCGAGCGGACGCGCTCGAAGCTTTACGTCAAGGACCTCGCTTCGGGCGAGGAGCGCAAGGTCTACGACGCGCTCGACCAGGACGTGCAGGAGACCTGGGCGGTCACCGGCGTCTACCCGAACATGGCCTGGACGCCCGACAGCCGCAGCCTCGTCTTCTGGGCCGGCGGCAAGATCAGGCGCGTCGGCGCCGACGGGTCGGGCGCGGCGGACATCCCGTTCCGCGTCGGCGACACGCGCGTCGTGATCGACGCGACCCATCCGCAGGTCGAGGTCGCGCCGGACCGCTTCACCACGAAGATGCCGCGCTGGGCCACCGTGTCCCCGGACGGACGCGAAGTGGTGTTCGAGACGCTCGGCAAGCTGTGGATCAAGCCTGCCGCCGGCGGCGCGGCGCATCGCCTGATCCGCGGCGACGAGAATGAACTCGAACTCTATCCGAGCTGGTCGCGCGACGGCCGCACGATCGTCTTCGTCGGCTGGACGGACCAGGGGCTTGGCCACATCCGCACGGTCGCCGCGGCCGGCGGCGCCGCGCGGGACGTCTTCGCCCAGCCCGGCCATTATGCCCGACCGAGCTTCTCGCCCGACGGCAAGACCATCGTCTTCGAGCAGGGCCGGGGCGGCTACCTCACGTCGTCGCGCTGGTCGGAAAATCCCGGCATCTACCGCGTCGCCGCGGCCGGCGGCGCGCCGGTGCGCGTCTCGCGAGAAGGAGAGGAGCCGCACTACGGCGCGGACAACGATCGCCTGTTCATGCTGATTTCGGCGAACAACAAGCGCCAGCTGATCAGCACGGACCTCAACGGCCAGGCGAAGCGCGTCCATTCGACCGGCGACATGGTCAATGATTATTCGGTGTCGCCGGACGGCCAGTATCTCGCCTTCCGGCAGAACTACCAGGCCTTCGTCATGCCGCTCATGCCGGGCACCCAGGACGTCGGCGCCGACGAGAAAGGCGGCCCCCTTCCCGTCACCCGCGTCTCGGCCGACGGGGGCGACTTCATCCATTGGTCGCAGGGCGGCCGGCGGGTGCATTGGTCGATGGGTCCGACGCTCTACACCGCCGACACCGCCGCACTCTTCGCCGTCGCGCCGCAGGGCAAGGATGCGCCGAAGTTCCAGGCACCGCGCACCGGCCTCGATCTTTCGATGGACGTCGCCGCCGACAAGCCGACCGGCACCGTCGCTTTGGTCGGCGCGAAAATCGTGACGATGGCCGACCGTCAGGGCGGGATCATCCCGGACGGCGTCGTCCTCATTCGCGGCGACCGGATCGTCGCGGTCGGCCCACGCGGTCAGGTCGCGATCCCAGCCGGCGCCAAGACGGTGGACGTTACCGGCAAGACCATCGTCCCCGGCTGGGTCGACGCCCATGCCCACGGGCCGCAGGGCGAGGACGACCTCGTCCCGCAGCAGAACTGGTCGTCGATGGTCAACCTCGCCATGGGGACGACGACGATCCACGACCCGTCCGCTCGCTCGGCGCAGATCTTCCCGGCCTCCGAGATGCAGCGCGCCGGCAAGATCCTCGCTCCGCGCACCTTCTCGACCGGCGAGATCATCTACGGCGCCAAGTCGCCGGACGTGTATGCGGAGATCAACAGTTTCGAGGACGCGCTGCAGCACGTCCGGCGCCTCAAGGCGCAGGGCGCGAGGAGCGTCAAGAACTACAACCAGCCGCGGCGCGAGCAGCGCCAGATGGTGGTCGCCGCCGCCCAGCGCGAGGGGATGGAGGTCGTCCCCGAGGGCGGTTCGCTCTATACGATGGACATCACCCTCATCCAGGACGGCGATTCGACGCTCGAGCACAACATCCCGCTGCGCGTCATCTATGACGACGTCCTGCAATTCTGGTCGCAGACCAAGACCAACTACACGCCCACGCTGGTCGTCACCTACGGCGGCCCCGCCGGCGATCCTTACTGGCGGCAGCATATGGACGTGTGGAAGCATCCGCTGCTCAGCCCCCACGCCCCGCCGGGAATCCTCCAGTCGCAGAACGTGCGGCGGGTGATGGCGCCCGAGGAGGATTATGTCGACGCCGACAGCGCCCGCGAGGCGAAGAAGCTCGCCGACCGCGGCGTCCAGGTCTCGATCGGCGCCCACGGCCAGCAGTCCGGCCTCGGACCGCACTGGGAGATGTGGAGCTTCGTGCGCGGCGGCTGGTCGCCGATCGACGCACTGCGCGCCGCGACGATCATGCCGGCGACGTCGCTCGGCTACGCCAAGGACGTTGGCTCGCTCGAACCCGGCAAGCTCGCCGACCTCGTCGTCCTCGACGCCGACCCCACGGTCGACATCCGCAACACCGACAAGGTGCACCAGGTGATGCTCGGCGGCCGCCTCTACGACAGCGCCACCTTGAACGAAGTCGCCACCGGCACCCGCACCCGCCAGCCTTATTGGTGGGAGCAGCCCGGCACGCCCGTCACCGCCGGCGGCCAATCGGTCGCAGCAGGCCGCGCTTACGACGGGGATTGACCCCCCCGCCACTGCACAACTGACCCAGCCCTCCCCGTTCGCCCACCGCACGGGGAGGAGTGAAGAGCATCCTTCCACTGCTACAATGACCTGGGCGCGCACGACGCGCGCCGAACGGCCGCGCCTCGCCGCGCTCGCCCGGTAACAACCTCGTATCCTTACGGTATTTTCATGGGAGGGGCGGCCGCCATAGGGCGAGCGCACCGACTTCCAAGAAAAACCTGAGGATACCTGCCGGTGACCAAGAACGTTCTGCCGCGTCTGCCCGTTTCCGTTTCCCTCTTCGCCCTTGCCGCCTCCCTGCCGGCCGCCGCCTTTGCGCAGAGCACGGAGGCCCCCGCGGCTTCCGCGCCCGCCGCCGCCCAGGCCGAAGCGCAGCCGGTCACCGACTCCACCACCGCAGCCACGGCCACCACGCCGAGCGCCGCGACCACCACGCCGGCGGACGAGCCGACGAACGATCAGGCGATCGTCGTGACCGGCTCGCGCATCGCCCGGCCGGACTTCCAGACTATCCAGCCGACGCAGGTCATCGGCGCCGCGCAGATCGAGAATCGCGGCTACACCAATGTCGGCCAGGCGCTGAACGAGCTCCCCGCCTTCGGCCCGCCGGGCAACAGCGCGGTCGGCGCCCAGTCCTCGTTCGGCCCCGCCCAGACCTTCGTCGATTTCTTCGGCCTCGGCACCCAGCGTACCCTGGTGCTGGTCAACGGCCGCCGCTTCGTCTCGTCGAACACCGCGAGCATCTTCGGCCCGGTGTCGCCGGGCAGCCAGGTCGACTTGAACAACATTCCGACCACCCTGGTCTCGCGCATCGAGACCGTCGCCGTCGGCGGCGCGCCGATCTACGGCTCCGACGCGATCGCCGGCACCGTCAACATCATCCTCAAGCGCAATTTCGAAGGCGTGCGGATCGAGGGCCAGACCGGCATCTCGCAGCAGGGCGACGCGCCGGATTACCGGATCAGCGTCATCGCCGGCCACAATTTCGCCGGCGGCCGGGGCAACATCACGCTTTCCGGTGAGTACAACACTTCTACCGGCCTTACCGCCGGCGACCGCGCGATCACCGCAGCGGGCAATTTCTTCGGCAGCCCGCCGACCAGCGCCGGCTCGACCTTCCAGACCCTGCTCTACCCGTCGCAGCGCTACACCGCTTTTACCAGCGGCGGCGTTCCCTTCCGGCGCGACGATTACCTCGCCTCGCGCTCGGGCATCCGCGACGCCAGCGGCAACCTCCTGCAGTTCGGCCCGGGCGGCACCCTCGTCCCCCTCGATCTCGGCACCGTGCTGCGTCAGGGCTATATCAGCTCGGGCGGCAACGGCTTCGACCTGCCGGCGCAGTCGAACCTTCTCACCAGCTCGGAGCGCTATCTCGGCACCGCGCTGGCGAGCTACCAGCTGACCGACCATGTCCGCGTCTTCGGCGAGGCGTGGTACGCCCACACCAAGGGTGTCAATCTGATCGACCAGCCGAACTACAACACGGCGCTGTTCGACGCCGCCGGCACGGCGGACGGCAACATCATCGCCAGCGTCAACAACCCCTTCCTGAGCGCCGCCGACCGCGCGACGATCCAGGCCAACCTCGCGCCCGGCCAGACCAATTTCTACATCGGCCGCGCGCTCAGCGACCTCACCACCGGCCGCGCCGAAGCGAAGGTCGAGACCTACCGCTTCGTCGGCGGTTTCGACGGCGACTTCAGCGTCGGATCCAAGAACTTCAAGTGGGAGGCATCGGCCAATTACGGCCGCTCGCGCACCGAGGGCCGCAACTACGAGCTGGTCCAGCAGAACTTCGCCAACGCGCTGAACGCCGTCCGCGATTCGAGCGGCAACATCGTCTGCGCGCCGGGCTACACCAACGCTCCGATCGCGACGATCTCCTCCACCTGCGCGCCGCTCAACGTCTTCGGCGTCGGCCAGGCCAGCCAGGCGGCGCGGAACTACATCTTTGCGCTCGCCACGCCGGTTTCGACCAACACGCAGATGGTCCTCAACGCCAACGTCACCGGCCCGATCGCCCACATTTGGGGCGGCGATGTCCAGGTGTCGCTCGGCTACGAGCACCGTCGCGAGTCGACCTCGTTCGATCCGGGCGCTTATTATTACGGCCAGGACAATGGCGACGGGACCCGCAGCCAGTACGGCCGCACCATCCCGATCGACCCCATTTCCGGAAGCTTCCACACCAACGAGATTTTCGGCGAGCTTCGCGTGCCGATCGTCTCGCCGGACACGCGCCTCAGGTTCCTCAAGACCCTCGAGCTGGACGGCGCCGCGCGCTACGTCTGGAACTCGCTGTCGGGCGGCGATCTCACCTGGACCGCGGGCGGTCGCCTGGGCTTCATCCGCGACCTGACCTTCCGCGGCAACTTCACCCGCTCAATCCGCGCGCCGGCGATCACCGAGGCGTTCAACCCGACCTCCTCGGCCTTCGACGTGGGCTCGGACCCGTGCGACATGAACAGCGTCGGCTCGGGACCCAATCCATCGCGGCGCGAGGCCAACTGCCGCGCGGCGGGTATCAACCCGGCGACCTTCATCTCCGACTACAGCAACTTCACCGTGCCGGTGACGGTGTCCGGCAACCCCGGCCTCAAGAACGAGGTGGCCGACAGCTGGACGGTCGGCGCGATCTTCCAGCCGCGCTTCCTCCCCGGCTTCTCGGCCGCGGTGGACTGGGTGGACATCAGGCTCAAGAATGCGATCGTCTCGTTGGGAGGGGATGCCATCCTCAACGCCTGCTACGACGCGTCCAACTATCCGAATAATTTCTGCGGCCTCGTCGATCGCGACGCCAATGGCCAGATCACGATGATCCGGGAGGGCTATTACAACGCGGCCTCCTACCGGTTCCGCGGCCTCACCGCCGACGTCTCCTACCGGCACAAGATCGGCGAGCTCGGCACGTTCGGCCTCGGCGTCAATTACTTCTACCTGAAGACGCTCGAGACCCAGGTCGGTACCGGCGACGTCAGCCATCTGGCAGGCGACATCGGCTATCCGCACCACAGCGCGACCGCCAATGTCACCTGGGAAAAGGGGCCGTTCAACGCCCTCGTCCAGGCGCAATATTTCGGCAAGTCGAGCTTCGACGTCGATGCCGCCGCCAACCGCCGCAACATCAGCGGCGTCAGCGCCTGGACGGTGTACAACGCCACCTTGGGCTTCGACATCAACAAGCAGTTCGGGCTGAAGCTGATCGTCGACAACCTCCTCGATTCGAAGCCGCCTTATCCGTCGCCGGCCGGCGGCGGTTCGGTGACCTACTTCTCGGGCATCCTCGGCCGCTACTTCCGCGTCGCCGCCTCGATGAAGTTCTAACCCTCCCTCCCCCGACCCTTTGTTCATCCCGGGGATTCCTGCGGGGCGCTTCGGCGCCCCGCTTTTTTTCGGTCTTGCGCATGGTTCGGGAGGCGCTTTTGAGCGGCGTCGAGACCCTATTCCCGCTTGGGATCGTTACGGGTTGATCTGCGTTAGAAAGGGTCCCGGCGGGATGGAGCGATTGGTGGAGCGAGACGAAAAGGCGAATTTCGGAGTCGTCGGCCTCGACGAGATCACCGCCGGCGGACTCGCCCGCGGCCGGCTGTTCCTGCTCGAAGGAAGCCCCGGCACCGGCAAGACGACCATCGCCACCCAATTCCTCCTCTCCGGCGCCGAGAAGGGCGAGCGCTCGCTCTACATCACCTTGTCCGAGACCGAGGACGAGCTGCGCGCCGGCGCCGCCTCGCATGGCTGGTCGCTCGACCCGATCTCGATCTTCGAGCTGGTCCCTCCCGAGAGCCTGCTCGACGAGGAGCAGCAGCAGAGTTTGCTCTATTCCGCCGACCTCGAGCTCGGCGAGACGACCAAGCGCATCTTCGAATCGTTCGAGGCGGTGAAGCCCGAGCGGGTCGTGCTCGACAGCCTCTCGGAAATCCGCCTCCTCGCCCAGTCGTCGCTCCGCTACCGCCGCCAAATCCTGGCGCTGAAGCATTATTTCGCGCGCTCCGGCGCGACCGTGCTGATGCTCGACGATCTGTCGAGCGAAGCCAACGATCGCACCATGCACAGCGTCGCCCACGGCGTCATGCGGCTGGAGGAGCTGTCGCCAGAATATGGCTCCGAGCGGCGGCGGATGCGGGTGATCAAATATCGCGGCCAGCGCTATCGCGGCGGCTATCACGACTTGGTCATCGACACGGGCGGCGTCAGGGTTTTCCCGCGCCTGATCTCGTCCGAGCACAGGATCGCGTTCGACCGCGAGGTGCTCAAGACCGAATCGGCCGAACTCAACGCCCTGCTCGGCGGCGGCGTCGAGCGGGGGTCGAGCGTGCTCATCCTCGGCCCCGCTGGCACGGGCAAGTCGTTGTTCACCCTCAACTTCATCGTCGGCGCGATCAGCCGCGGCGAGCGCGCGGCGATGTTCGTGTTCGACGAGGAACTCGGCCTGCTGTTCGAGCGCGCCAAGGGTCTCGGCATCGATCTTCAGGCGCTGGTCGACTCGAAGAACCTCGTCATCGAGCAGGTCGACGCCGCCGAGCTCACCCCGGGCGAGCTGTCGCAGCGGGTGCGCCACTGCGTCGAGGAATATGAGGCGCGCACCGTGGTGATCGACAGCTTGAACGGCTACCAGGCGGCGATGCCCGGCGAGCAGGCGCTGATCCTGCACATGCACGAGCTCCTCCAATATCTGAACCGCCGCGGCGCCTCGACCTTCCTCACCGTCGCCCAGCACGGCCTGGTCGGCGACATGAAGGCGCCGGTCGACGTCACCTACCTCGCCGACACCGTCATCCTGCTGCGCTATTTCGAGGCGCGCGGCCGCGTCCGCCGCGCCATTTCGGTCATCAAGAAGCGGACCAGCGCGCACGAGGACACGATTCGCGAATATCGGATCGGATCGACCGGCATCGCTTTCGGCGAGCCACTGACCGCCTTCCAGGGCGTGCTTCGGGGCGTTCCCGAGCTGATCGGCGACGAGCCGCAGCTGCTGGAAGCCAAGCGGGAGTGATCCCCCACCTCTCCGAGCGCGCGCTGGTGCTGGCACCGCAGGGCCGCGACGCGGCCGTCGCCTGCGCGATGCTGGAGGAAGCCGGCATTCGCGGCCAAGTCTGCCATGGCCTGGCCGAGCTGGTCGCCGGGCTCGCCGCCGGAGCCGGCTTCGCGCTCGTCACCGAGGAGGCGCTTTGGGAGGCGGGCATCGGCCCGCTCGGCGAATGGATCGCCGCCCAGCCCGAATGGTCGGACTTCCCCTTCGTCCTCCTCACCCAGCGCGGCGGCGGCATCGAGCGCAACCCGGCCGCCGTGCGCTACCTGCGCATGCTCGGCAACGTCACCTTCCTCGAACGTCCGTTCCACCCGACCACCCTCGTCAGTCTCGCCCAGTCCGCGATCCGCGGCCGGCGCCGCCAGTACGAGGCGCGCGCGCGGCTCGATGAACTGCACCAGCTCGCCACCGATCTCGAGCAGCGCGTCGAGGAGCGCACCGCCCAGCATGCCGAGGCGGTCGCCCAGCTCCACGAGGCCCAGAAGCTCGAGACGATCGGCCAGCTGACCGGCGGCGTCGCCCACGATTTCAATAATCTTCTGACCCCGATCACCGGCGCGCTCGACCTCCTCCAGCGGAAATATGCCGCCGAGGATCCCCGCTCGGCCCGCCTCATCGCCAACGCCTTGCTCGCCGCCGATCGCGCCAAGACCCTCGTCCAGCGCCTGCTCGGCTTTGCGCGGCGCCAGACGCTGGAGACGCAGCCGGTGGACCTGGGCGAGCTCCTCACCGGCATGCGCGACCTCATTGCCAGCTCGATCGGCCCGACGATCGAGCTCAACGTCCGCCCCGCCGCCAACCTCCCGGCCGCGCTCGCCGATCCCAATCAGATCGAGCTCGCCATCCTCAACCTGTGCGTCAACGCCCGGGACGCGATGCCGAACGGCGGGCCGCTCACCATCGTCGTCGACGAGGTCGCCGTCGGTCCGCATTCGCAGCTGCGCCTCCGGCCCGGGCTCTACGTCCACCTGTCGGTGATCGACGCCGGCTGCGGCATGGATGCCGAGACCCTCGCCCGCGCCGTCGAGCCCTTCTATTCCACCAAGGAGACGGGCCGCGGCACCGGCCTCGGCCTCTCGATGGTCCACGGCCTCGCTGCCCAGCTCGGCGGCGGCTTCTCACTCGCCAGCGAACCCGGCAAGGGCACCCGCGCCGACCTCTACCTCCCTGTCGCCGGCAAGGGCCAGGCCCGCGACCGCGCCCGCGCCACCGCGCCCCTGCTCTCGACCGGACGGCCGCTCTCCATCCTGCTCGTCGACGACGAGGAGATCGTCCGCGTCGGGACGGCTGAGATGATCCGCGACCTTGGCCACAAGGTCGCCGAAGCCGAAGGCGGCGCCGAAGCCATCGGGCTCCTGGCGGGCGGCCTCGATGCCGACGTCGTAATCACCGATTACAAGATGCCGCGCATGGACGGCGCCGAGCTCGCCCGCCGCCTCCAGGCAGATCACCCGTCGATCCCCATCCTGATCATCACCGGCTACACCGGCACCACCGACGACGTCCTCCACCTCCCCCGCCTGGCCAAGCCTTTCGGCCAGGCCGAAATCGCCGGTGCCCTCGCCGCCCTCGTCGGCCACGACGACAAAATCGTCCGCCTCCCCCGCAAGGCCGACCGCTAGGGCGGCCCCTCCACCATGCTGCGCATGGTCCCCCTCCCCATTGCTTCGCAACAGGGAGGACTGGTTCTCGTCCTCCTGTCGCCGCAGGCGATGGGGAGGGAACCGCCCGAAGGGTGGTGGAGGGGCCTGCCGCGGGAGCGGTGGTGGAGGGGCCTGCCCCGCCGCCGCCACACCACCGCATATGATCCAAACCACCGCAGGCGCGTTGCGCGCGGATGGATTGGACGTTCCTCGAGCTCGCCGCCGGCATCGCCCTCGCGGCGATGACGCTGCGCGACGTGTTCGACACCGTGGTGGTGCCGGGCGGCAGTCACGCCTCGCTACACATCGCCCGCCGCCTCGTCTTCGTCCTGCTTCCGGTGTGGAAGCGGCTGCGGGGGCGGCGGCGCGGACTGTCGACGATGTTCGCGCCGTTCGCGCTGGTCGCCTCCTTCGCGATCTGGATGGGGCTCCTCGCCATCGCCTTCGGCCTCATGGTCCACGCGGCGGGCACCTCGTTCACGCCGCACATCACCAGCTTCGGCGACGCCGTCTTCGCCGCGGGAAGCGCGCTCGTCACCATCGGCCAGAGCAGCGACACGGTGCGGGACGGCGGGCGCTGGGTGATGCTCGCCGCCGGCTTTTGCGGGCTCGGCGTCATGACCATGGCCGTCACCTATCTTCTCGAAGTCCAGTCGAGCATCGCCCACCGCGATTCCGGCATTTTCAAGCTGCGCACCTCCGCCGGCGAGCCGCCCGCCGCCGTCGCCCTCCTGGAGAAGTTCGCCGCCATCGGCGCAGTCGCCGAGCTGCCGCGGATCCTGCGCGACGGCCGCGACTGGTGCGCGGCCGTCCGCCAGAGCCACACCTCGCATCCCTCGCTCATCTACTTCCGCACGACCGGTACCGGCTCCGGCTGGCCCGCCGCTCTGGGGGCCCTCCTCGACCTCGCCCTCATCGTCGAACGCTGGCTCGACATGCCGGACCTGCGCGGCCTCGCTGTCCTGCTGCGCGAAGACGGCTGCCGGATGGGCGAGGAGATCGGCCGCCTCATCGCCCTCGAGCCCCACGCCTCTCCCCCCGACCCGAAGGCCGCCTCCGGGATGGCGCGGCGCCTTCGGGCCGCGGGCTACCGCCAGCAGGACGGGTTCGATCCAGAGCCGTTCGCCAAGGAACGGGAAACCCATTGCGAATGGATCCGCGCCCTCGCCCACCATCTCGGCCGCCCGGAGCCCCGGCTCCTCCCTGACGACTGACCTTTTTCCTGTGGATAGTCGGTCCGCCTGGGTTGCCGCGGCGGCGGCCCTGCTTTAGGTTCGCACTTCGTTCTGAGCCGAGGACAGAAGAATGGAAGCGCTCCTGATGCTGGTCATCGTCGTCGCCGCTTTGGGCGGGGCGGGGCTCGGCTTCATGCTCGGCGGCCGCCAGGCCGCGGCGCTTCGGGCGGAGGCTCATGATATCCGCAACCGGTGCAATGAGGCTGAGAAGCAACTCGCGGTAGCGACTAATCGTGCCGAGGCTGCTGAGCTTCTTCGACCGATGTTGACCTCGGTGACGGTAGAGCGAGATGATGCTCTTCAAAAGCTCGCTGCCATGGGCGCGAAACATACAGAGCGAGAGGAGTCGCACCAACAGCAACTAAAGAGGATCGAAGAGGCTGAAATCCAGTTGCGAGCGACGTTCGACCAACTCGCTGCGCGGGCGTTAGACGACGCGCAGACTAAGCTGCTTAAGCGTGCAACCGACCGGTTTGCTGAGGCAGAGAAGGCCAATGAGACCAAACTCCGAGCGATTCTTCAACCTGTGGAAACGCTACTCAAGGGGCAAACTGAGAGCCTCGCCCGCGTGGAGAAAGAGCGAGTGGATCAATACGCCGGCCTAATTAAGGCGGTGGAGCAAATGAACAGGGTCAACGACCAAGCTCGTCTCGAAACCTCACGGCTGGCGGGTGTCCTGCGCTCTAGTCCTAAGGCGAGGGGCCGGTGGGGTGAAGAGCAACTACGTACGATCCTCGAGTCCGCTGGACTGGCACCCAACGTAGACTTTGAGATCCAAGCCACTCGCACTGAGGAAGGGCAGCAGTTTCGGCCAGACTGTGTTATCCGTCTGCCCGGCGGCAAATGTATTGTTGTGGACGTAAAGTGCCCACTAACCGCGTTTGAAAGGGCATACGACGAGGAAAACGAGGATATTCGTGCCGCGCTTTTGCTGGATCATGCCAACGCGGTCAGAACCTACGCTACGGAACTCGGAAGAAAGGCTTATTGGGACAAGTTTGAAAATACTCCTGATTTTGTAATTATGTTTATTCCCGGAGAGCATTTTCTTTCAGCAGCAGCTGAACGGCTTCCCTCGCTGATCTCAGAGGCATTCAAAAACAAGGTCGTGATTGCCTCTACTATCAATCTCCTAGCGCTAGCGAGAATGATGGCATGGATGTGGAAGCAAGAACACGCCGCCCGTGAGGCGCGTGAGTTCGTAAGCGCTGGCAAGAAGCTTCACGCTGGAATGAGAACGATGGTGAATAAAATCGTCGATCTGGGGAGCCGGCTCGAAAAAGCCAGTGGATCCTACAACGACTTCATCGGTAGTTTGGAACGGAACGTTCTGGTTCAGGCGAGGAAACTCGAAGACCTAGACACTATGTACGGTGAGGCCGCGATAGCGGATATTCCGCCCGTGACGAGCCCGATACGCCCGCTCGTCAAGCTCGCGTTACCGACTTCAGCAGACGCTGCGTCAGCAGATGATCCGGCCTCAAACTCGCCACCGACGCTTACAACGCCGGAAGCGGCGGAATAGGCCGTAGCCGCCTAGCTCCGCGCCGGCGGGCGGCGGAAGAGGAGGATCGGCTCGCCGCGGTACAGCGCCTCCTCGCGGATAGAGAAGCCGTTCTTCTCGGCGACGCGGATCGAGGCGATGTTCGCGTGGGAGATGATCGCCGTCGCCTCGCGCCCCGGGAGCGCGGCATCGAGCCATAGGAGGGAGCCAGCGCACGCTTCGGACGCATAGCCGTGGCCGTGCATCTGCGGCGCGAAGATCCAGCCCATTTCGGGCGTGCCCTCGATCGAGGGCTGGAGGTCGCGCTTGAAGTCAGCGAACCCCAACTGCCCGCAATAGGCGCCGTCCGACTTCCGCTCGACCGCCCAGTATCCGAAGCCGAGCAGCACCCACAGGCCCGGCGCGCACAGCAATTTGCGCCACGTCTCCTCACGCGAGAAGGGGTGCCCGCCGAGATGGCGCACGACTTCGGAATCGCCCATGGTCGCGGCCTGGGCGTCGAGATCGGAGGCGCGGAAAGCGCGGAGGCGGAGGCGCTCGGTCTCGAGCGTCGGCGCCTCCATGCAGCCTTACTTCTTGCCGCCGAGGGTGAGGCCGCCGAAGCGCTTGTTGAAGCGTGCGACCTGGCCGCCGCTGTCGAGCATCTTGCCGCTGCCGCCGGTCCATGCCGGGTGCGCCGTCGGGTCGATGTCGAGCTGGAGGGTGTCGCCTTCCTTGCCCCAGGTGGAGCGGGTCTCGAACACGGTGCCGTCGGTCATCTGCACCTTGATCATGTGGTAATCGGGATGGGCGTCGGTCTTCATCGCGTCGGTCCTTCGGGGATGGCTGGTTCCGACCAGCCTCAAAACAAAGCGGCCCCGCGAAAGCGGGGCGCCGGCTGCCGCGTCCCCTAGCGAAAAGGGCCGAGATTGACAAGCCTCGGCACCGGCGCCTAGCCCCGTCGCAGCCGAAGGTGCCGTACCCAACAGGTACGGTGAAAAGGGAAGCCGGTTCAAGCCGGCGCTGTACCCGCAACTGTAGGCGGCGAGCCCCCCATCCGCAAAGGAGGGCGGGGCGCCGGAGGCGGCAAGGCCTCCGAAAGCCGTGAGCCAGGAGACCTGCCTTCGCGCGTCGTCCGCATTCCGGCCGGGACCAGCCGGGCTGCGGGGAACGGCCGCGGCCGCTCCCTTCGTGACGACATGTGTCGACACGCGAAGGAGATAGCCGCCATGATTCCATTCTTCCTGCTCACCGCTCTCGCCGCCCCTCCCGCGGCCGATACCCCACCCGCCGACACCATCGTCGTGACGGCCTCGCGAGAGCCGGAGCGGCAGGATGAGAGCCCGGTCTCCGCCACACTGATCGATGCGGAGACGCTGGAGGCCCTGTCGCTGCCGCAGGCGAGCGACGTGCTGCGGCTGGTGCCCGGCGTCTCGGTCGCCGTCTCGGGCCCCAAAGGCAGCCAGACGCAGCTGCGGATAAGGGGAGCGGAAGCGAACCACAGCCTGCTGTTCGTCGACGGCATCCGCTTCAACGACCCCGCGGCCGGCAACGAGGCGCGGTTCGAACTGCTGTCCAGCGATGCTTTGTCGCGCGTGGAGGTGGTGCGCGGGCCGCAATCGGCGCTGTGGGGCTCGGAGGCGCTGGGCGGCGTGGTGGCGGTGGAGAGCGCCGACACACGCCGCGGGACGGGCGTGACGGCGCTCGGCGAATACGGATCGCTCACGAGCGGCCGGGGCTTCGTCCAAGGCGCCGCGCAGGCGGGCCCGGCCGGCTTCTCAGCCGCCGCCGGAGCAGCGGCCAGCGAAGGCATAGACGAGCTTGGGCGTAGGGGCGGCGAGCGCGACGGCTACTGGACCCGCTTCGCCACCGCCAAGGCCGTGGCACGGCCTCTTCCGGGTCTCGAGCTCGGAATCGTCGGCCATTATGTCGAGGGGAAGAGCGAATTCGACGGCTACGACCCCGTCACCTTCGCCCGCACCGAAACACTCGACAACACCCGCAACCGCATCGCCGCCGGCCGTGCCTGGGCGGCCTATGAGGCGGGCGGCTGGCACGTCTCCGCCGAAGCGAGCCTGCTCGGCAGCGCCAACCGCAACTTCACCGGCGAGGCCCCGCTCAACACGACGTCCGGAGAGCGCTTCACCAGCGGCGCCCAGCTTTCCAGGACCTTCGGACACCATCGCATCACCCTCGCCTACGACCATGAAAGCGAACGCTTTCACGGCCGCGACCAAAGCTATTTCGGCGCCACCGACCAGGACCGCTCCCGACGCCTCGACGCATTCGTCGGCGAATGGAAGGCGGACTGGATCGGCTTCCTCTCGACGGACCTCGCCGTTCGCCACGATTCCTTCAGCGCGTTCAAGGACGCGACGACGGTCCGCGCCGCTGCGGTCGTCGCGCCAGGGGGCGGGTTCAGGATCCACACAGCTTATGGGGAAGGAATCGCCCAACCGACCTTCTACGATCTTTACGGCTTCTTCCCCGGCTCCTTCCGCGGCAATCCTAATCTTAAACCTGAGAGATCAGAGGGCTGGGAAGCAGGGCTGCGATGGGACGGTAAGGGCTTCAGCGCCGGCATCACCGGCTTTTCGGCGCGGCTAAAGGACGAGATCCTCGACGTCTTCGACCCCGTGACCTTCCTCTCCTCGACCGCCAATGCCAGCGGACGGAGCCGCCGCCGTGGCGTCGAGGTAGAGGCGCAATACCGCCCGTCCAAGGCGCTGCTGCTGTCGGCGAACTACACCTGGCTCGACGCCGACGAGCAGCAGGCGGCGGGCACCACCCTCGTCCGGGAGGTTCGGCGGCCGCGGCACAGCGCCAATTTCATCGCCGCCGTCACACAGGGCAGGCTGAGCTGGAGCGCGACGGGGGCCTATGTCGGCGCCCGCACCGACACGAACTTCGATGTGTTTCCGGCCGAGCGGGTGCGGCTCCATGCCTATCTGCTCGCTTCGGCGCGGATCGGCTGGCGGCTCACCAGGCAGATCGAGGCCTATGTGCGGGCGGAGAACGCCTTCGATGCGCGCTACCAGGATGTCGTCGGCTACGCGACGGCGGAAAGGACGGTCTATGCGGGCCTTCGCCTGCGCCTCGGCGCTTAGCCTCGCCCTCGCGGCGGCGGCGGCACCCGCCCCCGCGGCGCCGCAGCGTGTGGCGTCGCTCAACCTGTGCACCGACGAGCTGCTCCTGCTGCTCGCCGAGCCGCGGCAGATCGTCTCTGTCAGCTACCTCTCCCAGCTGCCCGAAGAGACCCCGCTGTGGAGCCGTGCGCGGGCCTATCGCCGCAATGGCGGCAGCCTCCTCTCCGTCGCGGCGCTGAAGCCCGACCTCGTCCTCAATATGGGCGGCGGCGGGCGGGACCGCGCCGGCATCGGCGCCAGGCTCGGCTTCAAGGTCCTCGACATCCCTTACCCGCAGACCCTCTCGGATATCGAGGCGGCCACAATGAGGGTGGCGGCCGCGTTGGGGCAGGAGAACCGGGGCCGAGCGGTGGCGGCGGCGATCGAGCGGGTGCGCCACAGCGCGCCGCATCCCCTGCGCGACGCCGTCTACCTCAGCGGCGGCGGGCGCAGCCTCGCGCCGGCCGGCGCGGGGGCCGAGTGGATGGCGGCCGCCGGGCTGCGCCAGCGCGCGCTCCCGGGCGACCGCGTGTCGCTGGAAACGCTCCTCGTCCGCCCGCCGGCCGTGCTGCTCCGCAGCAGCTACAGGAGCGGCCAATATTCCGCCGAGCAGCGCTGGCTGTCGCACCCCCTCGCGGCGCGGGCCAAGGCGGGGCGGACGGTGGCGACGGACGGGCGGCTGTGGACTTGCATGGGGCCGCTGATGGCCCGCGAAATCGTGCGGCTGCGGCGGGAACTCGGCCGGTGAGCCGGCCCGCCACCCTTGCGCTCGCAGCCACGCTGCTCCTCCTCTTCGCGCTGTCGGTGGCGACGCCATGGCGTCAGCTTGCCGACCTGCTCGCCGGCGACCGCGCGCTCGGCCTCGCCGTTCTCCAGGAGCTGCGGCTGCCGCGGGCGCTGCTCGCCCTCTCCTACGGCGCCGTCCTCGGCGCTGCGGGCGCGGCGATCCAGGCGCTGTTCGCAAACCCCCTCGCCTCGCCAGACCTTACCGGGACGACCGGCGGGGCAGCGCTCGGTGCGGTGCTCAGCGCCTACATATTGGGCTTCAGCGGCCCCGTCGGGCTCTCTGCGGGCGCAGTGCTGGGCGCCGTCGGCGCCCTCCTGCTGCTGCTGGCCCTCGCCGGCCGTCGCGCAGAAGTGGCGACGTTGCTCCTCGCCGGCCTCGCGATCAGCGCGCTGGCGGGGGCGTTGACGACGGTGGCGCTCGCCCTCGCCCCCTCCCCCTTCGCCTTTTACGATGCCTATGAATGGCTGATGGGCTCGCTGGTCGACCGCAGCCTCGCCCAAGCCGCTTTCGCCGCGGTGCCGGCGCTTGCCACGATCCTGCTCCTCGCCCGCACCGCGCGCGCTCTCGACAGCCTCGCCCTCGGCGAGGAGGCGGCGGAGGCCCTCGGCTACAGGCTGACTCGCCTGCGCGTGGGCGTCGTCTGCCTCTCGGCCGTCGGCGTCGGCGCCTGCGTGGCGGTGTGCGGGGCGATCGGCTTCGTCGGTCTGGTCGCGCCGATCTTCGCCCGGCGACTGACCCGCGGCCATCCCGGCAGCGCCATCTTTCCGGCGGCGATTATCGGCGGCGCACTGATGACTGCCGCCGACCTCGTCACACGGGTGGCGCCGATGGGGCGGGCGCTGCCGATCGGCGTCGTCACCGCCTTGCTCGGGGCGCCATTCTTCCTCCGGCTGGTGGTGCGGATGCGCTGGGGCCTGGCGCGATGACGCCGCTCCTCCACGCCGAGGCGCTCAGCCTCCCCGGACGCCTCAAGCCGACGGACCTCAGGATCGACGGGCCGGCACTCGTCTGCCTCGTCGGCCCGAACGGCAGCGGCAAGACCAGCCTGCTCCACGCCCTCGCGCGGATCGGCAGACCGGGCGGGAGGGTTCGCATCGCGGGCGAGGATCCGGAATCGCACGGCCCCCAAACCCGCGCGCGCCTCCTCTCCTACCTCCCAGCGTCCCGCGAGATCGCCTGGCCGCTTTCGGCGCAGGACGTAATTGGACTCGGCCTGCCGCCGGGCGGCGTGGTCGATCCGGCGATCGAGATGCTTGAAACGGAGGAATTCGCGGATCGCAGGGTCGACCGCCTCTCGACCGGGGAGCGCAGCAGGGTGCTGATCGCCCGTGCCATCGCGCCCGTGCCCCGGCTGCTGCTGCTCGACGAGCCGAGCGCCAATCTCGATCCGAAGTGGCAGCTGAAGCTGATGGGGCTGCTGCGCGACCTGGTAGAGACGCGCGGCAT
The DNA here is from genome assembly GCF_036403745.1 of Allosphingosinicella sp. GTDB lineage: Bacteria > Pseudomonadota > Alphaproteobacteria > Sphingomonadales > Sphingomonadaceae > Allosphingosinicella. Next base: position 55,457 of record NZ_DASWQI010000098.1, read on the forward strand.
CGCCGTCGTGGCGGCGATGCACGATCTCGATCTGGCGGCGCGCTTTGCCGACCGGCTACTGATGATTAAGGACGGCGCCGTCGCCGCGGACGGGGCGCCGCGAGCGCTGCTCGACAGCCCGCATCTGCAGGAGGTGTTCGGCATCGTGCGTCGAAGCACCGGCTGGGAACTGGCCTAGACCACGGCAGATTCCCGCCTTCCGCCGGGTGACCGGGCCTCAGTCGGCCGGGGCGTCGGCGATCATCGCGGTGAACTCGGTCTCTGCGGCGAGCTTGTCGCCGACATAGGCGCGGCCGGAGAATTTGCTCACCGCGCGCCGCGACTGGGTCAGCGTCACCTCGAGGCGCAGCAGCACGCCGGGCTCCACCGGCGTACGGAACTTCGTGTTGTCGATCGCCATGAAGTAGACGAGCTTGCCTGAATCCCGGAGCCCGAGCGACTCGACGGCGAGCACGCCCGCCGCCTGCGCCATCGCCTCGACGATCAGCACGCCGGGCATGATCGGCCGCGAGGGGAAATGGCCCTGAAAGAAAGGCTCGTTGATCGTCACCGCCTTGATGGCGACGATCCGCTCGTTCGGCACCAGCTCCTCGATGCGATCGACGAGGAGCATGGGGTAACGATGCGGGATCGCCGCCATGACCCGCTTGATATCGAGCGGGCCCATGGCGGCGGTTCCTGCGGTTTCGCTCACCGGTGTGGGCTCAGCGGCCCTGGGGCTGCGTCGGCTGCGCCGTCTGCGGCAGCGGCGTCAGGCTGACCGACGGCAGCTGCTGGTTGAGCGCGGCAAGCGCCTCGTTGGTGACGTCGATGCTCGGATTGCTCGCCCAGGTCGCGCCCTTGGCGACGACCACGGCGGCATTATGCTGCGCGCGGATCTGCTCGACGATGGCGCGCAGGCGCGTGTCGATCTGGATGTTGACGTTGGCACCGATCGATTCGATCTGCTGCCCGCGGCTCTGGATCTCCTGCGCGGCCTGATTGCGCTGCGTCTCGAACGCGCGGATGCGCGCCTGGAGCGCCGGGTCGGGCTGCTTGCCGGCAAGCGCGTCGACCGCGGTCTGGATCGGGCCGCCGGTCGTCTGGAGCTGCTGCTGCAGCTGCTGCTGACGCTGCTGGAGCGCCGACTGCTGGCTCTGCAGGTTGGTGGCCGCAGCGCGACACGCGTTGCACTCGGTCGAGATGCGGCCGATGTCGACGACGAGAACGTCCGGCGCCGAGCCGCCGCGCTGGGCGACGGCGCCGCTCGGGGCGGCAAGGGCGAGCGCGACGAGCGCCGCGCCGATAAGGGTCTTGGTCATTAGAATGCGGTCCCTACGTTGAAGGTGAGAAGCTTTGGCGCGTCCCCCGGCGCCTTGATAAGCGCCTTGGCTATATCGATCCTGAACGGGCCAAAGGGCGAATTCCAGTTGACGCCGAAGCCGATCGACACGCGCGGCCGCGGCGTATCGCCGACGAAGCGCTCTATGAACGGCTTGACGCCGGCCACGAGGGTGCCGGTAGCGCAGACGCCGGTCGCATCCGGCGTACCGGCGCTCCCGCCCGCTGTGTCGACGCAGCGGTCGACGGCTCGCGGGTCGTTCGGCAGCACGCTGTCCGTGGTCGGGCGGCGGACACCGAAAACGGCGCCGACGTCGAGGAACAGCGACGGCCGCAGCCCTAGCTCCTTGAAGCTGGCGCTGACCGGGATCTCGACCTCGGCCCGGCCGAGATAATAAGCGCGGCCGCCGATCGCGTCGTCGATGATCTGCTTGCGGTCCTCGATCGTCTGGTAGGTGCCGTCCGCATTCTGGACGTAGGCGCCGTTGGCATCCGTCTTGAAGAAAACGCGCTGGATGCGCGGTCCGACGCCGCGGATGTCGAAGCCGCGGATCTGCGGTTCGCCGAGGAAGAAGCGGTCGACGAGGCGCACCGGATCCTGATCGCCGACGCCCTTGTCGAAGCTGTGGATGTAGCCCGCCTCGCCGGTCAGCGAGAAGATAAAGTTGCCGAACAGCCGCCAGAATTTTGTGCCGGTCGCCTTGGTGCGGATGTAGTGGACGTCGCCGCCGAGGCCGGCAAAATCCTGGTTCAGCGTGAAGCGCTGACCCCGCGTCGGACGGATCTGGTTGTCCGTCGAATCGTAGACGATGGAATAGCCGACCGAGGAGGTCAGGCGGTTGCCCACGGCTTCGCACAGATAGCGGCCGGCGATCAGCGGATCGCAGACGCCATTGGTATAGAAGGTCGCCTTGTCGAGGCTGACCTGATCGTAGCTGAGGCCGTAGCGAAGCGCCATCGACAGATATTCGGTGAGCGGAATGCCGGTGCGGATCTGCCCGCCCGTCGAGACCTGCTTGTAGGTGGTGTTCCGCTGATCCCCGACATAATTGAAATTCGAATAGTCGCGGCGGAAGATGTCGAAGCCGAGCGCGATGTTGTGATCGAAAACGTACGGCTCCGTGAAGCCCGCCTCGATCGACTTCGAGTAGGTCGAGTAGTTTACCGCGGCACGGACCGTCTGGCCCTTGCCCATGAAGTTGCGCTGCTCGATCGACAGGTTGACGAGGAAATGCTCGAGGCTCGAATAGCCGGCCGAGATCTGGAGCTGTCCGGTCGCTTTTTCCTGCACGTTGACGCCGAGATTGACGCGGTCCGGGCCGGAGCCCTGGGTCTGCTCGATCTCCAGATTGTCCTGGAAATAACCCAGCGACTGGATGCGGTCGCGCGAGCGCTTGACCCGCACCGAGTTGAACGGATCGCCCTCGGCGACGCGGAACTCGCGGCGGATCACCTTGTCGCGGGTCAGCTTGTTGCCGTTGATGTTGATCCGTTCGACATAGACGCGCGGCGTCTCGGCGACGTTGAACACCACCGACATGGTGAGGTGCTCGCGGTCGCGGTTGAAGTCCGGCTGGACGTCGGCGAAGGCGTAGCCGAACAGGCCCGCCGCCTCGTTGAGCTGAGTGACCGTGTCCTCGACCTGCTTGGCGTTGTAGTAGTCGCCCTTGTGCATCGGCAGCATCTTGGCGAGGCCGGCGCCCTTGAAGTCGCGGATGCTGCTCTCGACCTTGATGTCGCCGAACTTGTAGCGCTCGCCCTCCTCCACCACGAAGGTGATGATGAAGTCGCGCCGGTCGGGCGTCAGCTCGGCAACGGCGGAGACCACGCGGAAGTCCGCATAGCCCTGCGTCAGGTAGAATTGCCGGAGCTTCTGCTGGTCGTAAGCAAGGCGGTCCGGATCGTAGACCGCGCCCGAGGAGAGGAAGCTGAGGAAGCTGGCGCGCTTGGTGGCGAGCTGGCCGCGAAGCTCGTGGTCGCCGAACGCTTCGTTGCCGATGATGTTGATCTGGCGGATGCGCGACTGCGGACCCTCGTTGATCTCGAACACCACGTCGACGCGATTCTGCTCGAGCTGGACGATCTTCGGCTCGACGGTGGCGGCGAAGCGGCCCTGGCGGCGATAGAGCTCGATGATCCGGGCGACGTCGGCGCGGGCCTTCGTGCGGGTGAAGATCTGCCGCGGCGAGAGCTTGATCTCCGGATTGATCTTGTCTTCCTTGAGGCGCTCGTTGCCCTCGAGGACGATGCGGTTGATCACCGGGTTCTCGCGCACCTGGACGACGATGTTGCCCGTGTCGGCGCCGAGAATCTGGACGTCGGCGAACAATTCGGTCGCGAGCAGGTCCTTGAGCGCCTGGTCGAGCTGCTCAACGTCATAGGTCTGGCCGACGCGCAGCTTCATGTAGGAGAGGACGGTGTCCGTCTCGAGCCGCTGGTTGCCGGTGACGCTGAGCGTCTGGATGACGCGCAGCGGCGCCGGAGCAGGTGCCGGGGCTGGCGCCGCGGCGGGCGCGGTGGCAGCAGGTGCCGCCGGAGCGGGCGCCGCGGCCGGCGCCTGCCGGGTGGGTGCTGGTGCAGTCTGGCGCGCGGCGAAGGCCGGGACGGCGGTGCCGCCCAGGATAGTGCCGACCAGAAGCGCGGAGGCGATGCGCCGCCGCGTCGAAAGCTGAATTTTGGGTGTCACGCGTCCCCGCCCTTGCAAGATGTAGGGCCGCCCTGTGCGGCGTGGCCCTCTCTCCCTGTCGTCCCTGCCCTGCCCGATCATGAGCGGCCGATCAACCCGCCAAGCTTCGACCAAAGCCCAAAAGACGCCAAGTCGTTCAATGTGACGAAGATCATGAGCACGAGAAGGGCCGCCAGCCCCGTCCGGAACGCCCACTCGACCGTGCGCGGCGGCAGCGGCCGGCGCCGCACCCCCTCGATCGCGTAGAAAAGCAAATGGCCTCCATCCAGCATGGGAACTGGCAAGAGGTTGATGAATCCGAGATTAATCGAGATCATCGCCACGAAATAGACGAAGCTCACCCAGCCGAGGCTGGCCTGCTCGCCCGACAGCTTGGCGATCTGCAGCGGCCCGCCCAATTCCTTCACCGAGCGCTCGCCCATGACGATCTGGCGCAACCCGGAGACGGTCATGTTGAGCCGCAGCCAGCATTCCTGCACCGCCGCGACGGGCGCGCGGAGAAGCGGCACCGGGCGATAGACCAGCAGTCCTGACTGGATTCCCAGCCGGCCGATATGGCCGCGATTGCCGAACCGGTCGCGCACTTCCACGGACTTGACCGTGGCGTCGGTCGCGAAGGGCTTGCCCGCGCGGACGCCCTCGATATGCACCTTCTGTCCCGCACGCAGGACGATCAGCGGCTGGATGTCCTCGTAGCGATCGAGGGTCTGGCCGCCGACTTTGCTCAGCCTGTCGCCCGCCTTGAGACCGGCCTCGGCCGCGGCGGACTGCACCTCGACGGCGCCGAGCACCGGCGGCGTGTAGGGTTCTCCGTAAATCTTGAAGAGGGCCGTGAGGATGAGGATGGCGAACACGAAATTGGTGACCGGCCCCGCCGCGACGATCAGGAAGCGCTGCCAGACCGGCTTCGCCTGGAACGTCATCCGCCGCTGCTCGGCCGGCATCATCAGCCACTCATCCGACGGCTGGCTCGCCGGGTTCATATCGCCGGCGAAGCGGACATAGCCGCCGAGCGGCAGCGCCGCGACCTTCCAGCGGGTTCCGCGCCGGTCGGTCCAGCCGAACAGCTCCCTGCCGAAGCCGATCGAGAAGACTTCCGCCTTCACGCCGAACCAGCGTCCGACCCAATAATGGCCCATTTCGTGGACGAAGATCAGCGGCCCGATCGCCAGCAGGAAGGCGAGGATCGTCCAGAAGATGCCGGGGTGGCTCAATGCGCAAACCTTCTCATGATGCCGTCGCTCGCCTCACGGGCGGCGCGGTCGACCTCCAGCACCTCCTCGATCGTGCGCGGCGGCGGCGGCGCATAGGCGGCGAGGGTTTCGGCGGCGATGGATGCGATATCGAGGAAACCGATCCTTTTTGCAAGGAAGGCGGCGACGGCGATCTCATTGGCGGCATTGAGGATTGCCGGCCTCGCGCCGCCTTCGCGCAATGCCTGACGGGCAAGGGCGAGGGCGGGAAAGCGGGTCTCGTCGGGCGCTTCGAAATCGAGGCGGGCGATGCGGACGAGGTCGAGCCGCTCGCAGGGCGTCTCCATCCGCTCGGGCCACGCCAGGGTGTGGGCGATGGGGATGCGCATGTCCGGCGCGCCGAGCTGGGCGAGGAACGAGCCGTCGACATATTCGACGAGGCTGTGGATTACCGACTGCGGGTGGACGAGGACGTCGAAAGCTTCGGGCGGGAGCGGGAAGAGGTGGAAGGCCTCGATCAGTTCCAGCCCCTTGTTCATCAAGGTCGCCGAATCGACGGAGATCTTCGCGCCCATCGACCAGTTCGGATGCGCCACCGCCTGCTCCGGTGTCACGCCGCGCATCTGCTCGAGGCTCAGCGTCCGGAACGGCCCCCCGCTGGCCGTGAGGAGGATACGGCGCACGGCGTGGGGGCGGTCGCGGTCGAAGCATTGGAAAATCGCGTTGTGCTCGGAATCCACCGGCAGCAAAGTCGCCCCGCTTTCCTTTGCGGCGGCGGTCATCAGTGCACCGGCGGAGACCAGCGCCTCCTTGTTCGCGAGGGCCACGGTGCGGCCGGAGCGGAGGGCCGCCATGGTGGGGCCCAGCCCCGCCGCGCCGACGATCGCCGCCATCGTCCAGTCGGCGCCGAGCGTGGCCGTCTCCAGCACCGCCTCCGGGCCGGCGGAGGTTTCGATACCGCTCCCCGCCAGCGCGTCCTCAAGGGTGGGGAGGAAGGCCGAATCGCAGATCACCGCGCGCTTCGCGCCGACCCGCCTTGCCGCTTCCGCGAGCCCCGCGGCGTCGCGGTTGGCGGTGAGGGCGAGGACTTCGAACCGCTCGGGGGGACGGGCGATGAGGTCGAGCGTCGAGCGCCCGACCGATCCCGTGGCGCCGAGGATGGTGACGCTGCGCCGGGCGCTCACCCGAGCGTCGCCATGAGGATCAGCAGCACCACGACGGTCACGGGCAGCAAGCCATCGACCCGGTCGAGGACGCCGCCATGGCCTGGAAGGATGGCGCCGCTGTCCTTGACCCCAAGCCGGCGCTTGACGCTGCTCTCATAAAGGTCGCCGACCTGCGCCAGAAGCGCCAGCGGTGCCCCGAGGAAGAGGAAGGGAATCCCCACCTCGAACGCGAGGCCGAAGAGGGCGCCGACCACCATCGCGCCGGCCATGCCGCCGAGGAGGCCGGCCCAGGTCTTGTTGGGGCTGATCCGCGGCGCGAGCTTCGGTCCACCGATGCCGCGGCCGGCGAAATAGGCGAAGATGTCGGTCGACCAGACTACGACCATCAGCCAGAAGACGAGCTCCAGCCAGATCCAGTCGAGGACGATCAGCGAAAAGGCCGGGATGGCGACGTACACGTAGCCCCAGCCGAGGCTGAGCCGCCGTGAGAACACACCGTAGACGAGGCCGATTGCGGCGATGATCCCGAAACATTTCCATGCCGGGACGAGCAGATCGTAATCGAGTTCGGCGGGACTGCTGTCGGCGCCGGGGAAATAGAGCTCCGCCAGCACGAGGGTCGGGACGGCGAGCAGGGCGATGCCGATATAGGTCCACCAGCGCGGCACGCCGTGCATCTGGCCCCATTCGTAGAGCATCACCCCCGCCGCCGCGGCGACCAGGACGCGAAACACCCAGGCCCCAATTTCGCTGGCTCCGCCCATGTAGATGGCGATGGACGCGACGGCGATCATCACCACGGCCGCGGCGAAGCGGGTGGTGAGATCGGACGCGGCTTTCTCGGCGGGCTCGGTCATCGTCCCCCGAAGCGGCGCTCGCGCCCGCAATAGGCAGCAATGGCGGCGGCCAGCGCCTCGGCCCCGAAATCGGGCCAGAGGGTGTCGACGAACAGCAGCTCGGCATAGGCCGCCTGCCAGAGGAGGAAGTTGGAGAGGCGATATTCGCCCGACGTGCGGATCAGAAGGTCGAGAGGCGGCAGGTCGGCGGTGTCGAGCTCGGCGCCGATCACGGCTTCGTCGATCGTCGCCGGCGCAATCTCGCCGGCCGCGGCGCGCTCGGCGAGGCGCCGCGCCGCCTGCACCAGTTCGGCCTGCGCGCCATAATTGAGCGCGATGGCGAGCGTCATCCGCCGGTTGGAAGAGGTGCGGGCCACGCCCTCTTCGATCAGCTTCACAATATCCGGCGCAAAGGCCTTGTAATCGCCGATGATCTTGAGCCGCACGCCTTCCTTGTGCAGCGCCTCGATCTCGGACCTGAGGTAGAAGCGTAGCAGGCCCATCAGGTCGCCGACTTCGTCGGCCGAACGACGCCAGTTCTCCGACGAGAAAGCGTAGAGGGTGAGGCACTCGACCCCCGCCTCGCCGGCGGCGCGGAGCACCTTGCGGGCCGCCTCGGCGCCCTGCTTGTGGCCGGCGGCGCGGGGCAGGCCCTTGGCTTTCGCCCAGCGGCCGTTGCCGTCCATGATGATCGCGATGTGGCGCGGCACCGCGCCGCCCCCCTGCCCACCGGCGGGCTCGACCGGCCGCGGCGCCGCCTTGGCGGGCCGGAAGATCACTTTTGGAGGATTTCCTTTTCCTTGCCCTGCGCCGCGCCGTCGATCTCCTTGATCGTGTCGTCGGTGAGCTTCTGGACTTCGATCTCGAGGCGCTTGCGCTCATCCTCGGAAATCTCGTGCTTCTTCTCGTCCGTCTTCAACGCGTCCATGCCGTCGCGGCGCACGTTGCGCGCGGCGATCCGCGCCTTTTCCGCATATTGATGGGTGAGCTTGGCGAGCTCCTTGCGCCGCTCTTCCGTAAGCTCCGGGATCGGCAGGCGCAGGGTGGTGCCGTCGGTGATCGGGTTGAGGCCGATGCCGGACGAGCGGATCGCCTTTTCCACGGCGCTGACGTTTGAGCGGTCCCATACCTGCACCGACAGCATGCGCGGCTCGGGCGCCGAGATCGAGGCGACCTGGTTGATCGGCATGTGCGATCCGTAGACCTCGACGGTGATCGGCTCGAGCAGGCTCGTCGAAGCGCGGCCCGTGCGCAGACCGGTGAGATCGTGCTTCAGCGCCTCGACGGCGCCGTGCATGCGGCGCTGGAGGTCGGCCTTGTCGTAAGCGGGCATCGTCTCACTCCTCGTTGCTGACGATCGTCGCGGTGCCGTCTCCGTCGAGGACGCGGGCGAGATTGCCCTGTTCGCGGATGTTGAACACGACGATCGGGATATCGTTGTCGCGGCACAAAGCGACGGCGCTGGCGTCCATCACCTTCAGATCGTCCGCGAGCACCTGGTGGAAGGGAAGATGCTCGTAGCGCTTAGCATCCTTCACCTTCTTGGGATCGGCATCGTAGACGCCGTCGACGCTGGTCCCCTTGAACAAGGCGTCGCAGTCCATCTCGGCCGCTCTCAACGCCGCGGCGGTATCGGTTGTAAAATAAGGATTTCCGGTGCCGGCAGCGAAGATCACCACCCTGCCCTTCTCCATGTGCCGTAGCGCGCGGCGGCGGATATAGGGCTCGGACACGGTCGCCATCGGAATGGCCGAAAGGACGCGTGTGTCGACCCCGATCTTTTCCAGCGCATTCTGCATCGCGAGGGCGTTCATCACCGTCGCCAGCATGCCCATATAATCGGCCTGGGCGCGGTCGAAGCCCCTGGCGGCCGCCGCGAAGCCCCGGAAGATGTTGCCGCCGCCGACCACCAGGCACAGCTCGTGCCCCGCCTCGCGCGCCTCGCGTATCTCCTCCGCCATGCGCCCCGTCGTATCCGGATCGATGCCGAACTGGCCGTCGCCCATCAGCGCTTCGCCGGAAAGCTTCAGGAGGATGCGGTTAAAGCGCGGGCGCGGCATGGGGTGGGGCGTGTCCGTTCGGCGTCAGCGTTGATGGCGAGGCCGCACCTTAGTCAGGCGCGGGCGCGGTGCCAAGTGGAGGGGTGGAGGAGAAAATAAGCCCCTCCCCTTCAGGGGAGGGGTTGGGGTGGGCCTGCAAAGGATGCGAGAATCCCGCGAGCAACGCACCCGGCACATCCCCCCACCCCTCGATCCCCTCCCCTGAAAGGGGAGGGGAGGAAGGTTTCGCTCAGGCGGCCTTGCCGACCCCGGACGCGGCGGCGACTTCGGCGGCGAAGTCGCTTTCCTTCTTCTCGATGCCCTCGCCCAGCTGGAAGCGGACGAAGCCGGCGACCTGGACCGGCGCGCCGACCTTCTTCGCCTCGGCGGCGACGACGTCCTCGACCTTGGTCTTGTTGTCCATCACGAACAGCTGCGACAGGAAGGCCATCTCCTTGCGGAACTTGGCGATCGCGCCCTCGACCATCTTCTCGACGATGTTGTCGGGCTTGCCGCTCTCCTTGGCCTTTTCCGCCGCGATCGAGCGCTCGCGCTCGACGAGGGCGGGATCGAGATCCTCGCCGCGCAATGCCAGCGGGTTGGCCGCGGCGATGTGCATGGCGAGGCTCTTGCCGAGCGCTTCGAGGGCCGACTTATCGCCCGTCGATTCGAGCGCGACCAGCACGCCGATCTTGCCGAGCCCCGCCGTCACCGCATTGTGCACGTAGGACACGACGACGCCGTCGCCGACCTCGATCAGCGCCGCGCGGCGCAGCGACTGGTTCTCGCCGATCGTGGCGATGTTGGCGGTGAGCTTCTCCTCGACACTGCCGGCGCCGGGATAGGTCGCGCCCTTCAGCGCCTCGATGTCGCTGCCCGTGTCGAGCGCGAGCGTGGTGACGGTGCGGACGAACTCCTGGAACTGCTCGTTCTTGGCGACGAAGTCGGTCTCGGAGTTGACCTCGACCACCGCGCCCTTGGTGCCGCGAACGACGACGCCGACGAGGCCCTCGGCGGCCTGGCGGCCCGCCTTCTTGGCGGCGGCGGCGAGGCCCTTGGTGCGCAGCCAGTCGATGGCGGCTTCCATGTCGCCCTGGGTCTCGCCCAGCGCCTTCTTGCAGTCCATCATGCCGGCGCCGGTGCGCTCACGCAGTTCCTTGACGGTCGCGGCCGTGATCTCAGCCATGGTGATATCCTCGCAATTGGGTGCGCCCCGGCACGAGCCGGGACGCACACCTTTCCTGAAAAACCGGACCCCGGCGCTGTGCCGGGGTACGAAAGCTTAGGCCTCGGCGAGCGCCGCTTCGGCCGGCGGGGCGTCCATCGCGCCGATGTCCTCGCCGCGATTGGCCGCGCCGCCGGACTTGCCGGCGAGCACCGCGTCGGCGATCGCGTCGCAATAGAGGCGGATCGCGCGGCTGGCGTCGTCATTGCCGGGGACCGGGAAGGCGATGCCCTGCGGGCTGACGTTCGAATCGAGGATGGCGACGACCGGAATGCCGAGCACGTTGGCTTCCTTGATCGCCAGCTCTTCCTTGTTCGCGTCGATGACGAACATCACGTCGGGAAGGCCGCCCATGTCGCGGATGCCGCCGAGCGAAAGCTCGAACTTGTCGCGCTCGCGGGTCAACTGGAGGACCTCTTTCTTGGTGAGGCCGGCGGTGTCGCCCGACAGCTGCTCCTCAAGGCTCTTGAAGCGCTTGATCGAGCCCGAGATGGTCTTCCAGTTGGTGAGCATTCCGCCCAGCCAGCGGTGGTTGACATAATATTGGCCGCAGCGGCGCGCCGCTTCCGCCATCGGATCCTGCGCCTGGCGCTTGGTGCCGACGAAGAGGACCTTGCCGCCCTGGGCAACCGACTGGCGCACGAAATCGAGCGCGCGCGCGAACAGCGGCACGGTCTGCGAGAGGTCGATGATGTGGACACCGTTCCTGTCGCCGAACAGATACGGCTTCATCTTCGGGTTCCAGCGGTGGGTCTGGTGGCCGAAATGCGCTCCGGCCTCGAGCAATGCTTGCATGCTGACGCCATTCGACGTCGCGGCGTTTGACGCCATGGACTTTCTCCTTCCGGTTAACCCTCTGCGCGGCCGAGAGACTGGGACCCCGAAGGACCGCCAGCCACCGGTTTATGATGGCCACGCATGTGGAATGCCCGCGCATCTAGAGGCGGACGCTGCCGAAATCAAGCGTTGACAGATGAACAAATCACGAACATCTTTATGCAACAACGACCTAAGGATCAAAACCCGCAGCAGGCGCGTTGGGAGGCTGTGGATAATCAAGGGGATAAATGGTGACATACCTTGCCGCCGCGCTTTTCTTTACGATGGCGCTGCTCGCCGCGGCCGTCGCGATCCACATGACGGTGCGGACCTACTGGACGGAAATCCTGCTCGCACTGAAGGGCGAATACGGCCCCGGTGCTAAGCCGCAGGCGGAACCGGCCGCTCGGGCTTACGTGCTCCAGCGGCGCGCTGCCGCCTGACCCTGGCATAGCTCAGCGCGCTGAACGGGATGGTCAGCGCGTAGAGCGCGGCCGCGACGCTCAGCGTCTCCCACGGCGCCGTGAACAGGGCGCCTCCGACCAGAGCGATGACGACGATCGCCTCCAGCCGCACGTTGCGGCGCAGGCGGAACGAGGTCCACGAGTAGGTGGCGAGGCTGGAGATGGCGAGAAACGCCACCAAAGCCGCCCACGGCGCCACCACCCGCCAGTCATGCACCCATTCCCAGCGATGCCCGCTCGCCAGCCAGACGAAGATCGGCAGCAGCATCAGCGCCGCCCCCGCGGGCGCGGGCACGCCGGTGAGGAAGCCGGCGGATTTGTGCGGCTGCTCGTCCGCGTCCATCTGCGAGTTGAAGCGGGCGAGGCGCAGCGCCATGCACACCGAATAAGCGAGCGCAAACATCCAGCCGAACCTGGGCAGCTCCTTCAGCACCCACAGATACATGATGATTGCCGGCGAGACGCCGAACGCCACGTTGTCGGACAGCGAATCGAGCTCCGCGCCGAACCGGCTGGCGCCGTTCAGCATCCGTGCGATGCGGCCGTCCATGCCGTCCAGCACCGCCGCGACCATGATCGCCGCCACCGCCGCGCCCCACTGGCCGGAAATGGCGAAGCGAATGCCGGTGAGGCCCGAGCAGAGCGCGAGCGCCGTCACCGCGTTGGGGACGACGGCGCGCAAGGGGATGCCGCGGCGGTCGGACGACCTCACGCGCCCCGTCTCACGTGGCGCCTCACTGGGCGACGCCCTCACGCGCGGCATTGTCGCCGAGCTTCGCGATCACCGTCTCGCCGGCGATCGTGCGCTGGCCGAGCAGCACGTAGGACGAGGTCCCCGCGGGCAGATAGACATCGACCCGGCTGCCGAAGCGGATGAGGCCGACGCGCTGGCCGGCGGCGACATGGTCCCCCGCCTTCACCCACGGCACGATGCGGCGGGCGACGAGGCCGGCAATCTGGGTGAAGCCGATGCGGGTGCCGTCGGCCGATTCGACGAGGAAATGCTGGCGCTCATTGTCCTCGCTGGCCTTGTCGAGGTCGGCGTTGAGGAACTTGCCGGCGATATAGACCACCCGCTTGATCTCGCCGGCGACGGGCGCGCGGTTGATGTGGACGTCGAACACCGACATGAAAATCGAGACGCGGGTCATCGGCTCGGCGCCGAGCCCGTCCTCGCCCATCAGCTCCTTGGGCGCGGGCACGGCGGCGATCATCGTCACCATGCCGTCGGCGGGGGCGATCACGAGCCCCTCCCCCTTCGGCGTCGTGCGGATGGGGTCGCGGAAGAAAGCGGCGACCCACAAGGTGATGCCCGCCATGATCCAGCCGAGCCAGCTCCAGCCGACGACGAACCAGAAGAAGATCGCGATGAGCCCGGCGATGACGACGAACTTGCGCCCCTCCGGGTGCACGCTCGGCATGCGGTAGCGCACGTTGGTCGTGACGAGGTCCGGTTTTTCCAGCGAGGTCATGGGCCACCCCCTTAGCTTTGTTGTGACCGCCGCACAACGCGCGGAGACAATGGCTGCAGTGGCGGTCCGGTTTTCAGAGGGCCGGCTGGAGCGCCCCGGTGGTGCGTGTTAGGATGGACCGATGACGCGCGGAAATCCGAAGGTCACGATCATCCTCCCGACCTACAATTGGAGCGCGGTGCTGCCGTTTTCGATCGGCAGCGCGCTGGGGCAGAGCTTTGAGGATTTCGAGCTCATCGTCGTCGGCGACGGCTGCACGGACGATTCAGGGGAAGTGGTTGCGGCGGTGGCGGACCAGCGCGTGCGGTGGATGAACCTGCCTTCGAACAGCGGCCATCAATCGACGCCGAACAACGCAGCGCTTCGCGAGGCGCGGGGCGACCTCATTGCCTATTTGGGCCATGACGACCTCTGGCTGCCCCATCATCTCGCCTGCTTGGTCGCAACCGTCGACAGAGGCGCAGACATGGCTTTCGGCCTGGTGCGAATGGTGCCCTCCAGCCACGAGCTCCAGCGGTCGACCCTCGTCGGGGAGTATCGCCCGGGAATGTGGATAGCGCCGACGGCCGCCGTTCACCGCCGCGCGCTAACCGAGCGCCTGGGAGGATGGCGCGACTATCGCGGCTTGAGCCTGGACCCCGAGGCCGAGCTGTGGACCCGCTTTCATACCGCCGGCGCCGAGATAAGGCCGGTGCGGCGCCTGACGGCCATCAAGTTCCCGGCCTCGCTTCGGCGGAACGTCTACCGGGAGCGGCCGAGACACGAGCAAGCGGAATGGCTCGCCCGGATTCGCCGGGAACGCGATCTCGAACCGATGGAACTCGCCACGATCGCCCTGGACATGGCCGCCGCCGCGCGGGAGCCCACGTTCGGAGCGCTGGTCGGGCAAGTGCTGCGGCGAGGCGTCCGCGGCGTCGGACGGCGCCTGGCACCCAGGCGTCTCGAGCCCGCTCCGGGCCAAGCCATCGACCAACGCCGTGCATGGAAGGGCCTGGCGCCGGCACCGAGCACCCGGGGAGGCGGGACATGATCGAGGGCGCGGTCAAGGACGGCGCGCTCAACGACGCGGACTGGCAGATGCTCCGCGCGCCGATCGCCGGGGTTCACGCGCGCGAGGTGCTGCACGTGCCGCGCGACCACGGCATCATCACCGAAATGTACCGCCCCGAATGGGACCCGAGCGGCCTCCCCGTCGTCCACGCCTATCAGTCCCGCCTGTTTCCCGGAGCCATCGGTGCGTGGAGCTGCCACGCGGTCAACGTCGACCGGCTGTTCGTGAACCAGGGCCACGTCAAGCTCGTCCTTTATGATGGGCGGGAGGACAGCCCGACCGCGGGGCGCCTCAATGAATATCATGTCGGCGACGCGCGGCCGACCTTCGTCGTGCTGCCGCCAGGCGTGTGGCACGGGCTCCAGAACCTGGGAAGCGCGGACGCGCTGATGATCAACTTTCCGTCCAACGCTTACGATTACGACGACCCCGACCATTATCGTCTCCCGGCGGACACGGACGCGATCCCCTATCGCTGGAGCGGGACCGGCGTGGCCCGCCTCCGCAAGGATGCGCGCGGATGAGAGGATCGGACGGCGTAATGCGACGGCCCGGTTGATCGGCGCGGCGCCAGCTTCTATGCGGCGCCACACTCCCTTTCAGCCCAGGAAAGCCCAAGCCGCCATGGCCAAGATCAAGGTGAAGAACCCCGTCGTCGAGCTCGACGGCGACGAGATGACCCGCATCATCTGGCAATGGATCCGCGAGCGGCTGATCCTCCCCTATCTCGACATCGACCTGCTCTATTTCGACCTCGGTATGGAGAATCGCGACGCGACCGACGACAAGGTCACCGTCGAATCCGCCGAGGCGATCAAGCGGCACGGCGTCGGCGTCAAATGCGCCACGATCACCCCCGACGAGGCGCGGGTCGAGGAGTTCGGCCTCAAGAAGATGTGGAAGTCGCCCAACGGCACGATCCGCAACATCCTGGGCGGCGTCGTCTTCCGCGAGCCGATCGTGATCAAGAACGTGCCCCGGCTGATCCCCGGCTGGACCGACCCGATCGTCGTCGGCCGCCACGCCTTCGGCGACCAGTATAAGGCGACCGACTTCCTCGTCCCCGGCAAGGGCAAGCTCACCATCAAATGGGTCGGCGAGGACGGGCAGGAGATCGAGCACGAGGTGTTCGACTTCCCGGGCTCCGGCGTCGCCATGGGCATGTACAATCTCGACGAGTCGATCCGCGACTTCGCCTATGCCTGCCTGAATTACGGGCTGGAGCGGAAATGGCCGGTCTACCTCTCGACCAAGAACACCATCCTCAAGGCCTATGACGGCCGCTTCAAGGACATCTTCCAGGACGTTTACGACCGCGAGTTCAAGGCGCGGTTCCAGGAAGCGGGGATCGAATATCAGCACCGCCTGATCGACGACATGGTCGCCTCGGCGCTCAAGTGGAGCGGCAAATTCGTCTGGGCCTGCAAGAATTACGACGGCGACGTCCAGTCCGACCAGGTCGCGCAGGGCTTCGGCTCCCTGGGACTGATGACGTCGATCCTGATGACTCCGGACGGCAAGACCGTCGAGGCGGAGGCCGCGCACGGCACCGTCACCCGCCACTACCGCATGCACCAGCAGGGCAAGGCGACCTCGACCAACCCGATCGCCTCGATCTTCGCCTGGACCGGCGGCCTCAAGTGGCGCGGCAAGTTCGACGAGACACCCGAAGTCACCCGCTTCGCCGAGACGCTGGAGCGGGTCTGCATCGAAACGGTCGAGCAGGGCCACATGACAAAGGACCTCGCCATCCTCATCGGCCCCGACCAGAGCTGGATGACCACCGAGCAATTCTTCGAAGCGATCCGCGCCAACCTCGAAAAGGCGATGGCCGCCTCGGCCTGAGGGCTATGGCTTCGCAACGGCCGCGCGGCGGCCGAGGCTGTAGCTGAGCGACAACGTGATCTGGCGGTCGCGGCTGCCGTACGTGCCGCGGACCACGCTGTCCGGCGAAATACTCGTCGACTTGAATCGGAAGGGCCCGGTCAGGTCGGAGACCTTGAGCACGCTGGAGAGGCGGTCGCTCAAGCCGTGCGACCAGCTGGCGTCCGCCTGCATGTAGGGTTCGACGCGGAGGAAGCCGTTGAAGCGCGGGCCGGAATAGCGCGCGTTGAGCGTCACGCGATCGGCGCCACGCCGGCCGTCCTGGCCGTCGTGATATTCGAGCTTTACGGCTCCGTCATATTGCGCGCCCTCGCCGGCGAAGGCGCGGACCTGGCCGTTCGACCGCAGCCGCTCGTCGGCGACATTGCCGTTCAGCGAGTAGCTGAAGCTGCGGCCAATCGAGCCCTGAAGGGCGATGCTGGCGCCGCGCAGCAGCCGTGTGCCGAAATTCACCTGACGGCTCGTCAGCACGCCCGCGGCGTCCAACGTGCCGAGCGACGACCACAGATCCGAGGTGTGGCGGCTGAACGCCGTCGCTTCGACCGTGCGCCGCTTGCCCTTCAGGGTCAGCTTCGCTTCGAAAGCGTGGGTGAGCTCCGGACGCAGGGCCACGTTGCCGACGTAGGCCGACCGCGGATCGCTGAAGCGCACCGCCGGATCGAGGGCGCTGATCTCCGGCCAGTTCACCCGGCGTGAGTAACTGAGACGTCCCGTCAGCGCCTTGGCCAGCTTGCGTTCGAGGTGGAGGCTCGGAAACAGGTGCCGCTGCCCGGACGAGGAGCCCGCCGGGCTGCCCCTAAAGCTGTACTGCCGCCCTTCCACCCGCAGGCCCGCAAGCGCCGTGCCCCCGAGGAGCGGTGACTGGTAGGTGACGTAGCCGCTCTCTTCGACGAACGAGCCCGCGGCCTCCGAGAACAGGGTGAAGGGCGTACCGCCCGGCGCCGCTTCCCCAACCGCCGTCGTGCTCTGGTCCTCGCGGGTCGCCTGGAGCGCTCCGCCCAGCGAAAGCCGCCGCTCCTTCGCGAAGGGACGGACGTAATCGACCTTGAAATTCGAGGTCGAGCGAAGCCAATCCGACTGAAGGGCGAACGTGCTCGGCCCGCCGGGGCCGCCGGTGGTGATGTAGAGGTCCTCGGTGGGGAAATGGAGCCGCGACGTCTTGGCCGAGACGGTGAGCGTCTCCCCCGCCCGCTTGCCCTCCCGCCGATAGTCCGCGGAGACGTCGATGAGGTTGAACCTGCTTTTGCCCGCCGAAGCGCGCGTGAAGGGCGTCGCGGGGTCGTCAGCGAAGAAAAGCTCCGTCGTGCCCTCAGAGCGGCTTTTACCCACGTTGGCATAGGCGGTGAGGCTGATCGTCTGCTTCTCCGTCAGCTTGTAGCTGATCATAGCGTTCCCCGAGATTTGATCGCCCCGGTTGCGGCTCCTGGTTTGCTCCCGGCTTTCGAAAAACAGGGTGCCGTCCGAGCCTCGCCTGTAGCGCTCCTCCTCCGTACCGTTCGCCCGATGCCCGTTATGGATCAGGCTCACGCTTCCGGTCAGCGAGACGCGCCCGCGCGACCAGGTCGGCGAAACCTTGAGCTCCCCGCGCCCGAAATTGTCGGCGTCGGCGGTCACGGAGCCGCCAACCCCCGGTGAGGCGGTCCGGCGCGTGACGATGTTGATTATCCCGCCCGTGCCCCGCGCCGAGAATTGCGCCGACGGATTGCTGATCACCTCGATCTTCGCGATCTGCGCGCCCTGCAGGTCGCGGAGCATCGCGTTCGCGTCGACCACCTCTTTGCCGTCGACGAGGATCTTGACGCCGCCGGTGCCGAGCAGCCGTATCTGCCCGTTCGGCGAGACATCCACGAACGGCACGTGGGAGAGCAGGTCGATCCCGTTTGCGCTGCGCGCCTCCGGCGTGTCGCGCACCACATAGGTGGTGCGGTCGATCGACGAGCGGTCGCCTTGCTGGGCGACCACGACGATCTCGGAATTCGGGTCCGCGGGTGCCTCTTTCGCCGGAGCCGACGACTGGGCGGATGCGCTTGCCGGATGGGCGAGGAGACAGACCGACGCGGCGGCGGACAAGCCTATGCGCGCCTGGCGGCTCCCTCGCCCGTCCCGGATCGTTGCTGCCACCCTTGCCATGCCCCCGCAGGCAGTCTCGCCGAAGAATCAAGGGCCTGCAAGCCACCTCGTGGGAACCACGGGAAGCGGCAGGTGCGACATTGAACGGCTCAGCGGTACGAACGAACTCGTGCGCGCGGGTCCCGATAATGGTCGTACGGGTAGCCGCGGTCGTAATCGTAGACGACGCGGTGCCCCTGGACCCACGCGTCCCCGTCCTCGAAGAAGCCGACGCCCGACGGCCGCGGGAGCGGCACGTCATCGGCATATCCGTCGCCCGCATAAACGACGCCAGGGTAGCCATAGCCGCCCCAGCCTCCGCGGCCCTGATGCCTCTTCTCGGGCCAATGGTGCCACCGCCCCGTGCCCGTGGGGGTGCCTCTGTGAACGCGCACCTGGCCTGACGACCAGCCGGCGCCGCCAGCATGTCGCGCCGGCGGGGCGGCGGCTGGGAGGGCGAGCGCTGCGGCGACGAGGACGAGTTTCATGACCGCCTCCGTGGGGGACGTGTGGGAGCCTTCCAGCAGCAACGCGGCAGGCGGGCGATCTATCCGCGGCCGAGCGTCCTGAGGAGGCCGGGGCGGGCGCGCTTCTCGAACAGTTCGCCCGGGCCCTCAGGGTCCAGCCGCTCGCTCTTGGCGATGCGGCGTTCCAGGGCATTGAATTCGGGCGGCTCGAACGGGACGAGGGTTCGGCCCGGGCCGCGCAGGCGCTCGACGGTGGCGATCAGCGAGTCGGTCTCCTCGATCAGCGCGCCCACCTCCTTGGGGTCGCGGCCGAAATGCTCTGCGAGGAGGTCTGCGCGGGTCCCGGCGATAGCCCTGCGCGTCTCGGCGCTGCCGCTGCCGTCGACAATGATGTCGCACTCGCTGTCGAGGCCCATCGAGCGGTTGTTGAAATTGGCCGAGCCGACCCGCAGCGCCACGTCATCGACGATCATGATCTTGGCGTGGACGTAGATGTCCGCGCCGCCCTCGGTCACTGGGCAATAGATGCGGAAGCGCTTGTTCGGGTCCCGCTTCGTGAGCGCTTCGAACAGCTCGGCGCGCGCCGCGCCCATCACCTCCTCGTCGAGCCAGCCCAACGCCGTCTTCGGGTTGATGATGACGAATTCGGGCCCGAGCGGCTCCTCCAGCCGCTTGGCGATCGCCTCGGCGATGATGCGCGAGGAGAAATATTGCGTCTCGATATAGACGTGCTTCTTGGCCGCCGCGATCATGTCGGCGAACAGCGCCTCGACCTCGCGCACCTCCTCGATCGGCCCGTCCTCCGACAGGGTCCGGGAGATGCCGACCGGAACGTCGCGGAAGTGCGGCTCCAGCCCCTCCGGCCACAGCGTCTCCGCTGCCCCTGGCGAGGCAGGCGGCATCTCCTTGCCCGTGGCGCACTTCCACCGCTCGCGGCCGAGATCGCCGAGCGCACGGGCGGCCTCGCCGCCTACCGCCATGGTCGCGTCGTGCCACGGCTCATAGCTGCGGCCGGTGAAGGGGGTGCGGCGGCCGGGATCGTTGTCGCGGTGATGGCGGGTGTCCCAGCGGTCGCCGGTGATGTCGATGCCACCGCAGAAGGCGAGCTGATCGTCGATGATCAGCAGCTTTTGGTGATGGCTGCCGTCGAGCGGGTGGCTGTGGTCCCACTTGATGCGCACCTTCGGGTCCCGCCACCAGCGCATCAGCCGGAAAATGGTGGTGCCGCGGGTGGGGAGGCTGAGCAGGCCTTCGTCCCAGGCGAGCACGGTGATCTCCAGCCCGGGCCGGTGCTTCGACAGCCAGGTGAGGAGGGCGCCGAGCTGGGTCGGAGCACCCCGCGCCTGCTTCTCCTCGAGCAGGTGCACGCGGGTATCGACGTCCCAGCCGATCAGCAGGATCTGCGAGCGGGCCCGCATCATCGCGTCGAAGGCGTAGGCGTAATAATCGGCGGCATCGACGATCATCGCGGCCCGATCGGCCTTGGCGATCCGCCAGCAATTACGGCCCGGCTTCAGGAAAGAGGATGTTGCGCCGTCGCCCACGCCCCTCGAACGTCCGGAGGCGCGGGAGGTTGCGGAGCCGTAACTAGGCGGCGATCGGCTGCTCCGCCCAGCCCAATTGTTCGGCGCGCGCCAAGGCGGCGGCCGCGGCCTCAGCGGCCTCCCGGGCGTCGTCGAGCGCGTCGGAGATGGGACCGGGTGCGACCCAGCCGCAGCGGCCGCAGGCAGCGTCGTTGCGGACCGGTGCGTGAACACCCCAAGGCCGCTCGGCCGAACATTCCAACACCGGCATACGCACACTCCCGCCCCGCTACAGCCCCGTGTAATGTATAAGTATGCATTTATCTGCATACAAGAGGTTCGGCCGCGCCCTTGTCCCCTCCCCCGTTCCGGCTCTAGGAGCCGTGGCAAAGGCAGGAGATCAGGACATGAAGCTCGACAACAACATCGCCGCCGTCGTCACCGGCGCCGCCTCCGGGCTCGGCGAAGCGACGGCCCGGGCGCTCGCCGCGCGCGGCGTAAAGGTGGCCGTGTTCGATCGCGACGAGGAGAAAGGCGAGCGGGTCGCGCGCGAAATCGGCGGGGTGTTCGCCAAGGTCGACGTCACGTCGGACGAGGCGGTGGACGCCGGCTTCGCCAAGGCGCGCGAGGCGCATGGGCAGGAGCGGATCCTCGTCAATTGCGCGGGCGTCGCGAACGCCGTGAAGACGGTCGGGCGCGACAAGGCGACGGGCGAGCCCAAGGCCTATCCGATCCACCAGTTCGAGCTCGCCGTCCAGATCAACCTGATCGGCACCTTCCGGATGATCTGCCGGTCGGCGTTCGGAATGGTGGGCCTCGATCCGCTCGAAGACGGCGAGCGCGGGGTGATCGTCAACACGGCCTCGGTCGCCGCGCAGGACGGGCAGATCGGCCAGGCGGCTTATTCGGCGTCGAAGGCCGGGGTAGTCGGCATGGCGCTGCCGATCGCGCGGGACCTGATGAACGAGGGCATTCGGGTAAACACGATCCTTCCGGGCGTGTTCAAGACCCCGATGGTGGCGATGATGCCGTCCAACATCCAGGACGCGCTCGCCGCGCAGGTCCCCTTCCCCAAGCGGCTCGGCCAGGCGGAGGAATATGCCCGGCTCGCGCTGTTCATGGCGGAGAACACGTATTTGAACGGCGAATATGTCCGCCTCGACGGCGCCATCCGCATGGCGCCGCGCTAGGCGATGCGGATTGCTGCCGCCGCGCTTGCCTTCGTCCTGCTCGGCGCAGCGCCGGCGGGGCTGCCGCTGGCGGTGACGCCGGGCGGACGGGTGTTGGTCATCGGCGACGGCCAGGCGCGGTTCGGCTGGCCGGGCGTCTATTTCGAAGGGCGGTTCCGGGGCACCGCGGTCAGAGTGGGCGTGGTGAGCGACACAGATTTCTTCCGGGTCCTGATCGACGGCCGCGAGCGGATGGTGCTGAAGCGGCCGCAGGCGCCGGTGACGATCTCCGGCCTCTCCCCGGGAGAGCATCTGCTCCGCATCGAGAAAATGACGGAGAGCCAGACCGGCGGGGGGCGGCTGCTGGCGGTCGAGACGATGGAGGGCGGGACGCCACTGCCGCCGCCGCGGTGGAAGCCGCAGGTCGAGTTCATCGGCGACAGCTACACCGTGGGGTACGGCAACACCTCCCCGACGCGGAAGTGCACCAGGGCTGAAGTGCACGATACGACCGACACCCAGCAGGCGTTCGGGCCGGTGGTGGCGAAGCGGCTGGGGTACGATTATCGCGTCATCGCCTATTCCGGGTTCGGCATCGTGCGGAACTATAACGGGAACCGCGCCGGCGAGACGATGCCCCTCCTCTACCCGCGGATGCTGCCGGACGACCCGGTGCATCTCGAAACCGCGCGGGGGCGGTGGCGGCTCAAGGCGATCGTCATAAACCTCGGCACCAACGATTTCTCGACGCCGCTGCACGGCGGGGAGGCATGGGGCAATGCGAACGCGCTCCACGCTGCCTACCGCGCCGGCTACACCGCGTTTGCCAGGCGGCTGATGGCCGCGCAGCCGCAGGCGCGGCTGGTGCTGATGGGCGGGCCGACGTTTGCGGCAGATGTCGAGGCTGTGGCGAAGACGCTGGCGAGCCCGAAGGTGCGAACGGTGCGGTTCGACGGCCTCGAGTTGGGCAGCTGCGATTTTCACCCGTCGCTGAAGGACCATGCGCGGCTGGCGCAATTGCTGGAGCCGCTGCTCAGGTAGCTGTCATCCCGGCGGAAGCCGGGATCTCGTCGGGTGAAGTGCGCCGGTGTCTTTTCCGGATTGAGATCCCGGCTTTCGCTGGGATGACGTTAGGTACGGATCAGCTTCGGCATTGGGCGGGGCTTTCCGCCGCCGGGGAACAGCGCACTTGCCACGCGGGCCGGCTCCAAGCCGTAATGCTCGGCCAGAGCCGTGGCGATGAGGGCGTCGAGGTCGGCAGTCGGCTTGAGGTCGCGGCCTTCGTAGAGGGCGCCCTGCGAGAGGCCCGGCCAGTCCGCGACAACCCGGCCGCCGTCGACGGCGCCGCCGAGCAGCATCGCCGCCGAGGCTGTGCCGTGGTCGGTGCCGCCGGTGCCGTTGGGGGCGGCGGTGCGGCCGAATTCGGTGGCGACGACGACGAGGGTGCTCGACCAGTCGGCGCCGAGGCCGGTCCTGAGGGCTGCGAGCAGAGCGTCGAGGCCCTTCAGCTGCAGGCCCAAGCGCGCGCGCTGGCCGCTGTGCGTGTCCCAGCCGCCGGTCTCGATGAAGGCGATGCGGTTGCCAGCCTCGCCCTTGAGGAGCCGCGCCGCCAAGGCGCCGGTGGCGGCGGCGTTCTGGCCGCCGCCGGCGGTCAGGTCGCCCGTCAGCTTGCGAGTCGCCATCGCCTCGTTCCACAGCGGCATCAGCTGCGCGTCGGCGTGGTAGAGATCGGCGACGCGGGCGAGGAGGTCGTCGGTCGGCTGGGGCAAAGCGGAGGGGGCGTAGGAGGCGACGTCGCGCGGGCCGCGCAGCGCCAGCGGCACTGTCGAGGAGACCGCGATCGCTTTCGCCTCGGCTTGCGGGAGCAGGCCGAGCAGGCGGTTCATCCAGCCGTCGCGCAATTTGTAGGCCGCATCGCCGCCACTCTCGAGCACGTTTTGACCGTCGAAGTGCGAGCGGTCGCGATAGGGCGAGGCGATGGCGTGGACGAACAAAGCCTCCTTCGCCTGGTACATCTTCGCCGTCTCGGCGAGCGCGGGGTGGAGCGAGAAGAACGGGTCGATCTTCGCGCCGGCGGCGGCATCCTCGGCGAAGGCGCCGCGCAGGCCCGAGAAGGCCGGATCGCCGACGGGAGCGAGCGTGGCGAGGCCGTCGGCGGCGCCGCGCTGGATGATGAAGACGAAGCGGCGGTCGGTCGCCGCCTTAGCGAGGGCGATGCCGGGCGCGGCGAGCAAGGCGGCGCCGGCGGCGGCGCTTGCGAGGAAGAGGCGGCGGTCGAGCATATTCATCTCCGGAGCATCTCGGGCGAGACGAGGAGCAAGGCGAGCGCCTGGCCGGGGCTCTCGGCGCGAGCCAGAGCCTGAGCCGTTGGCGGCGTGAGGCCGTCGCCGAGCAGCTGCGGCGCGAGGGTGCGGGCGTCGGTGGCCTCGGCGGCGCGGGCGGCGATGCGGTCTGCGGCTTCGACCCGGCGGACGAGCGCGTCGGGACCGGCCCAGGTCGCGGCGATGTCGTCATAGCCGGCGGGGGAGCCGGGCTTCCAGACGGGCTGGCCGAGCTGGCTCATGATCCCGGCGACCTGCTGGGCCTTGAGGTCCTTCGCACCGACGGCGCGGAGCGAGGCGATCGTCCAATCCCAGGGCGAGCGGAACTTGGCGCTGCTTCGCGACCAGGTTTCGGGGGAGTCGATGAGGACCCGGTAGAGGCTGGGCAGGTCTCCGCCGGTCTTGAGGAAGGAGGCGGCGAGGCGGTCGACGAGCGCCGGCGGCGGATCGTCGGCGGCGAAGTGGCGGGCGAGCTTGGTGGCGATGTGCCGCGCCGTTGCGGGGTGGGCGGCGAGATCGAGGAGGACGGCGCGGGCCTGCGCCTCGCCCTCTTGGTCGTATTTGCGGCCGAGAATATTGCGGGCGCCCGGCTCGTGGATCGCGTCGGCGAAGACGAACTCGCCCGGCGGGCCCGCGACGCCGATGCCGCGGGCCGAGGGGCCGCGCAGTAGCCCGCTGACGCTCCAGCCGGTGAGGGCGCGGGCGAATTCGGTGACGTCGGCCTGGGAATAGCCGCTGCGCACGCCGAGCGTGTGGAGCTCGAGAATCTCCCGGCCGAGATTTTCGTTGAGGCCGGTTTTGCGGCCGCGCAGGGCGGTGAAGCGGCCGATGCGGCTTTCCGGGCCGATCGACTGGGCCTGGTCGAGATAGAGCAGCATCGCCGGGTGGCGCTCGACGGCGAGCAGCATGTCGGCGAAGCGGCCCATGACGTTGGGGCGGATCGCCTCGAACTCGAGCAGGCCCGAGAGGCCGATCACCTGCAGCTTGTCGGCGGAGACGGCGAAATGGTTGGCCCAGAAATGGGTGAGGCGCTCGGCGAACGGGGCGGGCGAGACGAGCGCAGCGTTGGCGCGGGCGCCGATCGCGGTGATGTAATAATCGCGGACCGACTTCTGGATGAACTTGCGGGTGTCCTCCGGGAGGCCGGCAAGCTGGGCGGACATTCCGGTCATCGCCGGCTCGGCGGCGGCGGGCGTCATCGCCGGAGCGGCGGCGGGGATCGGAGTCGCCATCGCCGCCTTGAGCGGCCTCGGCCCCTCGGCGCGTCGGATTTCGAGATAGTCGGCGAGCTGGGTCGCGACTTCGGTGCGCGGCGGCACGGCGGCGATCATTGCCGGCTTCGGGTCGAAGCGATCGAGCTGGGCGAGCAGCCAGCGCTTGGGATCCTCGGGCAGCTTCTCGCCGCGGCGGGCGCCGAGGCCGAAGCGGCCGAGCGCGAGATAGGAAGAGGCCATGAGGCCGCTTATCACCGATTGGCTAACCTGGCGATGAACGCCGTCTTACCTTTGCAGCGCGGCTGGGGCAGAGGAAGCGGCATGAGACTCGCCCGCCTGTTCGCCGCCTTCCAATGTTCGATTTCAAGCCGCTGCTGCGGGACCTGCTCGGGCTGCGGGCGGACCAGTGATTGGACCCGAGCGACAAGCCGTTCCGAGGCGCGATCAGACACGGAACGATTTGCTTGACTCGCCGAATCGTTGCTGCTATGTTCATGCCGACTCGAGTTGCGTTGTCTTTGACATTGTGAAGAGGGCTCAGGCCCGCCGGAACAACGCAGCCGCCAGGCAGGGCGGCGTGGGCGAAGGTGGGGTGCTGGGCTGAGGAAAGGCCCCTACCCGCACAGCAGTATCTTCCCGCCCCGAGGCGGCTGCGGCGGGTAAGATCCCCCCCGTCATCCCGGCGAAAGCCGGGATCCCCACCCGGAAGTGGCGTCAGTGCCTTTCACCCCACGAGATCCCGGCTTTCGCGGGGATGACGGTCAGCGGAGGGATGACGGGTAATCCGCGGCGGCCCGTCGACCTGCGTCAGCTCCGCCCGCATTTCCCTGTGGTCCAGCGAAGCCGACGATCCAGCCCCGACAGCCGGTGTCCGCCTCTCTGGCTCAATGCCGCGCGTGGCGGGCGGTGGCCAGTCGACCCGCGTCAGCTCCGCCCGCAATCCCTGCGGTCCAGCGGAGCCGCCGATCCAGCCCGGACAGGCCGTGTCCGCCTCCCCGCCTCAATGCCGCGCGTGGCGGGCGGCGGCGCGCTTCTTGGCGAGGTGCCGGCCGGCGAGGCAGCCGGCGGCGGCGCCGGCGACGGCGTGGCCCTTGCCGACATAATGGCCGGCGACACCCCCGACGACCGCGCCCTTGATGCAGCCCTTGGCATCGGCGGGTCCGGTGCCGACGAGCGAGAAGGCGGCGACGATGGCGGCGGCATGGACGATACGCATGGCTTTACTCCTGATCCTGGTGCGAGGCTGAACGCCGTGGCCGCGTGCGACGTTCCGTTCGAGGGCGCGGCGGGCGCGAGGGGGCGGGCGGGGCCGTGGCCGATCCTCCTCCCCATCGGCCGGTTGTCGTGACCGTCATCGCCACTTCGCCTTGGAAAGCACGTGCGGCGGCGCGTCAGCAGTCGGCGCTCTTGTAGCCGAGGGGAACGTTGAGGCGGGCCGGGTGCAGGTACCAGGGATCGGCGGCGATGCGGTGACCGCGATAGACTTTGGCGAGAGCGGCCCAGAGCTGGGGGTCGTAGCGCTTGAGGTCGCCGTCGGAGACGATCTCGGCGTCGTCGAGGCGGGCGAGCCGGTTGTCGTTAAACCAATATTGGGTGCCTTCCGCCCAATATTCCTGGACGGTGACCGCGGCATAATCGCCCTTCCACTTCCCCGCGGCGACGGCATGGGCGTAGGCGCGCTCGACCTCGGCGTAGAGCTTCGGGTCCGCCTCCTCGATGGCGGTGAGGATGGCGTGGGCGAATTCGTGGACGAGGATGTTCTCGCCGGCATAGCGGTCGCCGGGCAAAGCGAGGAGGTTCTCGGCCCCCGCTGCGGTCAGCACGCCGCCGCTGCCCCGCGAGCGCCTGTTCCAATAGTCGCGGTCGGTGGCGGCTTCGATCAGCGCGTAATTCTTGAGCTCGCAGGTGGTGAGGCGCGGGTCGTAGCGGGCCGGCTTCTTCCAGTCGCGGTGCTCGGGAAGATCGGTGATCGCATCGTCGGGGGCGAGGATCGCGACGCGGACGCCCTGGCGGACGATGCGGGCGCGGATGTCGCGGCGCTTGGCGAGCATTGCGAGGACGATCGCCCGCGCCTTCGCGAGGGCCTCCGGCGGCACACGCGACGAACCGATGACGGGGATGCCGCCGGCGTCGACGTAGCGGGCGTAGAAGGGATCGAGACCGAGCGCGGCGGGAGCGGCGCGGTCCGAGGCGGAGCGGGACGGCACCCCCCTCGCCGCGGCGCACGCTGCGAGCGCCGCAATCGCGGCGGCGGCAACGACGGAGGAACGCGCCCTGCGGTTCACGAGTCAGCGCTTAGCCCGCGGAAGCCTGACGCAGCTATAGCCGAGGCGCAGCTGCGTCTTGCCGGCCTGCGCCGCGCTCTCGGGATCGTACGACGCCATGTCGCCGGGCTCGCGCGGATCGCCGGCGTGGCCCGGATGCGCCGCGGGCGTCCCGAAGACCCGATCGGTGACGAAGCCGTCGGCGCAGAAGCCGTAGAGGGCGAAGCCCCCCGTCAGCGCGTAGCTGGCATAGGCCTGCCACGGCTGCAGGTCCCGCCCGGCCCCGCGGACATGGAAGAGAATCGGACGGTCGCCCGGCCGGTAATCGATGTCCATGGTAACGACGTAGGAGCGGATTCGCCGGTCCGGCCGCGCGCCTGCAAAGCTGGGGAAAGCGGGTTGCCGAACGCAGGCGCCGAGCGGCTCGACCTTTCGGACCGCCTGAAAGACGTCCTTCGAGAGATAGCCAGTGCCCGCAAAATCGAGAGGGCCCTGCGACTTGACGCGGCATCCTCGCAGCGTCGCCAGCGCCGGCACGGCGTCGTACGTATCGACGATCTGAACCGAGGCTTGTCCGCACTTCGGCCTGCCGAGCTTCAACTCGAACCATTGCCGAATGCCGTCATGATAGACGAGCACGCCGTCGAGCGACTGCACTTGCGAGGGCGCAGGGGCTCCCGTCGGATCGGCCCGGGGACATTCCTGCGCAGACGCGCGACCGGCGCCGAAGAGCAGCAGCAGCGCGATGGCCCAGGCGAGAAAAGTCGCGGCGTTGCGCAATTCCACGGGCGTTCCTCCCTACCCGCGCACCGGCAAGGCCGAAGCGCAGGCCATCATAGAAGCTGAAGCGCGTATCGTCGCCAACGCGTTGCCGGCGCTCAGCGCCTGCTCCTTTCGAGCGCGTCGACGAAGCATTTGCGCCACCAGACGACGTCCTGCTTCTCGACCACCTCGTTCATCGCGCGCCAGCGGCGGATGCGCTCCTCCTTCGGCATGGCGAGGGCGCGGCGGATGGAATCGGAGATGTCCTCCTTGCTGTACGGATTGCAGAGCAAGGCTTCCTTGAGCTGCAGCGCGGCGCCGGCGAAGCGGGAGAGGATGAGGATGCCGGGATCGTCGGGATCCTGGGCCGCGACATATTCCTTGGCAACGAGGTTCATGCCGTCCCTGAGCGGCGTGATGAGGGCAATCTTGGCGGCGCGGTAGAAGCCGGCGAGATCCTCGCGGCCATAGCCCTGGTTGACGTAGCGTATCGGGACCCAGTCAACTTCGGCATATTCGCCGTTGATGCGGCCGGAGAGCTCGTCGAGGCTTTCGCGGATCGTCTCGTAGGTGTCGACCTCGCCGCGGGACGGCGGCGCGATCTGGAGGAGGAAGAGCTTGCCGCGGCAATGGTCATTATCCTCGAGGAAGCGGCGATAGCCTTCGAAGCGCTCGGCGAGGCCCTTGGAATAATCGAGCCGGTCGACGCCGATGATGGTGTGGCGGCCCGCCGCGCTTTCGGTGAGGCGGCTGCACGCCTCGTGCGCGCCGGGGCTCGCCACCGCCTGCTGGAATTCCTTGTAGTCGATGCCGATCGGATAGGCGGCGGCGTGGACGGAGCGGTCGCCGACATGGATCGTGCCGTCGGCGTCGCAATGGCCGCCAAGCTCGCGCTCGACGTAATTTTGGAAGCTTTCCAGCCACTCGGCGGTCTGGAAGCCGATGACGTCGTAGGCGAGCAAAGAGAGGACGAGCCGCTCGTGCGCGGGGAGCGAGGTGAGCAGGCGCGCAGGCGGCCAGGGGATGTGGAGGAAGAAGCCGATGCGGTTTCTGATGCCGCTTTCCCTCAGCTGCGAGCCGAGTGGGATGAGGTGGTAATCGTGGACCCAGACGAGGTCGTCGGGCTCGATCAGCGGGGCGACGGTCTCGGCGAAGCGCTCGTTAACCCGCTCGTAGCCCGACCCGAAGCTGCGGTCGTACTCGGCCAGGTCGATCCGGTAGTGGAAGAGCGGCCAGAGCGTGCGGTTGGCGTAGCCGTTATAATATTCGTCGACGTCCTGTGGCTCGAGGTCGATGGTCGCCGAGGAGACGCCGTCGTGGCGGGCGAATTCGATGTCGCCGGTGAATTCCTCGACCGTCTTGCCCGACCAGCCGAACCACAGCCCCTGATATTCCCTGAGCGCCGCCGACAAGGCGACGGCGAGCCCGCCCTGTGCGCCGCCTTCTCCCTGGGGCGTGGGAGCGGCGACTCGGTTCGAGATGACGATCAGGCGGCTCAATGGGACATCCAATCGAAATGGCGCGGGGGGACAGTCACTCGCCGCGGCCGCCGATCCGCAATCTCACCGGCCCGCGCGGCGAGTGACTGTCCCCGGTGAGGTACCCCCCTCATCGCACCGCGCTCCACGGGCGGGAGAGGAGCATGGCGCAGTTGATGAGGCCGACGAGGGAGTAGGTCTGGGGGTAATTGCCCCACAGCTCGCCGGTGCCGAAATCCGTGTCTTCCGAGAGGAGGCCGGCGGGGGTGAGGCGCTCGAGGGTCTTTTCGTAGATCGTGCGCGCCTCTTCGCCGCGGCCGGCGAGGTGGAGCGCCTCGATCAGCCAGAAGGTGCAGAAGTTGAAGGCGGTCTCCGGGAGGCCGAAATCGTCCTCGGCGGCGTAGCGCAGCATGTGCTCGCCGCGGCGCAGGCCCTTCTCGACGGCGGCGAAGGTGGCGGCGAAGCGGGGATCGTCAGGGGCGAGAAAGCGCATGTCGACGAGCTGGAGGAGGCTGGCATCGAGCTCGCCGCCGCCGAAGCTGGCGCCGAAGCGCTGCTCGGGCGCGAACCAGGCCTCCTTTTCGATGCGCGCGCGGATCGCGGTCGCGCGCTCCCGCCACAGGGCGGCGCGGTCGTCGAGGCCGAGCACTTCGGCCGCCATGGCGAGGCGGTCGCAGGCGGCCCAGCTCATCACCGCGCTGTAGGTGTGGACGGCGCTGCGGGTCCGATATTCCCACAGGCCCGCATCGGGCTGGTCGTGCATTTCCCAGGCGCGCTCGCCGATCCGCTCGAGGGCGTGGAAATCGGCGTCCGTGGCCTTGCGGAAGAGGCGCTCGTCGATGAACGCCTGGACGTTCGACAGGATGATCTGGCCGTAGGCGTCGTGCTGGATCTGCGTGTATGCGGCATTGCCGACGCGAACGGGGCCCATGGAGCGGTAGCCGGCGAGCGCGTCGGCCGTGCGCTCCTCGAGCGTCGGCTCGCCCGAGACGGCGTAGAGCGGCTGGATATGGCCGCCGCGCGCGTCGTCGACGATATTCCTCAAATATCCGAGATAGTTTTCGAGGACGTCGAGGGCGCCGATCCGGTTCAGCGCCTGCACGGTGTAGTAAGCGTCGCGGATCCAGCAATAGCGATAGTCCCAGTTGCGGCCCGAATCGGCGGCTTCCGGGATCGAGGTGGTAAGCGCGGCGACGATCGCGCCCGTTTCCTCATGCTGGCACAATTTCAGGGTGATGGCGGCGCGGATGACGACGCGCTGCCACTCGAGCGGGATGGCGAGGCCGCGGACCCATTGCCGCCATTCGTCCGACGTCTCGTGCAGCCAGGCGGCGAGGCTCTGGGCGACGTTGCCTGCGAACGGCTCGTCCGGGCCGAGGAAGAAATGGTGGGCGCGTTCGAGGCGGAAGGCGCGGCCTTCGAGAAGCTGGCCGACCGGCGCGTCGGTGGTGAGGCGCAGCGGCTGGGGCTTCAAGAGATAGCGTATGTGATTGGTGCCGCTGGTCCGCTCGGCGTCGCCCTCGCCCCAATTGGTGGCGGGGTTGAGCGCGATGCGGACGCGAGGCGCGCCGGCGACGGGGCGGACGATGCGGCAGAAGGCGACGGGGCGGTACATGCGCCCGCTGCGCTCGAAGCGCGGACAGAAATCGAAAATCTCGGCGACGGCGCCGTCGGCGTCGGTGAGGCGGGTGGAGAGGATGGCGGTGTTGCGAAGGTAGCTCTGCTCGACCTTCACCTGGTTCTCGAGCGCGATCCGCCATTCGCCGCGCGGCAGCGGCGATTCCGCTCTGGGGCTGAGCAGCGAGCAGAAGAGCGGATCGCCGTCGACGCGCGGTTGGCACGCCCAGACGAAGCCGGCGGCGGAATCGACCAGCGCCGAGACCTGGCAATTGCCGATCGGCCAGAGGGCGAGGTCAGTCACGCGCGCCCGCCTCCAGCCAGGCGTGGACGGCCTCGACGCCCGGAAGCCGGTAGCGCGCCTCGGTAACCCGCGCGGCACCGACCAGAATGCCGAAGCCGCCGAGCGCGGCCGCGGCACGGAAGCCGTCTTCATCGGTCAGATCGTCGCCCACGACGACAGGACGCGCACCGGCGAACGGCGGTTCCGCCATCAGCGCACGAACCGCGTCTCCCTTGTCGGGGCCCGGCGGGCGCAGCTCGACGACCATCTTGCCCCGCTGGACCGCGAGGCCGGTGGCGGCGGCGAGGCTTTCGGCGAGCGCCAGCGCCGCCGTTTCGCGCTCGGGGGCAAGCCGGTAATGGAGCGCGACGCTCGCCGGCTTGTCCTCGACGAGGAGGCCCGGAGCGCCGGCTGCGAAGGCTGCGAGCGCGGCGCGGGCGTGAACGAGCGCGTTTGGACCGGCGGTGTGCTCGGCTTGCGCGGTGGCGCCGCGCAGTTCGAGTCCGTGGGAACCGGCGGCGGCGAGATGCGGCGCCGCGAGATGCCGGTCGAGATCGGCGAGCGCGCGGCCGGTGAGGATGGCGAGCCGCCCCCCTAGCGCCGCGGCGACGCGGTCGAGCAGGGGAGCCAGGTGACGCGGCACGGCGATCGCATCGGGGCGATCGGCTAGAGCGACGAGAGTCCCGTCGAAATCGAGAAACAGCGAGCCTTCGGCCAAGTCGGCGAGCGGCGGCGGCGCATCGGCTTCACACATGCCGAGCCGATGCCAAAGTGCGCGGGCAAGCGCAATGACTCACCGCTTTTCGCGCACGAAGTGCCGTAGACTTGCTTCTTAACCGGGAAAAATATTTCGCCTGCGACGGATTGCAGCCAGATTGATTTGCGTTATTCATTACGCCCCAGGGGGGTAATATATGTCCGAACCGTTTCTCAGCGAAATTCGCATGATGTCGTTCGTCTTCGCCCCGAAGGGTTGGGCGCAGTGCAACGGGCAGCTCCTGCCGATCAATCAGAACCAGGCGCTATTCTCTCTTCTCGGCACCACCTACGGCGGCGATGGGCGCGTGAATTTCGCGCTGCCCGATGTGCGCGGCAGCGTACCGATGCACATGGGCAGCGGCCATACGCTCGGCGAGAGGGGCGGCGAACCGGCGCATACGCTGTCGATGTCCGAAATGCCGGCGCACACCCACGTTCTGAACGGCGCGAACAAGGACGCCACGTTGCCGGTGCCGACCGGCAACCTGCTGGGCGGCTTTTCCAGCGGCTACAGGGCGCCGGGTGCGAACCTCGTGACCCTCCTGGCTGGAACCGTGTCCAATACGGGGGGCAGCCAGGCGCACAACAACATGTCGCCCTATTTGGTAGTCAACTTCTGCATTGCCCTTCAGGGCATTTTCCCGTCGCAAAACTGAGGGGCAATTTTCATGGCACAACCTTATGTTGGCGAGATTCGCATGTTTGCGGGCAATTTCGCCCCCGCCGGCTGGATGTTCTGCGAGGGTCAGCTTCTGCCGATCAGCGAGGAAGAGGTGCTCTTCAACCTGATCGGCACCACCTATGGCGGCGATGGCCAAAGCACGTTCGCCCTGCCGAACATGCAGAGCCGCCTGCCGATTCACAATGGGACGCGGAACGGCATCACATACCAGCTCGCCGAGGCCGCCGGTGTCGAGCAGGTCACGCTGACCACGCAGCAGATCCCGAGCCATACCCACCCGTTGATCGCGAGCACGGACGGCGGCACCCAGCCAGCGCCCGGTGGCGGCGTGACGGCGGCGCTCTCGCCGGTGAGTCTCTACAAGCCCAACGTGACGCCGCCGACTGCGGCAATGAACGCGGCGGCGATCGCTCCCGACGGCGGCAGCCAGCCGCATGACAACATGCAGCCCTACCTGTGCGTCAACTTCATCATCTCGCTGTTCGGGATCTTCCCCAGCCAGACCTAAACAGGAGAGTTCGCAGTGGATCCTTTTGTCGCCGAAATCCGGATCTTTCCGTTCAACTTCGCCCCCAAGGGCTGGGCGTTCTGCGACGGGCAGCTTCTGCCGCTTTCGCAGAACACCGCTTTGTTCTCGCTGCTGGGCACGACCTATGGCGGCGACGGCAAGTCGAACTTCGCGCTGCCGGATCTGCAGGGCAGGACGCCGATGCAGCCGGGCCAGGGCAACGGCCTCTCGCTGCGCGACCTTGGCGAGACCGGCGGCGAGGAAACCGTCACGCTGCTCGACTCCGAGATGCCCGCGCACAATCACACTTTGAACGGCGTCAATATCCTCTCGACGACGACAACGCCCACCGCGACGAGCGTGTTGTCGAAGAGCTTCAACGGCAATGCCTATGCCGACACCTCCGGCGGGCTTACGGCGATGGCTTTCCAGGCGCTGCCGATTGCCGGCGCGAGCCTGCCGCACAACAATATGATGCCTTATCTGACGCTCAGTTTCTGCATTGCCCTGCAAGGGGTGTTCCCGCCGCGCAGCTAAGCGGCGGATCTAGGAGTGCCGAGGGGGGCGGACAGGCCGGCGCGGGGGCAAGTGCGCCGGGTGTCCGCCCCTTCCGGACGAGGTAAGCAAGAACGAGCCCGCCGCGTGGTAGAGGGGCTCCCAATCTGGATCGAGACGCGGCCATGAACAACAACACCCACTTCGCACGCCGAACCCTTATCGGGGGCGCCATCGCTGCGGCCGGCGCCGCCGCCATCGCCGCACCCGCTCGCGCTGCCGGGCTGGCGGGGCTCAAGGCATCCAGCGGTAAAAGCGCGGCGTCGGCCAAGCGCCAGCTCGCGGCCGGCGGCATCGCCGATTGGCAAGCGGCGGTCGGCACGTTGTTCGCGGCGGAAACGCCTGCCGGTACGGCGGGCCTGCGGCTCGCCTCCGTCGAGGCTCTGCCTTCGTCAGGCGCACGGCCGGCGGGCCTCGCCAGGGACCATGCGTTCGTCGCGACGTTCGAAACGGCCGTCGGCCGACTCCCGCCGGGAAGCGGCACGTATCGGCTGAGCGCCGGCGGATACCCCGCCCTCCACGTTCATCTCGACGGCCAAGGCGATCTGCCGATGGCGGTGTTCAACTAACGCCGATGCCGCCGCCGATTCGCCGAGCCGGGGCTCTCGGCGTCACCTGCCGCCCGGCGACCGACGACGACCTCCCGCATCTTGCGGAAACCTATTTCTCGACCCGGCTGGAGGAAGTGGCGCAATCCGGATGGCCGGCGGCCGACCAGGTGCGCTTCCTCTCCCACCAGTTTGATGCGCAGCACCGGCATTACCGCGCGCATTATCCGAACGCCGAGTGGCTAGTCGTCGAACGGGCCGGCACCGCCGTCGGACGGCTCTACATCGAGGAATGGGAGAGGGAGATCCGATTGATCGACATCGCCCTCCTTCCGGACGCGCGCGGCGGCGGGATTGGCCGTGCGCTGATCGAGGATTTGCTGGAGGACGCCGCGGCAAAGGGCAAGGCGCTGTCGATCCACGTCGAGCGGATGAACCCGGCGATGCGGCTTTACCTCCGCCTCGGCTTCGCCAAGGTGGACGAGCACGGCATCTACGATCTCATGGAATGGCGGGCGCCGCCGGTCGGATGAATGCCGATCAGACGGACGCCCCCATCACATGAACAGGGCTTCGTAGCGGATCCTGTCCTCTACGCGCGCGATCGGCACGATGAAAATATCCGAACGCTCGCCGCCACGGCTGAACGCATAGGTCGCCTGCGGCAGGACGAGATCGCCCGGACCCGACCATTCGAGCCGGAACGCGCCTCCCTCGCGCGTCGCGCGCGGCAGGGGCTGCACGACCTCGAGCGTGAGCGGGACGATCGTGCCCTCGGGCCCGTCGACCTCCCAGCTCTCGCCGACCGCACCTTCGAAATCCCCCTGCTTCACCCCCGTCATTTCCCAATCTCCTAACCGAGCGTGCCGCTCGCGTCCAAACCCCATAATTGCTCGACCCGGATATAGCCGCGGCGGCCCTTGGCGTCGAACATGCACCAGCCTCCGCCGCAACGCGAGAGGCGCCCTACGACGCCCGGCTCGGCGCGGAAGGTGACCGCCGAATGCTCGTCCGGCCCTTCGTGCAGGGCCCGCGGTTCGGAGCCGGTGACGAGGCCGGTGCGGGTGTCGCTGAGCAGGCGCTGCAGCATCCAGCCGGTCGCGCCGTCCGGATCCTGAACCTTGCGCCAATTGGGATAGGTTTCGATCACCTTCACCGGCAGATCGGCACGGACATAGAGCCACACCGCCGGATAATTGCGCCCCGGCCCCGTCCGCATCAGCGCCTTGCCGGCCGTGACCGAGGCCCAATAAGGCGGCTTCTTCTCGCTGTCGGCTGCGTACGCGCCGGCCGCCGCGAATACGGCAAGGGCGATGGCGGCAACGAGGCGTTTCGGCATGGTGTGGCGCGCTCCTTCTTCCGCCCACCCTTAGGCAGGACGGGGCGATGGGTTCAACTCTCCTTCGCGCTTGACGCTCCCCCCTCCCCTTCCCCAGGCGGGACGGATGAGGCGGATGAAGGTATTGGTGGCGCGCCGGCTGCCCGATGGCGTGGAGGCACGGATGTCGGCGCTGTTCGACGCCGCGCTCAATCCCGGCGATGCGCCGATGCCGCGCACGGCGCTGATCGAGGCGTTGGCGGACAGCGACGTGCTGGTGCCGAGCGTGGCAAATCCAGTGGACGCCGCGCTTTTGGAGAGCGCGGGGCCTGGGCTGAAGCTGGTCGCGAACTTCGGCGTCGGCGTCGACAATATCGATCTCGATGCGGCGCGTACGCGGGGCATCGCGGTGACCAATACGCCGGGCGTGCTCACCGAGGACACGGCCGACATCGCACTCGCGCTGATGCTGATGGCGGCGCGGCGGCTAGGCGCTGGCGAGCGGACGCTCCGCGCGGGCGCGTGGCGCGGCTGGGGGCCGACCGACCAGCTCGGCACCAGCCTTACGGGCAAGCGGTTGGGGATCGTCGGGATGGGGCGGATCGGCCAGGCGCTGGCGCTGCGGGCGCGGGCGCTCGGCATGCATATCGAGTATCATAGCCGACACCGCGTTGAGGCGGACGTGGAAGCGAGGCTGGAGGCGCGGTTCGAGCCGGATATGGACGCGATGCTCCGACAGGCGAATTTCGTCAGCCTTCACGCGCCCTATTCGGCCGCGACGCACCATCTCCTCGACCGGCGCAGGCTGGCGCTGGTGGGGCCGCATGCCTTCCTGATCAACACCGCGCGGGGCGCGATCGTCGACGAGGAAGCCTTGATCGAGCGGCTTGAGACGGGCGCGATCGCTGGAGCCGGCCTCGACGTCTACACGAACGAGCCGCACGTCGACCCGCGCCTGCTCGCGCTCGAGAATGTGGTGCTGCTCCCCCACCTCGGCTCCGCCACGGTCGAGACGCGGACGGCGATGGGGATGAAGGTGGTCGAGAACATCCTCGCCCTTCAGGAAGGCCGCGAACTGCCGGACCGGGTCGCCTGAATCTGCCTCCCCATCGACAGATGGGGAGGGGGACCAGCGTAGCTGGTGGAGGGGTATTCGCGCTCGGCAGCGGGTCGATCGCGAACCTCCGCTCCCTCCACCTTCGGTGGTCCCCCTCCCCATCGGCTCGCCGATGGGGAGGCACTGGACTCAATCGCCCGTCAGGATGCGGTCGACCAGCTGCTTCACCGTCGGCACGAAGCCGTTCGAATAGAAGGGGTCCTTCTTGAAGCGGAAGGCGGCGTGGCCGGCGAACATGAGGTTGTGTTCGACGGGCCCGCCATGGGCGATGTCCTGCAGCGTCTTCTGGATGCAGAAGCTCCGAGGGTCGGCGAGGCGGCCGGTCGAATTCTTCTCATTGTCCGCCCAGGACGAGAAAGCGCATTGCGAGAGGCAGCCCATGCAATCGGCCTGATCCTTACGGATCTGCGACTTCTCATCGGGCGTCACGAACACCAGCGTCTCGTCGGGCGTCTTCAGGGCGTCGGTGAAGCCCTGGGCATGCCATTCGCGCGCGTGGAGCAGGTCGCCGCGGGTCACCCAGTAATTCTTCTTGCCGCCGACACCGACGTCCAATTGGAAGCAATGGTCGCCCAATTCCTCCTTGGTGAAGGCGATCTGGCGGTGCGAGCGCGCCTCGAGCGCGCGAAGGAAGGGATTGCGGACCGCGGAGGAATAAAAACCGGTGGGCGAGAAGCGGTGGAGGAGGACGTCGCCTTCCTCGAGCGTCATCAGCCGCTGCTTCCAATCCTCGGGGATCGGGCTCTCCCTGGTGAGGAGCGGGCGGGTTCCGAACTGGAAGACGATCTGGCCGAGTTCGGGATTGTCGATCCAATTCTCCCACTCTTTCAGGTTCCAGACGCCGCCGGCCATGACGATCGGCACGCTGTCGGGAATGCCGCCCTCGCGCATCACCTCGCGCAATTCCTTGACGCGGGGATACGGATCCTGCGGCTTCAGCGGGTCCTCGGCGTTGGAGAGGCCGTTATGGCCGCCGGCGAGCCAGGGATCCTCGTAGACGACCGCGGCGAGCCATTCGGCGGCCTTCGAATAGGCCCGCTTCCACAGCGCCCGAAAGGCGCGGCCGGAGCTGATGATCGGCAGGTAATTCACGCCGTAAGAGGCTGCGATCTCGGACAATTTATAGGGCATGCCGGCGCCGCAGGTGACGCCCGCGACCAACCCCTTGGTGCGTTCGAGCACGCCCTGCAGGACGCGCTGCGCGCCGCCCATTTCCCACAGCACGTTGATGTTGATCGCACCCGCGCCGCCGGCAATCTCGTAGGCGCGGTGGACCTGCTGGACGGCGCCGTCGATCGCGTACTGGATCAGCTCCTCGTGCCGCTCGCGGCGGGTGAGGGCATGGTAGACCTGCGGGACGATGCGGCCTTCGGGATCGTAGCTGTCGGCGTTGACGGCGGAAACGGTGCCGATGCCGCCGGCCGCCGCCCAGGCGCCGGAGCTCGCATGGTTGGTGGCGGACACGCCCTTGCCGCCCTCCACGAGGGGCCATACTTCGCGGCCGCCGTAGAGGATCGGCTTCAAACCCTTGAACATCGTGCCTCCGAGTAAAATCGCCCGCGGCTATACAAGCGGGCGGCGGGAAATGCCCGCAAAATCATGCCTGACGCGTCATGAACGCATCGCGGCGGCCAATGGCTTCGCCATAGAGCGTGGCGTAGCGGGCGACCATCTCCGCCTCGTCATAACGCGCCGCGGCCCGCGCCCGGTTGGCGCGGCCGATGGCGCGGCGGAGGTCGGGCCGCGCGGCGAGACTTTCAAGGGCGGCGGCGAAGGCCGCCTCGTCCTCCCGCGCGACGATGAGCGGTGCATTGTCGGCGGAGACGATATGGCCGACGTCGCCGACCGCCGTCGCCACCGCCGGCACCCCGGCGGCCATCGCCTCGATGAGCGAGATCGGGAATTGCTCGCTGTCGGACGACAAAGCGAAGATGTCGAAACTACCGATCCAGCGGGCGGGATCGGGGAGGAAGCCGGGCATGTGCACCCGGTCGGCGACGCCGAGGCGGCCCGCCTCCGCGGCGATGCGCTCGCAGTCGGGGCCGGTGCCGACGATGACGAGCCGCGCCGGCGACGTCATCGCTGCAAAGGCGCGGACGAGGCGGGGCAAGTTCTTGACGGGGCGGAGGCCCGCGACGGTGCCGACCAGCACTTCGCCGGGCCGCTTCTCGACGCCGGGGATCGGCTCGGGCGGCGCTGCATAGTCGGCCAGCGGGATCCCGTTGGGGATGCGCACCATTCTCCCCTCCGGCTGCCGCCAAGCCGTGCGCGCGATCGTCTCGAGCGTCTCCGAAGGAACGACGAGGCGGTGGGCGGCGGGGAGGCCGAGGCGGCGATAGGCAGTGCGGCGGGGCTTCAGCGCCTCCACCTCGTCGGCGTTGAATCCGTCTTCGTGGTGGATCAGCGGGGGGAGCCGAATCGTTCCGGCGAACAGCCGCCGCGCCATCACCGCGTCGAAGGCGCCCCAATTGTAGGTGAGGACGAGGTCGAAGCCGCGCATCGCCCGCGCGATGCGGCTGAGCCGCCGCGGCGTCGGCCAGCCGGTGAGCGCCGGGCTGTGCTCCGGGAAGTGCGCCTCGACCCCGGCGCCGATGGCGGCGCGGGCGGAGCTTTCGCCGGGCATGGCGGTGAGGATGGTATGGCGGGCCGCGGGGCCGAAGGCGTTCATCAGCCGCACCGCCCGCGCTTCCTTGCCGCCGAGCGCGAAGGTCGAATGGACGTGGAGGATGTTGACCGGCACCCGCGCGCTCTCCCCGCCCGCGACGGCCGCAAGGCTCGCTCACCCATGCCACCGCCCAGCGGACCGCAAAAGCCCGTTTCGACCGTGCCGAAATCGGACAGGCGGGCCGTCCCGCACATGGACTCTTCCGTTGCGGAGCCGCAATGT
Organism: Allosphingosinicella sp.; assembly: GCF_036403745.1. Lineage (GTDB taxonomy): Bacteria > Pseudomonadota > Alphaproteobacteria > Sphingomonadales > Sphingomonadaceae > Allosphingosinicella. The sequence goes on from NZ_DASWQI010000098.1 coordinate 95,193, forward strand.
CCGCGCCGCGACTCGGGGGGAGGGTCGCGAAACCCTTCCCCGCGCCGCCTGTCCCGCGTTCCAACGACAAAGGGAGGGCCTAGAGCATGGCTGTCAGCAGCAGAATCGCCAAGGAAAACGGCAACGATACCGGCAAGGGCAACGGCTTCGGCTACCAGAAGAAGGCCCTCGCCGACGGCCATTATACGATGGACGTGTCGGGCCTCGCCGCCGCCAATCACGGGCCGGGCGACGTCACAACCAACCAGGGCACGCTGGCCGACGGCACGCAGCTGTTCACCGAGGCGCGCTTCGGCGCGATCAGCATCGATACCATCCAGGGCGAAGCGGCGCTGCACCTCGTCACCGACAGCAGCAATGGCCGCCTCCGGGTCGACGACGGGTTCGACGCGGCGCACCAGGTGAAGCTCGGCAATCTCGGCGATTTGAGCTTCGACTATCTCGTTCAAAGCTCGGACCGCACCGACGTCATTCCGGTGCTCCGCATCACCCTCGACGCCGACGGCAATCTCGCCACCACCAACGACCGCGTCGACCTCGTGTTCGAATGGGCCTACCAGGGCAGCAGCCCTGTCACGCAGGGCAGCTGGCAGCATGCCGACTTGAGCGGCGACAATTGGAAGGCGTGGGAGCACACCTACTCGCCCAGCCAGAATATCGACTTCGGCCCCAATTTCGCGACGCTGAGCACCTGGGAGAGCGCGGCCGGCTTCACGCCGACGGGCGGCATCCATGTCGATGCGAACAGCATCGTGCTCGGCTGGCAGATCGCCGACGGCTCCGGCAACGGCACCAACAGCATGTTCCTCGATCACCTGCACGTCGGCGGCCAGGCGATCAACTTCGCCTGACGCTGCGGGCCTCGTCGCGCGCGCCT